>NZ_DAMDFR010000053.1:0-29211 GCF_032103445.1 Stenotrophomonas sp.
GCCTCTGCGGCGGCTGCCGGCGCGTCATCCCCCACCGCAGCACGGGCCGCGGCGAGCACGGCCTCGTCCACGCGCGGCGACGGCGCGCTGGTACCTGGCCGGCCCAGCAGACGGGCCAGTTCGCGTTCTTCCGGGGTCAGCGGTTCGGGGCGGTTCATGGGCTCAACTCCCCGCGCAGCTTGTCCATCGCGTAGCGCAGGCGCGACTTGACGGTTTCCCGGCCCACGCCGGTGATCTGCGCGATCTCTTCCAGGCTCAGCTCCTGTTCCAGCCGCAGCTGCAGCACCATGCGCTGGTCATCGGGCAGCTGCTCCATGGCCAGCTGCAGCCGGCGGCGCTGTTCGAACTCGGACAGCTGGGTTTCCGGCGTATGGCGGTCGCTCATGGCATTGACCCGGTCCTCGGCATCGACCGGGGCGGACGGGCGGTGACGTGCGGCGCGCCAATGGTCGTTGAGCCGATTGTGGGCGATGCGCAGCAGCCAGGTGGTGAAGGCCGCATCCGGCTGCCAGCCGGCACGCGCGGCGATTACCCGCTGCCAGACGTCCTGGAACAGTTCGTCGGCCAGCGCGCCATCGCGCAGCTGGCGCAGCAGGAAACTGTACAGGCGGCTGCGGTGGCGGGCGTACAGGGTCTCGAACGCGCGTACGTCGCCGGCGGCCCAGGCCTGCATCAGGGATTCATCGGTAGGCAGGGCAGCGGCGTCCACGGCGCACAGGGTAAGCGCTGAATGCGTGCGCGCATAGCCAGGGGGCGGGGACAGGACAGCGGACATGCGGGAAAGATCACGGCCAGGACACACGTAACAACGTATGGAAGAGCCTTTTGGGGTTATGGGCTTCCATTGCCCCCCGGCAGTCGCGCTATGCTCCGGGGCAGGGGAGGCACCGGGGCTCCGGTGTCAGAAAGAGAAGAACATGCTGTCCAGCCAGGTAGTCACGTCCGCAGGGCATCCCGAGCGTGGCGCGGTGGTGTCCACCGCGCTGGCGCGTACGTTGTGCGCCCTGTTGCCCGCGGGTAGCCGGCTGGCGCTGGGCTGGTCCGACGGTGCGCTCGGCGAAGGGGGCGTTGCCGCGCCTGATGGCGCTGTGCCGTTGGACGATCTGCCGGCGCTGCTGTTCGGCGCGCCGCTGCCGCGCGATACCACCCTGCGCCGCTGGCAGCATCATGGCGGCATGCTGGCGGTGCGCGCACACCTGGCCGGCGGCCACGCTCCGGATGACGCCTGGTGGCGGATGGCGCAGGCGGCGCTGCAGGACGCGCTGGTCATGGCCCGGCAGCGTGAACAGATCCTGTCGCTGGAAAACTCCAAGCGGTTGCAGCAGGCGTTGTACGAAATCGCCGACCTGGCGGGTGCCGATCTGGAAATGACCGACATGCTGCGGCATTTCCACCGCGTGCTGAACTCGCTGATGTACGCGCAGAACTGCTACATCGTCGAATACGACGACGTACGCCGGAGCATCCGGTTTCTGTATTTCGCCGACCAGCGCGACAGCTTCGTGGCCGACCCCGACCGCAGCTACGAAGAACATGAAATGCCGCGCAGCCTGACCTTCGCGCTGCTGCGCCATGGCAAGCCGCTGAGTGGGCCGTCCAACGAGCTGCTGGCCTCGCTGAGTGATGAAGTCGACCCGCGCCGGGGGCCGGAAAGCCTGGACTGGCTGGGTGTGCCGATGCTGCGCGACGGCCGCGTCTGCGGTGCCATCGTGGTACAGAGCTATGAGCACGGCGTGCGCTACAACGAAGCCGACCGCACGCTGCTGGGTTATGTGGCCCAGCACATCCTGACTGCCATGGACCGCCGCCAGGCGCAGGTACAGCTGGAGCGCCAGGTGGAACGGCGCACGGTGGAGCTGCAGCGCGCCAACCACAGCCTGCAGGACGAGGTGATCGAGCGGCGGCGTGCCGAGAAGCTGCAGCTGGCGCTGTTCAACATCGCCGAAATGGCGATGAGCGCTGAAACCCTGCATCAGTACTACCTGCAGGTGCATGGCGTGGTGGGCACCCTGCTGGATGCGCGAAATTTCTACATCGCGCTGGTCAATGAAGGTGGCACCGGTCTGGATTTCGTGTACTCGGTGGACGAGTACAACCCGGCGCGCCCGTCGCGTCCTTT
Source organism: Stenotrophomonas sp. (assembly GCF_032103445.1). Classification (GTDB taxonomy): domain Bacteria; phylum Pseudomonadota; class Gammaproteobacteria; order Xanthomonadales; family Xanthomonadaceae; genus Stenotrophomonas. The sequence continues at coordinate 2,120 of NZ_DAMDFR010000053.1, forward strand.
CAGTCATGGCCTGACCGAATACATCGTGCGCAACCGGCAGCCGCTGCTGGCTTCGCGCGAGCATATCGATGCGCTGCGTGCGGCCGGACGTGTGCACGAGTTCGGTGCGCGCTCGCATTGCTGGTTGGGGGTGCCGCTGCTCAGCGACGACGAGGTCGTCGGGGTGATCGTGGTGCAGAGTTACTCGCCGGAGATCAGCTTTACCACGCACGACCAGCGCCTGCTGATGTTCGTGGCGCAGAACATCGGCAACGGCCTGGCGCGCCAGCGCAACCAGGAGCAGCTGCGGCTGGCCCACGCGGAGCTGGAAAAGCGGGTCGAAGAACGCACCCGCGAGCTTGCCGAAGTGAATGAGCAGCTGCTGGGTCAGATCGGCGAGCGCCTGCGCGCCGAACAGCGGCTGACCCATCAGGCGCTGCACGATGCACTGACCGGATTGCCCAACCGCGTACACCTGCTGGACCGGCTGGAGGATGCGATCAACCTGGCCCAGCTGCCGGGTGGACCTGCGTTTGCGGTGCTGTTCCTGGATCTGGACCGCTTCAAGCTGGTCAACGACAGCATCGGTCACGCCGCCGGCGACCAGATGCTGGTCGAGGTGGCGCGGCGGATCGTCTCCATGGTCGGCGGCAACGACCTTGTCGCGCGGCTTGGCGGTGACGAATTCGCCATTCTGCTGCAGTGCCCGGAGGGCCTGGAATCCGCACGCGAGTTTTCGCAGCGCATGCTGGCGGCACTGGAAGAATCCATGTGGGTGCAGGGGCGTGAACTGTTCCCTTCCGGCAGCCTGGGCATCGCGTTGTGGAGCCCGCGTTACCGTAATGCGGAAGAGCTGGTGCGCGACGCCGATGCTGCGATGTACCGGGCCAAGGCCCAGGGCAAGGACCGCTTCGCGGTGTTCGACGAAGCCATGCGCGAGGAAGCGCTGCGCAGCCTGGACCTGGAAGCCGACCTGCGCCGGGCGATCAACAATCGTGATTTCGTGCCGTACTACCAGCCGATCGTGCGCCTCAGCGACGGTGCGGTGATGGGCTATGAGGCACTGCTGCGCTGGCAGCACGAACGCCGTGGCCTGCTGCTGCCCAGCGCGTTCCTGGATCTGGGCGAGGAAAGCGGCCTGATCGAGCAGGTCGACTGGCTGTTGTACGAAGAGGTGATCGGGCAGCTGGCGCAGGGCGGTGAAGGGTATCTGTCGGTCAATGTGTCGCCGCGACACTTCCGCTCACCGGATTTCACCCCGCGTCTGTTCGGGCTGATCGAGGCCGCCGGAGCCGACCCGCGTCGCCTGCGCCTGGAAATCACCGAGGTGGCGCTGCTCGACGACGGCCCGCGCACGTTGCGGGTGTTGCAGACATTGCGCGAGCGTGGCGTGCTGGTGCAACTGGACGACTTCGGCACCGGGTTCTCGGCGCTGTCCTATCTGCATCGTTTCCCGATCTCCACGCTGAAGATCGACCAGAGCTTCATCGCCGGCCTGCACGGTCGTGACCTGCAGAGCACCTACGCGCTGGTGCAGGGCGTGCTGTCGCTGGCACGCACGCTGGGCATCGAAACGGTGGGCGAGGGCATTGAAAACGCCGCCCAGCGGCAGACCTTGCTGCAACTGGGCTGCGATTACGGGCAGGGCTACCTGCTGGGCCGCCCCGCGCCAATGGACGCGTTCGTCACCGGTTGATCAGCGCAACGCGGTGCGGCGCTTCTCGTCGATCCACTTCGAGGCCTGCGCCGGCTGATAGGCGCGCATCCAGTCCAGCATGGCGTCGATGTCCGAGCCGTACCAGAGGTCGGCGCGCTGGTCCGGATGCAGGAAGCGCTCTTCCACCATGCGATCGATCATGCCGATCAGCGGCGCATAGAAACCATCCACGTCCAGGAAGGCGCACGGCTTATTGCCGATGCCGAGCTGTCGCCAGGTCAGCATCTCGAAGATTTCTTCCATGGTGCCAAAACCACCCGGCAGGGCCACGAAGGCATCGGCCAGGTCGAACATGCGCGACTTGCGTTCATGCATGGAACCGACGATTTCCAGTTCGGTCAGGCCGCGGTGGGCCACTTCCCAGTCGGCCAGCTGCTGCGGGATGACCCCGGTCACTTCGCCGCCGCCGGCCAACACCGCATTGGCCACGGTGCCCATCAGCCCGACGTTGCCGCCGCCATAGACCAGGCGCAGGCCGTCGCGGGCGATGCGGTCGCCCAGCGCGATCGCGCGTTCGGTGTAGATGGGCTTGCTCCCGGCGTTGGAGCCACAGTAAACGCAAATCGACTTCATTGGATCTTCCTGTGTTCAAAAATGCTGCAGCGGAAACGAAAAAGCCCCGCCGTGAACGGCGGGGTGATTTCGGTGGTGCAGGCGCACATTATCGCACGATGTAGAGCCGGGCTTGCCCGGCTGTCGGTCACCCGTTCACGCGGCCTGCGACGCCTCCCGGCGCGGGCCTTCCTTCAACGCGCGTCCGACCAGCTGAACCAGCAGATCAAGCTCCTCGCTGTCCATGCCGAAGTGCGGCGTGAAGCGCAGCGAATTTTCGCCACCGTGAATGACGTTGACGCCATGATTGCGCAGCCATTCCTCGGTGGAGCCCGCTCCGTAGCACTTGAACTGCGGGGCCAGTTCACATGAGAACAGCAGGCCGGTGCCCTGCACCTTGGTGATCAGCCCGCCCAGCTCGGTCTTCAGCTGCTCGAGCTTGCGCACCGCTTCAGCCCCGCGTTCGCGGATGTTCTGGCGCACCTGCGGGGTCAGCAGGCCGAGCGTGGCGCAGGCCACGTCCAGCGCACGCGGATTGGAGGTCATGGTGTTGCCGTAGATGCCCTTGCGGTACAGCTGCGCGGCGTGCTCGGTCACCGCCAGCACCGACAGCGGGAACTGCGCGGCATTCAGGGCCTTGGAGTAGGTTTCCATATCGGGCGCGTCGACGCCTTCAAAGCCGGGGTAATCGACGATGGAAAGCACACCATGCGCGCGCAGGCCGGCCTGGATCGAGTCGATCAGCAGCAGGCTGCCGTGCTGGCGGGTCAGCTGGCGCGCCAGCGCGTAGAAGGCCGGTGGCACCGAGCGGCCCGGGTCGCCTTCGCCCATCACCGGCTCAAGGAACACCGCTTCGATGAACCAGCGCTGCTCGGCGGCATCGGCAAACACCTGCTTCAGCGCGGCCTCGTCGTACGGCGCAACGGTGATCACGCTGTCCTCGCCACGGTAGCTGGCCAGGTGCTGCATGTAGTTGCGGCGGCTGGAGTCGGAGTAGAGGGCGGGGCGGTCGGTGCGGCCATGGAAGCTGCCCTTGACCACCACGCGCTTGATCTTCGCACCGGCATGGCGGGCACCCGGGTCGGTCTGCAGCTTGGCATTGACGTCGGCGATGCGGGCAGCCAGGCCGACCGCTTCAGACCCGGAGTTCAGGCACATGAACCGGGCGTACGGGCAGCCACCGCGGCTGTGCCCGATTTCCTGGCGCAGCGCCTGGATGAAGCGGCGCTGGGACAGGTGCGGGGTCATGATGTTGGCCATCACCTGCGGCGCAGCCATTGCCTCCAGCACCGCCGGCGGGGTGTGCCCGAAGCCCAGCATGCCGTAGCCGCCGGCGTCATACAGCACCGCACCCTTCAACGTGACGACCCAGGCACCGCGAGCGGCGAGGGCCACATACGGGGTGACTGCGTCGTCGGCATAGAAATTGACGAAGCCGTCCTGCAGGGCGTCGATCTGGTCGCGCTCATCCAGCGCCAGCACGTCGTCCAGGCTGGCGCGGACGCGCTCGAATTCGGCGGCGGCGGCGTCCACGGCGGCCAGCAGCTGCGGGTGGCCGGTGGCCAGGCGCTCCAGGGTGGCGTCATCCAGGCCGGCGGTCAGGCGGGTGCCGGGCTGGGCGCGAAGCGGGGCGAGGCGTTCGATGAAGCTCATTGCAGATCTCCTGAAACAAATGGCGGCACGGCGCAAATGCAAAACGCGCGACCAGGCGCGCGCTTCGGGGCTCGTGCATCGGACTTCCGGCTCGATGCTAGCACGCGCTTTTTCGCGCGATAACCCCGTGGAAAACTGTTGCATAGCAGCATTTTGCGCGACGTTGCCAGCCACATGCATTGCCACCGGGAGCCAGTCGTACAATGCGCGACATTCTCGACCTGTTGCCGCACGCCGCCTTGAAGAAGTCCGATTTCCACTACGACCTGCCGCCTGAACTGATTGCCCAGGCCCCGCTCGCCGAGCGCTCGGCCAGCCGCCTGATGGTGGTGCCGGCGGCCCCGTCCGCGTTCGAGCACCGCCAGGTCCGTGACCTGCCGGACCTGCTGCAGCCGGGCGATCTGCTGGTGTTCAACGACACCCGGGTGATTCCGGCGCGTCTGTTCGGGCACAAGGCCAGCGGTGGCCGCGTGGAGATCCTGATCGAGCGTCTGCTCGGCGCGCAGCAGGCTCGCGCCCAGGTCGGGGCCAGCAAGTCGCCCAAGGCCGGCAGCCGGATCGCCCTGGACGCCGGCGGCGAGGCCGAGGTGCTGGGCCGCGACGGCGAGTTCTATGTGCTCCAGTTCCACGTGCCGGAAAGCCTGGAACAGTGGCTGCTGCACGCCGGCCGCCTGCCGCTGCCGCCGTACATCCAGCGCGAACCGGGCATGGATGATCGCGAGCGTTATCAGACGGTGTTTGCGCGCGAAGTTGGGGCGGTGGCTGCTCCGACGGCGGGCCTGCATTTCGACGAGGACCTGCTGGCGGCGCTGAAGGCGCGTGGCGTGAACAGCGGCCACGTCACCCTGCACGTGGGTGCGGGCACGTTCCAGCCGGTGCGGGTGGATGACCTGAAGGACCACGTGATGCACCGCGAGTGGCTGAACGTCGGGGCCGAACTGGTGCAGCAGGTGCGCCAGACCCGCGCCGCCGGTGGCCGCGTGATCGGTGTCGGCACCACGGTGGTGCGCGCGCTGGAAAGCGCCATGCGTGAAGGCGAGCTGCTGCCGTATGCCGGTGAAACCCAGATATTCATCACCCCGGGTTACCGCATCCGCAGCGTGGACGCGATGATCACCAATTTCCACCTGCCGGAAAGCACGCTGCTGATGATGATTTCGGCGTTCGCCGGGCAGGAGCGGGTGTTTGAGGCCTATGCGGCGGCGATTGCGGAGAAGTACCGGTTCTTCAGCTATGGCGATGCCATGCTGCTGTTCCCGCGGGGGGAATGACGGATCTGCGGCGGTTCAGCCGGGCAAGCCCGGCTCTACGGATCCCCGCGTAGTGACACGCCATGCGTGTCAACGTAACCCCGAACCGGGCGTATTGGGCAGATATGAGCGATAATCGGCAGCTATTTGCCTGATATCCGCTCCATGTCCCGACTCCAGTTCCAGCTCCAGACCACCGACGGCCGTGCCCGTCGCGGCCGCCTGACCTTCCCGCGCGGCACCGTGGAAACCCCGGCCTTCATGCCGGTGGGCACCTATGGCTCGGTCAAGGGCGTGCTGCCGGAGCAGATCCGGGCGCTGGGCGCGGAAATCATCCTCGGCAACACCTTCCACCTGTACCTGCGCCCGGGCCTGGACGTGATCGCCGACCACGGCGGCCTGCATGGCTTCGCGCGCTGGAATGGCCCGATCCTGACCGATTCCGGTGGCTTCCAGGTGTTCTCGCTGGCCCATCGCCGCAAGATCACCGAACAGGGGGTCACCTTTGCCTCGCCGACCGACGGGGCCAAGGTGTTCCTGGGCCCGGAAGAGAGCATGAAGATCCAGAAGGTGCTCGATTCGGACATCGTGATGATCTTCGACGAATGCACCCCGTACCCGGCCACCGAACAGGTGGCGCGCACCTCGATGGAGCTCAGCCTGCGCTGGGCCCAGCGCAGCCGCAATGCCCACGATGAACTGGGCAACGATGCGGCCCTGTTCGGCATCGTGCAGGGTGGGGTGCACCACGATCTGCGCACCCGCTCGGCGGAGGGCCTGCAGCAGATCGGCTTTGATGGCTACGCGATCGGCGGCCTGGCAGTGGGCGAGCCGGAGCACGAGCGCAACGCCATGCTCGATCATCTGAATCCGATCCTGCCGGCCGACCGCCCACGCTACCTGATGGGGGTGGGGCGTCCGGAAGACCTGGTGGAAGGCGTGGCCCGCGGCGTGGACATGTTCGATTGCGTCATGCCGACCCGCAACGCCCGCAACGGCCACTATTTCACCTCGTTTGGCACGGTGCGCATCCGCAACGCCCGATACGAGCGCGACATGGACACCATCGAACCGGGTTGCGGCTGCCATGCCTGCAGCAGCGGCTACACCCGGTCCTACCTGCGCCACCTGGACCGCTGCAATGAAATGCTGGCCCCGATGCTGGGCACCCTGCACAACCTGTACTACTACGAAAAACTGATGGCCGACATGCGCGCGGCCATCGCGGCGGGAACCTTCACCGCCTTCCGCGAGTCCTTCTACACGGCCCGGGGCATGGCCACGCCGCCGCTGGACCCGCAGGACTGACCCCGGGTGCCTTGAAGACCGTGCCAATTGGCCCAAGGAATAGCCACTGGGCCGTGGCATACTTCGCGGCTGACCCACCGTTTCGCGGCGACACCCTTCCCCCCGGGGCAGGGCGCCTCCCAACCCAAGGACACACAATGAACCTGCTCGCTTTCCTGATTCCCGCCGCCCACGCCCAAGCCGCCGGCGGCCAGCCGCAGGGCATGGGCCTGACCACGCTGCTGTTCCCGATCATCCTGATCGCGATCATGTACTTCCTGATGATCCGTCCGCAGATGAAGCGCCAGAAGGAACACAAGGCGATGCTGGACAAGATCAAGGTCGGTGACGAAGTGCTCACCAACGGCGGCATTGCCGGCGTGGTCACCAAGATCGGCGACAACTTCGTCACCATCGAAGTGGCGGACAACGTGAACATCCGCGTCCAGAAGGGCGCTGTCGGCAACGTGCTGCCCGCCGGCACCCTGAAGTCGGCCGTCTGATTTTCCTTTTTCCCAAGACCAACCGCGGTGCCGGGACTGGCACCGCGCAGGAACCTGGCAATGCTTGAATTCCCACGCTGGAAGTACGTCGTCATCCTGATCGTACTGGCGCTCAGCACTCTGTACGCGCTGCCCAACATCTACCAGAAGGACGCCGCCGTCCAGATCACCGCCAACCGTGGCGGGCAGGTCGACGACGCGCTGCGCGATCGCGTGCTGGCCGACCTGAAGCAGGCCGGCATCAGCACCATCGGTGCCGAAAAGGAAGGTGAGAGCCTGATCGTCCGTCTGCCCGACCTGAAGACCCAGGCTGCGGCCAGCGACCTGCTGCGCGACAGCGTGGGCGAGAACTACACGGTGGCGCTGAACCTGGCCTCCACCGTGCCGGACTGGCTGGCCAAGCTGGGCGGTCGTCCGATGACGCTGGGCCTGGACCTGCAGGGCGGTGTGCACTTCGTGCTGCAGGTGGACCAGAAGGCCGCGCTGGACAAGCGCATGGACGCCTACGCCGAAGACGTGCGTACCAGCCTGCGCGATGCCCGCATCCCGTACCAGTCGGTCGAGCGCCGCCCGGACAACACCATTGCCGCGGTGATCAGCCCGTCGGCGGGTGCCGATGTGGTCGAAAAAGCCCGCCAGCTGCTGGCCAAGGCCCAGCCGACCCTGGGCTACGACGTCGCCGGTAACCGCATCACCGTCAGCGTGCCGGAAACCGAGCTGACCACCATTGCCAACGGCGCGATCGAGCAGAACATCAACACCCTGCGCAATCGTGTGAACCAGCTCGGTGTGGCCGAGCCGATCATCCAGCGCCAGGGTGCCGACCGCGTGGTCGTGCAGCTGCCGGGCGTGCAGGACACGGCCGAAGCCAAGCGCATGATCGGTGCCACCGCCACCCTGGAATACCGCGCGGTGGTTGACGGCAACGCGCAGGACGCCATCGATACCGGTCGTATCCCGCCGGAAGCCAAGGTGTTCCAGCAGCGCAACGGCCGTGGCCCGATCCTGCTGAACAAGCGCGTGATCGTCACCGGTGACCAGATGGTCGCCGCCCAGGCCACCACCGACCAGAACGGTGCTGCGGCGGTCAGCGTGACCCTGAACGCCGTCGGCGGCCAGCGCATGTTCGACTTCACCAGCGCCAACGTGAACAAGCCGATGGCGGTGGTCTACACCGAGCGCGTGCCGACCGTCACCATCGTTGATGGCCAGGAAGTGCGCGGTTTCAAGGTCAACGAGGAAGTGATCTCGGTGGCCAACATCAACGGCGTGTTCGGCAAGCAGTTCCAGACCACCGGCCTGGAGAAGAAGGAAGCCGAGGACCTGGCCAAGCTGCTCAAGTCCGGTTCGCTGGCGGCACCGATGGACTTCGTCGAAGAGCGCGTGGTCGGTCCCAGCCTGGGTGCCGAGAACGTCGAGCGCGGCATCACCGCCGTGGTCTACGCCTTCCTGTTCACCCTGGTGTTCTTCACCGTGTACTACCGCATGTTCGGCCTGATCACCTCGGTGGCGATGCTGTTCAACCTGCTGATCGTGGTTGCCGTGATGTCGCTGTTCGGGGCCACCATGACCCTGCCGGGCTTCGCCGGTCTGGCGCTGTCGGTGGGCCTGTCGGTCGACGCCAACGTGCTGATCAACGAGCGCATCCGTGAGGAGCTGCGTGCCGGCGTACCGGGCAAGACCGCCATCGTCACCGGTTACGAGCGCGCCAGTGGCACCATCCTCGACGCCAACCTGACCGGCCTGATCGTGGGCGTGGCGCTGTTCGCCTTCGGCACCGGCCCGCTGAAGGGCTTCGCGCTGACCATGATCATCGGTATCTTCGCTTCGATGTTCACGGCGATCACCGTATCGCGCGCCCTGGCGACGCTGATCTACGGCCGTCGCAAGAAGCTCCAGAACGTGGCCATCTGACGGGACGACACGCACAATGAAACTGTTTCCGCTGCACATCCTCCCGAACGACACCAAGATCGACTTCATGCGCTGGCGCCATGTCGCCATGGCGGTCACGATCGCGGTGTTCCTGGCCTCGGTCGCCATCATCGGCGTCAAGGGCTTCACCTTCGCCCTGGACTTCACCGGCGGCACCCTGATCGAAGCCCGCTTCGACAAGCAGGTGGACGTTGAACAGGTCCGTTCGAAGCTGGAATCCAATGGCTTTGAAAATGCCCAGGTGCAGAGCTTCGGTGGCAACACCGACCTGCTGATCCGCCTGGCTCCGCACGGTGCCCATGACCCGGGTGCCGAAGGGGCGGCCCAGGACAAGGCCACCGGCGACGCCGTGCTCAAGGCGATCACCACGGCTGAGAATCCGGCCACCATCCTGCGCAACGAGTACGTCGGCCCGCAGATCGGCAAGGATCTGGCCCTGAACGGGCTGTACGCCACGGTGTTCATGCTGGTCGGCTTCCTGATCTACATCGGCTTCCGGTTTGAATGGAAGTTCGCGGTCACCGCCAGCCTCGTGGCCCTGTTCGACCTGCTGGTCACGTTGGCCTACATGTCGCTGATGGGACGCGAGTTCGACCTGAACCTGCTGGCCGGTCTGTTGTCGGTGATGGGCTTCGCGATCAACGACATCATCGTGGTGTTCGACCGCGTCCGTGAAAACTTCCGCAGCCTGCGCGTGGAACCGCTGGAAGTGCTGAACCGCTCGATCAACCAGACGCTGTCGCGTACGGTGATCACCGCGGTGATGTTCTTCCTGTCGGCGCTGGCGCTGTACCTGTACGGCGGTGCGTCGCTGGAAGGCCTGGCCGAAACCCACATGGTCGGTGCGGTGATCGTGGTGGTGTCTTCGATCCTGGTGGCCGTGCCGATGCTGACGATTGGCTTCCTGCGCGTCAGCAAGCAGGATCTGCTGCCGAAGGCGAAGGACGTGGAAGCGCTCGCGCGCAGGCCGTGACGTGTTGCCGGGCATGGCCCGGCACTATCGATGTGATGAGGAAGCGCCGGGCTCTGCCCGGCGTTTCTTTTTTCCGTACTGGGGCGTTGGTTGTGCGGGGGCGTCGGGGGCACTACGATTTCGGGGTTGCGCGGCTGCTCATGCGGCCGCTCCGTTTCCCTCGAGGTGTTCATGGTCATCAAACCGCGCGTTCGCGGCTTCATCTGCGTTACCACCCATCCGGCCGGCTGCGATGCAGCGGTGAAGCAGCAGATCGACTACATCAAGGCGCAGCCGAAGCTGCCCAACGGCCCCAAGCGCGTGCTGGTGCTGGGTGCGTCCACCGGCTACGGCCTGGCCGCGCGCATCACGGCCGCGTTCGGCAGTGGCGCAGCGACGCTGGGTGTGTTCTTCGAACGCCCGGGTACCGACAGCAAGCCGGGTACGGCGGGCTGGTACAACTCGGCGGCCTTCCACAAGTACGCGGAACAGGCCGGCCTGTACGCGAAGAGCGTGAACGGCGATGCGTTCTCCGATGAGGTGAAAGCGAAGGTCATCGAGCTGATCAAGCAGGATCTGGGTCAGGTCGACCAGGTGGTGTACAGCCTGGCCGCGCCGCGCCGCAAGCACCCGCGCACCGGCGAAGTGATCAGCTCCACGCTCAAGCCGATCGGCGAGCCGATCACCCTGCGTGGCCTGGATACCGACAAGGAAGTGCTGACCGAAACCACGCTGCAGCCGGCGACCGCGGAAGAGATCGCGGGCACCGTGGCGGTGATGGGTGGTGAAGACTGGCAGATGTGGATCGACGCGCTGCTGGAAGCCGGCGTGCTGGCTGACGGTGCGACCACCACGGCCTTCACCTATGTGGGCGAGGAGATCACCCAGGCGATCTACTGGAACGGATCGATTGGCGCGGCCAAGAAAGACCTGGACGAAAAGGTGCTTGGCCTGCGCGAGAAGCTGCAGAAGATCGGCGGCGATGCCCGCGTGTCGGTGCTGAAGGCGGTGGTGACCCAGGCCAGCTCGGCCATTCCGACCATGCCGCTGTACCTGTCGCTGCTGTTCAAGGTGATGAAGGAACGCGGCACGCACGAAGGCTGCATCGAGCAGCTGGATACGCTGTACGACATCGTCTACGGCGGCAAGGACACCGGCACCGCCACCGAGCGCCTGCGTCACCAGCTGCTGGCCGACGGCCGCACGGTGGAACTGGTGGACGAAGCCGGCCGCCTGCGCGCGGACTACAAGGAAATGGCCCCGGACGTCCAGGCCGAAGTGCTGAAGCTGTGGCCGCAGGTGACCAACGAGAACCTGTACGAGATCAGCGACCTGGCCGGCTACAAGGCCGACTTCCTGCGTCTGTTCGGCTTCGGCGTCGAAGGCGTGGATTACGACGCGGACGTGGCAACCGATGTCGCGATCCCGAATCTGGTCGATCTGACCGGCTGATCGTTTTTCGTAGAGCCGGGCTTGCCCGGCTGCTGTTGGTTTTGGGCGAACAGCCGGTTTTCACGGGTATCCGTGTTTGGGCCGGTCGGGGTGGGTTTGCGGGACACGCCGTAAACCCATCCATGGGGGCTCGTAGAAAACATCCATGTTTTCTACGGTCCCGCAAACCCACCCCGACCGGCCCCCGACAGATCGTCGGTGGCCATCGAAAAATCAAAATCAACGGCAATGGCCTCCGGATGTGCTATCGCTGACACGCATGGCGTGTCACTACGCGGGACACATTGAAACGGCCGTTGCTGTTGCCGTTCGCGCCGCATCGCGCGATGCATGACAGGGGAGGCCGACAGGTAGCCCCTGGAGCGACCGTCAAAAACATGGATGTTTTTGACGAGCCTACAAGGATGTATTTACGGCGTGTCGCGGAACGGGGCTGCCTGTTGGCCTCCCCGACACGTAGCAACCGAAGCGCTGCTCTTCGCGCAAAAAATCAAACCACTACGCAAAGTCAAAGTTCATCGCAGGCCCAGCAGGCCCCACGAACTCACCTTGCACGTAATCCACGCCGGCACTGAACAGCAGGCTCATCGAATTGGCATCCGCCACGAACTCGGCCAGGGTGCGGATGTTCGCTTCCTGCGCGCGTGCGGTGATCTCGCTGATCTTGTCCGCATGCTCGCGGGTGCGCGCGAAATCGCTGGTGAAGTCGCGGTCCAGCTTGAGGAACTGCGGCTGGAAGTGCGCCAGCAGCTGGAACGAATCCAGACCCGAACCGAACTGCTCCAGACCGATGCGGATGCCCAGCGGTGCCACATCGGCCAGGAACTGCTGCGCGTTGCGCAGGTGGGTGAACACCTTCGCTTCAGGCGCATGCAGCCACAGGCGTTCGCCCGGCACATTGTGCGCAGCCAGCTCGCGGCGCAGCGTCGCCACCATCTGCGGGTCGTTGAACGATTCCGGAGTGATCTTCACCATCATGTGCGTGGCGTGGCCCGCGCGTGCGCGCTCGCCCAGCACGCTGATCGCATGCGCCACCACCCAGCGGTTGATGTCCGCCAGCAGGCCATGTTCCTCGGCAATGCCCAGGAAAGCCGTCGGGCTGAGCAGTTCGCCGTTGTTGTCCAGGCGCAGGTAGGCTTCGTACAGCTCCAGCGGCTCGCCCTGCAGATTCAGCACCGGCTGGTAATGCAGCTGGAAGCCTTCGCCGGCCAGCGCTTCCTTGATCCGCGCCACCCAGCGCTGCACGCGCTCTTCTTCCACCCGGTCCACGGCGGCCGGATCGAAGATGCGGCTGGTATTGCCCAGCTCCGATGCGGCCTGCTGGCATTCGGTGGCACGTGCCAGCACCTGGCCGATGCTGGCAATCTTCTCGCCCACCTGCACGCCACCAATGCTGACCGTCACCGTTGCCGAACGCTCGCCGATGCTGAACACCTGCGCGGCGAAGGCCTCGCGGATGCGGTCGGCCAGGGCCTCGGTTTCGGCGTAGGCACCTTCCATCAACACCGCGAAGCTGTGCTCGCCAAAGCGGGCCACCTGGGCCTTGTCGCCCACCGCGTCGGCCAGCACCCGGCCCAGCGCGGCAATCAGTGCATCGGCCGAGTCCAGGCCGATGTCCGGCAGCAGCCGTGCGTAGTGGTCCGGCTCGACCAGCAGCAGGCCGAAGCGGCCTTCGCTGCGACCGGCCTGGGCCACCGCGTTCTCCACGTGCACCATGAAGGTCGGGCGGTTGAGCAGACCCGTGACCTGGTCGCGCTGACGCAGATCTTCGACTTCGCGGGCCAGCTCCGTGTCCAGTTCCATGCGGCGGCGGAATACCACCTGCAGGCAGGATTCGCCTTCATAGGTGGCCGGGGTGAATTCCATGGTGGCGGCGAAGATCGCGCCATCCTGGTTGCGTGCGTCCACCTGGTACTGCGGCGGCGGCGCTTCGCCCTTGCTCAGTGACTTCAGCAGCTGCTTGAAGCCGTCCACGTGCTGCGGGGCGACCATGTCCAGCAGTGAGATGCCTTCCACGTCCTCGAACGACTCGAACCCGAACATCTCCAGGTAGGCTTCGTTGGCGCGGATGTGCATGCCTTCGTGGACATAGGCGATGGGGTCGCGCGAGGACGAGATCAGCGCGTCGCAGCGGCGCTCGGTCTCGCGCATCTGCGCTTCGATCCGGCGCAGCCCGCGACGGGCGTGCAGGTCGGTCCATTCGTTGCGCACCACCGCCAGCAGATGCTCGGGGCGGTGGCGCAAGGTCACCGCGCGGAAACCGTTGGCGCTGGCCTCGACCCATTCGCTTTCGTTGACCGCTTCGGCCAGCAGGATCATCGGGATGTCCTTGCCGCTGGCCGCGATCTGCTGGGTCACCTGCAGCAGCGGGATGCTCTGCGCGGGGGCCGCCAGCACCAGGTCGATCGGCTGGCTGCCGATGATCTGCGCCAGCTCCTCGTTGTTCTGCGGCCGCGCCGGGCGGACCGCGATGCCGCTGTTGCGCAGCGTGCTGACAATGGTCTCGGCGTTCTCGCCGCTGTCGTCCACGATCAGCAGGCGGACGGTGATGTCGTTTGCGTTCTGCATTCACTACTCCCCGAAGTGCCATCTTGATACACGATGCGCGCCGCGACGTCCATGCCAGTGCATCACCGGCGTTCGCGGACTGTGAGCGCGGTTACACCACCAGGCCCGCCGCGCGGCCACTGGCCCAGGCCCACTGGAAGTTGTAACCGCCCAGCCAGCCGGTCACATCCAGCACCTCGCCCACGAAATGCAGGCCCGGCACCAGCTGCGACTCAAAGGTACTGGAGGAGACCCGGCGTGTGTCCACGCCCCCCAGGGTCACCTCGGCCGTACGGTACCCCTCCGTGCCGCTGGCCACCAGCGGGAAGTCCTGCAGCAGGGCGGCGGCCTGACGCAGTTCGCGCTCGTCGATCTGCTTCACCGGGCGGTCGGGCAGCCAGTGCTCGCACAGGCGCAGCGCCAACCGGCGCGGCAGCACTTCCGACAACACCGTGCGCAGCTCCGCTGAACCGCGCTCGCGTTTCATGCTGCGCAGCCATTCCTCGGCATCCTGACCCGGCAGCAGGTCCAGGCGCAGGTCGTCGCCGGGCTGCCAGAACGACGAGATCTGCAGGATCGCCGGGCCGCTGATGCCGCGATGGGTGATCAGCAGCGAATTGCGGAACTCCACGTCGTTGCAGCGCGCCACCACCGGCAGGGCGACCCCGCTGAGGTCGGCAAAGCGCTCCTGGTGCTTGCCGCTCAGGGTCAGCGGCACCAGCCCTGCACGGGTGGGCAGCACCTCATGGCCGAACTGGCGGGCCAGCTCGTAGCCGAAGCCGGTCGCCCCCAGGCTGGGAATGGACAAGCCGCCAGTGGCCACCACCAGCGAGGCGGCGTGGAAATGACCCTGCGCGGTGTGCACGTGGAAGCCGTCCGCGCCGCGCTCGACGCGGGTCACCGCGCAGTCAGTGCGGATCTGCACGCCTGCGGCCTGGCACTCGTCGACCAGCATGCGCACGATCTGCTTGGACGAAATGTCGCAGAACAGCTGGCCCAGCTCTTTTTCGTGATACGCAATGCCGTGCCGCTCGACCATGCCGATGAACTCCCACGGCGTGTAGCGGGCGAGGGCGGACTTGCAGAAATGCGGGTTGGCCGACAGGAAGTTGGCCGGGGTGGTGCCGGTGTTGGTGAAGTTGCAGCGGCCACCACCGGACATCAGGATCTTCTTGCCCACCTTGTTGGCGTGGTCGATCACCTGCACGATGCGGCCGCGCTGGCCAGCGGTCAGCGCACACATCAGGCCGGCCGCACCGGCCCCGATCACCAGGACATCGCAGCGGATCGTGCTCATGCCCGGCTGCTCACGCCTGCGGCTTGGGCTTGCGCCAGGTCGGAATCACGCTGAGCTCGGCGCTGTCGGACATCAGCTGCACTTCACCATCCTGGATCAGCACGGTCCAGCGCATGCTGCGCTCGATCTTTGCGCCCCACTGCTCGACGAATTCGCCCGGCAGGTCCATGACCTCCAGCGACTTCAGTTTGTTCAGTGCCGAGGCGTTGCGTTCCCACCAGATATCCGCGGCACGGCCGCCATAGGTGATCAGCTGCACCG
Source organism: Stenotrophomonas sp. (assembly GCF_032103445.1). Lineage (GTDB taxonomy): Bacteria > Pseudomonadota > Gammaproteobacteria > Xanthomonadales > Xanthomonadaceae > Stenotrophomonas. The sequence continues at coordinate 17,505 of NZ_DAMDFR010000053.1, forward strand.
CGCTGGCACGGCCGGCCGCTTTGCGCAGGCGTGACTCGTCCGGCTGGCCGAGGTCGATCCAGCGCTCGATCGCCCCGGTGTAGTCCTGCTTCCACAGGTCCGGCTCGTCATCGGTGCTCAGTCCGCGGCCGAACTCCAGCCGGTCTTCCGCGTTCAGGGCGAAGGCCAGCAGCCGCACCATCAGACGTTCGTCGGTCTCGGAGGGGTGCTGGGCCAGGGTCAGGTTGTGGCTGGCGTAGTAGCCGCGGTCCATGTCGCTGATCTGCAGCTCGGCCTTGCGGATGGTGGCGGTGAGGGCCATGGGGGTACCGTAAACAAAGAGCGCCATGATAATGCGTGGGTCATGCACACGTCCGATTCCCTGTTCGATCCGCTGGCGGCAAGCCGGCTGCAGCTGGCCGCCGGCCCCTGGGAGTGCCTGCTGGACGGGCTGTGTGTGCGCTTTCCGAGGATTGACCGCGCGCAATGGCTGGACCGCTTCGCGCGCGGACGGGTCCAGGACGCGCAGGGCAGGGCACTGGCGGCGACCGATCCCTGGCAGGTCGGGCTGGAGATCCGGTATTACCGTGAGGTGGCCGATGAGCCCGTCGTCGGTGGCATAGAGTCCATCGTCCACATCGACGAGGACCTGCTGGTGGCCGACAAGCCGCATTTCCTCCCGGTGACCCCGGCCGGCGCGTACGTCCGTGAGACCCTGCTGGCCCGGCTGGTGGCGCGGACGGGCAACCGCGATCTGGTGCCGCTGCACCGGTTGGACCGTCTCACCGCCGGTCTGGTGCTGTTCTCGACCCGCCCCGCCAGCCGCGATGCCTACCAGCGGTTGTTCCGCGAACGCCGCATCCAGAAGGTGTACGAGGCGTTGGCCCCGCCCTTGCCCGGGCAGGTGTTTCCGCTGGAGCGGCACAGCCGGCTGGTGCCCGGGGAGCCGTTCTTCCGCATGGCCGAAGCCGCCGGCTCCCCGAATGCCAGCACCCGCATCGAGCTGATCGAAAGCCAGGGGCATGTCTGGCGCTACCGGCTGCACCCGCACAGCGGCCGCAAGCATCAGCTGCGGGTGCACATGGCCGCGTTGGGGGCACCGATCCTCGGGGATGACCTGTACCCGGCGCTGCGCGGGCCATCCGCGGCCGGGCCGCAGCCGTTGCAGCTGCTGGCCCAGGGTCTGGCGTTCGCCGACCCGCTCAGTGGGCGGCCGCGCGCCTTCACATCGGGGCTGCGACTGCCTGCTTCGGCCGAAATTGCTGAATCTTGAATCATGAATTTGGCCGAAGTTCAGCTAGGAAAAATCTGAATACGGGGTCGGAAAACTTGCAGATCCGCGCAAATCCTTGTCCCGTCTAGGATGAGGCGGATATGGCTGAATGTCGCACCTATCGCTTTTTCCCGAAAACACGCGTATCGTCACCCCCACTGTGTTTGCTAGGGTCACCGTGAATCGTGGCCTGGTGCAGTTGATCTCACGATCCGCTCATCGATCCGCTTTACCAACGCCTGCAACTCAGTCTCGGCTCCCACTCCTCGGGTGGCCGCGATTATTTCAACTATTGTTTCAGGAGTTAGTAAATGTCTGAGCGTCAGACCGGCACCGTCAAGTGGTTCAACGATGCCAAGGGCTTCGGCTTCATCACCCCGGAAAGCGGCCCGGACCTGTTCGTGCACTTCCGCGCCATCCAGGGCACCGGCTTCAAGTCGCTGCAGGAAGGCCAGAAGGTCACCTTCGTCGCCGTGCAGGGCCAGAAGGGCATGCAGGCTGACCAGGTGCAGGCGGTCTAATCGACCCCTGCTGCCGAAAGGTTGCCACAACGCCGGAAGCGCAAGCTTCCGGCGTTTTTGTTTGTGCGTTCATCGGCGCGCAGTAGCATGAAGGTTTGCCGTTGCGGACCTGCTGATGATCAAGGTGCACCATCTGGACCACTCCCGTTCCCAGCGCGTGCTGTGGATGCTGGAGGAGCTGAATCTTCCGTATCAGGTCGTGCGCTACCAGCGTGACCCCAAGACCTGGCTGGCCCCGCAGGCGCTGCGCGATCTGCATCCGCTGGGCAAGTCCCCGGTGGTGGAGGACGACACCCTGGTGCTGGCCGAATCCGGTGCGATCCTCGAATACCTCGTGGACCGCTACGACAGTGCGCGCCAGTTCTCGCCCGAGCCGGTGCCGCTGCAGTCCCCTGAGCGCCTGCGCTATCGCTACTGGATGCATTACGCGGAAGGCTCGGCGATGCCGCCGATGGTGATGTCGCTGGTGTTTGCCCGCCTGCGCAAGGCTCCGATGCCGTTCTTCGCCCGTCCCATTGCCCGTCAGATCGCTGACAAGGCGCTGAAAGGCTTTGTCGGCCCGCAGATCAAGCTGCATCTGCAGTGGATGGAGCGCGAGCTGGGCAACACGCCCTGGTTTGCGGGTGAGCGCTTCACTGCTGCCGACATCCAGATGAGCTTCCCGCTGCAGGCGGCTGCGGCGCGTGGCGGCGACCTGTCGGCGTATCCGCGCCTGCAGGCGTTCCTGGAGCGGATCGCGCAGCGCCCGGCCTACCAGCGTGCGCAGGCCAAGGGCGGTGCGCTGGACCTGGCCGCCGGCGCGGCCTGAACTTGCCTGCCGCGTCGAGCGGCCCCATCTGTCTGGCATGACCACGCCCACTCTTCAGTTCGACAACCGCTTCCTGCGTGACCTTCCCGGCGACCCGGTGGAGGGACCGGCACTGCGTGAGGTGCGCGGTGCGGCGTGGTCGAGCGTGCTGCCCACGCCGGTGGCCGCGCCGCAGCTGCTGGCGTACTCGGCAGAGATGGCCGAACGGCTGGGTTTCGGCGCGGACCTGCTGGAGAGCCCCGACTTTCCGCGTGTGTTCGGTGGCAATGCGCTGTATGCCGGCATGCAGCCCTGGGCGGCCAACTACGGTGGGCATCAGTTTGGGCACTGGGCCGGACAGCTCGGCGATGGCCGCGCGATCTCGCTGGGTGAGCTGGTCACCGCGCAGGGGGAGCGCTGGGAACTGCAGCTGAAGGGTGCCGGTCGCACGCCGTACTCGCGTGGGGCCGACGGCCGCGCGGTGCTGCGCTCGTCGATCCGTGAATTCCTGTGCAGCGAGGCCATGCATCACCTGGGGGTGCCGACCACGCGTGCGCTGAGTCTGGTCGGTACCGGCGAGGCCGTGGTGCGCGACATGTTCTACGACGGCCACCCGCAGGCCGAGCCCGGTGCGGTGGTGTGCCGGGTGGCCCCCTCGTTCCTGCGCTTTGGCAGTTTCGAACTGCCCGCGTCGCGCGCTGACCTCGACCTGCTGCGGCAGATGGTCGATGCCTGCATCGCGCGTGATTTTCCGGAGCTTGCCGGGGCAGGGCAGGACCGCGATGCGCGCTGGTTCGCGCAGGTCTGCGAACGCACCGCGGTGATGGTGGCGCACTGGATGCGGGTCGGCTTCGTACACGGCGTGATGAACACCGACAACATGTCCATTCTGGGGCTGACCATCGACTACGGTCCGTATGGCTGGGTGGAGGACTACGATCCGGACTGGACCCCCAACACCACCGATGCGCAGGGCCGCCGCTATCGCTTCGGCACCCAGCCGCAGGTGGCGTACTGGAACCTGACCCGGCTGGCGCAGGCCGTGGCCCCGTTGTTCGACGACGTTGCCCCCCTGCACGAGGGGCTGGCGGCGTTCCAGGCCACCCATGCGCGCTGCGAGCGCGACGACTTGGCGGCGAAGTTCGGGCTCGCGACGTGCCGCGATGACGATCTGGCGTTGATGGCACAGTGGCGGCAGCTGCTGCAGGACGGGCAGATGGACATGACCCTGGCGTTCCGCGCGCTGTCGTCACTGAACCCGGCGGATCCCTCGGTGGCGGTGCTGGACGAGGCGTTCTACAGCCCGGAGCGGCGCGAGGCGGTGTTGCCGGCGCTGCAGGATTGGCTGCAGCGGTACGCCGCGCGCGTAAGTGCTGATGGGCTGGACCCGGCCGCGCGCCGCGCCGCCATGGACCGGGCCAACCCGCTCTATGTGCTGCGCAACTGGTTGGCGCAGGAGGCGATCGAACGGGCCGAGCAGGGTGACCTGGGGGGCGTGCATTCCCTGCAGGCGCTCTTGCGGCGTCCTTACGACGCTCAGCCAGGGGCTGAGCGCTACGCGGCGAAGCGCCCGGACTGGGCCTTGAACAAGGCCGGCTGTTCGATGCTGTCGTGCAGTTCCTGAACCCGTGCGGGCCAGTGGCCGGCCCGGGCAAAGGGCTGGCGCGGTACCCTATGCCACCCTTCGCGGTACCTGAGCCATGACCGATTCCACCGCCGCCGTGCCCGCCTGGGCCGGTCGCCTGCGCGACATCGCCGATTTCCCCAAGCCGGGCATCCTGTTCAAGGACATCATGCCGCTGCTGGCCGATGGGCCGGACTTCGCTGCCGCCATTGATGCCATGGTCGCGCCGTGGCGTGAGGCGAAGCTGGACGCGGTGATGGGCATCGAGTCGCGCGGTTTCATCCTGGGGGCGGCGATGTCGCGGGTGCTCGGCGTGGGCTTCGTGCCGGTGCGCAAGCCGGGCAAGCTGCCCGGCCGTACCCTGCGCCAGGACTACACGCTGGAGTACCGCACCGACAGCATTGAAGTGCATGCCGACGCGCTGCCGGCCGGCGCGCGGGTGCTGGTGGTGGATGACGTGCTGGCCACCGGCGGCACGTTGCTGGCGGCGTTGTCACTGGCGCGGCAGTTGCAGGTGGAGGTGCTGGGCGCGGCGGTGCTGGTGGAGCTGGCCGGCCTGGGCGGACGCGAGCGCTGGGAGAGCGACGTGCCGCTGGTGGCGAATCTGGTGTATTGAGGCGTCCGCGAACGCAGGATCATGGCTTTGACACGCATGGCGTTTGTACGTGCGCAGGATGATGGCGTTGACACGCAGGGCGTGTCACTACGATCCTTGGTCGCCTGGTTTTGGTGGTCGCCCGATTCCGTTTTTGGTCGGGCGACCTGTAGGGACACGCCATGCGTGTCCTCGCGGTCCATCAACGCCGATTACATCTTGCGAACGCGGAACCGACGGCCCTTGATCTTGCCGGCTTCCAGGCGCGCAATCGCCTTGCCGACGTGCTCGCGTGCAATCGCCACATAAGACCGCGTGGGATAGATATCGATCTTCCCGATTACCTTCGCCGACAACCCGGCCTCGCCGGTCAGCGCGCCCAGGATGTCGCCGGGACGCAGCTTGTCGGTCTTGCCGCCGTCAATGCGCAACGTCTGCATCGCCGCCTGCGGCAGCACTGCCGGGCGCGCGGTGGCCAACGGCGTCTTCTGCCAGTCCAGCGGGGAACCCTGCGCCGCTTCCAGCGCATCGGCGCGGTTGCGCTCACGCCCGGTGACCAGGCTGATGGCCAGGCCGGTAGCCCCGGCGCGACCGGTACGGCCGACGCGGTGCTGATAGGTTTCGATGTCGGTGGGCAGCTCGTAATTGATCACCGCTGCCAGGTCCTGCACGTCCAGCCCGCGCGCAGCCACGTCGCTGGCAACCAGCACATTGCAGCTGCGGTTGGCAAAGCGCACCAGCACCTCGTCACGGTCGCGCTGTTCCATCTCACCATGCAGCGCCAGGGCGGAGAACCCGAACTGCTGCAGCGAGTTGGCCACTTCGTCGACGTCGCGGCGGGTGTTGCAGAACACCACTGCCGATTCCGGCGTGTACTTCAGCAGCAGCCCGGCCAGCGCCTTCTGCTTGCTGCTCAGGTCGACTTCGCAGAACAGGTGGCGGATCGCCGGCGCGTGGTCGGCACCTTCCACGGTGACTTCCTGCGGGTCGCGCAGCAGGTCGCGCGCGATCTGACGGATCTCGTCAGGGAACGTGGCCGAGAACAGCAGGGTCTGGCGGTCCTTGCTGGTACGTCCGGCGATCTCGCGGATGGGTTCTTCAAAGCCCATGTCGAGCATGCGGTCGGCTTCGTCCAGCACCAGCGTGGTCACACCGCCCAGCTTGAGCGCGCGCTTGCGGCCCAGTTCCTGGATGCGGCCCGGGGTGCCCACCACCACGTGCGGGTCATGCGCTTCCAGCGAGGCCAACTGCGGGCCCAGCGGCATGCCGCCGGTGAGCACCACCAGCTTGAGGTTCGGAATGCCGGTGGCCAGCTTGCGGATCTGCTTGCCGACCTGGTCGGCCAGTTCGCGGGTCGGGCACAGCACCAGCGCCTGCGCGCGGATCACCGCCGGGTCCAGTTTCTGCAGCAGGCCCAGCCCAAAGGCGGCGGTCTTGCCGCTGCCGGTGGGAGCCTGGGCGATCACATCGCGGCGCTCGAGGATGGCCGGCAGGCTTTGCGCCTGCACCGGCGTCATGCGGGTATAGCCCAGCGCGTCGATGCCCGCTGCCAGCGAGGCCGACAGGGGCAGTTCGGAGAATTCGTTCATGCCACATTCTACCCGATCACCCCAGCAGCGCCTGCACACCCAGGTTCACGCCCAGCCCGCCCAGCAGCAGCCAGGCGAACAGCAGCAGTGCCAGCAGCAGCGGTTTGAGCCCGGCCTGGCGCAGCGCCGAAACATGCGTGGTCAGGCCCAGTGCGGCCATCGCCATCGCCAGCAGCAGCGTGTCCAGCTGCACCAGCGCCTGCACCAGCCCCGCCGGCAGCCACTGCAGTGAGTTGAATGCCGCCACCGCAACGAAGCCGAACGCGAACCACGGCACCACGATCCGCGCGCGCGGCGCGTCCGGCGTGCCTGCCCGGGTTCGGGCCAGTAGCAGCGATACCACCACCAGCGCGGGGGCCAGCAGCATCACCCGCACCATCTTGGTGATCACGGCAGTGTCGGCCGCAGCCGGGCTGATCGCGCCCCCGGCGGCGACCACCTGGGCTACCTCGTGAATCGTCGAGCCGGCAAACACCCCATAGGCGTGCTCGCTGACCGGCAGCAGGGCATGGCTGAGATTGAGCTGATACAGCAGCGGATAGGCCAGCATCGCCAACGTACCGAACACCACCACGGTGGACACCGCCACCGTCACCTGCTCGGCACGTGCACGGAGCACCGGCTCGGCGGCCATCACCGCCGCCGCGCCGCAGATCGCGCTGCCGGCACCGATCAGCAGCGCGCTGCTGCGCTCCAGCCCGAACAGCCGGGTACCGGCCCAACCGCCCAGCAGCAGCGTGCTGGCCACCATCACCGCGTCGATCAGCAGGCCCGCGATGCCGACCTGGCCGATGTCCTGGAAGGTCAGGCGCAGCCCATACAGCACGATGCCCGCACGCAGCAGCCACTGCTTGGAAAAGCCCACGCCGGCCCCCGCGTGGACGGCCAGGCGTGGATACAGCGTATTGCCCAGCAGGATGCCCAGCGCGATGGCCAACGTCAGGGCGCTCAGGCCGTGGGCCTGCAACGCCGGCTGATCGCCCAGCACCAGCGCCACCACTGCCACCGTGGCGGTCAAGGCCAGGCCGGGCAGACGTGACTGCCAGCGCTGGCGCAACGACAGGGGCGCGGGCAGGGCGGAGGTTGCGTTCACGGCGAGCACTCGGTCAGTGGAGGACCCATCCAGACTGCGCCCGCGTTCATTACCTGTAAAACGACTAATATTGTTATGACTTACCTGAAAAGCAGGTTGAAACATGCTGCGTCTGACATTGCGGCAATGGCAGGTGGTGGTGGCCGTCGCCGATGCAGGTAGCACCACCGCAGCCGGGCAGGTGCTCGGGCTGTCCCAGTCGGCGGTCAGCGCGGCCCTGAACGAGCTGGAACACCAGCTGCCCGACCCGTTGTTCGACCGGGTCGGTCGCCGCCTGCTGCTCAACGCGCACGGGCGGGCCCTGCTGGATCCGGCGCGCGCCCTGCTGCTGGCGGCGTCCACGCTGGAACAGAGTGCCGAAGCCCGCCCGCTGCAACTGCGTGTCGCCGCCAGCACCACCATCGGCAACTACCTGCTGCCCGCGCGGGTGGCGGCGCTGCAGGCGCTGCAGCCGCACACCCGGGTAGACCTGCACATCGGCAACAGTGCCGACGTGGTCGAGCAGGTGCAGCGGCTGGAGGTGGATATCGGCCTGATTGAAGGCCCGTGCCACGCCAGCGGACTGCAGGTGCAGCCCTGGCAACGCGACGAACTGGTGATCGTGGCGGCGGCGTCAGTGCCGGCCCGGATGACGACGGATGCGCTGCGCAGCGCCCGCTGGCTGCTGCGCGAACCCGGCTCGGGGACGCGCGAGGCGGTGGAGCAGGGCCTGCTGCCGCACCTGCATCACTTCGCCGACAGCATGCAGCTGGGCAGCAGCGAGGCGATCAAGCAGGCGGCAGCCGCCGGCCTGGGCCTGGCCTGCCTGTCGCGGCATGCGGTGGCCGACCTGCTGGCCCTGGGCCGGCTGCAGATGGTGCAGACCGGGCTGCCGCCACTGTCGCGACAGCTCTGGAAGGTGCAGCATCCGCGCCGGCCGTTGCCGGCTGCCCTGGACGACTTGCTGCGCTAGGCGACGGCAGCGGGTGCTCGCGCTTACAATGGTCGGATGCCTCTGATTACTCTGCAGAACGTCGACTTCAGCGTCGGCGGCCCGTTGTTGCTGGAAAAAGCCGAATTGTCGATCGAGCCGGGCGAACGTATCGCCCTGATCGGTCGCAACGGTGCCGGCAAATCCACCCTGCTCAAACTGCTGTCCGGCGACCACAAGCCCGATGACGGCGAAGTCCGCGTGCAGCAGGGGGTGCGGGTCACCCGGCTGGAACAGGAAGTGCCACACGGCGCCGCCGGCAGCGTGTTCGATGTGGTGGCCGATGGTCTCGGCGAACTGGGCCAGTGGCTGGCGGAGTTCCATCACCTCAGCCATGCCGAGGTCTTCGACGGCGACGCGCTGGGCGCGGTGCAGGCCAAGATCGATGCCGCCAACGGCTGGGGACTGGATCAGCGGGTTGAAGAAACCCTGACCAAGCTGGAACTGGATGGCGAGGCCGAATTCGGTCGGCTTTCCGGCGGCATGAAGCGTCGCGTGCTGCTGGCGCGCGCGCTGGTGTCCGCGCCCGACCTGCTGCTGCTGGACGAACCGACCAACCACCTGGACATCGAAGCCATCGACTGGCTCGAAGCCTTCCTGAAAAGCTGGAGCGGCAGCGTGGTGTTCGTCACCCACGACCGTCGCTTCCTGCGCGCGCTGGCCACCCGCATCGTCGAGATCGACCGCGGCCAGGTCACCAGCTGGCCGGGCGACTGGGCCAACTATGAGCGTCGCCGCGAAGAACGGCTCAACGCACAGGCGCAGGAGAACGCGCGCTTCGACAAGCTGCTGGCGCAGGAAGAAGTGTGGATCCGCCAGGGCATCAAGGCCCGGCGTACCCGCGACGAAGGCCGCGTGCGCCGCCTCAAGGCGATGCGCAACGAGCGTTCGCAGCGCCGCGAGATGAGCGGCAACGTCAAGATGGAAGCGGCGCAGGCCGAGAATTCCGGCAAGAAGGTCATCGACGTCAAGGATATCTCGTTCGCCTTCGGCGAGCGCTGCATGGTCAAGGACTTCAGCACCACCATCCTGCGTGGCGACCGCATTGGCCTGATCGGCCCCAACGGCAGCGGCAAGACCACGCTGCTGAAACTGCTGCTGGGCGACCTCACGCCCGATAGCGGCGAAGTGGTGGCCGGCACCAATCTGCAGATCGAGTATTTCGACCAGTACCGTGCGGTGCTGCGCGAAGACTGGACCGCGATCGAGAACGTGGCCGAAGGCCGTGACTTCCTCGAATTCAACGGCAAGCGCAAGCATGTGCATGCCTACCTGCAGGACTTCCTGTTCACCCCCGAGCGCGCGCGTGCGCCGATCACCCGCCTGAGCGGCGGCGAGCGCAACCGGCTGCTGCTGGCCAAGCTGTTCGCGCAGCCGTCCAACCTGCTGGTGATGGACGAACCGACCAACGACCTGGACGTGGAAACGCTGGAGTTGCTGGAAGAGCTGCTGGCCGACTACACCGGCACCCTGCTGCTGGTCAGCCACGACCGTGACTTCCTCGACAACGTGGTGACCTCCACCATGGTGATGGAAGGCGAGGGCGTGGTGGGTGAGTACGTGGGCGGGTACAGCGACTGGCAGCGTTATGCCGCGCAACGCGCTGCGCAGACAGTTGCCCCGGTGGCGGCCAAGCCGGCCACTCCGGTACCGGCTGCCGCCGTCGCCGCGCCGGCAACGCCGGCCAAGCGCAAGCTCAGCTTCAAGGACCAGCGCGAACTGGAACAGCTGCCGGCGAAGATCGAGCAGCTGGAAAAGGACGTGGAAGGGCTGACCGCCGCCATGAACGACCCCGCGTTCTACCAGCGCAGCGCACCGGACATGGCCGCGCACACGCAGAAGCTGACCGCCGTGCAGACCGAGCTGGATGCCGCGTACAAGCGGTGGGAAGAGCTGGATACCTGAAGCGGCGTAGAGCCACGCCCTGCGTGGCTGCGACCGTGTCAGACACCGCGAAGCCACGCAGGGCGTGGCTCTACGGGGCGGTTCAACACCGCGAAGCCACGCAGGGCGTGGCTCTACTTCAACCCGTGCAGATCCCGCAGCTGGCTCGGCCGCGAACCGAAATACGCGGCCAGGTCGGCAATATCCTGATCGCTCAGATCAGCAGCCTGCGGCGTCATCAGCGCATGCTCGCGGTCGCCGGCCCGGTAGGCCTGCAACGCATGCGCCAGATAATCCCCGTACTGCCCACCCAGCTTCGGATAGGTCGGGTCGATCGGGTTGTTGCCGTCGGCCCCGTGGCAGTCGATGCAGCTCTGGTTGGTCGCCTTGCCCTTGACCTGGGCACGCGCCTCACCGGCGGCAATACGACCGGCAGGCAGGCCGGCGGACGAGCTGGAGCCGTGTTCGCCACTGGCATGGCCAGGGTCGGCGGCGGAATCTGTGCTGTTCTCAACCTGCGACTGCGAACAGGCAGCCAGCAGCAGGGCAACGGACAGAGCGATGGCGTGACGCTTGAAGGGCGCGGCTTTCGTCATGAGCGTGCTTATTTGGCGGTGGACAGGTAAACAGCGAGATCGGCGATCTCCTGTTCGCTGAAACTCATCGACTGCGCCTGCATCGTCGGATGCCGGCGCTTGCCCTGGCGGTACTCGGTCAACGCCTGGGTCAGGTACTGCGCCGACTGCCCGCCAATCTTGGGCACCCGGTAACTGGGGTAGGCGTTCTTGTAGCCGGTGATGCCATGGCAGCCCTGGCAGGTATAGGCCAGGGTGCGCCCGTTGTCGAAGTTCCCGGAGGGAGCGGCAGGGGCGGCCGGTGCGGCGGCCGGAGCCGGGGCAGCGGGTACGGCAGGAACAGCAGAAGCAGGTGCGGCCTGGGCGGCAACCCCGAGGGGCAGGAGGACGGCCAGAGCAAGACAAGCGGCGAGCGGCTGCGGGCGCATGATGTCTCCGGTAAACGGGTTCTGGTCGTTCCGGCGTGGGGTACGGAACTGCCCGGAGTATAGCCTGCGTTTTCATCTAGCTGAAATCGGAGCGCCTTCAAGCCTGTCTGCGGTCACCATGACCTTTGGGATATGGTGTTGTCGTGACGTGGTGCATTACTTTGCTACCACACCTGCCCACGCACCTCCTCAGGGACACGACGATGTCGCGACTTTCTTTCCTGCCCGGCCGCACCGGAACCTGCGCCGCCGCGCTGCTGATCACCACCACCTTGCTGCTGAGCGGCTGCGGAGCCGGCGGCCCTGCCGACGCCCAGGCGGCCGAGAGCAAGGACCCCAAGGCAGAGAAGGCCCCCGAGGCGGTGCCGGTCGAGGCAGTGGCGGCCAGC
>NZ_DAMDFR010000054.1:0-29020 GCF_032103445.1 Stenotrophomonas sp.
GCTGCGCGGCGCGGACGGCAAGGCCAGCGTGTGGGTGGTCAACCCGGCCAACGGTGCGCTGAAGGCGACCCCGGTGACGGTGGGCGCGTACGGACCGGACGCGGTGCCGGTGCTGGGCGGCGTGGCCGCGCAGGACTGGGTGGTGGCCGCCGGTGGGCATCTGCTGCGCGAAGGACAGGTGGTGGCTCCGGTGGACCGCCAGAACCGCCCGCTGCTGAACCCGGCCGCGAAGCCGGCACCTGCCACGGCCAAGGGGAACTGAGCCCGTGCGCCGCTTCAATCTTTCCGAATGGGCGCTGGGCAACCGCCCGCTGGTGCTGTTCGCGATGCTGGCCTTCGCGATCATCGGTGCGTGGTCGTACAAGCACCTGGGCCAGTCCGAAGATCCGCCGTTCACCTTCAAGGTGATGGTGGTGCGCACGCAGTGGCCGGGTGCCACCGCCGAACAGGTCTCGCGGCAGGTGACCGAGCCGATCGAGAAGGCCCTGCTCAACACCGGGCAGTACGAGTTCATCCGCTCGTACTCGCGCCCGGGCGAGTCGCAGGTGATCTTCGCGGCCAAGGACAGCCTGCGCTCCAAGGCGATCCCGGATCTCTGGTACCAGGTGCGCAAGCGCGTGGGCGATATCAAGCCGACCCTGCCGCGTGAGATTGTCGGGCCGTTCTTCAACGACGAGTTCGGCGACACCTTCGGCAACATCTATGCCCTGACCGGCGAAGGCTTCGACTACGCGGTGATGCGCGATTACGCCGACCGCATCCAGCTGGAGCTGCAGCGCGTGCCCGACGTGGGCAAGATCGAGCTGGAAGGCCTGCAGGACGAGAAAATCTGGATCGAGCTGTCCAATACCAAGCTGGCCACGCTGGGTGTTTCGCTGCAGCAGGTGCAGCAGTCGCTGGCCGACCAGAACGTGATGGCCGCCACCAGCTTCTTTGAAACGCCCACCGACCGCGTGCAGCTGCGCGTGACCGGTCAGTTCCAGAGCGTGGACGACATTCGCCGCTTCCCGATCCAGGCCGGCGAGCGCACCATCCACCTGGGCGATATCGCCGAGGTGAAGCGCGGTTTTGCCGACCCGGCCTCACCGAAGATGCGCTTCATGGGCGAGGACGCCATTGGCATTGCGGTAGCGATGAAGGACGGCGGCGACATCCTCAAGCTGGGTTCCACCCTGGATGCCGAGTTCAAACGCCTGCAGAAGACCCTGCCGGTGGGCATGCAGCTGCGCAAGGTCTCCGACCAGCCGCATGCGGTGGAAGAATCGGTGGGCGAGTTCGTGCAGGTGCTCACCGAAGCGGTGGTGATCGTGCTGCTGGTCAGCTTCTTCTCGCTGGGCCTGCGTACCGGCCTGGTGGTGGGCGTGACCATTCCGCTGGTGCTGGCGATGACCTTCTTCGTCATGCACTACTTCGACATCGGCCTGCACAAGATCTCGCTCGGCGCACTGGTGCTGGCGCTGGGCCTGCTGGTGGACGATGCGATCATCGCGGTGGAGATGATGGCCACCAAGATGGAGCAGGGCTATGACCGCCTGCGCGCGGCCAGCTTCGCCTGGGAATCCACGGCGTTCCCGATGCTGACCGGCACGCTGATCACCGCCGCCGGCTTCCTGCCGATTGCCACCGCGGCATCGAGCACGGGCGAATACACCCGCTCGCTGTTCCAGGTGGTGACCATCGCGCTGGTGGTGTCGTGGATTGCCGCCGTGCTGTTCATTCCGTACCTCGGCGACAAGATGCTGCCGGACCTGTTCAACCCGCAGCCGCCCAAGCCGGACAGCCTGGCCGGGCGCTGGCTGGCGCGCCGCCAGGCGTGGGCGGACCGTCATCCGGCGCTGGGCCGCTTCATCGTGCCCAAGCAGCACGGGCACGACCACGATCCGTACCAGCGGCCGTTCTACACGCGCTTCCGCCGCTTCCTCGACATGTGCCTGCGCCACCGCTGGTGGGTGATTGCGGCGACCGCTGCGCTGTTCGTGTTCTCGTTGTTGATCTTCCGCTTCGTGCCGCAGCAGTTCTTCCCGGACTCGACCCGACCGGAACTGATGGTGGACATCGAACTGGCCGAAGGCGCATCGTTGCAGGCGACCCAGGCGCAGGCGAGCAAGCTGGAAAAGCTGCTGAAGGGGCGCGAAGGCATCCAGAACTACGTGGCCTATGTGGGCACGGGCTCGCCGCGCTTCTACCTGCCGCTGGACCAGCAGCTGCCGGCGACCAATTTCTCGCAGTTCGTGGTGCTGACGGAGAACGCGGAAGCGCGTGAAGCCACCCGCGACTGGCTGCTGAAAGAAGTCATTCCGCAGTTCCCGGACGTGCAGATGCGCGTGACCCGGTTGGAGAACGGGCCGCCGGTGGGCTACCCGGTGCAGCTGCGCGTCTCCGGCGAACACATCGCACAGGTGCAGGCGATTGCGCGCAAGGTGGAAGCCAAGGTGCGCGAGAACCCGCACGTGATGAACGTCAACCTGGACTGGAGCGAGCCGAGCAAGGTGGTGCGGCTGGTGATCGACCAGGACCGTGCACGCGCGCTGGGGGTGACCAGCGCACAGGTGAGCCAGTTGCTGGGCACGTCGCTGTCGGGCACCAGTGTGAGCACCTACCGTGAGGGCAACCGCCTGATCGAGATGCTGCTGCGCGGGCCGGACAACGAACGCATCCGCCTGGACATGCTGGGCAGCCTGGCGATTCCCACCCAGAGCGGAACCTCGGTGACGTTGTCGCAGGTGGCGCGCCTGGAGTACGTGTTCGAGGACGGCATCATCTGGCACCGCAATCGTCTGCCGACGGTGACGGTGCGCGCGGACATCGGCGATGGCAGCCAGGCGCTGGACGTGGTGCAGCAGATTCTGCCGACGCTGGACGGCATCCGTGCGGAACTGCCGCATGGCTACCTGCTGGAAACGGGCGGCACGGTGGAAGATTCGGCGCGGGGCCAGGACTCGATCAAGGCGGGCATGCCGCTGTTCCTGATCGTGGTGGCCACGTTACTGATGTTGCAGCTGCGCAGCTTCTCGCGGGCGGCAATGGTGCTGGTGACGGCCCCGCTCGGGATCATCGGCGCAACGCTGTTCCTGCTGCTGTTCCGCGCGCCGTTCGGGTTCGTGGCACTGCTGGGCACGATCGCACTGGCGGGCATGATCATGCGCAACTCGGTGATCCTGATCGACCAGATCCAGCAGGACATCGATGCGGGTCATGACCGTTGGCACGCGATCATCGACGCCACGGTGCGCCGTTTCCGCCCGATCGTGCTGACCGCACTGGCGGCAGTGCTGGCGATGATTCCGCTGTCGCGCAGCGCGTTCTACGGCTCAATGGCGATCTCGATCATGGGCGGCCTGATCGTCG
Source organism: Stenotrophomonas sp. (assembly GCF_032103445.1). Lineage (GTDB taxonomy): Bacteria > Pseudomonadota > Gammaproteobacteria > Xanthomonadales > Xanthomonadaceae > Stenotrophomonas. The sequence continues at coordinate 3,349 of NZ_DAMDFR010000054.1, forward strand.
GCACCGTACTCACCCTGGTGTTCCTGCCGGCGCTGTACGCGGCCTGGTTCCGGGTGAAACCTGACGAAGCGCGCTAGCGCTTCGTCAGGCGGGTAGTGCCGGCCGCTGGCCGGCAACCACGCGATGCATCCCGTAGGGACACGCCATGCGTGTCCAAAGAACGACCTGAGACCCCGAGGACACGCATGGCGTGTCCCTACACCAACCGCGCCAATACCGCTTCGGTCGCCTGCGCGGTACTCACCGCATTGCCCTTCGCGGCCAGATCCGCAGTAAACACCCCATCATCCAACGCCGCATGCACAGCGGCCTCAACCGCGGCCGCCTCCGCCTCCAACCCCAACGAATGTCGCAACAGCATCGCGGCGCTGCAAATGGTGGCGTACGGATTGGCAATGCCCTTGCCGGCGATATCCGGGGCCGACCCGTGAATCGGCTCGTAGATGCCCACAGCACCGGGCTCACCCAGCGACGCCGACGGCAGCAGCCCCAGCGAACCGGCCAGCATCGACGCCTCATCGGTCAGGATGTCGCCGAACATGTTCTCGGTGACGATCACGTCGTACTCGCGCGGCTTCGCCAGCAGGTGCATGGCCATCGAATCGACCAGCTGGTGCTCCAGGGCCACATCCGGAAATTCCTCACGCCCGATCCGCGCGGCCACATCGCGCCACAGACGCGAGGTCTCCAGCACATTGGCTTTGTCGACCGACGTGACCTTGCCGCGGCGCTGGCGGGCCAGGGTGAAGGCGCTGCGCAGCACGCGTTCGATCTCGGTCACGGTGTAGCAGCACAGGTCGCTGGCGCTGTCGGCGTCGCGGGTCTTGTCGCCGAAATAGATGCCGCCGGTGAGTTCGCGCACCACCACGAAGTCCACGTCCTTGAGCAGCTCGGCTTTGATCGGCGAAGCGCCCAATGCGGCTTCATGGGTGCGTACCGGGCGCAGGTTGGCGTACAGCCCCAGCGCCTTGCGGATCGCCAGCAGGCCCTGCTCGGGGCGGACCTTGGCATTGGGATCGGACCACTTCGGGCCGCCGACCGCGCCGAGCAGCACGGCCTGGGCGGACTGGCAGGCGGCCAGGGTGCTGGCCGGCAGGGGCTCGCCGTGACGGTCGATGGCGATGCCACCGATGTCGTGCTCGCTGAAGGTGAAGCTGTGGTTGAAGCGTTCGGCAATGGACTTCAGAACGGCAACAGCGGCGGCGGCAACTTCCGGGCCGATGCCATCACCGGGCAGTACAACAATCTCAGCGTGCATGCTCACTCTCGTAACGTTCGATTTCAGGGACACGGCCCAACAGATACCCCAACTGGTCCACGCCTTCCAGCAGACAGGTCTGCGAGAAGCCGTCCAGCGGGAAGGAGAACACCCTGCCATCGGGGGTGCGCAGCTCGCGCGCGGCCACATCGATGGTCAGCTCGTCGTCGGGACGTTGCATCAACGACTGTACATCGGCTTCGGCCAGCACGATCGGCAGCAGGCCATTCTTCAGCGAGTTGCCGCGGAAGATGTCGGCGATCTCGCTGCTGACAATCGCGCGCAGGCCCAGGTCGGTCAGCGCCCACGGCGCGTGCTCGCGCGAAGAGCCGCAGCCGAAGTTGCGCCCGGCCAGCAGGATGCTGCGGCCGGCGTTGTGTGCCTGGTTGAACGGGAACTCCGCTACCGGGCTGCCGTCGGCCTGCCAGCGCCAGTCATTGAAGGCGTTGCGGCCGAGGCCGGCGCGTTCGGTGGTGGACAGGAACCGCGCCGGAATGATCTGGTCGGTGTCGATATTGGTCTGGCGCAGCACCACGCTGGCCGAGGTCAGGGTACGGAAGCCGCTCATCAGGCCACCTCCTGTGCAAACAGTTCGCGGGTGTCGGCGACCTTGCCGTTCACCGCGGCCCAGGCGGCGGTCATCGGCGAGGCCAGCAGGGTGCGCGAGCCGGGGCCCTGGCGGCCCTCGAAGTTGCGGTTGCTGGTGCTTACCGCCAGTTGGCCGGGGGCGACCAGGTCGCCGTTCATGGCGATGCACATCGAGCAGCCCGGTTCGCGCCATTCCGCCCCGGCGTCCCGCACGATTACGTCGATGCCTTCGGCTTCGGCCTCGCGCTTGACGATCTCCGAGCCGGGCACCACCAGCATGCGCACGCCGCTGGCGACGCGGCGACCGCGCAGCACCTCTGCCACTTCACGCATGTCGCTCAGGCGGCCGTTGGTGCAGGAGCCGACGAAGACCACGTCGACCGGTGTGCCCGCCAGGGTCTGGCCGGCATGGAACTGCATGTAGTCCAGGCCCTTCTGGTCGGCGGCATCGTTGGCGGCCGGGATCGGCCGGTCCACGGCCAGCGCGGTGCCGGGGTGGGTGCCCCAGGTCAGGGTGGGGCGGATGTCGGCGGCATTGATATGCACTTCGCTGTCGAAGCGCGCGCCGACATCGCTGCGCAGCTGCGACCAGGCGGCCACGGCGGCGTCGAAATCCGCCCCCTTGGGGCCGCGCGGGGTGGCCGCGACCCAGTCGAAGGTGACCTGGTCGGGCGCAACCATGCCAGCGCGTGCGCCGGCTTCAATGGACATGTTGCACAGGGTCATGCGCTGTTCCATGTCCATCGCTTCAATGGTGCTGCCGCGGAACTCCAGCACGTGACCGGTGCCACCGTTGACGCCGATCACGCCGATGATGTGCAGCACCACGTCCTTGGCTCCCACACCGCGCGGCAGCGGGCCGTCCACGGTGATTGCCATGGTCTTGGCTTTCCGCTGCAGCAGGCACTGGGTGGCCAGTACATGGCCGACTTCACTGGTGCCGATGCCGAACGCCAACGAGCCGAAGGCACCGTGGGTGGAGGTGTGGCTGTCGCCGCAGACGATGGTCATACCGGGCTGGGTGAAGCCCTGCTCGGGGGCGATCACATGCACGATGCCGCGGCTGGGCGACTGCATGTCGAACAGCTCGATGCCGTACTCGGCGCAGTTGCGCGCCAGGGTTTCCACCTGCGCCTCGGAGGCGGCGCTGGCGTAGGGAAGGCTGCCATCGCTGCGCGCCGGCAGGGTCGGGGTGGAGTGATCCATGGTGGCCTTGGTGCGGTCCGGGCGGCGCGGCACCAACCCGCGCTGGCGCAGCTCGGTGAAGGCCTGCGGCGAGGTCACTTCATGGATCAGGTGCAGGTCGATGTACAGCACGGCGGGCGCGCTGTCCGATTCGGGTACGACCACGTGGGCGTCCCACAGTTTGTCGTACAGGGTGCGGGGTGCTGGGTTCATGGGCTCGTTCATCTGGAGCGTGGCCTTGCAGAAATGGGGGTCAGGCAGCGGCGGTGGCGGCAGGCTGTTCGGCCGTGGCCTGGCGCTGGCGCAGCAGGCGGTTGGCCACGTCCAGCCAGGCCAGCGCGGACGCCTCGATGATGTCACGGCTGGTGCCGGTGCCTTCGTACTCCACACCCTCATGGCGCACGCTCAGGTTGGCCTCGCCGCGTGCGTCAGCCCCGATGCCCACGCTGTGCACGTGGTAGCTGTCCAGGTGCAGCTGCACGCCGGTGGCGGCCGACAGCGCGCCGAACAAGGCGTCCACCGGGCCGTCGCCCTGCGCGGTTTCGGCCACGCGGTTGCCGTCCGGGTCGGACAGTTCGACCAGTGCATTGGCGCGGCTGCCGACGTCGCTGATGGTCATCGAGGCCAGGCGGTAGCCGTTCTGGGTGCTGCTGCCCTGCATCAGCGCCTGCAGGTCGGCGTCGGTAACCACGCGCTGCTGCTCGCACAAGGCCTTGAACTGCTCGAACACCAGCTTCAGCTCTTCCTCTTCCAGCCAGAAGCCCAGTGCACGCAGGCGCGCTTCCACGGCGGCACGGCCACTGTGGCGACCCAGTACCATCTGCGAGTTCTCCCAGCCCACGTCTTCCGGGCGCATGATTTCGTAGGTGCCACGGTGACGCAGCATGCCGTGCTGGTGGATACCGGATTCGTGCGCGAACGCGTTCGCACCGACGATCGCCTTGTTGCGCTGCACCGGCATGCCGACCAGGCGCTGCAGCAGCTGCGAAGTGGAGACGATACGCGGCGTATTGATGCGGGTGTCTTCCTCATAGAAGGCGTTGCGTACCTTCAGCACCATGGCCAGTTCTTCCAGCGAGCAGTTGCCAGCGCGCTCGCCGATGCCGTTGATGGTGCATTCCACCTGGCGTGCGCCGCCTTCAATGGCAGCCAGCGAGTTGGCCACGGCCAGGCCCAGGTCGTTGTGGCAATGCGCGCTGAAGATGATGCGGTCGCTGTCCGGCACGCCGGCGATCACCCGCTGGAACATGCCGCGGATCTCTTCCGGGGTGGTGAAGCCGACCGTATCCGGCAGGTTGATGGTGGTGGCACCCGCTGCGGCGGCGACGCGGGCAACCTCGATCAGGAAGTCCTCTTCGGTGCGGGTGGCGTCCTCGGCGGAGAACTCCACGTCATCCACATAGCTGCGGGCCAGGCTGACATGTCGGTGCACCGACTCCAGCACCTGCTCGCGGGTCATCCGCAGCTTGTGCTCGCGGTGCAGCGGGCTGGTCGACAGGAATACGTGCAGGCGCGCATTGGCAGCTGCTTCCAGGGCCTTGGCCGAGGTCTCGATGTCGGCCTGCAGGCAGCGCGACAGCACTGCCAGGGTCGGGCGGCGTACCTCGCGGCCGATCAGCGCCATGGCGTCGCGGTCAGACTGAGAGCTGGCCGGGAAGCCTGTTTCAATGACGTCCACGCCCAGTTCGTCCAGGGCGCGGGCCATCACCAGCTTCTGCTGCGGGCTCATGCTGCAGCCGGGCGACTGCTCGCCGTCGCGCAGGGTGGTGTCAAAAATTCGAATGCGGGGGGAGTTGGGCGTAGTCACCAGGAGGTCTCCTCAACGGGGGTGCCGGAATGGGTAGGAAGGGAAGAAGAAGGGGTGGGGGTCGGTAGCGCCGGCCGTTGGCCGGCCAACACGGTCTCGCGGTCCGACCCCGTCGATAGTCGTGGACGCTCGCTGCTGCGCCGTCGCGGCTTGCGCGGTGCGCGCGGGCGCACCTCGCACAGCAACTGCGCCAGCACGGCTGCATCGATGTTGCCGCCGGACACCACCGCGCACTTGCGCTTGCCGGCCACGCGGCGGCCGGCGGCCAGCGCCAGCGCACCCGCGCCTTCGGCGATGACATGCTCTTCCAGCGCCAGCCGCACCAGGGTTTCGCGCAGCTCGGCCTCGCGCACGATCACCACGTCGTCCAGCAGCGCGCTGCACAGGCGACGGGTCAGGAAGCCGGGAATCTTCACTTTCACGCCGTCAGCCAGGGTGGCCACGGGCGCAATCTCGCGCACGTCGCCCTGGATGGCACGGGCCATGGAGTCCACGCCTTCAACCTGGGCTCCGACGATGCGCACGCCCTGCGATTTCAGCGCCAGCGCCACGCCCGAAGCCAGGCCACCACCGCCGATCGGCACGATCACCACATCGGGCGCATGCGCGGCCAGTTCGATGCCCAGCGTGCCCTGGCCGGCGATCACGTCGGCATCGTCGAACGCCGACAGGAACCGGTAGTCGTTCTGTTCGGCCAGCTGCCGGGCAAAGGCATACGCTTCGTCATAGCTGTTGCCGTGCTGGCGGACCGTGGCCCCCCAGTGCGCAACACCGGCGATCTTCGTCGCCGGCGCGCCATGCGGCATCACCGTGATCGCGGGAATGTTCAGGCGATAGGCGGACCACGCCACGCCCTGCGCATGATTGCCGGCCGAGGCGCAGATCACCGGCCGCTCGTCGCCGCGTTCACGCCCGGCCAGCAGCGCGTTCAGCGCACCGCGCACCTTGTACGAACCCGTGCGCTGCAGGTTCTCCAGCTTCAGCCAGGTACCAAACCGCTCCGCGTAATGCAGCGGCGTAGGCGGCAGGAACCGACGCAGCCGCGCCTGCGCGGCCAGCACGTCGGCGACGCTTACGTCGCCTACATCCGGTTCCTGCGGGGCGCGGCTAGCCGGCATGGTTCCCCCAGCAGACGGGGGCTGCATGACGCCACCCGGTGCGATGCTGTCGGACATCCGACTGTAGAGCCACGCCATGCGTGGCTGGAACCGCCGACCCACTGCCCGGAAGAAGACACCCCCTAACCGGCACCATCACTGCAGACCCGGCCTTCATACCGCAGCCCCCGCATCCAGCGCACTGATCCGCACCGATACACAGTCATAGATCTTCTCGATCTGGCGGCACAGCGTTTCCGGCGGACGGCTGCCGTCCACCACCAGCTGCAGGTGCCAGCGGCCATCGTCGGCGGCATTGGGCGCGCCGGCGATCGCGCGCGGCGCAAAGCCGCGGCGTTCGGCCATGCCGATCACGCGCAGCAGCGCGCCCTCGGCGGGAACCAGCACCAGGTCAAGCCGGTATTGCATTGGGAATCTCCTGGGTCTGGTGAGCGGGGTTGCTGTCCAGCATGGTGCTGTTGGCGTTGTTGGGGGGCACCAGCGGCCAGACGTTGGCACGCGCATCAATGGCCACGTGCAGCAGGGCCGGACCGGGTTCAGCCAGCAGCGCGGCCAGACCGCCTTCGACGTCGTCGCGGGCTTCGATGCGAGTGGCCGGAATGCCGAACACCTTGGCCAGCGCGGCGAAGTCCGGGTTGTCGGACAGGTCGATCTCGCTGTAACGCTCGGCGAAGAACAGTTCCTGCCACTGCCGCACCATGCCCAGCGAGCTGTTGTCCAGCAGCACGATCTTCACCGGTAAGCGGCAGCGGGCGATGGTGGCCAGCTCCTGCACGTTCATCATGAAGCTGCCATCGCCGGAGACCAGCACCACGGTGCGGTCGGGGCAGGCGAACTGCGCGCCCATCGCCGCCGGCAGACCGAAGCCCATGGTACCCAGCGCTCCGCTGGTCAGGTGATTGCGCGGGTGATTGAAACGACAGTGCTGGGCCACCCACATCTGATGCTGGCCGACATCGCAGGCGATGATCGCGTTGGCCGGTGCGACTTCGCTCAGGCGCTTCAGCAGGGCCGGGGCGTAGATATGGTTGCCCGGTGCATCGTAGCGGGCGGCGAAGCGTTCGCGGTTGGCCGCACAGCGCTTGCGCCAGGCCTGCTGGCTGGCCGGCGTGCTTTCGACGCCGGCAGTCAGGGCGCGCAGCGCGGTACCCACATTGCCGGGGACGGCGACGTCAGCGCTGCGTAACTTGGAAATCTCATACGCGTCGGCGTCGATGTGGATCACGCGTGCGAACGGTGCGAACTCGGCCAGCTTGCCGGTGGCGCGGTCGTCAAAGCGTGCACCGACCACCACCAGCAGATCGCTTTCCTGCACCGCCATGTTGGCGGCGCGGGTTCCGTGCATGCCCAGCATGCCCAGGTAATGCGGATGCTGCGCCGGCAGCGCGCCCAGGCCGCGCAGGGTCAGCACGGTGGGAATGGCGGTGGTGTCGACGAAGGTGCGGAAGTCCTCGACCGCATCGCCCAGGGCGATGCCGCCGCCGCCGTAGATCACCGGCTTCTCGGCTGCGGCAATGGCGGCCAGCGCTTCGGCCAGGGCCTCGTTGCGCGGTGCTGCCGGCGGGTTCACGGTTTCGGGCACATGCACCGGCAGGTGGCTGGCATCGGCCACCTGCACGTCCTTGGGCAGGTCGATCAGCACCGGGCCGGGACGGCCTTCGCGGGCAATGCGGAAAGCTTCGCGGACCACGCGCGGCAGGTCATCGACCGAACGTACCAGCCAGCTGTGTTTGACAATCGGCAGGGTCAGGCCGAACACGTCCAGCTCCTGGAACGCGTCGGTGCCCAGCAGCGGGGTGGCGACCTGGCCGGTGATGCAGACCATCGGTACCGAGTCGAGCATGGCATCGGCGATACCGGTGACCAGGTTGGACGCGCCGGGGCCGGAGGTGGCCACGCACACGCCGACCTTGCCGCTGGCGCGGGCGTAGCCGTTGGCGGCCAGCGCCGCGCCCTGCTCATGGCGGACCAGAATGTGCTTGAGCCTGGAATCCACCAGGGCGTCGTAGAAGGGCATGATGGTGCCGCCCGGATAGCCGAACAGCGTGTCCACGCCTTCGGCTTCCAGGGCCTGCGTCAACCAGCGTGCGCCGTTGCGGGGCGCGCTGCTGTGTGCGGAGGTGTTCATGCGGGAACCTTTCTGAAGCGGTGGGGGAAGCCGCGCGGTTACGCGGCTTGACTTTGCAACCAGACCATCTTGGCGCGCAGTTCCTTGCCTACCTTTTCAATCGGATGTTCCAGGTCGGCCTGCTTGAACTTGTTGTAGTTCGGCAGGCCCGCTTCGTACTCAGCCACCCAGTTCTTGGTGAAGGTGCCGTCCTGGATGTCGGCCAGCACGGCCTTCATGCGTTCCTTGGTGCCGGCATCGATCACCCGCGGGCCGCTGACGTAGTCGCCGTACTGCGCGGTTTCGGAGATGAATTCCAGCATGCGGGTGATGCCGCCTTCGTAGAACAGGTCGACGATCAGCTTCAGTTCGTGCAGCACTTCGTAGTAGGCGATTTCCGGCTGGTAACCGGCTTCAACCAGGGTTTCAAAGCCGGCCTGGACCAGCGCCGAGGCACCGCCGCACAGCACGGCCTGCTCGCCGAACAGATCGGTTTCGGTTTCTTCCTTGAAGGTGGTCTGGATCAGGTTGGCACGTGCGCCGCCCAGACCCGCCGCATAGGCCAGCGCGTACTCGGACGCCTTGCCGCTCTTGTCCTGGTACACCGCCCAGATGCACGGCACGCCGCGGCCGATCTCGTACTCGCGGCGCACCAGCGCGCCCGGGCCCTTGGGCGCAACCAGCACCACGTCCAGGTCGTCGCGCGGGGCGATCATGTTGAAGTGCACATTCAGGCCATGCGCGAACAGCAGCACCGCGCCCTGTTTCATGTTCGGGGCCAGCACCTCTTCGTAGAGCTTCTTCTGCACCATGTCCGGGGTCAGCACGGCGACCAGGTCGGCGTCCTTCACGGCGTCGGCCGGGGCCTTAACGGTGAAGCCGTCGGCCTGTGCCTTGACCTCGGTCGGACCGCCCGGACGCAGGCCAATCACCACGTCGAAACCGGATTCACGCAGGTTCAGTGCGTGGGCGCGGCCCTGGCTGCCGTAGCCGACTACAGCGATCTTGATCTGGGGCAGGTCGTTGGTGCTCATCGGGGTGGTCCTTTGGGAGGGGGAAACAAAATCGAAGGGTTCTGAAACGAAAAAACCCGCGCCGGGACCGGTGCGGGTTCTGATGGATTGCTGGCAGTACTGCTTACACGCCGATCCGTCCCGCACCTGTGGGCTGGGTAATAAGTACGAGTACAAGGAGCGAACGGATCGAGGCCGCGCCAGGGCTGGCGTGCTCGATGGTTTCGCGGATGGGCGTGTGGCGTCGCAACATGTGATCGAGAAAACCACAGCGGTTTTGGCGGTGTCAACCGTGCAGACACATTTTCCAACAGTTTCGCCTGTATCCAGCGCAAACCCTTGAGCCATAAGGATGGTTGCGGGTGAAAGTGTTGTGGTGAATGCAGATTCAAGTATTGAAGGCGGGTTTCCGCGCGGATTCCGGTGTATCCCGCGTGTCGTACATGACCATTGTCGGATGTGCGTGCAGGCACGCTGCGGCGACTATTCAGGGGCAACCACCCTCAGGAATCTCTTGTGTCCCGACCTCTTGCCCGTGGCCTGCTGGCCGCTGCCCTGCTGTGCGCCCTGCCCACGTTGTCCACTGCCGCTGACCGGGTGACCGGCCGCGACTTTGCCACCCGATCCGAGGTGATCGCCCCGCATGCGATGGCCGCGACCTCGCAGCCGCTGGCGACCCAGATCGCGCTGGACGTGATGAAGGGCGGTGGCTCGGCCATGGACGCCGCCATTGCCGCCAACGCCGCGCTGGGGCTGATGGAGCCGACCGGCAATGGCATCGGCGGTGACCTGTTCGCGATCGTGTGGGACCCGAAGACGCAGAAGCTGTACGGCTACAACGGCTCGGGCCGCTCGCCGAAGTCGCTCACCCTGGCCGAGTTCCAGCGTCGTGGCCTGAAGGAGATTCCGGCCACCGGTCCGCTGCCGGTGTCGGTGCCGGGCGCGGTGGATGGCTGGTTCGCGCTGCACGAGCGCTTCGGCCGCAAGCCGATGGCCGACAACCTGGCCCCGGCGATCCGCTACGCGCGCGAAGGGCATCCGGTGGCGGAAGTGATTGCGTACTACTGGGACCGCTCGGTGCCGCGCCTGTCGAAGTACCCGGGATTCAGCGAACAGTTCACGATCAATGGTCACGCCCCGCGCAAGGGCGAGCTGTGGAAGAACCCGAACCTGGCCAACACGCTGGAGCAGATTGCCCAGGGCGGCCGCGATGCGTTCTACAAGGGAGACATCGCCCGCACCATCGGCAGCTACTTCAAGGCCAATGGCGGTTACCTGAGCTACGACGACATGGCCAGTCACCATGGCGAGTGGGTGGAGCCGGTCAGCAGCAACTACCGCGGTTATGACGTGTGGGAGCTGCCGCCGAACAGCCAGGGCATCGCCGCGCTGCAGATTCTCAACGTGCTGGAAGGCTACGACTTCTCGAAGATCGCCTTCGGCTCGCCCGAACATGTGCACCTGTTCACCGAGGCCAAGAAGCTGGCCTTCGCCGATCGTGCGCGCTTCTACACCGACCCGGCGTTCCATCCGGCACCGGTGGCCAAGCTGGTCTCGAAGGAATATGCGGCCGAGCGTCGCAAGCTGATCTCGATGGACAAGGCGCTGAAGGAAGTGCAGCCGGGCACGCCGAAGCAGCTGCAGGAAGGCGACACCATCTACATGACGGTGGCCGACGCGGACGGCATGATGGTCTCGTTGATCCAGTCGAACTATCGCGGCATGGGCAGCGGCATGGCCCCGCCGGGGCTTGGCTTCATCCTGCAGGACCGTGGCGAGATGTTCGTGCTGCAGAAGGATCACCCGAATGGCTATGCCCCGGGCAAGCGGCCGTTCCAGACCATCATTCCGGGCTTCGTGACGAAGGACGGCAAGCCGTGGATGAGTTTCGGCGTGATGGGCGGGGCGATGCAGCCGCAGGGGCACGCGCAGATCGTGATGAACATGGTCGACTTCGGTATGAACCTGCAGGAAGCGGGCGACGCACCGCGCATCCAGCACGAGGGTTCCACTGAACCGACCGGCCAGGCGACGGCGATGAGCGATGGTGGCGAGATCAACCTGGAAACGGGCTTCCCGTATGAAACGGTGCGCGCGCTGATGCGCAAGGGCCACAAGGTCACCTTCGCCGACGGCCCGTACGGTGGCTACCAGGCGATCCTGCGCGACCCGGAAACCGGCGTGTATTACGGGGCGTCCGAAAGCCGCAAGGACGGCCAGGCGGCGGGGTACTGAGCGCGCCTGACGGCCTGCTGCGTTTTGTGGTCTTGCGTTACAGAATGTTGGCGCGGTGAGGGCAGTCGTCTGACGACCGACTCTACCGCTCTTGCTGTTCGATCCGCATTGCGGAGTGCATGAGGGGAGGCCGGCGGGCAGCCCCCGGAGGGACACTCCACGGCATGGATGCCGTGGAGTAGCCTACATGGACGTACTTGCGGCGTGTCCCGGAGCGGGGCTGCCCGTCGGTCTCCCGCACTGAAAAACCGAAACGCTGCTCTCCGCGCGACACACCACCTCAAGAATCCGCCCGCGCCGCCTCATCCCGCGTCTCTTCCTGTGCCGCAATCTCCCGCTCGATCCACGCATCCATCATTCGCCGCGCGCGCTGTGCCCGCCGCCGCTGCAGGTTGTATTCCATATCCAACACTCGGTACAGCGACACCATCACCAGCAGCATCAAAATTGCAAAGGGCAGGGCACTGATGGTGATCATTCCCTGCAATGCATCCAGTCCACCTGCCAACAGCAGCGCGCCGGCAATCAGCGCGATACACACGCCCCAGGTCACCTTGCGTGACAACGGCGGGTCACCCGCCTCATCCGTGGACAGCGTTGCCAGCACCAGCACCGCCGAGTCGGCCGAGGTCACAAAGAAGATCATCAGCAGGATCAACGCCACCACCGACAGCACCGCCGGCATCGGCAGACTGTCGAACATGGTGAACAGCACGGTTTCATAGCCGTTGCTCAAGGCCTGCGCCAGATCCACATGCCCGAAGATCTGTGACCACAGCGCGGTGCCGCCGAATACCGAGAACCACAGGAAGCCCAGGATGCTCGGCGCGATCACCACGCCCAGCACGAACTCGCGGATGCTGCGACCCAGTGAGACCCGGGCAATGAACGAGCCCACGAACGGAGCCCATGCGATCCACCACGCCCAGTAGAAGATGGTCCAGTCCGCCACCCAGGTGCTGCCGGAGAACGGCGACATGCGCAGGCTCATGGTCACCAGCTGGTTGAGATAGGACCCCACGGTGGTGGTGAAGGTGTCGAAGATGAAACCGGTGGGCCCCAGCACCAGCACCAGGGCCAGCAGGGCGGCAGCCAGGGCCAGATTGATATTGGACAGCCACTTGATGCCACGGTGCACACCGGTGGTGGTGGACGCCATGTACAGCACGAACGCCACCGCGATCACGGTCAACTGCACGGCCGGCGAGGCCTGGATGCCGAACACACGCTCCAGCCCGGCGGCGATCTGCACGGTGCCGAAACCCAGCGTGGTGGCCACGCCAATCGCCGTCGCCACCACCGCCGCCACATCGACCACGGTGCCGATCCAGCCACGATGGTGCGCGCCAATCAGTGGCTGCAGCAGATCACTGATGCGGCCGCGCCCGTTGCGGTTGAACTGGAACCACGCCATCGCAAGCCCGATCAGCGCGTAGATCGCCCACGGGTGCAAACCCCAGTGGAAGAACGCGTAGCGCATCGACGCGCGCGCCGATTCCATGCTCTGTGGCGGCAGGCCCTCAGGTGGTTTGACGAAATGTGAGATCGGCTCGGCGGCACCCCAGAACACCAGGCCGATACCCATGCCGGCGGCAAACAGCATCGACATCCAGCTGGCGTTGGAGAACTCTGGTTCGGCGTCCTCACCGCCAATGCGCAGCGAGCCGAGCCGTCCGAAGGCCAGGTACATCAGGAAGGAGAGGGTGATGAACACGATCAGCAGATACAGCCAGCCGGCGCTCTTGATGATCTGCGCGACGCCGCCCTGTACCACGTCGTTGAAAGGACCGGGCAGCAGGCCGGCGAGCAGGACGAGCGCAAGCACCAGGGCGATGGAGATGCGGAACACCATGGCGGAATCTCCGTACAGAAGGCGGGCCGCCGCGTGCGGGCCGGCGCGGGCAGTCTAGCCAGCAGCACGTCAGCGGCCTGTTCACGCCGCCGGGCAGGTGTGGTCCAATACGCCCTGAAGCGGGGGTACCGCGGCCTTTGGCCACGGTTGAGACAGTCCCATCGAACCTGATCCGGCTCATACCGGCGTAGGGAAGCTTCGTATCTGCCGATGCATCGCGCCGTAGGGTCCCCGCACCCGAAGACCGTCCGCGTTGCGCTGGCCGTGCGCCGCCGCTTCGTCCTTTCCGTGCACTCCCGCGCGGAAACAGTTCCGGACGAGGCCCATGAACGCACAACCATCTCCCCTTCAGCAGCAGACCCAGGCGCTTTCCGAATCGGTGACCCGGCCGATCTCCGGCTCGCACAAGGTCCACGTGCCCGGCTCGCGGCCGGACCTGCGGGTGCCAATGCGCGAGATCGCGCAGGCATGCACGCCGGCCGGTTTTGGCGGCGGTGAGAATGCACCGTTGACGGTGTACGACACCTCCGGCCCCTACACCGACCCCTGCGCGCACATTGACCTGTCGAGCGGGCTGACCGCGCTGCGCGCCGGCTGGGTGGCGGAGCGGGGTGACAGCGCGGCGCTGGACCGGCTGAGCTCGGCGTTCGGCCAGTCGCGTGCGCTGGATGCGCGCCTGGACCCGGTGCGCTTCCCGGCGCGGACCACGCCGCGGCGCGCACTGCCTGGTGCCAACGTCACCCAGATGCACTACGCGCGGCGCGGCATCATCACACCGGAAATGGAGTTCGTTGCGATCCGCGAGAACCAGCGACTGGATGAGGTGGCCGATGCGGTGCTGCGCCGCCAGCATCCGGGGCAGTCATTCGGCGCGTCGCTGCCTGCACGGATCACGCCGGAATTCGTACGTGAGGAGATCGCGCGCGGCCGGGCCGTCCTGCCGTGCAACATCAACCATCCCGAGCTCGAGCCGATGATCATCGGGCGCAATTTCCTGACCAAGGTCAACGCCAACATCGGCAACAGCGCGGTGTCTTCCGGCATTGCCGAGGAAGTGGAGAAGCTGGTGTGGGCGATCCGCTGGGGTGCGGACACGGTGATGGACCTGTCCACCGGCAAGCACATCCACGAAACCCGCGAATGGATCATCCGCAACTCGCCGGTGCCGATTGGTACGGTGCCGATCTACCAGGCACTGGAAAAGGTGGACGGCCGTGCCGAGGAACTCAGCTGGGCGGTGTTCCGCGACACGCTGATTGAGCAGGCCGAGCAGGGCGTGGACTATTTCACCATCCACGCCGGCGTGCTGAAGGACCTGGTGCCGCTCACCGCACAGCGGGTTACCGGCATCGTGTCGCGCGGCGGTTCGATCATGGCCAAGTGGTGCCTGGCGCACCAGCGCGAGAACTTCCTGTACACGCACTTTGAAGACATCTGCGAGATCATGAAGGCCTACGACGTCAGCTTCTCGCTCGGCGATGGCCTGCGCCCGGGCTGCCTTGCCGACGCCAATGACGCAGCGCAGTTCGGTGAGCTGGAAGCGCTGGGCGAACTGACGAAGATCGCCTGGAAGCATGACGTGCAGACGATCATCGAAGGACCGGGGCACGTGCCGATGCAGCTGATCAAGGAAAACATGGACAAGCAGCTGCGCGAGTGCGGCGAGGCTCCGTTCTACACGCTGGGACCGCTCACCACCGACATCGCGCCAGGCTATGACCACATCACCAGTGCGATCGGCGCGGCCATGATCGGGTGGTATGGCACCGCGATGCTCTGCTATGTGACGCCAAAAGAACATCTGGGCCTGCCCAACCGCGAGGATGTGCGCGACGGCATGATGGCCTACAGGATCGCCGCGCATGCCGCCGATCTGGCCAAGGGCCACCCCGGTGCGCAGGTGCGCGACAACGCACTGAGCAGGGCCCGCTTCGAGTTCCGCTGGGAAGACCAGTTCAACCTGGGGCTGGACCCGGACAAGGCCCGCGCGTTCCACGACGAAACCCTGCCCAAGGACGCGCACAAGGAGGCACACTTCTGCTCGATGTGTGGGCCGCACTTCTGTTCGATGAAGATCAGCCAGGATGTACGCGAGCACGCGGCCGTCATCCCGCCTGGAACGGTTCCGGGCTAATCTCCGGCCCATACACACCGGGGGCGGAGGGGCGATGGGCATTGCACGGACCACGAAATGGCTGGCCATCGCCCGCCGGCACCCCTCCGCCTGGCTGCTGGCGGTGCAGCTGCTGGGCGTGCTGCTGTACCCGGCGATGGACGAGTCCGGGGCCAGTCGCGCGCTGTTTGGCGCGTTCGGCATCGCGGTACTGGGACTGGCGCTGTGGGTGGTACGGCGCAGTCCGTTGGGCATGTGGGTGGCGCTGCTGCTGGCCATTCCTTCGGTGATCTTCTCGGTCAGCGGCGCGCTGCTGGAGCGCCCGGGGCTGGTCACCACCGCCCAACTGCTCGAAGCCCTGCTGTACTTCTATACCGCCGGCAGCCTGATCGCCTACATGCTGCAGGACCATAAGGTGACCCGCGACGAACTGTTCGCTGCCGGTGCCACCTTCACGCTGCTGGCCTGGGGTTTCGCCTTCGCATTCGCGGTCTGCCAGCAGTGGTTCCCTGGTAGTTTTCTCGCCACCAGCGAAAGCGAACTACGCACTTGGATGGAGCTGCTTTATCTGAGCTTCAGCTTGCTGTCGGGGGTGGGCTTGAGTGACGTGGTGCCGGTGCATCCGCAAGCGCGGGCATTGGTGATGCTGGAACAGTTCGCAGGCGTGATGTACGTAGCGCTGGTGGTATCGCGGCTGGTCGGTTTGACCATGCTTCGGCGTGCACGAAGCTGAATCCACGTTAATAACAAACTGAATGCCACATAAAAATTTCGCGCCCGGAGGCGCGAATAGTGCAGCAAATTATGGATTTTCGTCGGCGAGAGAGAGCCTGATGTTGTCCGCACGCACAGGCGCAGTTAACCGGCATAGGCTAGTATTCGCGCCCTTCGGTGTATTTGCGTCATGCAGCTATGCCGTTTGCGGAATCTGGCGGTTCGTTGATCAGCACATGATTGGATGAAGGCTGCGTTCCTGTTGTCACAGTTGTTTTGCGTACTACTGGAATGATCAGCCCCGCGAGTGAGACAACCCCTGCCGATGTGATCCTGATCGGCGCATGCACGGTCACGCTGTCGCTGCGTGAAGTGGTCGTGCCCGGCGCGCGTCGTCCGCGCCGTCTCACTCCGAAGGCGCTGGGCGTACTCAAGGCCTTGATGCGGGTTCCTGGCGCGGTGGTCAGCCGCGACGAACTGTTCGCCGAGGTATGGCCGGATACGTTACCGACCAACGATGTGCTGACCCAGGCGGTCACCCAGCTGCGCAAGGCATTCGCCAGCGACGACGACGCCGGCGCGGTGTATATCGAAACCATCGCCAAGACCGGCTACCGGCTGGTGCAGCCGGTCAGCGACGTTGTGCCGGAGACGGCGGACGCGAGCGACACCCCGGATTTCGACCCGGTCCCGACGTCGGCCTGGGTGCCGCGCCCGCGCAGCCTGTGGCGGCGTACCCGGCGCTACGTCTATCTGGCGATTGGCCTGGCGATGATCATTGCGATGCTGGTGATGGCGGCGCTGCTGAGCCAGCGCAGCGCCCCGGCGGCCAGCGGCGGCGTGCTGGAAGATGGCAGCCGCGTGGTCGGCAGCCCGCCGCGCCCGTACCGGCTGATCACCGCCACCGCAGGTTTTGAAACCTATCCCACCGCCTCCCCGGACGGTTCGCAGGTGGCCTACGAGGCCGAGAACGCGAACCAGGATGGCAGCAACATCCGCCTGCAGACCTCGGGCAACGCGCCGGCGCGGCTCCTGACCGAGACCCCGGCTGGCCATGCCGACCGCTTCCCGAACTGGTCGCCAGATGGCCGCGAGATCGCCTTCGCGCGGTTCGGCCCGGAAGGCAGCTGCGAGGTGCTGCTGGCCAGTGCGACCGGGGGGGCGATCCGGCATCTGACCCGCTGCGACGGCACCGAGCTGCTTAGTTTTGACTGGACCCCGGACGGCCGCGGCATGGTGTTCGGCTCCATGGCGGGGCGCTATGCCCACCGCGGGATCCGCGTGCTGGATATCGCCAGCGGGCAGTGGACGGCCCTGACGTACCCCGTCGCGGCCGACAGCTTCGACTACGCACCGCGCTTCTCGCCGGATGGGCGCTGGATCGTGTTCGTACGCAACCCGCAGATCGGCGACCTGTGGCGCATGCCCGCTGCCGGTGGCACGCCGGAGCAGCTCACCAATGACCTGGCCGAGATCCGCGGCTGGGCCTGGCGTGGCGACAGCCGGCATATCGTGTTCGGGCGGCGCGTGGACAGCGAGTCACGGCTGTACGAACTGGACACCCAGACCCGCACGCTGCGCGATGTGGGCGTGGATGACGCCGAATCGCCTACGCTCGCGCGGCACACCAACATGCTGGCGTTCGTGCACCGCCGACCGCAGTTTGGTCTGTTCCGCGTGCCGATCACGAATGGTCAGCCCGGCACCCCGGAACGCCTGTTCCCGTCCAGTGGGCGCGATGCCCAGCCGATGCTGGCACCGGACGGCAAGCAACTGGTGTTCACTTCGGATCGTTCCGGCAGCTTCGGCCTGTGGTGGGCCGACCTGACCCGGCCGGATTCGCTGCGACCAGTGGAAGGCCTGCGTCCGGAAACCCGCCAGGCCCCGGACTGGTCACCTGACAGCACCCGCTTGCTGGTATCGGGTCGTGATGCGCAGGCGCGACCGGTGATCTACGAGGTGTCGCCGCGCGACGAGCAGGTGGTGGCGTTGCCGGTGCCGGTGGCGCAGCCGCTGCAGGCGTTGTACGCCGACGACAGCGACCATGTGCTGGTAGTGGAGCGCGACCGCGATGAGCAGTTGCGGCTGTCATTGTTCGACCGGCGTCCCACGCCATGGCGCTTGCTCGGGCAGATCGATGGCGTCTCCCAGGCGCGCTTCGACCCGGCCGGGCAACGGGTGCTGTTCACCCGTCTGTCGGCAGGCGGCCTGTGGTCGGCCGACGCCCGGCTGACCCCGGACAGCATCCGCCAGGTCAGCGAAGATCGGCCCACCCGCTGGCGTTACCGCGCCTGGGCGGTGGCGCGGAATGGCAGTCTGGACTACCTGTCCAATCGGGCTGACTGCGCAACCGGCTTCGCCCGCATCACCGACAACGGCCCGGGCACGGAGTACTGCCTGGACCCGGACCGGCTCAGCACCAGCAATGGGTTCAGTGCGCAACCCGATGGCAGTGCCCTGTACCTGCCACTGGCGGTGGCCGATGGGGCTGATATCGGGGTGATGACACTGCCGGAGAGCCCCCGGCCGATGTTCCTGTCGGTTTCCAACCTGTTGTTCTGGAAGGGAAAGTAGCTTTCGTAGTTCTTTCGTGAAGGTGTCGTGACGATTTCGGATGAAACTCGTCGAACCTTCCTGACGCAAATGGCCTGACTTGGCAAAACGGTGGCCCCGTAACGGCAAACCCCCGGTGCAGTCATGCGTCAGCTTTCCCTGGCCGATCGAGGCCAATCGCTCAACCTGGACAAGATCGTCGACGACGGTCCGCTGCCGACCTGCCTGGGCGTGGCCCGGCTGGGCAGCTTGCAGACCGCCGGCACCACCTTCACCGTGTGGATGCAGCTGCGTGGCAGCGCCTGGGTGGAGTCGAAAGAGGGCAAGTTCCGTCTGCGCCAGCGTGAGTGGATCGCTTTCGAGAAAGAATCCAAGCCGATGATCCAGGCCGGCCGCGATGGCCTCTGCATCGGCCTCAGCCTGACTCCGGACGCACTGCGCGCGCTGGGCGAGCTGGCCGACTGCAGCCTGTACGCCGGCCGCGGCAGCATGAGCCGCAGCGAAGTGCGCGTGGCCCTGCGCCTGTGGCGCGACGCTCTGGCCAGTGGCCAGCCGGCGCAGGCGCTGCGTCCGGTGCTGCTGCACCTGGCCTCGCTGCAGCGTGCACTGGCCAACGGCGTGCAGCGTTGCCCGGGCCGCTCGCGCATCCGCAAGCGCCAGGTGTTCGGCCGCATGCAGCGCGCCCGCCTGTACCTGGAAGGCAACAGCCACCGCGTGGTGCGCATCGGCGAGCTGGCCGAGCTGACCAACTTCAGCAGCTGGTACCTGTCCAAGACCTTCCAGAGCCTGTACGAGGAAAGCCCGCAGTCGCTGTCGGCGCGGTTGCGCCTGGAGCGCGCTGCGGACCTGCTGCGCGATACCGACATGATGATCGGCGAAGTGGCGGCAGCCAGCGGTTTTGACAACTGCTGCAGCTTCGCGCGCGCCTTCCGTGCCCGTTATGGCCAGTCGGCGTCGGGCTTCCGCGAAGCCGGCGGAATTGTCCCGCCAAAGTCAGCAAAGTCTTCGGTGGCATCGCGCAAATAATTAACCGCAACGCAATCGTAACTTTCCGAGGCGGTTTAACACGCTACTAACGTACCTTGGAGAGAAGAATGAATTTCCGTACTCCCGCAGTGCGCCTCGGCCTGCTGCCGGCCGGCATTGCCCTGGCGCTCGCGCCGAGCTTTGCCTCGGCGCAGGAAGCTGCAGCGGGCACCACTGACCTGGATCGCATCTCGGTCACCGGCTCGCGTATTCGCGGTGCCAACATGGAGACCCAGCAGCCGATCCTGACGATGACCCGTGAATCCCTGGAAAAGCAGGGCTTCTCGAGCGTCGCCGACGTGCTGAACAACCTGACCTCGGCCGGCTCGCCGGCCATCTCGCGTTCGGACTCGCTGTCCTCGGGCGAAAACGTGGGCGGCTACTACGTCGACCTGCGTAACCTGGGCGCACAGCGCACCCTGGTGCTGATGAACGGCAAGCGCCTGGGCGCCACCACTGCCGGTTACCAGGATCTGGGCCAGATCCCGATGTCGGCCATCGAGCGCATTGAAGTCCTGAAGGACGGCGCTTCCTCGATCTACGGTTCCGACGCCATTGCTGGCGTGGTCAACGTGATCACCCGCAAGAACATCGACGGCGGCGAAGTCAACGTCTACTTCGGTCAGTACGACCAGGGCGACGGTGAAAACCAGCAGTACTCGATGACCCTGGGTGCGACCGGCGAACGCGGCAGCCTGACCCTGTCGGCCGAATACTCCAAGCAGGATCCGGTGTGGGCGAAGGACCGTTGGTACAGCCGTGACGGCGGCAAGGGTCCGAACTCGACCCCGGCCGGCGACTGGAGCAACATCAGCCAGAACAGCACCTGGTGTGACCCGCGCGTGTGGGGCAACTGCAAGCCGCGTACAGGCGACGTGCCGCAGCCGGAGTGGTACACCCTCAACGCTGGTGGCAACCCGAACAACCCGGCCGACTACCACCTGCTGACCCCGGCCGAGTACGCCAACTCGAACGAGCAGATGAGCGTGCTGACCGGCACCGAGCGTAAGTCGCTGTACGTCAACGGCACCTACGACTTCACCGACACCATCAGCCTGAACGCCGATGTGCTCTACAACGAGCGCAACACCGATCAGCAGATTGCCGGTTACCCGTACCAGTCGCTGTCGTGGGGCCTGCCGCTTTCGGGCGAAAGCGCCTTCAACCCGCTGCCGGCGTCGACCGACCCGGAAAACCCGCGTCAGTCGGTTGAATTCCGTCGTCGCCTGTGGGAAGTGCCGCGCACCACCGAAAGCCAGCTGAAGACCCTGCGCTTTGCGCCGACCGTCAGCGGCTACTTCGAATTCGCCGGCAAGACCTTCGATTGGGACGTCGGCGCGCTGTGGAACCGCAACGAGTCGATCAAGTCCAACCACGGCGACATGAGCCTGATCGCCGCCGAGCAGGCGCTGGGCGCATCGTTCATCAACGCCGATGGCGTGGCACAGTGCGGTACCGCTGCCAACCCGGTGGCGCTGGGTGACTGCCGTCCGTGGAACCCGCTGCTGCCCTACGGCGTCGACGGCCAGGGCTCGCTGGCGAACAAGGACCTGCAGGACTTCCTGTTCCCGACCTACACCACCCGTGGTGTGACCAAGACCACCAGCTTCACCGCCAACCTGGCCGGTTCCATCGTGACCCTGCCGGCCGGCGACCTCGGCTTCGCCGTGGGCGTGGAGCACCGCAAGGAAGAAGGCAGCTACGTGCCGGACGCCTTCTCGCAGTCGGGCATGTCCACCGGTCTGGGCCAGAAGCCGACCCAGGGTGAGTACGATCTGAACGAGGTCTACCTCGAACTGAACGTGCCGATCCTGGCCGACATGGCCTTCGCCAAGGAACTGACCCTGAACGTTGCCAGCCGTTATTCGGACTACAGCAACTTCGGTGGCACCACCAACAGCAAGTTCGGTCTGACCTGGCGTCCGCTGGACGAGCTGCTGGTCCGCGGCACCTACGCCGAGGGCTTCCGCGCTCCGACCATCGCCGACCTGTACGGCGGCCTGAGCTCCAGCTTCGAGCGTTACATCGATCCGTGCGGCGTCACCGCACCGGGTAGCGTTGCTGGCAATGCCGCCTGCCTCAACGGCGGTGCACCGGCCAACTACACCCAGCTGGGTCAGGGTGGTTCGGTCTGCACCACGCTGCCGTGCCAGTCGGGTGACCAGTTCGTCTCGGGTGCCAACCCGAACCTGTCGCCGGAAACCTCCAAGAGCACGACCTTCGGTCTGGTCTGGAGCCCGCGCTGGGTGCAGGGTCTGGACGTCTCGCTGGATTGGTACCGCTACGAAATCAGCGACATGATCATCGACGACTCCGTCGATCGCATCCTGCGTGATTGCTACGTGCTGGGTAACACCGACCGTTGCAGCAGCGTGACCCGTGCCGCCGACGGCCACATCAGCGCCATCACCTACGGCACCGCCAACCTCGGCAAGATGGAAACCGAAGGTTACGACCTGGGCATCAAGTACCGTCTGCCGGAGCTGGCCATCGGTCAGTTCAACATCGACTGGCAGACCAGCTACCTGTCCAAGTACGACGAAGCCGCCCAGAACTCGGCCGGCCAGGACATCATGATCGGCCTGGTCGGTCAGGATGCGCTGTTCCGCGTTCGTTCGAACTTCAATGTCAACTGGGCGCTGGGTGACTTCTCGGTCAACTACACCGCTCGTTACTACTCGGGTCTGAACGAAGACTGCATCTCGATCGGCTGCACCGATCCGGATCGCATCGCCAACGGTGAATCGGCTCCGCTGCGCAAGACCGGTGCCAACACCTTCCACGACCTGCAGGTCAGCTACAAGGCTCCGTGGGATGCCACCATCGCCCTGGGCGCGAACAACGTGTTCGACCACAAGGGCCCGCTGATGTACTCGCAGCAGAACTCGAGCTTCGCCTACTACGGCGGTTTCGATATCGGTCGCTTCCTGTACATGAAGTACACCCAGCGCTTCTGATCCTTTGAAGCCTTGGTAAGTTGAAAGAAAAGGGCGGACCGCAAGGTCCGCCCTTTTTTCGTAGAGCCGGGCTTGCCCGGCTGCTCATTGCGGTTGCCACAAACAAAAAAAGGCGCGCCCTGCGGCACGCCTTCCTTCATTTCGGTGTGCCGACCAACGGTCGGCACCTACCCGCCTGATCGCGGTGCGATCAGGCTTCCGCCGCTACCAGGCCCATCAGGCCGTTGGCGTGGTCGCGCCACTGCGGCAGCTTGGCCAGCACGCCAGCGCGCTGCAGGTACTCCTCATCCACCGGGTCGCCGTTCACCAGCGCCAGCGCCACGTGCACCGCGCCGGTCACCCAGAAGCTGCGGGTGTTGGAGCGCTGCGGCTGCAGGTGGAAGGCCACCGCTTCGATGATCGGCATCGGCAGGCCCCACAGGCCCAGCAGGTAGGCACCGGCTTCGGCATGGCCCGGACGCAGGTCGCCTTCGCTGGCCGGTTCGGTGCGCTCGTTGCGCACGCCCGGCAGCAGCAGGCCGATGTCAGCCAGCAGTGCCGCGGTGGCACCCAGTTCGGCGCTGGATTCGGGCAGCAGCTTGGCGGCCAGGCGCGAGGCCATCAGCGCGCGTTGCTGCAGCGAGTTACGCTCGCCCACCGACAGCGGCGAGGCCGAGAACACTTCGCTGGCCAGCACCAGGTCGCGCAGGGTCGACAGCCCCAGGCGGTTCACCGCCGAGCGCAGGTCGGAAATGGTGCGGCCGCTGTTGTAGAACGCCGAATTCGACAACTGCAGTACCTTGGCGGCGATGGCCGGGTCGGCCGACACCAGCTTGGCGATGTCCGCGGTATCCGTGTCGTCGTCGTGTTCGAGCGCCTGGGTCAGGCTCAGGTACAGGTGCGGCGGCGACGGCAGTTTTTCGATCCGGCCAATGGCACTGCGCAGGCGCTCGCTGTCCAGCAGCTCACGCAGTTCTTCCAGGCTGGTCAATGCTTCCAGCAGCACTTCCGGAGCCAGCGGCAGGGGCAGGAAGCGGTGCGCCACGCCGATCAGGCGGGCCGGCGGCGGGCGGTTGCCCTGGGCCGCTTCCACCAGCGCGATGCGGATGGTCTCCGGCCGCAGCGTGCGGATCTGGCCCAGCAGCGTGGTGGCGGTGAGGTCGGGCAGGGCCGGGCAGGCAATCACGGCATCCACAGGCGTGGAGGCCACGATGCTCATGGCCGACTGGCCATCGGCCGCGGTCACCGGCTGCCATTCTTCCCCAAGATCGGCAATGAATTCGGTCAGCTCAGCCGACAGGCTGGCTTCGTCCCCAACAAGCAGAATACGCACGACACAATCCCCTGATTGACCACGGTGAAACGCACCGTGGACGGTGTATCTGACGCAATGTACCTAATCCGGCGCAAATAGTGATGTGCCGCATGCGGAAAACGTGATCGCCATCGCTCCGGTGATGGACACCGGAGCGCGGCTGTTCAGGCTCAGGCCTGACCGTCGAGGTAACGCTGGTGGGCGTCCTTCAGGATCTGCTTGGCTTCGGCGGCACCGCCCCAGCCGTCCAGCTTGACCCACTTGCCCTTTTCCAGGTCCTTGTAGTGCTCGAAGAAGTGGCCGATGCGCTCCAGCCAGTGGCTGGACACCTGCTCGATGTCTTCGACGTGGGCGTAGCCGCTGAAGATCTTCGCGACCGGCACGGCCAGGATCTTCTCGTCACTGCCGGCTTCGTCGCTCATCTTCAGCACGCCCACCGGACGGCAACGCACCACCGAACCCGGAACCAGCGGCAGCGGCAGCACTACCAGCACGTCGGCCGGGTCGCCGTCGCCGCACAGGGTGCTCGGCACGTAGCCGTAGTTGCAGGGGTAGCGCATCGGGGTGGAGAGGATGCGGTCGACGAAGATCGCGCCGGTTTCCTTGTCCACTTCGTACTTCACCGGCTCGGAATCCTTCGGGATCTCGATGATGACGTTGATTTCTTCCGGCGGGTTCTTGCCGGGCGAGACGAGTTCCAGACCCATGGTGTGCTCCGAGAGGGGGATGTTGGCGTAAGACCGCTCATTTTATGCCTTTGCCGCCCGCCGTGCAGGTAGGCCCTGGCCGACCCGCCGCTCCGGTTTTTCCCGGCCCGCGAATTCGGCCTGCTCTGATCGCGCCGGGGCCGCCCGGGCGCGCACCCTGAGGCCTGGCGCACTGATGCGCCGGATGGCCCAAGGAGCCTGTCATGACCCGATTCCACCGCCCGCTGCTGGCTGTTGCCGCCGGTCTGCTGCTGTCCCCGCTGCTGGTGGCCCACGCCACGGCAGCCGAAGGCAAGCCCGGCCCGGCGTTCGTCGACCTGGTCGACTACCCCACCTATTACGCCCAGGGCGCGGCGTTCCACGACCTGCGCCGGAGGCTGCACGCCGGCTTCGACGATGTCTGCATGGACACCATCTGCGAGGGCGAATTCACCGACTATCAGGCCCTGAAAATGCGCTGTGCGGTCGAGACCGCCAGTGGCATGGTGACCGAGTGCCGCTGGGCCTTTGCCGCCAGCGAGCTTGAGGTGGACCCGGCCAGTGGGCGGGTGGGCGGGCAGCAGCCGCGCTGGCTGTGTGCGCTGCCGATTCCGGCCGGCACCACGGTGCCCGCGTTCTTTGCCGCGCTGGCGGGCCCGAGGGCCATTTTCCAACAGCTGCCCGGGGCCACGCAGTCCGTGTTTGAAGCGGTGTCCGAATGCCTGGGCGGCGCGGGCGATCGCAGCCGTGCGGCAGAGTGGGGGCAGGCCGGTTAGCCTGTCGGCATGGATGCCTTGTTGACCGCTGCGGCGCGGAACCTGGCGGCTGGCGACGTGCTGGCCGCGCTGGGCAAGGTGTCCCTGCGTTCCGACCCACCGGCGCTGGCGCTGCGCGGTATCGCCATGGCCCAGCTGGGCGAACTGGTCCGCGCCCGTGTGCTGTTACGGCAGGCGCACATGGCGTTCGGCCGCAACGAAGGTGTGGCCCGGGCCCGCTGTGTGGTCGCCGACGCCGAAATTGGATTGGCCCTGCGCGAACTGGGCGGGTCATCCACTGCGCTGCTGGCCGCTGCCCGCCGGCTGGAGGTGGCACACGACAGTGCCAACGCGCTGCAGGCCTGGCTGATCGTGGCGCGGCGGGCCCTGCTGCTGGGGCGCGGCGCGGAC
>NZ_DAMDFR010000055.1:0-28206 GCF_032103445.1 Stenotrophomonas sp.
CGCTGTAACCGCGGCTGCCACTGCTGCCACTGCTGCGCGCATTGCTGCCGGCGGCACTGCCACCGAGCAGGCTGCTGCGGCGCTCGCCGCTGGGCGGCACGCCGAGCGGGGCCGGCAGCAGGTTGCGGTAGTCCACCGGCGCGTTCAACGGGAACGGCTTGTACTCGTAGATGTTGAAGCCCAGCTCGCGCAGGTTGCGGCGCTTGTACTTGTAGGACAGCGCATACACGATCGGGTTGTCGGTGGCGGCGAGGCTGTTGGTCGACACCACCACACGCGGGGCCTGCTCGCGTGCGCGCAGCTCCTTGAACAGCTTTCGTGCCGGCTTGGACAGCACCAGGTACGGCGTCTGCAGCAGCACTTCGCGCTGCGCACTGGCAATCAGTGCATCCAGCTGCGGTTCGGTGACGTGCTGGCCGTTGGCCGGCTGGCTGGCGCGCTCGCGCCGATGCTTGCGCGGCAGGTCGGCGACGTATCGCACCGAGGCCACCGGTAACGCGGTATCGACGAAGGTGCGACGCACGTAGTCGGGATCGCTGGCCTCGTCGCTGACCTGGGCCACGCGTTCGGGGTGGCGGTAGTCCAGCGGCGGCATGGCCGGCGCGCCCTGAGTGAGCAGGGTGCGGCCGACGTCGTTGAGGCGCTCGGCCGGCACGCTGCGCGGCGCATGCCAGAACGCATCGAAGTTGACCGCCATCGCCCGCACTTCCGGGCCGGCGACCACCACGTCGCGGTCGCGGAAGTTGTATTCGCTGTCCCAGTCGTAATAGTCGTCCTGGTAGTTGCGCCCGCCGACCACGCCCAGTGCGTCGTCGATCACCAGCAGCTTGTTGTGCATACGCTGGTTGAAGCGGCGGAAACAGCACAGCACGCTGCCGGCGTAATCGAAGTAATTGAGCTTGGCCTTGCCGAAGGTCGGGTTGTACACCCGCAACTGGAAGTTCTGGTGGCTGCTGGCCAGCGCACCGAGGATCTGCAGGTCGGAGATGGCCGACAGCTGGTCGATCAGCACCCGCACCTTGACCCCGCGACGTGCGGCGGCCTGCAGCT
Source organism: Stenotrophomonas sp. (assembly GCF_032103445.1). Taxonomy (GTDB): domain Bacteria; phylum Pseudomonadota; class Gammaproteobacteria; order Xanthomonadales; family Xanthomonadaceae; genus Stenotrophomonas. Next base: position 1,051 of record NZ_DAMDFR010000055.1, read on the forward strand.
CCTCCAGCACCAGCCGGGCGCTGTCGTCCTTGTCGAAAATGTAGGTCTGCAGGTCGATGCTGCGGGTGGCGCTGCGGATCAGGTTGATGCGCGCCACCAGCGAGGTTTCGCCTTCATCGAGGATGGTGGCGTAGTGGCGCGGGGTTTCCGGTGTGGACTCGGTAAAGGCCTGGCCGCCCAGCGCGCGCAGCGGCGAATCCTGCGCGCAGCGGTCGGGCCGGGTGCAGTCCACCTGCTGTGAGCGGGCCTGCGCAGCAACGCCGGCGGCGCGCTCGCGCTCGGCGCTGGACAGGGACGCACATCCGCTGCCCAGCAACACGGTTGCCAGCGCCAAGAGCCGCAGCAGCAGATTCACGGTTTGGCCGCCTCGGTGAGGCGGGCACGCAATACGAAGGTCACTCGATCACTCAGGGCAAGTTGCCAGCTGTCCATTCCATACCGGCCACGCTGCACGGTACCGCGGCTGACCACATCGCAATCATACCCGGCCCGGGGACAGGCCGCCGGTTCCACCTTCAGCACCTCGGGGTGCGAGACCCCGCGCAGGATCAGCCGGCCCTCGATGCCACCGCCCTTGTTGACCAGTTCCGGCCAGTAGGGCAGCGAATCGAACTCGACCACCGGGTAGCGGTCGGCGTCGAAGAACTCCTCGCCACGCATCCAGCCGGTGTAGCGGGCCTTGCCGGGAATTTCCACGTAGCGGCTGAACATCCGCAGATGGACCTGGTGGCGGCCGTCCGGCAGGACGTCCACCCGCCCTTCAAAGCGCGGAAACACCCCTTCGATGCGCTGGCCCAGGCGGGTGCGGATCTCGAAGCCGAAGTGCGAACGTGCCGTGTCCACCGCCAGCACCTGTTGCGGGGGCTGGGCGGCGGCGGCGATGGGATTGGGCGGCGAGGCGGGAACGGGCGGTTCAGCAAACGTGGTACCCGCCGCCAACCCAAGCAGACAGCCCAATCCGATCTGTACTGCTTTCACGGCTTACGGCCACCAGAACTGGGTCAGCTTCGCCACTCCGGGCTCGATGGCGGCCTCTCGGTCGAACTGCAGCACGGCAATGCCGGCTGGCGGCATGCCGCGGTACTCGCTGGTGCTGCCTTCGGTCATGAACGCCACAAGCTGCTCCAGGCCCGGGTTGTGTCCCACGACCAGCAGACGATCGACTTCGGCGTACTTGTCGATCAGGCTGATCAGCGCGCCCGGGGTGGCGTCGTAGATGTCATCGTCGAGTTTCTTCTCCACATACCCGGTGACACCCAGAACGGCTTCAAGGGTCTCGCGGGTGCGGCGTGCCGGTGAGCACAGGATGCAATCGGGCATGACGCCCTTTTCCTTCAACCATCTGCCAGCTGCCTCGGCTTCGGCCAGCCCGACCGCCGACAGCGGACGGTCGAGGTCCTCCTGGCCGGTAGCGGGAGGTTCTGCATGGGCGTGGCGCAGCAATATCAGTTCTCGCATAGGGATTCCTTGTGGATCAGTCTTGCTTCAGCCACTGCAGCAGTGGCTCCCAGTCACTCTGGTGCTCGCGCACCTGCGCGGAGCGGTAATCGAAGACGCTGCGGCCCAGCCCGGTCATGACCACATAGCCCTGGGTGTCGCGCAGCTGCGCCACCACCGGGTAGGGCCAATCGGCCAGCATGTTCAGGGCCTGCTGCGAGGTCTGGGTCCACGGCTTGGTGCGGTTGAGCACCAGCCCCACCGGCAGCTTGCGCTTGTGGACCCGGGGCACCTTGGCCAGGCTGTTGAGGAAGCCGACGATGGCCTCGATGTCCAGCGCGGACGGCAGCACCGGCACCACCACGGCGTCGGCCACGTCGAGAAAGGCCTCCAGCTCACCGGCCTGCGCGCCGGCCGGGGCGTCGATGATCAGCACTTCGGTGTCATCGGGCACCTTCTTGAGGCCCTTCTTGCCGGTGGCCTCGATCGGCAGCACGGCGCTTTCCAGCCCGGCGCGGCGCTCAGCCCATCGGGTACTGGACCCCTGCGGGTCGGCGTCGGCCAGAACGGTCCGTTTGCCGGCCAGGGCGGCAGAGGCCGCCAGATGGGTGGCGACAGTGGTTTTACCCACGCCACCCTTGGAACCGGCGACCAGGATCGTCTTCATGCACGCCTCGCTTCCGATGGGGAACCTGGCTTGAGCGTACACCGGTGCCCGTGACGGAGATAGTCGCGCGGCTGAACCTCGTCCCCGTTGCTGCGCTTTGCTATCGTGCGCGATCCAAAGGAATGCAGGCCCCATGAGCGAGCTACAGGACCTGAGCGCACTGATCCGCGCCAATACGCCGTTGATTGTGATCGAGACCCAGGACGAGGGCCGGGTGGTGGAACTGTTCCGCCAGACCCTGATGCACGTATGGCGGGCCCTGCACCGCTGGTCGATCACCGAGGGCCTGCGCCGGATCGACATGGACAAGGAGGACGACGCCATTGGCCCGCCCGACGCCAGTTCCGCGCTGCAGATGATCCGCCAGGCCGAGCAGCGCGGCATCTACCTGCTGCTCGATTTCCACCCCTACCTGGGCTATGCCAGCCACCAGCGCGCGCTGCGTGACCTGGTCCAGCGCCGCCACTGCGAAGCGCATGTACTGGTGCTGGTGGGGGCCAAGGTGGAGCTGCCGGCCGAGCTGGAAGCACTGGCCACCCGCTTCAACCCGCGCCTGCCCGACCTCAACGCGCTGCTGAAGATGCTGCGCGAAGAAGCCGCCACCTATGCCCGTGAGAACGGTGGCAAGCGGGTGGAGGTAGATAATGAAGCCGTGCAGCTGATCCTGCGCAACCTGCGCGGGCTGAGCATGGTCGACGCGCGCCGGATTGCCCGCCAGCTGATCTTCGCCGATGGCGCGCTGAGCCAGGATGACCTGCCGCAGCTGGCCCGGTTGAAGTTCGAACTGCTCAACCGTGCCGGGCACCTGCACTACGAGTACGACACCACCCGCTTTGCCGACGTGGCCGGGGCCAACCGGCTCAAGCGCTGGGTCAACCAGCGCCGCTCGATCTTCCTGGGCGGTTCGGCCGGTACCGCCGGCCTGGACCCGCCCAAGGGCATGCTGCTGCTGGGCGTGCAGGGCTGCGGCAAATCCATGCTGGCCAAGGCTACCGCCGCCGGTTTCGGGGTACCGCTGCTGCGCCTGGACTTCGGCAGCCTGTATGACAAGTTCCATGGCGAGACGGAGAAGAACCTGCGCCAGGCGCTGACCTCGGCCGAGCAGCTGGCTCCGTGCGTGCTGTGGATCGACGAGATCGAGAAAGGCCTGGCCAGCGGGGGCGAAGACGGTGGCGTCTCGCGCCGCGTGCTGGGATATCTGCTGACCTGGCTGGCAGAGCGGAAGGAACCGGTGTTCATCGTGGCCACCGCCAACCAGGTGCATGAGCTGCCGGCCGAACTGCTGCGCAAGGGCCGCTTCGACGAGATCTTCTTTGTTGACCTGCCCGATGCCAACACCCGCGTGGACCTGCTGCGCCTGCACCTGGGCCGCCGCCAGCTCAACGCCGACGACTTCGCGCTGCCGGCGCTGGCCGCCGCCAGTGACGGGTTCTCCGGTGCGGAGATCGAACAGGCGGTGGTGTCAGGGCTCTACGCGGCGCATGCGGAAGAACGCGTGCTCGACACCGACCTGCTGATGCAGGAAATCCGCAACAGCCGGCCGTTGTCGGTGCTGATGGCCGAACAGGTGAGCGCCCTGCGCGACTGGGCACGCGGGCGCACGGTCAGCGCCGACGGTTGATACCCGGTTACGGCCAGGCCGGCGGATTGGTCGCCCAGGCCTGCTGCACTTCGGCCAGCGTGGCGCGCTCGCTGTCACGCCAGGTCGGCAGCTGCTGCGCATAGCCGGCGCTGCTGCTCCACTGCTGCGGCTCGGTGCGCACGGCGGCGGCATACCACTTCACCGCTTCGTCCTTGCGGCCCTGCGTCCACAGCGCCAGCGCCAGCGTCGGCGGCACCCACGAGGGATTGCCACGCATGCCGGCCTGGGCGTCGTGCCAAGCGCTCAGTGCGCCGTCGATGTTGCCGGAGCGGTACAGATCCCAGCCCTTGTTCCAGCGCACCATGCGGCCGGGGAGCGAATTGGCACCTGCCTCTTTTTCAGCTTCGATGTACAGCTGCGCACCCAGCTCTGGCCGGCCCTGCGCGTACGCCACGCTGGCCAGCTGCACGGTGGCGTCCAGCGCCTTGCGACCACGTTCGCGCTGTTTCGCCAATTGATCGACCAGATCAGGGGCATCAGCCGCCACCACCTGCGGTGCGGCCGCAGCGGTATCGTCATCGAAGTAGAACTCCTGCAGTGTCGGCAACGATTGCGCTGCCACCCCGAACACTGCCATCCCCGCCGCCAGCACCATGCTGGACAGCACATTTCTTGCCACTGCCATACATTTTCCCCCAGGTTGTCACACAACCTCCCTCCCCGATCCTAACCGCAGAACGCGCCCGGATGCGACCCCTTGGGGTCATGAAAAGTGTGGAAATTGCGTCACTGTTACAATCCGCACCTTTCCGGTCGCCTCTGAAGCGGCCGTGCCAGCCGTCATTCCGGGCCAGCCATGACCAGTACCGCCGAACTCACCTCGCCCTCGTCCGCCAACCAGCCCGGCGTGCTGGATGACAGCTACACGCTGGACCACAAGTACACCCGTACCGATGGCCGCATCTACCTGAGCGGGGTGCAGGCGCTGGTCCGCCTGCCGCTGATGCAGCAGCTGCGCGACCAGGCCGCCGGCCTGGACACCGCCGGCTTCATCAGTGGCTATCGCGGCAGCCCGCTGGGCGGCTTCGACCTGGAACTGTGGCGGGCGCGCAAGCACCTGGAAGCGGCCAAGGTGAAGTTCACCCCGGGCCTGAATGAGGACCTCGGGGCCACCATGGTCTGGGGCACCCAGCAGACCAACCTGTTCCCCGGGGCCAAGGTCCAGGGCGTGTATGGCATGTGGTACGGCAAGGGCCCGGGCGTGGACCGCTGCGGCGACGTGTTCAAGCACGCCAACGCGGCCGGCACCTCGGTGCATGGCGGCGTGCTGGCGCTGGCCGCCGACGACCATGCCTGCCGCAGCTCGACCCTGCCGCACGGCAGCGAAGATGAGTTCGTCAGCGCGATGATGCCGGTGCTCAACCCGGCCGGCGTGCAGGACATCCTCGACATGGGCCTGCTCGGCTGGGCGATGAGCCGCTATACCGGGCGCTGGATCGGCTTCAAGACCATTGCCGAAACGGTGGAATCTTCGGCCTCGGTGCAGGTCGACCCGTTCGCACGTCGCATCGTGCTGCCGGAAGATTTCGAGATGCCGGCCGGTGGCCTCAACATCCGCTGGCCCGACCCGCCGCTGGACCAGGAGATGCGCCTGCACCGTTATGCGGTGAAGGCCGCACAGGCGTTTGCCCGCGCCAACCAGATCGACCGCATCGTGATGGACTCGCCGCGCGCGCGGCTGGGCATCGTCACCACCGGCAAGAGCTATCTGGACGTGCTGCAGGCGCTGGAGTACCTGGGCCTGGACGAGCGCGCCTGCGCCGACATCGGCATCCGCGTGTACAAGGTCGGCATGACCTGGCCGCTGGAGCCGGTGGGCATCGCGCGCTTCGCCGAAGGGCTGGAAGACATCGTGGTGGTGGAGGAGAAGGGGGCCTTCATCGAGCGCCAGATGAAGGAACAGTTCTACAACTGGCCGGCCAGTGCCGGTCCGCGTCCGTCCATCGTCGGCAAGTACGACGAACAGGGCCAATGGATCCTGCCGTCGACCAACGAGCTGACCCCGGCCACCATTGCCGGGGTGATCGGCCGACGCATCCAGCGTTTCTTCAGCAACGAATCGATCGAGCAGCGCCTGCGCTGGATGGATGCCAAGGAAGCCGAGCTTGCGCTGCCGCGCGCCAGCTTCCCACGCGTGCCGCACTACTGCTCCGGTTGCCCGCACAACACCTCCACCCGCGTGCCGGAAGGCTCGCGCGCGCTGGGCGGCATTGGGTGCCATTACATGGTGACCTGGATGGACCGCAGCACCGACACCTTCACCCACATGGGCGGCGAAGGTGTCACCTGGGCGGGCCAGGCAGCATTCACCGATACCGAGCACGTATTCCAGAACCTGGGCGATGGCACCTATTTCCACAGTGGCTCGTTGGCGATCCGCCAGGCGATCGCCGCCGGGGTCAACATCACCTACAAGATCCTCTACAACGACGCGGTGGCGATGACCGGCGGGCAGCCGGTGGACGGCACCCTGACCGTGCCGCAGATCGCCCACCAGATGCGCGCTGAAGGCGTGCAGACCATCATGCTGGTCAGCGATGAGATCGGTAAATGGAACAAGCGCGAGCTGTTCCCCGAGGGTGTGGAGTTCTTTGACCGCGCCGAGCTGGACGCCGTGCAGAAGCAGCTGCGCGAGGTCAAGGGCACCAGCATCCTGATCTACGAACAGACCTGCGCCACTGAAAAGCGCCGCCGTCGCAAGCGCGGCAAGCTGGTCGACCCGCCCAAGCGGGTGGTGGTCAATTCCTTGGTCTGCGAAGGCTGCGGCGACTGCGGCAAGAAGAGCTTCTGCGTGTCGGTGCTGCCGAAGGAAACCGAATTCGGGCGCAAGCGCGACATCGACCAGTCCAACTGCAACAAGGACTATTCCTGCACCACCGGCTTCTGCCCCAGCTTCGTCACCGTGCACGGCGGTACGCCGCGCAAGGGCGCGCGCCGCGACGGCAGCGCGCTGCTGGACAACCTGCCGGCCCCGGTGTTCCGCAGCACCCTGGAACAGCCTTGGAACATCCTGATCACCGGCGTCGGCGGCACCGGCGTGGTGACCATCGGCGCGCTGCTGGGCATGGCCGGGCATCTGGAAGGCAAGGGCGCGACCGTGCTGGACCAGACCGGCTTGGCGCAGAAGGGCGGCGCGGTAACCACGCATATCCGCATCGCGCGCAAGCCAGCGGACATCCATGCGGTGCGCATTGCCGCCGGCGAAGCCGACCTGGTGGTGGGCTGCGACATGGTGGTGGTGAACGACTACTGGGCGTTGTCGAAAGTACGCGCCGAGCGTTCGCAGGTGGTGCTCAATACCTATGAAGCGATGCCGGGCACCTTCACCACCCGCCCGGACATGCAGTTCCCGGCCGCCGACATCATTGCCGGCATCCGCGTGGCGCTGGGCGGCCGTGATCCGCTGCTGCTGGACGCCACCCAGCTGGCGACCGCGCTGCTGGGCGATGCCATTGCGTCCAACCTGTTCATTCTGGGCTACGCCTGGCAGCAGGGCCTGGTGCCGATCTCGTTCGAGGCGCTGATGCGCGCGATCGAGCTCAACGGTGCCGCCGTGGCGATGAACCAGCAGGCGTTCGCCTGGGGCCGTCTGGCCGCCGTGGACCCGCAGGCGGTGCAGCAGGCGGCCGGGCTGGTGCGCAACGGCCATACCGATGCCGAGCGTACCCCTGGCCCGCTGCACGACTTGCCCCCGGGTGAGTGGGAAGGCAATGAGTGGGGTGCCAACGCGGCTCCACGCAACACCGGCGACGAGCGCGAGCTGCGCGGCCTGCCCGGTCGTGCCGGCCAGGGCGATGTGGCGTTCCTGCCGCTGGACGACGAACGCCTGTCGCGCTCGCTGGATGAGCTGATTGACCGCCGCGTGCGTTTCCTCACCGACTACCAGGATGCCGCCTATGCCGCACGCTACCGTGCGCTGGTGGACAAGGTGCGCGCAGCCGAGTGGGACAAGGCCGGCAGCACCGCGCTGACCGAAACCGTGGCGCGCTACTACTTCAAGCTGATGGCCTACAAGGACGAGTATGAAGTGGCCCGCCTGTACACCAGCGGCGAGTTCCAGCGCCGCCTGCAGCAGCAGTTCGAGGGCGATTTCGAGGTCCGCTTCCATCTGGCCCCGCCGCTGTTCGCCAAGAAGGACGAGCAGGGCCGGCTGATCAAGCAGGAATACGGGCCGTGGATGATGAAGGCGTTCGGCCTGCTGGCGAAGCTGAAGTTCCTGCGCGGCGGCACCTTCGATGTGTTCGGGCGCACCGAGGAGCGGCGCGGCGAGCGCCAGCTGATCGAGGACTACGCACGCACCGTGGACGAGCTGCTGGCCGGGCTGGACGATGACCGGGTGGCGCTGGCGGTGGAGATTGCCAGCATTCCCGAACACATTCGTGGCTACGGGCACGTCAAGGAAGCACACCTGCACAGTGCCAAGGCGCGGGAAGCCGCCCTCCTGGCCCAGTGGCGGAACCCGAAGGCGCTGCATATCGTGCAAGTGGCTTGAGTCCGGTTGGGTTGCCGATGACGCGCATGGCGCGTCACTACGGGTGCCGGGTCTGCTGCGTGTAGGGACACGCCATGCGTGTCCGCGTGGTGCCGGCCGCGTTCAGCGCCGCCACACCCGCAAACGATTGTTGGCCGGCATCGCCACATCGTCAATCAACACCAGGCCCTGCGCCGAAGCCAATGCATCCACGGCTTCGACATCGCGGATGCCCGAGGCCGGGTCGCGGTCCTTCAACCACGCATCGAAGGTCCGGTTGCTGTCGCTGGTGTATTCCCCGCCGTAATTGAACGGCCCGTACACACACAGCAATGCCCCCGGGGCCATCACCGCCGGCAGCCCGGCGAACAGGGCCTGCACGTGCGCCCAGCTCATGATGTGCAGTGTGTTGGCGCTGTACACCACATCGAAGCGCCCCGCGTCGGCCGGCCACGGGGCCAGCCCGGGCTGCGGCTCCAGCACCGCCTGCAGCGGCCACGGTGGCGGCGCGTTGGGCAGCGCGGCCTCGGCCAGGCGCTCGGCAATGCCGGGCAGGTAATCGGGGTGGTCGCTGGCCTGCCACTGCAGATGCGGCAGCTGGCTGGCAAAGTACGCGGCGTGCTGCCCGGTGCCGCTGCCGATCTCCAGCACCCGCTGTCGGTCCTGCAGATGCGGGCGCAGCACCGCCAGGATCGGGTCGCGGTTGCGCTCGCAGGCCTCGGACCATCGCTGTTGGGTCATGTCAGTTGCAGATTGTGGTCACAGCGCACATCCAACCATGACCGGAGTCACTTGTGCCACTCCGGGCGCTCCCCTGACAGTCGAGGACTTGTCCAAGGTTGACGGCTTTGGCCCGAAACCGCTGCTGGGGAACCGCCTGCTGTGCAACGTCGTGAGTTTCTGACCCTGTCTGGGATGGGCCTGGCCGGCCTGATGCTGCCGCATGCGCGGCTGATCGCTGCCGAGCAACTGCTGGAGCCGGGTGATGTGGGCCGCAGGAAGGTGCTGGCCGAGGCCGCCCTGGCCGCCGCCAAGCGCGCCGGGGCCAGCTACTGCGACGTGCGCATCGGCCGTTACCTCAACCAGGCGGTGATCACCCGCGAGGCGCAGGTACAGAACGTCACCAACAGCGAATCGTCGGGCATCGGCATCCGGGTGATCGTCAACGGAGCCTGGGGCTTCGCCGCCACCCGCGAGCAGACCCCGGCCGCCGTACTGGCGGCGGTCAACCAAGCCGCGGCCATCGCCCGCGCCAACGCCACCCTGCAGACCAAGCCGGTGCAACTGGCCCCGGTCAAGGGCGTGGGCGAGGTCAGCTGGAAGACCCCGATCCGCAAGAACGCCATGGCCGTGCCGGTGCAGGAAAAGGTGGACCTGCTGCTCAGCCTGAACGCCGCAGCCCTGAACGCCGGCGCGAACTTCATCAATTCCACCCTGTTCCTGGTCAACGAGCAGAAGTACTTCGCCTCCAGCGACGGCTCCTTCATCGACCAGGACGTGCACCGCATCTGGCTGCCGTTCACCGCCACCGCCATCGACAAGGCCAGCGGCAAGTTCCGCACCCGTGCCGGGCTGTCCTCGCCGATGGGCATGGGCTACGAATTCCTGGACGGCGACGCCAGCGGCAAGATCGCCCTGCCCGGCGGCATCACCGCCTACCGCGACTCCTACGACCCGGTCGAGGATGCCATCGCCGCCGCGCGCCACGCCCGCGAGAAACTCAAGGCTCCGTCTGTGAAGCCGGGCAAGTATGACCTGGTCCTGGACCCGTCGAACCTGTTCCTGACCATCCACGAAAACGTCGGCCACCCGCTGGAGCTGGACCGCGTGCTGGGCTACGAGGCCAACTACGCCGGCACCAGCTTCGCCACCCTGGACAAGCGCGACGCCGGCTACCGCTGGGGCAGCGAGCGGGTCAACTTCTTTGCCGACAAGACCTCGCCCGGCAGCCTGGGTGCAGTGGGCTACGACGACGAAGGGGTCAAGACCAAGCGCTGGGACCTGGTCAAGGACGGCATCCTGGTCAACTACCAGGCCACCCGCGATGAGGTGCATCTGCTGGGCGAGAACGAATCGCATGGCTGCAGCTATGCCGACTCGTGGTCCAGCGTGCAGTTCCAGCGCATGGCCAATGTCTCGCTGGCTCCGGGCAAAACCCCGCTGAGCGTGGCCGACATGATCAAGGACGTGGAGAACGGCATCTACATCCACGGCCGTGGCTCGTATTCCATCGACCAGCAGCGCTTCAACGCACAGTTCGGCGGCCAGTTGTACTTCCAGATCAAGAACGGCCAGATCGCCGGCATGGTCGAGGACGCCGCGTACCAGATCCGCACGCCGGAGTTCTGGAACGCCTGCAGTGCGATCTGCGACGAGCGCGACTTCCGCTTCGGCGGCTCCTTCTTCGACGGCAAGGGACAGCCCGGGCAGGTTTCGGCGGTCTCGCACGGTTCGTCGACCACACGATTTGATGGCATCAACATCATCAACACCGCGCGAAGCCTGGGCTGAGTGCGATCACACGGAGAACTGCCTTGCAAAGACGTGATTTTCTTGCCCTGACAGGGCTTACCGCAGGCGGCCTGATCGTGCCGTCGTTCTTCGGCAAGGTGATCGCCGCCGAGCAGCTGCAGAGCACGCTCGACCCGGCGCTGAAGAAGCGCTTGGCCGACGCCGCCCTGGCCGCTGCCCGCCAGGGCGGAGCCACCTACTGCGACGTGCGAATCGGCCGCTACCTGCGCCAGTTCGTGATCACCCGCGAAGACAAGGTGCAGAACGTGGTCAACACCGAATCCACCGGTGTCGGCATCCGCGTGATCGTCAACGGCGCGTGGGGCTTTGCCGCCACCAACCAGCTTGGCCCAGGCGATGTGGCCAAGGCCGCGCAGCAGGCGGTAGCCATCGCCAAGGCCAATGCCGGCGTGCAGACCGCCCCGGTCCAGCTGGCTGCCACCCCAGGCGTGGGCGAGGTGAGCTGGAAGACCCCGATCCGCAAGAATGCGATGGAAGTGCCGATCAAGGACAAGGTCGAGCTGCTGCTGGACGTCAATGCCGCTGCGATCGGGGCGGGTGCCAGCTTCGTCAATTCGATGCTGTTCCTGGTCAACGAGCAGAAGTACTTCGCCTCCACCGACGGTTCCTACATCGACCAGGACGTGCACCGCATCTGGGCCCCGATGACGGTCACCGCCATCGACAAGGCCAGCGGCAAGTTCCGTACCCGCGACGGGCTGTCCTCGCCGATGGGCATGGGCTATGAATATCTGGATGGCGCAGCCGCCGGCAAAGTGCTGACCCCGAACGGCGTGGTGAATTACGGTTCGTCCTACGACATGAAGGAAGACGCCATCGCCGCCGCCAAGCAGGCGCAGGAGAAGCTGAAGGCTCCGTCGGTGAAGCCCGGCAAGTACGACCTGGTGCTCGACCCGTCGCACACCTGGCTGACCATCCACGAGTCGGTGGGTCACCCGCTGGAACTGGACCGCGTGCTCGGCTACGAGGCCAACTACGCCGGCACCAGCTTCGCCACCCTGGACAAGCGCGAACAGCGCTTCCAGTATGGCAGCGACCTGGTCAACATCTTCGCCGACAAGACCCAACCGGGCAGCCTCGGCGCGGTCGCCTACGACGACGAAGGCGTCAAGACCAAGCGCTGGGATCTGATCAGCAACGGCAAGCTGGTGGACTACCAGACCATCCGCGACCAGGCGCACATTCTGGGCAAGACCGAATCGGACGGCTGCTGCTATGCCGACTCGTGGTCCAGCGTGCAGTTCCAGCGCATGGCCAATGTGTCGATGGCCCCGGGCAAGACCCCGCTGAGCGTGGCCGACATGATCAAGGACGTCGAGAACGGCATCTACATCATCGGCGACGGCTCGTTCTCGATCGACCAGCAGCGTTACAACGCCCAGTTCGGCGGACAGCTGTTCTACGAGATCAAGAACGGCCAGATCACCCGCATGATCGAGGACGTGGCGTACCAGATCCGCACGCCGGAATTCTGGAACGCCTGTGTGGCCGTGGCCGATGAGCGCGACTACCGCCTGGGCGGTTCGTTCTTTGACGGCAAAGGCCAGCCGGGCCAGGTCTCGGCGGTCTCGCACGGTTCGTCCACCGCCCGCTTCAACGGCATCAACGTCATCAATACCGCCCGCAGCCTCGGCTGACCGGTCAGGAGCCCCTATACATGAGTATCTTCACCGAAGCCCAGGCCAAGGCCATCCTCGACAAGGTCATCAAGCTGTCGAAGGCCGACGAGTGCACCGCCGCGCTGGCCGGCAACCTGAAGGGCAACATCCGCTTCGCGCTCAACAACGTTTCCACCAGCGGCATCGTGGATGACACCGAACTGGCCGTCACCGTGGCCTTCGGCAAGCGCGTGGGCACCGCCTCGATCAACGAGTTCGACGACGCCGCGCTGGAACGCGTGGTCCGCCGCGCCGAAGACCTGGCCCGCCTGGCCCCGGAGAACCCGGAGTTCATGCCGGCCATCGGCAAGCAGACCTACAAGGCCAGCCCGACCTTCAGCGAATCCACTGCGGCCATCGATCCGGCGTTCCGCGCCAAGGTCGCCGCCGATTCGATCGCGCCATGCCGTGGCAATGGTCTGATTGCCGCCGGCTTCCTCGAGGACAGCCAGGGCTTCTACGCCACCGCCAACAGCAATGGCAACTTCGCCTATCAGCGCGCCACCGCCTTCGACTACACCTGCACCGTGCGTACCGAGGACGGCCGTGGCTCGGGCTGGGTCGGTCGCAACCTGAAGGACGCGGCCGACTTCAAGGCCGACCAGGACGTGCGCATCGCCATGCGCAAGGCCACCGAATCGGCGGAAGCCAAGGCGCTGGAGCCGGGCAAGTACACGGTGATCCTGGAGCCGGCGGCGGCCGCCGGTCTGATCAGCTTCATGATGAACTTCTTCAGCGCGCGCTCGGCCGACGAAGGCCGCAGCTTCCTGTCCAAGAAGGGTGGCGGCAACAAGCTGGGCGAGCAGGTCTACGACCCGCGCGTGAACATGTACGCCGACCCGTGGCACCCGGATGCGCCGGTGCTTCCGTGGGACAACGAAGGTCTGCCGCGCGAGCGCCTGGCGATCATCGAGAACGGCAAGGTCGCCAACCTGGACTACTCGCGCTTCTGGGCGCAGAAGCAGGGCAAGACCGCCAAGGCGAGCCCGGGCAACCTGCTGATGAGCGGCGGCGACAAGAGCACGGCTGAACTGGTGCGTGGCACCCAGAAGGGCATCCTGGTCACCCGCACCTGGTACATCCGCATGGTCGACCCGCAGACCGTGCTGCTGACCGGCCTGACCCGCGACGGCACCTTCTACATCGAGAACGGCCAGATCAAGCATCCGGTGAAGAACTTCCGCTTCAACGAATCGCCGGTGATCATGCTCAACAACATTGAAGAGCTGGGCAAGCCGGTGCGCGTCGCCGGTGACGAGTCCAGCTTCGTGATGATGATTCCGCCGATGAAGCTGCGCGACTTCACCTTCACCTCGCTGTCCGACGCGGTCTGATGACCGCTCCGGCATGAACCGGGCGCAGTTCCTGCGCCTGATGTTGGGCGGTGCCGCGTGGGCGGCACTGCCCTCGTTCGCCCGCGCCCAGGCCGGGCGTTACGACTTCTGGTTCACCCGCCTGAAGTACGACTCCGGCGACTGGGACGTGGACGCACGCATGCCGTCCAATGTGATCACCTCGCTGATCGACTACACCACGCTGCGCGTGGACCCGACCGAACATGTCATCGCGCTGTCGGACCCGCGCATGCTGGAAGCACCCTTCTGCTATCTGGCCGGGCACAAGCTGGTGGAGTTCAACGCCGCCGAGCGGCAGAACTTCGTGCGCTATGTGCGCAACGGCGGGTTTGTGTTCGTGGATGACTGCAACCACGATATTGATGGTTTGTTCGCCAAATCGTTCGAGGCGCAGATGGCGAAGTTGTTCGGGCCTTCGGCGTTGAAGAAGCTGCCGAACAATCATGCGCTGTATCAGAGCTTCTTCCGGTTTCCCGACGGGCCGCCGGCCACGGGCTTCGAGCTCAATGGCTGGGGTGACGACCTGGTGCACGACTATCTGAAGGGCATCGAGGTGGATGGGCGGCTGGGTGTGTTGTACAGCAACAAGGATTACGGTTGCGAATGGGATTACGACTGGCGCAACAAGCGGTTTTTGGCTGAGGACAACACGAAGTTCGCGGTCAATATCGTGATGTATGCGTTGAACAATTAGATACGGGTACCCAATGAATACCGACAGCCGGATTGATGATCTCCTGCCCAAGCTGCAGCCGTTGCGCGAGGCACTGGGGCAGGCCGTGGTGGGCCAGCACGCCGTCGTCGAGCAGCTGCTGATCGGCCTGTTGGCCGGTGGCCATGTGCTGCTGGAAGGCGCGCCGGGGCTGGGCAAGACCCTGCTGGTGCGCTCGCTGGGCCAGGCGCTGGAGCTGCAGTTCCGGCGCGTGCAGTTCACCCCTGACCTGATGCCCAGCGACATCCTGGGCACCGAGCTGCTGGAGGAAGACCACGGCACCGGGCATCGACATTTCCGCTTCCAGCAGGGCCCGATCTTCACCAACCTGCTGCTGGCCGACGAGCTCAATCGCACCCCGCCCAAGACCCAGGCAGCACTGCTGGAGGCGATGCAGGAACGCACCGTCAGCTACGCCGGCACCACCTACGCCCTGCCCGCGCCGTTCTTCGTGCTGGCCACGCAGAACCCGATCGAGCAGGCCGGCACCTACCCGCTGCCCGAAGCGCAGCTGGACCGCTTTCTGCTGCATGTGCGGGTGGACTACCCGACCGAGCAGGAAGAACACGACATCCTGGTACAGACCACCGGCAGCGCCAGCGCCAAGGTACCGAAGGTACTGGAGGCAGACGACGTACTGGCCCTGCAGGCGGCGGTACGCCAGGTGCACGTGAGCGAAGACGTGCTGGCCTGGATCACCCGGCTGGTTCGCGCCAGCCGCCCCGGGGAAGGTGCGCCGCAGGCGGTGAACCACTGGATCAAGTGGGGGGCCGGCCCGCGCGCCGGACAGTCGCTGGTGCTGGCGGCCAAGGCGCGTGCGCTGCTGCAGGGGCGATTCGCCGCCACCCGCGACGACGTGCAGGCGCTGATCGCGCCGGTGATGCGTCACCGCGTGCTGCTTTCGTTCGCCGCTGAAGCCGAACAGAAAAGCGCGGACGATGTGATCGCCGCACTGCTGCAGGCCGTGCCGTTCCCCGCCTGAGAACGTGGTGATCACGCACGCCCCGATCGCGATTCCGGCCGACGTCCGCAGCCGCCTGAAGGCGCTGCGGCTGCTGCCACGGCGTGCCAGCGGCGCGCAGGGCATCGGCCAGCATGCCAGCCGCAGCCGCGGGGCCGGGTTGGAGTTCGCGCAGTACCGGGCGTACGAGCCCGGCGACGAGCTGCGCCAGATCGACTGGAAACTGTACGCGCGCTCGGACCGCTTCTTCGTGCGCGAGTCCGAACGCGAAAGCCCGGTCACCGTGTGGATGCTGGTGGATGCCACCGCATCGGCGGGCCAGCGCGACCGCGCAGATCCCGAGCGCACGCGCCTGGACCACATCAAAGCAACCGCCGCGTGTGTGGTCGAGCTGGCCCTGCAGCAGGGCGACCGCTTCGGGCTGATCGCAGTCAACGGCGACGGCGTGCAGGTGGTACCCGCCAGCAGCGGTGCGCGCCAGCGCGACCGCATCCATCTGCTGCTGCATCGCCTGCATGCGCAGGGCGGCTGGCCCGCCGCGGAGGCCCTGCGTCCGGTCTGGGAACGCGTACAGTCCACCGACCTGCTGGTTGCCCTCGGCGACGGCTTCGACGAGGCCGGCACCGTCCTGCTTGAGCGTTTGGCCGCCGCCCGCCGTGACGTGATGCAGGTGCAGATCCTGACGGCGGACGAGCGCGATTTTCCGTTCACCGATGGGCATCGTTTCCGCGACCCGGAGAGCGGCGAGGAGCTGCTGGGCGACGGTCGTGCGATCCGCGCCGACTACCTGGCCCGCTTCACCGAAGCGCAGGCGGTGCTGCAGGCGCGTCTGCAGCGGGGCGGGATTGCCCACGTGGTGACCCATACCGACCAGCCGCTGGATGCGCCGCTGCGCCAGCTGGCCGGGAGCGCGCGATGAGCCTGTCGCTGTTGTTCCCGCTGGGGTTGCTGGCCCTGGCCGCGCTGGTAGTGCCAGTGTTGATTCACCTCGCGCGTCGACACCACTACGCGCCCCTCGACTTTGCGGCACTGCGCTGGCTGCGGGCCAAGGCACAGCCGCGGCAGCGCATCCGTTTCGATGAATGGCCGCTGCTGCTGGTGCGTCTGCTGTTGCTGACGGTGTTGGCGCTGCTGCTGGCACAGCCGCTGCTGCACGGCACGGCGACACCCACCGCCCCATGGGTCGTGGTCACCCCGGGTCTGACACCGCCGTCGGTGGATGATGGCAGCGAGGGCCGCTGGCTCGCACCGGGGTTCCCTTCACTGGAACAACCGACTCCCACCGGGCCGCAGCCGCTGGCCAGCCTGCTGCGCGAGCTGGACCAGGCCATGCCGGCCGGCGCGGCACTGACGGTGTATGTGCCTGACCCGGTGCCAGGACTGGATGGGGAACGCGCGCGCCTGTCGCGCCCTGTGGATTGGCGCAGCGTGCGCCATCCATTGCCGACCACTGCCGCGGCCGCTGTTGCACCGCAGTTGCGCGTGGCAGGTACCGCCGCCGACGCACAGACGCAGCGGGTGTTGGAGGCACTGCAGCGCGCGTGGAACGGCCAGTCCTTGCCGGCGGTGCTGTCCGGTGATGAAGTCCCCGCGATGGGGCAGGTCGGCGTGTGGCTGGGCGGCACCGCCTTGCCCGCTACCTGGCAGACCTGGGTGCAGAACGGTGGCAGCGTGCTGGTTACCGCTGCCGCCGCAGCGCCGGGTGCCGGCGCGCCGGTGCTGCGCGATGCCAGCGGCACGGTCGTGGTGACCCGCCATGCACTCGGGCGCGGCCAGGTGCTGCGCTTCGGCCAAGGCCTGTCGCCGGTTACGATGCCGATCCTGCGCGAAGCCGATTTCCCACGGCGGCTGCTCGACCAGTTGCAACCCACGCCGGCACCGCAGGTCGCCCTCGCGGCCACACAGCAACCGTTGACCGGTGCGGCGGCACCGGCCGCACAGCCACAGGACCTGAGCATCTGGCTGATCGCCCTGGTTGTGCTGCTGTTCGCGCTGGAGCGTTGGATGGCGACCTCGGCACGTCGCAGGAGTCCGGCATGATCGCCGTGCAGCGCGCGTGGCAGCAGGCACGCCGCCGCAAGGCGTGGATCACCCTCGCCCTGTTGCTGCCGCTCGCCTTGGCAGCCGCCGCCGTGGCGGTGCGCCTGGCCGGCCTCAACCTGGGCACTGCCATCGCGCTGCCGTGCCTGTTGCTGGTGGTGGGCATTGCAACCTGGAAGGCCCGCCAGCTGGACCGCCGCTGGCTGGTGCGGCAGCTCGACAACCATCCTGTCGTACAGGACAGCAGCGACCTGCTGTTCGCCTCGAGCGATACGCTCAATCCCCTGCAGCTGCGGCAGCGCGCGCGTCTGCATGAGGCGCTCGGTAGGACCATGCCGGACCTGCGACCGCGTTGGCCTTGGCGTCATCTGCTGCTGAGCTGGCTGGGTGGACTGCTGGTAATCGCGCTGGCGCTGGGCTGGCCGCGTGGTGGCGCTACAACGACGACGCTGCGCGATCCAGCCGCTGTCGACGCGGTGGGCGCGGTGGCAACGCGCCTGCAATCCTCACGCCTGCAGATCCAGGCACCTGCCTATACAGGGCAGGCGGAACGCACGCAGACCGCGCTGGATGCCAAGGTGCCGCAGGACAGTGCCCTGTCGTGGTCGCTGCGCTTCAATGGGACGCCCACCACGGCGGCGCTGCAGCTGCATGACGGCAGCCGCATTGCATTGAAGCGCGACGGCGAACAGTGGACCGCACAGTGGAAGGCCACCCGCCCCACGCTGTACCGCATCGTCACCGAACCGGCCCTGGTGCAGCCGCGCCTGTATCGACTGGACGTGGCACCGGACCGGCCACCCAGCGTCCGCGTGATCACGCCTGACCGGACGCTGGTACTGGCGTCGCCCAACCACCGTCAGTGGGCACTTCAGTTCGAGGCCAGCGACGACTTTGGTGTTGCTGCGACGGCCGAACTGCAGGTCACCCTGGCCCAGGGCAGCGGTGAGAACATCACCTTCCGCGAGCAGCGCATCGCCTTGAGCGGCGTCGGCCCTGCCACGCTGCGCCGTTTTGCGCGCACGCTGGATCTTGCCGCGCTCGGTGCACAGCCGGGCAACGACGTGATCGCCCAGCTGCATGTGCGCGACAACCACACCCCGAAGGCACAGACCGCGCAGAGCACCAGTCTGATCCTGCGCCTGCCCAGTGAGGAACAGGTGCTGGGTGAGGCCATGGAAGGCATGGTCAAGAAGACCCTGCCGGCGTACTTCCGCAGCCAGCGCCAGATCATCATCGACGCCGAAGCGCTGATCAAAGCGCGGCCCACGTTGTCGGCCGAGGAATTCGTCAAACGCTCCGATGCCATCGGCGTGGACCAGCGCATCCTGCGCCTGCGCTATGGCCAGTTCCTGGGTGAGGAAGCCGAAGGCGCGGCGAAGCCGCCGCCGACCAGCGACAGCCTGCCCACCAGTGATACGCCGACCGATGACCATGACGATCACGACCATGCACATGGCGATGAGCACGAACACGCCGCCGGTGGCCATGACGACCATGATCATGGCCCGCCCAAAGCAGAGGGCCAGCCGGTGTTCGGCAGCGCCACCGACGTACTCAGCGAGTACGGTCATACGCACGATCATGCCGAAGCGGCGACCCTGCTCGACCCGCAGACCCGCGCGACCCTGAAGGCCGCGCTCGACCAGATGTGGTCGTCCGAAGGCGAACTGCGCCAGGGCCGTCCTCAGCAGGCGTTGCCCTTCGCGTACAAGGCACTGGAATTCATCAAACAGGTGCAGCAGGCCGAGCGCATCTACCTGGCACGTGTCGGCCCGGAGTTGCCGCCGATCGATGAAGGCCGCCGCATGAGCGGCAAACGCGACGACCTGGGCAGCCGCACCCTGTCGATTGCGCCGCTGGAGGCACCCGACCCGGCCATCGTCGCGGTCTGGCAGCAACTGGGTGAGACCGGCAACGCGCCGGACCTGGATGCGCTGAGCACCTGGCTGGGCCGCAACCAGTCGCGTCTCGCCGATCCGCTCAGCCTCGCGGCGGCCATTGAAGAACTGCGCCTGACCCCGGACTGCAGCGCCTGCCGCGCCACCCTGCGCGCGCAGCTGTGGCGCGCCCTGCTGCGGCCGTCGCCGCAGGTGCAGCGTCGGGAAGCGCCCGATCCGATGGCGCAGCGCTACCTGGATGCGCTGGAGGCAACCCGATGAGCCCCTCCCTCTGGATCGCCATCGCACTTGCACTCATTGTCCTGATCGCAAGTTTGCGCTTCGTAGAGCCGGGCTCTGCCCGGCTGCTCTCCGCGCACAACCGTCGACGCCGCCCCACCCTGCTCCTCCTGCAGGCCCTCGCCGCCGCCCTCCTCTACTTCACCCTGCAACCGCCCACCCGCAACGCAGACGCCGGCCACTTGGCCGTACTGACCTCAGAAGCCAGCACCGCCGGCACCCCTCCCCCCAGCGCCACGGTCGTCGCCCTGCCCGAAGCCAACGCCCCCACCGGCACCCCGCGCGCGCCCGACCTCGCCACCGCCCTGCGCCAACACCCGGGCAGCAGCACCCTGACCCTGGTCGGCGACGGCCTGGCCTCACGCGATCGCGACACCACCCTGCCCGCAAGCGTCACGCTTCAACCTGCGCCCGCCCCACGCGGCTGGGTAGACCTCCAGCCTCCGGCGACCACCGCTCCGGGCGGATTGTTCGCCGTTACCGCGCGTGCGCAGGGTGTCGCCAACGCACGCGCCGAACTGCTGGATCCCGCCGGCGTGGTAGTGGATCGCGCACCGCTCGATGCGCAGGGCAACGTCCGGTTGCAGGGCAGCGCCCGCGATGCGGGCCGCAGCGAATTCACCCTGCGCCTGCTCGATGCCCAGCAGCACACCGTGGACAGCGTGCCGGTGCCACTGCAGACCGTGGCCCAGCCGGCACCGCGCGTGCTGATGCTGGCCGCCGCGCCGGGTCCAGAATGGAAGTACCTGCGACGCTGGGCCACCGACACCGGTTTGACTGTGCAGATGCAGGCCAACGCCGGCGGTGGTGTGATGCTGGGCGATGCACCGGTAGCGCTGACGGCGGCGCGTTTGGCCGCGACGGATGTGCTGGTGCTCGACGAGCGCAGTGTCACAGCACTCGGTGCGTCACAGCGCAGTCTGATCCAGCAGGCTCTGCGCGATGGACTCGGCGTTCTGGTTCGCAGCAGTGGTCCGTTGAGCGACGGCGCGCGGCAGACATTGCGCAGCTGGGGCCTGGCGGTCAGCGGCGGCACGCGCGCGGCACCGCTCGCCTTGCCCTCCGACCCGGAAGGTCCGCTGTTGCAGGCGCGACGAGGGCCGGCACGCCCGGCGGGTGACAGCACCACCTACATCGATGAGGCCAATGCCGCCTCGCACAGCAGCGTGCCACCGACGCTGGAGCGGTTCGACGCAAGCACCGCCGGCGCGGAAGCGATGCTGCAGGATGCCAAGGGTCAGCCCGTGGGCGGTCGGCGCAGCGTGGGACGCGGACGCGTGGCAGTGCTGCCGATCAGCGACAGCTACCGGCTGGTGCTGGCCGGTCGCGATGATCGTTATGCCGAACTGTGGTCGTCGGTGTTCGCACAGGTGGCGCGTGCGTTACCTGCCGCTGTTGCGGCGCGCGTCGAAGCAACCACGCCGTGGTCTGGCGAGCGTCTGTCGATCTGCCAGGTCACCGACGGCGCGCAGATGATTGATCCGCAAGGTGGCAAGGTGACGTTGCAGATCGATCCGGCCAGCGGCAGGCAGCGCTGCGCGGGCTACTGGCCCACCGCCGCCGGTTGGCATCAACTGCAGCAGGGTGAGGCAGCGCAGGCGTTTTACGTGTTTGATCCAGCCGCCGCGGTGTCACTGCATCGGCAGCAGGTGCGGCAGACCACTGCGCAGCGACTCGCCCAGGGCAGCGCAGCGTCCGCAGGCGCGCCCGTGCCGGTGGCCGGCCCGCGTTGGCCGTGGCTGCTGGCGTTTGTCGCTGTGGCTGGGCTGCTGTGGTGGCTGGAGCGGCGGCGACCCACCGCTTCAGACTGACGGCTTCCAGTTAGACGCGGTTGGCGCGACCCAGATGATCTGAACGTCGTCTCCATCCCGGGTGTAGATCAGCAGGTAAGGCGCCCCGCGGCAGACATAGAGCCGTGTCCCGTCGAGCGGGCCTTCCCTCCATGTCGCTACACCATCCAGTGCCAAGGCTTCCTGCGTTATGTTCGTGTCCGCTTCCAACGCTGCACGATAGATGGACGGGTCCTCTTTCTCCATGGCACGTTCGAAAGCCGCGTCCAAGAAGCGCTGACGGTTCTCGGTAGCGGCCGGCGTCCAGGCAACGCTCACTTGCTACGTTCCTTGCGCCTCATCATCTCTTCCAGCTGCGCCAGGTGCCTTGCCTTGACGGCATCCATGTACGCCTCAGCCTCCTCGCTGGGGAGGCTTGGACGCGTATCCGCCAACGCTTTGGCGGTCTCCCGACGGAGAAACTCGGTGTACGCGGCGTCCTCATGATTCTGTTTCAGGGCTTCGGCGCGATCCGGTCGCGTGCGAGGTACCTCACGTTCGAAGTAGCCGCTGGTATCGACCTGGTAGTGAGTGATACCCAGCTCCCTTCGAAGCACACGCACAGCGGCATCAAGTCCGGAGAAAAGACGTGTCGCCCCCCCCTTGGTCGCCAATGCGCGTTCGCCGATGCCGAGTTTGAACAGCACGGCATACCCGCCAGTCTTTCCCACGAGCAGTGTGTCCTGGACGCTACCAGCTGCCGCCAGTTCGCGGGCGGTTGCGAGTTGCACGGTCGCGACCATGACGGCTCCCATTTAATCATTATGTGGGAATTGTATAATGATTGAAGAGCAGCCGGGCAAGCCCGGCTCTACGGAGTGCCGTCCTGGTGCTGCAGGGCGCGCTGCTGCTGTTCCTGAGTCAGCTCGGGTGGCGGGCGGGCGGTGGCGGACTGGATCTGGTCGGGGCCACCGGTCAGTTTGTGGATGCCCTTGCCGGCTGCGCCGAGGGCGGCGTTGATGCCCATCATCAAGTAGCCGCCGCTCAGGCTGACCTGTTCGACCGAGGGCGGCTCGCTCCAGGTGCGGCTGAAGCGGTTCGGGGCGGGCTGCACCGGGTTCTTGAAGCGGTACAGGTCCAGGGGCTCGTCTTCGGGTTTGACGGCGCGGACTTCGCCAAGGGTGGTGACGTTGTCGTTATTGGCCGGGGGCGTGGTCGGGACAGCGGGCGGCGGCTCAACCGGTTGGGTGGATGGGGGTTGCTGGGCCAAGGCAGTGCTGACCATCAGCGCACTGGCCAAGGTTGTTGCGTGAATTGCACGTGTTGCCACTTCTGCCGCTCCGTGACCTTGCATCCTTAAGCAAGGATACGGATGGGGGCTTTAGATTTCGTTTTTCATGAATGCTTCAGGCATCGCGCCAGCCGGGCATGGCCCGGCTCTACATCCCGCGCGACCCTGCGGTGTCTCGGGATATGAGACGGCGATATGCTTATCTGCTGTCCTTTGCAGACCGTTTTTCCATGGCCTACGAACTCGCCAAGCGCACCGAAGACGCCGAGCGCCGGTTGTCCACCACCGAGGGACTGCCCTCGCGGGATGGCGCGCTGCTGACCGCGCGGCTGCAACGGCGCTACGCCGACCGCATCACCGGCAGCTTCACGATTCCCGGCCGCGAGGGCCGCTACGCGCCGATTCCGGCCGATGTGCCCGCAGCGCTCACCGCCGCATTGAAGGCGCGCGGCATCGAGCAGCTGTACAGCCACCAGGCCGAAGCCTGGGACGCCACCCAGCGTGGCGAGCACGTGGCCATCGTCACCCCGACCGCCAGCGGCAAGTCGCTGTGCTACACCCTGCCGGTGGTCAGTGCGGCCATGCAGGGCAAGGCCAAGGCGCTGTATCTGTTCCCGACCAAGGCGCTGGCCCAGGATCAGGTGGCCGAGCTGCTGGAGTTGAACCGCGCCGGCGACCTCGGCGTGAAAGCCTTCACCTTCGACGGCGACACCCCCGGCGATGCACGACAGGCGATCCGCATGCATGGCGACATCGTGGTCTCCAACCCGGACATGCTGCACCAGGCGATCCTGCCGCATCACACCAAATGGGCGCAGTTCTTCGAGAACCTGCGCTATGTGGTGATCGATGAAGTCCACACCTACCGCGGCGTGTTCGGCAGTCATGTCACCAACGTGCTGCGCCGGCTCAAGCGCATCTGCGCGTTCTACGGCGTGGAGCCGCAGTTCATCCTGTGCTCGGCGACCATCGGCAACCCCAAGGCGCATGCGGAAGGGCTGATCGAGGCACCGGTCACGGCGATCACCGAATCCGGCGCGCCCAGTGGACCCAAGCATGTGCTGCTGTGGAACCCGCCAGTGGTCAACGCCGACCTGGGCCTGAGGGCTTCGGCGCGTTCGCAGAGCAACCGCATCGCGCGCATTGCGATCAAATCCGGCCTGAAGACATTGATCTTCGCGCAGAGCCGGTTGATGGTCGAAGTGCTCACCAAGTACCTGAAAGACATCTTCGACCACGACCCGCGCAAGCCCGCACGCATCCGCGCCTACCGCGGCGGCTATCTGCCAACCGAGCGACGCGAAACCGAACGTGCCATGCGCTCCGGCAACATCGACGGCATCGTCAGCACCTCGGCGCTGGAGCTGGGCGTGGATATCGGCAGCCTGGACGTGGTGGTGCTCAACGGCTACCCCGGCAGCGTGGCCGCGACCTGGCAGCGCTTCGGCCGCGCCGGTCGCCGCCAGCAGCCTGCACTGGGGGTGATGGTGGCCAGTTCGCAGCCACTGGACCAGTACGTGGTGCGGCATCCGGACTTCTTTGCCGATGCCTCGCCGGAGCATGCGCGCATCGCACCGGACCAGCCGTTGATCCTGTTCGACCACATCCGCTGCGCCGCGTTCGAACTGCCGTTCCTGGCCGGCGACCCGTTCGGCCCGATCGATCCGCTGGTGTTCCTGGAAGCCCTGGCCGAAACCGAAGTGGTGCACCGCGAGGGCGACCGCTGGGAGTGGATTGCCGACAGCTATCCCGCCAATGCGGTCAGCCTGCGTTCGGTGGCCGACGGCAACTTCGTAGTGGTGGACCGCAGCGACGGCAAGCAGCAGATCATTGCCGAGGTCGACTACTCCGCGGCCGCGCTGACCCTGTACGAAGGGGCCATCCACATGGTGCAGTCCACGCCTTACCAGGTGGAACGGCTGGACTGGGAAGGCCGCAAGGCTTATGTCACCCGCACCCATGTGGATTACTACACCGACAGCATCGACTTCACCAAGCTCAAGGTACTGGACCGCTTTGACGGCTGCGTGGCCGGGCGTGGCGATTCGCACCACGGCGAAGTGCACGTGGTGCGGCGCGTGGCCGGCTACAAGAAGATCCGCTACTACACGCACGAGAACATCGGTTACGGCCCGGTCAATCTGCCCGACCAGGAACTGCACACCACCGCCGTGTGGTGGCAGCTGCCGCAGGCGCTGCTGCTGACCGCGTTCGAGTCGAAGCAGGAAGCGCTGGATGGCTTCCTCGGCGCAGCCTACGCGCTGCACATCGTGGCCACGGTGGCGGTCATGGCCGACGCGCGGGACCTGCAGAAAGCGGTGGGCAACGGTGACGGGGCGTGGTTCGCGGTGGCCGACCAGAGCGGGCGCGGCCAGTTGCGCGGTGCCGAGTTTGACGCCAGCGCGATTGAGCTGCAGCAGCAGTTCGTGCCCACGGTATACCTGTACGACAACTTCCCCGGTGGCGTCGGCCTGAGCGAACCCTTATGGACGCGACAGGCCGAACTGCTGCTGCGCGCACGCGAGCTGGTGCAGCGCTGCGACTGCCGCGCCGGCTGCCCGGCCTGCGTGGGACCGGTGCTGGCCGGTCAGGAAGAAGACGCCACCACCCCCAAGGCGCTGGCCCTGAAGGTACTGGACCTGTTCGACGCCCAGGCATTGCCCGACGCAGCTCACCACGCTGACGTGGAGGTCGTGCCGTTTTGAGCCTGAGCCTGGACAAGCTGCGCCTGCTGCGGCGACAGGCCGGTGATGCCACGCAGGCACCGCCGTCCACGTCCGCGTCCGCGCCCGCCGCCTGTGCAGCTGAAACGGCCTTGCCGCCGGCGGCCAATGAGGCGCGCGCGCGCAAGCCCGCGCCGGATTCGGTGTTTGCCTGGGTCGAACAGGAGATCAAGCACAAGCCGACCGGCGTTGCCGCCCCGCCCGCCGCCGCGGCAGCGTCCGCACCGGCGACGCTGCGCAAGCCCGATGTCGGCGGACTTCATCGCCTGCTCGGCCTGCGCGAGCGCGGCACTGCCAGCGCGCGTCCGCGCGCGTCGGCACAGGACCGTCAGGTACCGGGCGAGCAGATTGCCGACGGCCTGTTCCTGATTGAAGCCTTCCTGCCGCAGGCCATTCCCACCGCGCCGCTGTCATTGGCATTTGCCCGCCGCGAAGGCGAAGCCGTGCAGCCGCGGGATCTGCTGTTTTTCGACACCGAAACCACCGGTCTGGCCGGCGGTACCGGCACGCGTGCCTTCATGATCGGTGCCGCGGATTGGCACGACGATGGCGAGCGCGGCACCGGCCTGCGCATCCGCCAGCTGCTGATGACCACGATGGCGGCGGAAACCGCGATGCTGCGCACCTTTGCCGGCTGGCTGCAGCCGTCCACGGTGTTCTGCAGCTACAACGGGCGCTGCTATGACGCGCCGCTGCTCAAGACGCGTTATCGGCTGGCCCGGCAGCGCGAACCGATCAGCGCGCTGGACCACGTGGACCTGTTGTTCCCGACCCGCCGCCGCTATCGCGGCACCTGGGAGAACTGCCGCTTGGCTACCATCGAGCGGCAACTGCTGCAGATCGTGCGCGAGGACGACCTGCCCGGCTCGGAAGCGCCAGCAGCTTGGCTGAACTACCTGCGCGGCGGCAGCGCGGTGAACCTGCGCCGCGTGGCCGAGCACAACCACCAGGACGTGGTGACCCTGGCCCAGCTGATGCTGCGGCTGGTGGCCGAGGAGCAGCGCGAGCGGGAGACGCTGGCGCTGCAGTAGTAGCCCAAGGGTATGCGCGAAACCCCTCCTGCACTGATCTGCGGATATCCGGCCGCTGGCGGGGACGTCTGTAGAGCCGGGCTTGCCCGGCTGCTTTCCGTGCTGACCCGCAGCCGGGCAAGCCCGGCTCTACAGAGGCTGGACTTTCGTGGGCGCTTCGGTGCCGGGCAAGGCCCGGCACTACGGGACCGCGATGCTGTTGACATCAGGTGCAGCCAGGGCGGTGCATGCTGTGCTTACCACCATCTTGTAGGAGCCCGCCATGCGCCTGTCTCTGTTGTTGCTGGTCAGTTGTGCCCTGCCCCTCGCTGCCTGCAGCCAGCCGCCTAAAAGCAACGCCGAAGAACCGCCACAGGCAGTGGTCGATCCGATTCCGGTGGGCAGCACGCCCACGCCGTGCCGGCCGGAGGCGGTGGAGGGTCTGGTCGGCAAGGTCGCCGATGCGGCGCTGGTGGAAAAAGCAGTGAAGGACAGCGGAGCCAAGCATGCGCGCGTGGTCAAGCCGAACATGGCGGTGACCATGGATTTCCGCGAGGACCGTCTGACCATCCATGTGGATGCGCAGAACCGGATCGAGCGGATCGGATGTAACTGATTCTGCGCTTTGACGCGCATGGCGCGTCACTACGGATGCGTAGATACCGTCTCGCCCCTGCCTATGCAAGGGCGATTTCGGGATCAAACGGC
>NZ_DAMDFR010000056.1:0-27583 GCF_032103445.1 Stenotrophomonas sp.
CCGAACGCATCGCCCAGCGTCCGCGTGCGCTCGCCGCGGTGATCGCCAGTCTCGGCGCACCGCTGCGTTCGGCGCGGCTGCTGGACCAGTCCGCCGATTGGCTGCAGCAGCGCCTGCACACCGACCTGATGCCGCACGTCAACGCCGCCCATCACCTGCTGCCGCTGCTGCAGCCGCGCGCCGGCGGTGCCCACTACGTGGTCATCGGCAGCCCGTGCGGCATGCGTCCCTGGGCCGGTCACGGCGACACCTCGGTGGCTTCGGCCGCATTGCGTATGTTCGTGCAGGTGCTGCACGAAGAAGCACAGGGTGTCGGCGTGCGTGCACAGATGCTGGAGGTAACGCACCCGGTGTGTACCCCGGTGAATGCCGCCAATGCCTGCGCCGAATGGCCCAGCGCGCTGGCCGTCGGCCGCCGCGTGGTGTCGGTGCTGGATGACTGCCGCGACACCCGCCCGTTCCTGCGCTGTGACACGCGCGACAGCGTCCTGCCCAAGGGCCTGCTGAAGATGAGCGGCCCGGCCCCCTGGAAAAACTCGCTCGACATGGCTTGACCTCAACCATTGTTGAGGTCCGAACATGCGCCCCCTGTTGCAACTGCTTCCCCGTTACCACCCCCTACGGATGATTCCCATGAACCTTTCCTCCTCTACTCCGATTGTCCGGCGCGTTGCGCTGGGTACCGTGACCGCCCTGGCCCTGGCGGTGATGGTCGGCTGCAGCGGCAGCCACGCTGAAACCGCCGCGCCGCCGCCGCCGCAGGTCACCGCCGCACCGGTGCTGATCAAGCCGGTCAGCCAGTGGGACGACTTCAGCGGCCGCGTTGAAGCCGTGCAGAGCGTCGAGCTGCGTCCGCGCGTGAGCGGCTACATCGACAAGGTCAACTACACCGAAGGCGAAGAGGTGAAGAAGGGGGACGTACTGTTCACCATCGACGCCCGCAGCTACCAGGCCGAGTACGACCGCGCCCGTGCCGAGCTGACCCGCGCCCGCACCCAGGCCAGCCTGGCCCGCAGCGAATCGGACCGCGCCAAGAAGCTGTCCGACCAGCAGGCCATCTCCACTGAAACCTGGGAACAGCGTCGCGCCGCCGCCGATCAGTCCGGGGCCGCCGTGCAGGCCGCGCAGGCGGCACTGGACGCCGCCGCACTGAACCTGGAGTTCACCAAGGTGCGTGCGCCGATCAACGGCCGCGCCGGTCGCGCGATGGTGACTGCCGGCAACCTGGTCACCGCCGGCGACAGCGCCAGCGTGCTGACCACGCTGGTTTCGCTGGACACCGTGCACGTGTACTTCGATGCCGACGAAGGCACCTTCCTGCGTTACGCACAGATGGCGCGCAAGGGCGAACGCCCGAGTGAGCGTGACAGCGAACTGCCGGTGAAGGTCGGCCTGTCTGGTGAGGAAGGCTACCCGCACACCGGCAAGGTCGACTTCCTCGACAACCAGGTCACCCGCAGCACCGGCACCATTCGTGTGCGTGCGCTGCTGGACAACGCCGACCGCGCCTTCACTCCGGGCCTGTTCGCCCGCGTGCAGCTGCTCGGCAGTGGCCAATTCGAGGCCATGCTGATCGATGAAAAGGCCGTGCTCACCGACCAGGACCGCAAGTACGTGTACGTGGTGGACGACAAGAACACCGCACAGCGTCGTGACATCGTGCTCGGTCGCGGTGCTGAAGGCCTGCGTATCGTGCAGCAGGGTCTGAAGGCCGGCGACCGCGTGATCATCGACGGCGTGCAGAAGGTGTTCATGCCGGGCATGCCAGTGCAGGCCAAGGCGGTGGCGATGCAGGCCGAAGCCAAGCCGGCACCTGCGGTTGCTCTGAAATAACGTGCAGCCGGGCATGGCCCGGCTCTACATCTGTCGCGCCCCATGCAGGGGAGCTCGTTTCCACGGTCGCCAGCGGCCGTGGCGAGGTTCTGCATGCCGGCGTTGGCGAAAACCTCCAGGAATCCCCTCATGGACTTTTCCCGTTTCTTCATCGACAGGCCGATTTTTGCGGCGGTGCTGTCGATTGTGATCTTCGCCGCTGGCCTGATCTCCATACCGATCCTGCCGATCGGCGAGTACCCCGAAGTGGTGCCGCCGTCGGTGGTGGTGCGTACCGTCTACCCGGGTGCCAACCCCAAGGTGATTGCTGAAACTGTGGCCACGCCACTGGAAGAAGCCATCAACGGCGTGGAAGGCATGATGTACATCAAGTCGGTCGCCGGTTCGGACGGCGTGCTGCAGATGACCGTCACCTTCCGCCCGGGCACCGACCCGGACGATGCCGCGGTGAAGGTGCAGAACCGCGTCGCCCAGGCGCAGGCGCGCCTGCCCGAAGACGTGCGCCGCCAGGGTGTCACCACCCAGAAGCAGTCGCCGACCTTCCTGATGGTGGTGCACCTGACCTCGCCGAACGGCAAGTACGACACCCTGTACCTGCGCAACTACGCCCGCCTGCACGTCAAGGACGCGCTTGCCCGGATTCCGGGCGTGGGTGATGCGCAGATCTTCGGTGGTGGTGACTACGCCATGCGCGCCTGGCTGGACCCGGACAAGGTGGCCGCTCGTGGCCTGACCGCCAGCGACGTGGTGCGCGCGATGCGCGAGCAGAACGTGCAGGTGTCGGCCGGCCAGCTCGGTGCGGAACCGATGCCGAACAGCCAGTTCCTGACCCTGATCAATGCCCAGGGTCGCCTGCGCAGCGAGCAGGAGTTCGGCGACATCGTGCTCAAGGCCGGCGAAGACGGCGAGGTGGTGCGTCTGTCCGACGTCGCCCGCGTCGAGCTGGGTGCCGGTGACTACACCCTGCGTTCGCAGCTGGATGGCAAGAACGCCGTGGGTATCGGCATCTTCCAGGCCCCGGGGGCCAATGCGCTGGAGATCCGCGATGCGGTGATCGGCACCATGGACGAGATGCAGAAGACCTTCCCGGCCGACGTGAAGTACGAAGCGGTGTACGACACCACCATCTTCGTGCGTGATTCGATCAAGGCCGTGGTCTCCACCCTGCTCGAAGCCATCGCCCTGGTGGTGCTGGTGGTGATCCTGTTCCTGCAGACCTGGCGTGCCTCGATCATTCCGCTGATCGCCGTGCCGGTGTCGGTGGTGGGTACGTTCGCCGCGCTGTATGTGCTGGGCTTCTCGATCAACACGCTGAGCCTGTTCGGTCTGGTGCTGGCGATCGGCATCGTGGTCGACGACGCCATCGTGGTGGTGGAGAACGTCGAGCGCAACATTGAAGAGGGGCTTTCGCCCACGGCTGCCGCGCACCAGGCCATGAAGGAAGTGTCCGGCCCGATCATCGCGATCGCGCTGGTGCTGTGCGCGGTGTTCGTGCCGATGGCGTTCCTGTCCGGCGTGACCGGTCAGTTCTACAAGCAGTTCGCGGTCACCATTGCGATTTCCACGGTGATCTCGGCGATCAACTCGCTGACCCTGTCGCCGGCGCTGGCCGCGCGTCTGCTCAAGCCGCACGGTGCGCCCAAGGATGGCCCGAGCCGCCTGATCGACCGTCTGTTCGGCTGGGTGTTCCGTCCGTTCAACCGCTTCTTCAAGTCCAGCTCGGAGAAGTACGAGCGCAGCGTGGCCAAGATCCTCGGCCGTCGCGGTGCGGTGTTCGTGGTCTATGCGGTGCTGCTGGTCGGTACCGGCTTCATCTTCAAGATTGTGCCGCCGGGCTTCATCCCGACCCAGGACAAGCTGTACCTGATCGCCGGTGTGAAGCTGCCGGAAGGCTCGTCCATTGCCCGCACCGATGAAATGCTGCGCAAGGTGGCCAAGATCGCCCAGGAAACCGACGGCGTGGCGCATACCATTTCGTTCCCGGGTCTGAACGCGCTGCAGTTCACCAACACGCCGAACACGGGTGTTGCCTTCATTCCGCTCAAGCCGTTCAACGAGCGCAACGGCCGTACCGCGGCGGAGATCAATGCCGAGATCAACCAGAAGATCGCCGGGCTGGGCGAGGGCTTCGCGTTCGCGATGATGCCGCCGCCAATCCTCGGCCTGGGTAACGGCAACGGCTACCAGATGTTCATCGAGGACCGTGGCAACCTGGGTTACGGCGCGCTGCAGAATGCCGTGCAGGCCATGCAGGGCACCGTTGCGCAGACCCCGGGCATGGCCTTCCCGATCACCAGCTACCAGGCCAACGTGCCGCAGCTGGATGCGGAAGTGGACCGCGTCAAGGCCAAGGCCCAGGGCGTGGAGCTGACCGAACTGTTCGACACCCTGCAGACCTACCTGGGTTCGTCGTACGTCAACGACTTCAACCAGTTCGGTCGTACCTGGCAGGTGATCGCCCAGGCCGACGGCCAGTTCCGTGACAAGGTCGAGGACATCGGCAAGCTGCGTACCCGCAACAACCGTGGCGAAATGGTGCCGATCGGCTCGATGGTGACCGTGAAGGAAACCTACGGCCCCGACCCGGTGCTGCGCTTCAACGGCTACCCGGCCGCCGACCTGGCCGGCGAAGCCGACCCGCGCCTGCTGTCCTCGGCCGAAGCCATGAACAAGCTGACCGAAATCGCCGGGCAGGTGCTGCCGGCCGGCATGACCACCGAGTGGACCGACCTGAGCTACCAGCAGGCCACCCAGGGCAACGCCGCGTTCATCGTGTTCCCGGTCGCCATCCTGCTCGCCTTCCTGGTGCTGGCGGCGCTGTATGAAAGCTGGTCGCTGCCGCTGGCGGTGATCCTGATCGTGCCGATGACGCTGCTTTCCGCCCTGTTCGGCGTATGGTTGACCGGCGGTGACAACAACGTGTTCGTGCAGGTCGGCCTGGTGGTGCTGATGGGCCTGGCGTGCAAGAACGCGATCCTGATCGTCGAGTTCGCCCGCGAACTGGAAATGGGCGGGAAGGGCATTGTCGAAGCCGCGCTGGAAGCCTGCCGTCTGCGTCTGCGTCCCATCGTGATGACCTCCATCGCCTTCATCGCCGGCACCGTGCCGCTGGTGCTGTCGCATGGTGCCGGTGCCGAGGTGCGCTCGGTTACGGGTATCACGGTGTTTGCCGGCATGCTGGGCGTCACCCTGTTCGGTCTGTTCCTGACCCCGGTGTTCTACGTGGCGCTGCGCAAGCTGGTCACCCGCAAGGGCGGCGGCCAGCTGGTCAGCCACGGCGCACCGACCGTCCACCATCACTGATCCATTCCCCACGAGGTTATTGAAATGACGACTGAAACCCAGAAGATCGCCCTCGTCACCGGTGCCACCCGTGGCATCGGCCTGGAAACCGTGCGCCAGCTGGCCCAGGCCGGCGTGCACACGCTGCTGGCCGGCCGCAACCGCGACACCGCCGTCGCTGCCGCGCTCAAGCTGCAGTCTGAAGGGCTGCCGGTGGAAGCCATCCAGCTCGACGTCAACGACAGCGCCAGCATCGAGGCCGCCGTAAAGACCGTGGCCGAGCGCCACGGCCACCTCGACATCCTGGTCAACAACGCCGGCATCCTGGTCGACGACACCTCGCTGGCCCCGTCGCAGCAGAGCCTGGACACCTGGCGCACCACGTTCGAAACCAACGTGTTCGCGGTGGTCGCGGTGACCAATGCGTTCCTGCCGCTGGTGAAGGCTTCACCGGCCGGCCGCATCGTCAACGTGTCCAGCATCCTCGGCTCGCTGACCCTGCACAGTCAGCCGGGCTCGCCGATCTACGGTTTCGCGGTGCCGGCGTACAACGCCTCCAAGAGCGCGGTGAACGCCTGGACCGTGCAGCTGGCCTATGAGCTGCGTGACAGCACCACCAAGGTCAACACCGTGCACCCCGGCTACGTGAAAACCGACATGAACGGTGGCGAGGGCGAAATCGAGATCAGCGAAGGTGCGCGTTCCAGCGTCGGCATGGCGTTGATCGGTGCCGATGGCCCGAACGGCAGCTTCACCTACCTGGGTGAGGTGCTGCCATGGTGATCCGTGTGTTGACCGCGGCCGTGACCAGCGCCTTGCTGGCCGGCTGCGTCAGCGTCGGCCCCAACTACCAGGCACCGCCGGCACAGCCGGTGGTGCTGCAGGGGGCGGCAGCTGAGGTGTTCACCAGCGCATCGCCCGTAGCCAGCTGGTGGGCCCAGTTCGATGATCCGGTGCTGGAAGGGCTGGTGCACGATGCGCTCGGAGCCAACCTGGACCTGCGCATCGCCATGGCCCGTGTGCGTGAAGCGCGCGCGGTGTTCGTCGAGCAGCGTCTGGACCAGCTGCCGCACGTCACCGCCGGTGGCAGTTACGACCGCCGCAAGCAGCCGGACGCAACCGCCGGTGGCGAGCGCATCTTCAGTGAAACCTACCAGCTTGGCTTCGACGCCGGCTGGGAGCTGGACCTGTTTGGTCGCCAGCGCCGTGCCGCCGAAGCGGCGCGTGCTGATCTCGGTGCCGAGCAGGACAATCTCGCGGATGCCCAGGTCACGGTCGCTGCGGAAGTGGCACGCAACTACTTCGAACTGCGTGGCAGCCAGAAGCGTATCGACGTCGCCCAGCGCACCCTGGTCAACCTGCGCGAAACCCAGCGCCTGACCGAAGCGCGCTGGGAACTCGGTGCCGGCAGCGAACTGGACGTGCAGAGCAGCCGTGCGCGGTTGAAGGCGATTGAAGCCGACATCCCGCTGCTGGAAGTGGCGGAAGTGCAGTCGCGCCATCGCCTGGCCGTGCTGTTGGGCCAGCGTCCGGATGCACTGGATGCGCGTCTGCAGCCGCAGGAAGTGCCGGCCTATGCCAAGGCACTGCCGCTGGGTGACACCACCGACCTGCTGCGCCAGCGTGCCGACGTGCGCAGTGCCGAACGTCGCCTCGCCGCCGCCACCGCGCGGGTCGGCGTGGCCACCGCCGACCTGTTCCCGCGGATCAGCCTGAGTGGTTTCGTCGGCTTCCTGTCCGGCGACGCCAGTGGCCTGGTCAACGGCAACAACAAGGCGTGGTCGGTAACTCCGTCGATCAGCTGGGCCGCGTTCGATTTCGGAACGGTGAAGGCACGCCTGCGCGCAAGCAAGGCGCAAGCCGACGGTGCCGCCGCCGAGTATGAAAAGGCGGTGCTGCTGGCACTGGAGGACACCGAGAACGCGCTCACGCGTTATGCCAAGCAACAGGCGCGTCTGGGCATCGTGGTCGAACAGGCGCAGGCCGCACGTCGTGCCGAGCAGCTGGCGCAGATCCGCTACCGCGAAGGGTCGGAAGATTTCCTGACTCTGCTCGATGCGCAGCGCACCCAGCTCGCGGCCGACGATGCACTGGCCGCTGCCGAGTCGACGGTGAACGTCAGTGTGGTGGGTGTGTACAAGGCGCTCGGCGGCTGGGGCCAGCAGCGTGATGCCACGCCGCCGGCCATCGCCGGCACGATGCGCTGAGGCGGTGGGGAAGGGCGGCAACACCGTCCTTCCCCTTCATGTAGGTTTTTCCCGCGACCGCGTGCAGGGCGACGCCGCATTGACGGCATTGCCTCTGACGCGCTGCGCCATCACAAGGCTAAATAGGCACCCCACCACAGGAAGTGTGCCGATGCATCCGCAATACCAGGACGACAATCGCATGGGCGCGGCGAGCCTTTCAGCAGGCGTCGTGCTGCTGTTGATCCTGGCCGTGCTGGCCGTCACGTTGGGATTCGCCCGTCTGCCTGACGCGTTGCTGGAACTCGGCGTCGTGGCGATTGGCCTGTTTCTGGCCGTCAGTGCGCGCATCTACCAAGCACGCGAACAGCACCTCGCGCTGTGCCGCGCGCTGGAGCGGTTGCGCCGTGCACGCTGACCGACGGCAGCCACGCAGGGCGTGGCTCTACCATGAAGGTCCGCGTAGAGCCACGCCCTGCGTGGCTTCGCGGTCCAACCCCGTTCAACGCCCCGCCGGCAACACCACCTCCGCCATCACCGGGAAATGATCCGAAGGCAACACCCCACCGGGCTTGTCATCCAACGTCACAAACTTCAACACCTTCACCCCCCGCACCAGAATCCAATCCAGCTCGGTCGTAGGCGTGCCACTGAAATCATGGAACGTCAGCCGCGGCCCTTCGACCTTCGCCGCCACCTTGCGCGCATCCTCCAGCGCTGCAGTGAAGGTCGCATAGGTCTCGCTGCCGGGTTCGCTGTTGAAATCCCCGGTCACCAGCACCGGCACCCCGGCATGCAACTGCTGCAACCGCGCCACGATCGCCTTCGCCCCCTTCACCCGGCGCGGCTCATCTTCATCCCGATAGGGCAGGTGGGTATTGAGCAGGTAGAAGCGCTGACCATCCGCCGCGCGCTCGAACAGCGCCCAGGTCACCATGCGCGGGAACAGATTGCCCCAGCTGATGCTACCGGCCACTTCCGGTGTATCGGACAACCAGAAGTCGCCTGATTCCACCACCTTCAGCTGGGCGCTGTCATAGAACACGCCCATGTGTTCGTCGCCGTCGTCCCCGCGCCGCCCCTGGCCGAACCAGCGGTAGCCGGGCAGGTGCGCGGTCAGGTACTCGGCCTGCTTCTGCACCAGCTCCTGGGTGCCGAACACCGCCGGCTTCTCTTTCTGGAGCAGGGAAACCATCGCATCGCGACGGTCATCCCAGCGCCGCCCCGGTTCGGTATCCACCGGGGTGCGCACGTTGAACGACATCACCCGCAGCCGTTCGGCTGCGGGTGCGGGTGAACGGGCCTGCACGCTGCCCAGGGGCAGCGCCAGGGCAAACGCAAGCCACAGGGCGTGGCGCTTTCGAATCGACCGCATTGGAATCCCTCCATTCCATGAAAACGATTCCAAGCGTCGCACGGTTACGCGCCGGCGACTATGCGCGGGTTGGCGAAATGTCGATTCTCCCGCTCATTTCTCATACTCCAGCAGGTAGCGGACCGAGGCCTTCGCCTCCGATCCCCGCTTCTTGAGCTCCTGCATGACAGTGGGCAGCACCACGCCGCCACAGCTGGAACAGGTGTTGAGGAAGCTCACCAGGTTCACCTCCAGGATGTCGCTGGGCAGCAGGCGCACCGCAGGGTCTTTGGCGTCCAGCAGTGACAGCAGGTAGCGGAAGATCCAGTTTTCAGAATCACCGCCGCGGTCGAACACAATGGCCCGGCCCTCCGGGGTTCGCAGCACAGGCAGGGTGGCGAACACGGGATTTTCCGGGACGCCGGCATCGCGCGCATCCACGTAGCGGGTCCCCGCGGTCGATTCCGGCAGGTTCAGATTGAGCTTGCGCGCCAGCTTGCCGCCCGAGAGTGATCCGATCACGATCGTGCCTTGCGTGGTTTTCACCTCGGCGTAGGCGAAGTTTGCGCCGCTGACGTGCTTGATCAGGTCCTGTGCGGTTTCCGGCAGTACCAGGTTGTCGGCGGTGAGCGGCACCCATTCCGCTTCCTTGCCCTCCACCGGGAGCACGGTGTTCAGCATGTCGGCGACGTGCTGGAGTTCCTCCTTCGAGCAGGTCTGCAGCGCCTTCCAGTCCGGGATGAGCAGCCGGCTGAGCGAGACGAACTCCTTCTGCTCAGGCCCGCCCGAAAACACTCTCTGGGCGAACTGCTTCACCTCGTTCGGTTTTCCGTTCTCCTCACAATACGTCGCGTACTTCTCATAGCTGTCATACAGTTCCAGCTCATGCGGTTCGAACCCCGGCCGCAGGTAGTTGAAGGTCATCTCCGCGATGTTGCGTTGCACCTGCATCGATTGCGGGTTCTCGCGTAGCAAACGGTTCCGTTCGGACTGCCGCAGGTACATCGCGATGTCGTCGGGATTCGTCAACGGGACGAAGTGCAGCGTGTCGCCGCTGTAGTCCGGCACCGGTGCCACGTAGTACACGCTGCGATCCGGCTCGATGCATATGGACGGCTTGCCGTCGACCAGCATGTGCACGCCGCGCAGTTCGCGGCTGTCCTGCACGCCTTCGGCGATCGGCCCCAGGGTGATGACAGGCAGCTTTCGGTTCACCCGCATGCGGTCGAAGCTGCTGATGTCTTTGTTCAGACCCAGCAGTGAATCCGGTACCAGCTTTCCTTCCATCCGGGACAGGTACTTCACCTGTTCGGGTACGCCCAGCGCCTGCGCTTCTTCCGGCGTCAGCGGCTCCAGCTTGGGCGGCATCACCCGGCCCTGCGGGGACGTCCGTGAGTCCCACTTCTGCAGTTTTCCGTCGTGCACCATCACCGGCTTCTGTGTCTTGCCACCGGGAAGGGTGAATCCGTCCAGCGGTTTCATGTCGGCCGGGCTGTAGCTGCGATAGCCGAACGCGTGAGGCAGCAGCTCGTTGGAGGTGGGTGACTCCGGCAGTGGCACCAGACGATCCGGCACGAAGCGCAGCTGGGTCGGCCGGACGCAGCTGGCCTCCGCCGCTTCAGTTTCCACACTTTCAATGCCGCGCGGCTCCCGGCAGCCGGTGACGTCCAGTTCCTGCAGTTCGCCGATCTCGCCGCCATGCACCTCACGCAGGCGCAATGAGCCGTCGCTGGGATCCAGCAGATACGGGGTATCGCCGATCCAGACTTCCCACTGGTTGTCGCCGTGCTCCACGAAGCGCGCATCGGTGGCGTCGCCCAGCTGCAGGCGCACGCCATTCTCCACCACCTCGCCCGGGATGAACTCAGGCATCGGGTGGACCAGGCGCACTTGCTGCAATCGCGGACCAAAGGCAGCACCGGCGATGGGATCGAAGCGATACCAGCCATCCGGCCCGCTGATCATCAGCGTCATCGGCCCGCTGTCGACCTGACCCACCGCCAGCGTGGCATCGCTCAGCTCGAAATCGAGCTCGAATGAGGTCAGTAGTTCCTGCGTGGCGGTGCCGAGGGCGAGCTCGGCCTCCACGCTGTGCGCGGCCGCACCCAGTGCACGTTCGCCGCGCAGCACACCGCGCAGCCAACCGGCACCGCGCAGTGCCTGCTCCCATGCCTGGCCACCCAGCCGCAGCGTACCCTTGCCGATGTCGTAGACCAGCCCGGCACCGCTGTTGCGCAGCAACTCGCCGGCCAGTTTCCCGAGTGCTTCACCGGTATGCGTGGCCAGCGAAACCACCGTGTGCGTGCCGGCCTCGGCCACGATGCGTACCATGCTGCGGGCGAATTCCGCACCGGGAATCAGATTGCCCAGCACATCCACACCGCAATCCAGCGCGGCCTTCCCGGTTTCGCCGTTCACCAGGTCCTCGCCACAGGCGAAGAACGGAATCGTGAACTCAGCGGCTTTCTTCAGGAAGGCCTCTTCCTTGTCCAGCACCTGCTCCAGTGGCGTGTGATGGCTGAGCTCCAGTTTCTTCACTTCATCCAGGTGTGCATCCCAGAGCGGCTTGGCGGCAGCCATCGCCAGCACGTGCATGACATCCGGGTCGCTCATGCGCATTGCGTCCGCCAGCGGCGTCAGCGTCAGATCGCTCACAGGCGCAAGGCGGTCCGCGCGATGGATGGCGATGCTGCCGTCGATCAGGCCCTGCGCGTCCACGCAGGCCCCCAGCTGCGGGTCCACCACCGCGCGGCGGATCAGCCCGGCGCGCGGCAGGATCTCGAAGTACACCGCCTCGGCGTTACCGCCGGGCTGGCACCGCAGCAGCAACCCCTGGGTGGCGTCCTGATCGAACGCATGTACCTGCAACGGTGTGCACTGGCTGCTGCGCAGCACGTCCCGGTCTTCCGGCGGCAGCGCCTGCAGCAGGGCTTCAATGAACCCGCCCAGACCCTGTTCCACTGCCGTGCGGTACATCGCGAATGCCTCATCGAACTGCTGCAGGGTGGTCGACTGCCCGGCGCAGTGATAGGCGTCGGCAGCGACCAGGTTCAGCAGGGAGTCGTTTGCGCTCAGCAGCGTCATCACATCGCCATCCAGCGCGCCAAGCCCCTTCGGAATCGACAGCGACAGCGCTTCTTCCTGGTTCTGCAGGTGCGTGCCTGGGGTGATGCCATGCGATTCCAGCACCGGGATTCCGATCTGGTCAATCGGTAACGGCCACAGTGCCGGGTCCAGCCCCGTCGCCTTGAGCTTCTGTTCGGCGATCTTCCGGCGCGTCGGCGGTGCCTGCGCGATCAATGCCAGGTGCGCTGCGTGCGCATCCTGCGCCTGCTTCAGATAGTCCAGTGCGCGGTTGGCCTGTTCCGGCGTCACCTGGTCCAGGCGTTCCAGTTCCGGCAGCTGTCCCTGTGCGACGGCGTAAAGCAATGCCGGTTGCAGCATGGCGCGCGCCCAGCTGGCATGCAGGGCATCGTGTGCACCGGATTGCGAGGAAGGGGCCGACAGTGCGGCGGCCAGACCGGCCACCTGCACGTAGCTGACCCGCCCGCTGGCACCGGGCTGCAGCGCCTCCAGCAGCGCGACGCTGTGCAGGAAGGTGCTGCCCGCCAGCGAGCCCGGGCTGATGCCCTCCGGAATGTTGCGGACCAGCAGTGCCGGCTGCTGCAGTTCGCTCAGCAGCAGCCACTGCAGCAGGTTGCGTGCGGCCGGTGGTGCATGTGGGTGGCGCTTGGCCAGTAGGGCCGCGACGTGCGCCTGCCATTCGACGAAGGTCCGGTGTACGTGCTTCGGGTCCTTCAGTTCAGCGCGCAGTGCGTCGATCTGCGCGTGCCCCACGTAGCGTTCAAGCAGCGCCTGCGCGACCAGCCTCTGTGCGCCCTGCGGTGAGGACGGGCGGTCCTCGTTCGCGCCGGCCCAGTCGGTCTGTCGCAGCAACTGCTGGCCCAGTTCCGCGAACCCCTGGGTGCGTGACATCAGGTCCCACAGTTCGACCGAGGGCAGGGCGGCATCGCGGTCGGCGCTGTGCAGCACATCCAGCCCCCAGCGTTGCAGCAGCGTGTGCAGGTCGGGCAGGGCGGACGTGTCCAACGGTGTGGGCGCGAGCGGGGCGGGCGCAGGACGCTGGAACCAGCGTTCCATCAGAAGCCCGGTGCTGTTGGTGGTGGGCGCGTGGGCTGAGGGCTGCGGCCACAGCGGAAACGTCAGCGCCATCCGCGATGCGTCTGCCGGTGCGTCCACCGGAAGCAGTGCCAGCGCCAGCAGCAGTGCCTGTTCCGGCTCACGCAACAGCAGCGGGTCGGCCTCGGCCAGCGCCTGTGCCAGAGTCAGCACCGGTGCCGCGCCACCGGCGAACAAGGTCGGCACGTCCAGTAGTGCGACAATCTTCTGCTGCACGCTGGGCGGCAGCTGTGACAGCACCGCCTTGCGCAGCATCTCTGCGTGCACCTGCCAACCCGCGTGGTCCCGCTTGTCGACCGCACCGCTGTGCACTGTGTTGTCCTTGACTGCATCCACCCAACGGGCGACGGCGGTGCGGCCTTCCGCGCTGTCCAGCCACTGCTGCAGCAGATGCGGCCCGTTTACGATCAGCGTCCACGCGTCGAGACGGCCACCGACCGCTGCGTTGCTGGAGATGAGCGCGCGCTGGATCGCGTTCGCCAGCCCGTCGCGCAGGCTGAGCGCGTCCGTCGGGCAGATGGCCTGCGCCAGTGCATGCCCGGGTTGTTTGCCCAGCCACTCTGTCAAGGACAGGGAGGGTGCCGGCGTGTTGGGCGACAGGCCCGGCCCATCGGGGTCGCAGAACTCATTGCCCACCCGGTGGTAGAACGCCTGGAAGTGGCCCAGGCTCTCCGCATACCACGGGTCTGCGTCGTGCAGCGGCAGTTCAAGCTGGCTGTACAACTGCTGCAGGGGCTCAACCAGATGGCGCAGGTGCACTCCCAGGTTGAGTTCATTGGGGGTGAGCGGCCGGTCCTGCTGCAGCAGCATCCAGTCATGCAGCATGCCCGCGGTGCGGTGGAAGAGCCGCCCCAGACTGCCCTCCCAGGTCAGCACCTGCTTGCCGCTGCGCGCTCTGCGGTCCGCCAGTTCGCGCCACTCGGACATGTCGGACGTCGTGGTTCGCCACGGTGGCCGCGCGTCGCCGTAGAGCGTCCTGCTGTGCACCACGGCGATCTGCGCCAGGCAGCGGGCGGCATCGGTCAATACCAGGAGGCCCTCTTCACCCAGCAGCGGCGCGGCGACATCCACCCACCATTGGCGCAGCTCCGTTTCCTTGATGGGTGGGCAGAAGCTGTGCCTTGTGGGGGTCAGTTGCTCGGCGTGCGCTTTGACCACCGTTGCATTGATCGGTGTAGGCGAATGCAATGCCCCGGGGCGTGTCTTTTCCACCACGCGGCGGAAGAACGTGCGGCCTGCGTCGGGGGCTTTCTCGTCGTACTCGTCGAGCAGCTCGCCGGCGGCCAGGCCGATCCGGGCCAGAAGATAATGCGCGTCGTGCTCCTGCTGCGCGTGAACCGGGTCGCTGTGGCTGTCCGGTTGCGCGTGCACATTGCGCATCAGCTGCTTGAGCATGCGCATGAACACATAGATCTGCGCCTCCAGGCCACCGCGCTCGATCTCATACTCCTGCCAGGTCGACAGCTCCGGCAGCTGGTTGATCGCATCGAACAGCGCGATGCCCTGTTCGGTGCCGAAGAAGCGTTCCAGCGCCTCGGCGCTCGGTGGGCGTCCGTGCAGGTGCTCGCCGCCCTGTGCGAACAGGTCCGTGATGGACTGCAGCAGCCCCTGCGCGAAGTGGGCGGTATAGCCCGGGATCGCGTGCCACCAGGAGCGGTTCGGAACGTGGTCGATCAACCCCTGCATCAGCAGCAGCGGCACGGGGCCGGCCATCTGGCCGAACAGCTGCGCGCCGGCTCCTGGCAGCAATGCTGGGGCAGTGAGGTGCTGGGCAGCTTCCTGGCCCTCATCGGTCAACGCACCGGCCCGTGCCCGGGGCGGCAGCCAATCCTTGGCAAGCCACGTTGCGTTCGCCGTCGCAGCGGTGCGCGCTGGCGGGACGGCCCCCCCCGCGTCCGCCCTGGCCCTGCCGAACAGGTGGGCGAATGCGTTCAGGGCATCCTTCGCATGGGTCGCCTGCGGCTGCTGCGTGCTCATGAAGTCCACGATCCGCGCCGCCTGCTCGATGTGCAGACCGGCGACGTAGCGTGTCTGCGGGGCGCAGGCCATCAGCGCGGTGTCATTGGGTGCGGCTGGGGTCGTTGCTGCCCGGGTCAACCCATCCAAGGCTGTGCGAAACACGGTCACCGCCTCGGCGTGCGTGTCGGCCGGCACATCAGCCGGTAACGGAATGCAGGTATGCATAGTGACCGTACGACCCGAGGCGGCCATCGCCTGGCTGACGTGCATCAGGTTCAACGGGAAGTAGAGCGCTGAGGTCAGCGCGTGCGCAACGGTGTCGAAGCGGCCTACCGGCGTCACTGGCGGCTCCTGGGCCACAGTCGCCGAACGTGCCGTCTGCACCATCAATGTGCCCAGCGCGCAGGCGGCGGGCGACGTGTCACCGTCGACCACCGGGGCAGTGCCGGCCGCGGCTGCCAACGGCGAGCCGGATTCGATCGTGCTGAGAGGCGCGGCATTGCGTTCGACCAGATGCTGCAGGCCCACGCGTGCATCCAGCAGGCCATGCTCCAGCTGCTCCCGCTGACGCATGGCACGCAGCGCGGTGCGCACATGGGGGCTGTCGGCTAAAGGGGTCAATGTCTGCAACTGCGAGGCGGCCCACTCACCGCGCGCGTGCATGTCGCTCTTGAGCAGCACCTTCTTCTGGTACTCCAGCGCCAGCATCAGGCTGTCTTCCAATGGTTCGGCTGCCACCAGTGCCTGCCATGCATCCCGCGCCATGTCCTGTGGCCGATACAGCGCATCACGCAGCGCGGTAAGCAGCGGGTGTTCCTGTGCGTGCGTATGGCTCAAGCTGCGCCGCAGGTCCAGCACGGCCACTTCCCACTGCAGTGCAGGCAACCGCAGCGCATGCAGCAGCACGTCGCGCCACGCCTTCTGCTCGGCCGCCGGCATCGTTGCCGGTAACTCGCAGCGTGCCGCCATGTGGTCGCCCAGCAGCCGGGCAAGCGATGTGCCGGCGACCTCGGCGGCCAGCAGTGTGTGCAGCAGATCCAGGGTGACCGGTCCCGCTGCCAGCATCTGTGACAGAAGGTCGAACTGCGCAGCCGGTGCGCCGATCAGTCCCTGCATGGAAGGGACGGTCGAGGAGGGCAACACGATGGGCGGCACCATGCCCTCCCGGTTATGCAGATGGTGCAACCGGGAAGGGCCGGGTACCGCCGGTGGTAACTCCTGCAGGGGATCCGGGCGCGATAACGACGCCGTCGAGCGCGGGGCTGAGGGGGCGGAGGAGGCAGGGGAGGTGTGATTCATCGTACGAATGCCGCGCGGAGGGGCGCGTACGATCACCGCAGGCGAGCGCAGGCTTAATAGGAATAATCAGAAAAATTCGCGAAGGGCTTGAAATGGCTGCGCCCAAAAGGTTTACAGGACCAATGGCAGGGGCAGGCGCTGCGCCAAGACCGTAGGGTCAGCGGCATTCCGGTCCAGGAGCGTCGCCATGCTGCGTCTGTCGTGCCTGCTGTTGAGTGCGGTATCTGCCCTCGGCGCACACGCCGAACCGGCTGCGCCCTCTGAACCATTGACCGCCGTACTCGCGCGCTGGGACCAGACCGAGCATCCCGACCTGCGCGCGGTGGTGGTGATGCAGCAGGGGCAGGTGGTGGCCGAGCGCTACTACAACGGGGGCACGCGCGAGGAGCTGCACGACGTACGCTCGGCGGGCAAAAGCGTCACTGCGCTGCTGGTCGGCATCGCCCGCGACCAGGGCC
This sequence comes from Stenotrophomonas sp., assembly GCF_032103445.1. Lineage (GTDB taxonomy): Bacteria > Pseudomonadota > Gammaproteobacteria > Xanthomonadales > Xanthomonadaceae > Stenotrophomonas. Next base: position 16,551 of record NZ_DAMDFR010000056.1, read on the forward strand.
GGCTGCAGATCGACCAGCCGGTGCAGCGCTACTGGAAGCAGGCGGCGGGAACCGCGATTGGCCCGGTGGCCTTGCGCGACGTGCTGAGCATGCGGTCGGGGCTGGCGGCCGATGACGAAGAGGCGTCTTCTCCCGGCAACGAGGACCGCATGGACGCCGCCCGTGACCCGAAGGCCTTCGTGCTGACCGTGCCGCGCGCTGCGCCGCCGGGCACGGAGTACCGCTACAACTCGCTGACCAGCTATGTGGCCGGTGTGGTGGTGACGGAAGCAGTTGGCAAGCCGATGGACGTGTTCGCCCGCCAGTACCTGTTCGCGCCGCTCGGCATCCAGCGATGGCAGTGGGCACGTGACGCTTCCGGCATCACCAAGGGGCAGGGGAATCTGTCGTTGCGTGCGCGCGACTTCGCCACCCTCGGCGAGCTGGTGCGCAGCGACGGGGTCTACCAAGGCAAGCGCATAGTCAGCGCGGCGTGGCTGCGCGATGCGCTGACCCCGCATGTGGCCATTGGCGACAGTGACCCGTATGCCGATGGCTACGGCTACTACTGGTACGCCAAAACCCATGACATCAACGGCACGCCGGTGCCCGTGCGTTTCGCGTCGGGCAACGGCGGCAACAAGATCTATGTGGTGCCGAGCCGACAGCTGGTGGTGGCCATTACCTCCAGCGCGTATGGCAAGGGGTACGGCCAGCGGCGATCAGAGGCGATTCTGAAGGCACTGCTGGCCGCGACCCCGTAACGCTGGGCTACGCGCCGGTTTTGCCACTTGCCTTGTCGACCGTCACGGTGACCTGCACCGTGGTCGGTTCGGCGTCCAGCTCGATGTAGGCGCGCACCAGCTTCTTCAGCGCATTCGACGGGTGGGTGTGGGAACGGCGCGCGGCTTCGCGGAACTGGCAGCGCTGCTCATGCGGCAGGTGTACCTTCATCACGACATCCTTGCTCATGGGGTGTGCCTCCAGCTGGGGGTTTCGAACGCGCCTGCGAACTGCATCTGCATCGTGAATCTCCTTCCGGTAGTTCCCCTTGCCGGGTGGCAAGGGGTCGGGAGGTTCGAAACCGTGCAAGTAAAATGATAAAACGGCGGGCGTATTCCCCCATTGAGGGTGTTGTATTAGCCACCCTCCCGACTCGGGTCACACTCACTTTACTCGCAGGGGTTTCGACGCCCCGTCTGGAAATCGTGCGCGGCATCGCGATGCAATGGAAATAGGCAGCGTCTATCGGGTCCCGTAGCGTTGTGTGCTGCAGCACGAAACATGTCGCTTATGACCTGTGACACCGGGTGGATTGGTGCTTTCTGTGTAGTTCGCGACGATCTGCGCACGTCGAGATGCGTGGCAAACGAGCGTCGCGCAGAACGACGCAATCAACCCGAACGCCGCTACGCGACGGGTTCGGATGTGCTGGGACGTGATGGGGCTCTGGTGGGGTCGGTCGATAGACGACCGCCGATATCAACCATCACTGCTGTAACGCATGGCCATCGAACGTAAGGCACGCGTCTACGTTCGAGGTCATGCGTTACCGAACTGATCACCGCTATGTGCCGTCGTCTGTCGACCGACGCTACCCGGCGAGATGGCGAGATGGCGAGATGGCGTGATGGCGTGATCGGCCCTATCGACCCTATCGACCCTAGAATCAGGTGCAGACACACCACCTGTCTCCAAGCCAAGGACTGCACGCATGCCCATCGCACGGGAAGGCCGTTTCCTCCTCAACCACGACCCGTACCTGGGCGGTACCCGACTCGGGCTCGAATCATCCATGCTCGAGGCCTGCATCCAAGAGGTCCAGTCGCGTAACTACTTCGGTGTCTTCGGCAGCCCAAGCTTCGGCTTCAACGAGACCTCCCTCGACACACTGGAACAGCTTCCGCATCTGCGGCATGTATGGTTCTGGGACATCCACCTGAAGAACATCGACGGCCTGTATGCACTTCAACAGCTCGAGAGCTTCGGCATCCACCCGCGACGCCCGCCTGTCGCGTTCGAACGACTGCCATCACTGCGGGAAATGGTGTGGGAATACCGTGCGCGCGATACGGGCGTGGAGACCCTGTCGTTGAAAATGTTGCACCTGTGGCGCTACGCCCCCAAGCACGCCAGTTTTGCCGGATTGCAGTTGCCGACCACCCTGCAGGAGCTTGGTATCAACTGGTGCAATCCTGCCAGTCTGGACAGCCTGCCGGTGCTGCCCAACGTGCGCAGGCTCGGGATCCATCAATGTCGCAACATGAGCAGTCTAGCTGTCGTTCCAGACCTGTTCCCGGCCTTGGAGCACTTGGTTGTCGATGCCTGTGGGCGGATGAAGGTGGAGGAGGGTGAACGGCTGGTGGCCCGGATGCCAGGGTTGAAGCATGCTTTCGTGCAGAAGCGCGTAGTGACCTGATCTGCCCAAGTGCCGCAGCGAGACGCATTGGAACGCGCCGGGACCCTGGTAGGGTCGGTCGAAAGACGACCGCCGATGGCAATCGTTACTTCCGTAACGCATGACCACCGAACGCGAGGCACGCTTCTGCGTCCAATTTCATGCTTCACCCGGCCGATCACCGCTTTCAGCCGTCGTCTGTCGACCGACGCTACCGGGCTCGTCTCCGGTTGATACCAAGGTGGCACTACTTGGTATCACACTGAATCGATGATCCCTCGCTGCTTTACGGAAGTTGCGCAGATCCTCAGGAAGGAGTATCTTTCGCGGTGCAGGGCTTTGACTACCTGGCTCCGTCACGCAGTTCAGCGCGTGGCCTGAGACTTCCAGGGTGTCAAAGCCCTTTTTTCTGTCCATATACATGAGCCTGTTCGCGGCAACTTGCTCAGCAATCCAGCTTTGACGTTCCTTGGCATACACGCTGGTGACCAGATTCACAATCGCGTTACCGTCCCGGCGGGCCTGGCTGATTGATGCAATCAGCACTCCCGAGGCTGCTCTTGCTGTTGTCAGCACCACAATGGCTGAGCCGACTGTGGCCGACTCGAGCACGGCAATTGGCTCATCCAGGAACTCGGGTAGCTTCTCAAGTTGGTGAGGCGCGATGCCATCGCGTTGCCCACCTTTGCCGGTCAGGATCTTGTGCAGAACTCCGGTAGTCATCCTGAGTGGTAGGTCTGGGACCGAAAGCATGCGCAGTACCGCCGGTGTGCGTCCCAGAACGAGGGATTGACCTCGCTTGTTGCTGCTGGAGGTCCTGGCCCTGACTTGGGCTGCAAATGAGTTTTCTTGTTGATCCACAACACATTCCGCACGACTGGCACCTTCGCCGAGGTCCAATCGTGCCCTTGGATTGCAGGATTCAGTTGCGCGCTAGCGGCTGTGCCGCCACGACAATGCCTCTCGAATATGTTGTCCCGACGGTAATGGCGCGCAGTGCGCTTTGTTCGTCGTCGACACGGTCACATGCAAAGGGGGGCAAAGCCTCAGCAAGTTGTATGGCTTCTTACTCAGCATGCGTGGGAGCATCCGCAGGCAGCTCTGTTTGTGGATCGAGGATCAACAGCAATGTCTATCAGCTACCCAGCCAAAATCGACGGAAAGGAGGGCGACTACGTCATGACCTTCCGCGACATCCCGGAGGCCATTACGGGCGGTGCCACTATCGACATCGTGTTGGCCAACGCCGTGGACTGCTTGGCCACGGCGATCGAATTCTATGTCGACGATCGCAGACCGTTGCCTATCCCGTCGAGTGCTGAGAACGGTGACATCCTCGTCGAGCTGCCGCCCCAGTGTCGTCGTCGAGCGGTTACAGCACCCCAGCCACCACAAGCCCATCGTAAGTAGCACTCCAATCCCCGCTGTGCTTCACCGCAACACCGCCTGCGGCATTCCAGGCAGCGCAGTTTGCGCTCCAGTCATCCACAAGCACATCGCCGGGCCGATGCATGAACAAAGGTTTGTTGGCACCGCCCAGCACCGGCAGCACCAGGCAGGTTTGGGAAAGATGCTCACGCACCCACGCACGCTTCTGCGTGGCAGCGACGGTGTAGTTGCTCTTCGGGCAGGCGGTGAGGATCACCGGGTGCAGGTGTTCAATGGCGCGGAAGAATTCGATCGCACCGGCAATCGGCGGCAGGTCGCGGAAGAATGACGCGTGGCCGTTGATATGCCCCCACATCACGTCGTCTTCCAGTTGGCGGTGGTCCAACCCGAACACGGCCGGGAAGCCAGTATCGAAGTCGGCCATGACGCCGTCCAGGTCCAGATACAGCGTGCGTGTGTCTGAGGTGACGGTGGGACGGGAAGTGGAGGAGGGTAGCGTTTGCTCGAGGGATTGGAACGCCTGCTCCAAGCTGCGCATGCCGTGTTCCACCCATTGCGACAGGGTGCTTGCGGGAATGCCCGCTTCGGCGCTGGCAGAAGCCACAGATGTGCGGCCCTGCAGAATTTCAACAACCAGGGCGGCTTTGCGCGGCCCCGTCCAGATAGGAGTCTCGTAATCCATTACGTCTCTCGTTTGCTTGATGGGTACTACGATAGCACTGGTGGCGGGTGCCGCGGTGTGTAGTTCAATCCACCGACCACGATTGGTGGAGGTGGGCGGAATTGAATCCTGACGCGCTATTGTGACGGGCAGTTGTTCATGTCACGTCGTGTTGTGACCACGGTCCGCTGGCTTGCCAATGGGAATCAAACTCCAGCTGCGCATGGGCCGCAGCGGCTGCCGGCATGATGAACGCATTGAGTTCTGCAACAACGTCGCTCAGCTCCAGAGCATCCAGTCCGTTCTTTCTCAGGAACGCCTGCCATTGCGTCTTCTTCTGAGTATCCATGGCAAAGGCTTCGGTGAGCCCCAGTGGGGCGCTTCCGGTCAAGGGAGTGCCTCGGCGGTCAAAAGTCGCGTAGAGCGCTTGGCGAAGGGTGTCGCCGTGGAAGTCGCTTTGCTTCGAGAGTACCCAAAGATCGAAGTAGTCCTTCATACGGCTGTTTGCTATGCCGAGCGACGCGAGTGCCTCAAACTTCTCTGCCACTACGGTATAGCGCGGATACACGCGGATCTTCGGGGATGCGAAGCCGTCAAGTATGACCGGGTAGTCAACTTCTTCCGGGGCAGGGGTCACTGCATCACCGAACCCAATGTCGATCTGCACATGGCTGCGGGCCCCATCGATCAAGCCGATCATGATGACGCGAATGCCGTTGTAGTTGGCCTCTTTGCGTATCTCTGATGCCCTTACGGACTCTGGTGTGAACTCGACGCCATCGGCTGCTTCCATAGCGCACAGTTCTTTGAAAACACCTTCAATGCGTGATATCTCGGATGGGCCGAAACCAAGGAAATCAGCGTCTCGCGTCGGCCGATGGGGAATGGCAAACCAGAGGTCAAAGAGCAGGGCACCTTTCAGAAGGAATTGATCGGCGTACGGCGAAATGCTGATTCTGTAGAGCAGGCGTTCAATGGCGTACCTCGTGAGAATCAGGTTGAACTCCTGCTGGGTCTCCCGGGCTCGGTTGAGCAGACGAGCACGAACGGATGCGCCGACATTAGGAACATTCATGAAAGGCTCTCCATGTACGGCCGCATGACATTGGCCACGCGGCCGAGCGTAGCGTAGCGCCAGAGGTCATCCATGCTTGCTCGCTTTGCACGCCATGTTTCCTGAAGTGCCTCCAGCGCCACATCCAGCCCTATCTTGTTGCGGAACTTGAAGCAGTCCGCCACAGTCCTAGGGACGTTGGTTACCTGCACCGGCACGCCATCGATTTGGTGTTGGTCTACTCCTTCTGTCAGTCCCGGTGCTGAGAATCGCACTACACGAAGAGGGGGGTAGTCCATCTTCGGGGTGCGGGCGTTATTCGGGATGCCGATCCAGACTTCGAATGGCGACTGTGTAGTCAGCTCATGCACTCGCAGTGCGGACAGAAGACAGACAATCGCCCGGGGTTGCTTGCGTGCAACTTCAGCCAGTGCCCCGTGTTCGGATATCACACGGTCCGGAAGGGCGTAGAGGCCTCGACCGACGCGCGCAAGCAGCCCTTGTCGTGCCAGCCGGGTGAGTGCGACGGTGGGTAGTCCAAGTGCGTCAAGATCGCGCGGTCGGATCAGTCCGCACCGGGAGGCCAGGTTGAGAATGATCTGATGCGAGGTATCCATAAATTGATCATGTTGCGTATTGTATGTAAATGTCAATATTTACATGCATATTGCAACAATGTTCAACCGCCGCCGAGCATCGCGAACCATTTCAGGGCTGAAGGGCCCCAAACAAAAAACCCGAAACTCCTCGCGGAATTCCGGGCTTCTTGTAGGTTCTTTCGAACCTGTGTTGGTGGAGGTGGGCGGAATTGAACCGCCGTCCGAAGGCACTCCATCCCCAGTTCTACATGCTTAGCTCACCGTTTGGTGTCGTCCTGAAGCAGTACGGTGTGCGAAACGCACCCCAGGATCAGCCCGCTTTAGGTTAGGCCGTGACTGACGGGCAGCCACCACAGCCGATTCCATGATAATGACCCTACACCGACGAGCATGGACACAAGTGGGTTCGGGGCTCTGCCTTAGTTGGCCGAGGGACTAACGGTGAAGCCGTTTTTTAGGCGGCGACAGCGAAGTCCTGAGCGTAGTTGTCGTTGTTGGCAACTAGAGTTTTGCCGCTGGATTTACGAGGAAAGCTGCCCCCTCGGCATGCACCAGGTAACTTCACAACCCCCGTCGAAACCAATGCACCCCCGGTCTCTTCAGTTCTTGCAAGGCTTTCGGGCTGCTGGATGGTCGAAACCGGCCAGAGGCCCTACCCGATGGCGGAAATGCTACGCCAAAAAGGCTGAACAGTCACCTTTCGGGCGCGCGCGGAGGCAATTACCGCTGGCGCAGGTTTTCGGCGCGGTGACGGGCTTTTTCGCGGCGCTGGTTGCTCTTCTCGTGCTTCAGGGCGGTGATCTGGCGCTGGGCTTCCGGTTCCACCTGGGCCAGCAGGGTCTGCAGGCGGGTGATCCGGGCCTGCAGCTGCGGGGTGTCGGTTTCAGCTGCCTCGCGCTGGGCGTTGCGCAGCAGGTAGGTCAGCACCTTGAGCAGGGCGGCCGGCTCCATGGTGCGGCTGAATTCGGTGAAGATGAACTCAAATGCCGCAATGTCTGCCTGCAAGTCGGCCGGAGTAGGGGTCTGGGTCACGCGCGGCTCCTGCCGTTGGAATGTGAGGGATGGGACATCAAGGCTCAGGCGTCGCGATTACCGCGACGCATGGCGCGCTGCTTTTCAATGGCCCAGTCGCGGTCCTTGGCGGCGTCGCGCTTGTCGTGGGTCTGCTTGCCCTTGGCCAGTGCCACTTCCAGCTTGATCTTGTTCTTGCTCCAGTACATCGCGGTGGGGACGATGGTGAAGCCGTCGCGTTCGACCTTGCCGATCAGCTTGTCGATCTCACGACGGTGCAGCAGCAGCTTGCGCTCGCGGCGGTCGTTGGCCACCACATGGGTGGAGGCCTGGATCAACGGGGTGATCTGCGCGCCGATCAGGTAGATCTCGCCGGACTTCACATAGGCGTAGGCGTCGACGATGTTGCCGCGCCCGGCGCGGATCGACTTGACCTCCCAGCCCTGCAGGGCCAGGCCGGCCTCGAAGCGCTCTTCGATGTGGTACTCGTGGCGGGCACGCTTGTTGAGCGCGATGGTTTTATTGGCCGTCGCGTTCTTTGCTTTATCCTTGGCGCTGTTCTTGCTCATTTATCTATTGTCTCCGATTCCGGCCGTCCGTGGTCGATTCGTCAGCCAAGCCAACGTATGACTACCATCCGCCGCAGTGCCCTGGTTGAACATTCCGCCGCCCGCATGTTCGACCTGGTAAATGATGTCGAGGCCTATCCGCGCCGGTTCCGCTGGTGCTCGGCCTCGCAGGTCCTGGAATCCAGCCCGGACCGGGTGGTGGCGCGGCTGGACCTGGGCCTGGGCTCGTTCTCGACCTGGTTCATGACCGAAAACAGCCTGCAGCGGCCACACCATATTGATATGAAGCTGCGCGATGGTCCCTTCAAGCAGCTGCATGGCCGCTGGGAGTTCCATGCGCTGGCCGAAGATGCCTGCAAGGTCACCCTCACCCTGGACTTCGAACCCACCAGCCGCCTGCTCGGGCCCGCACTGGCACTGGGCTTCCAGGGCCTAGCCGACCGCATGGTCAACGACTTCATCCGCGTTGCCGACAGCCAGGACTGAGACGTGATCCGCGTCGAGGTGGTGCTGGCATGGCCGGACCGGGTGGAACGCCGGGCGCTGGAGCTGGCCGAAGGGGCAACCGTGGCCGATGCGATTGCGGCGGCGAACCTGCCCGGTAGCGCGGACTGCCCGGCGGTGGCGGTGCATGGGCTGCTGGCCCGGCCTGCCCAGGTGCTGGAGGACAACGACCGGGTGGAACTGCTCAGGCCGTTGTTGGCTGACCCGAAGGACAACCGACGGCGGCGCGCTGCGCGGTAACTTCTTTTTCGGTCTGCGGTCGGATCAGCCGGGCAAGCCCGGCTCTACGGGGCGCTGCGTTGGGTCAGCCATTACCGGGCGATCAGGTAGTGCCGGCCGTTGGCCGGCAACCCCATGAAACCGTCAACGGCCCATTACCGGCCGCGCTGTTTCTTCTTGTCCTTGGCCAGATTGCGGCCGAACTGGCGGACGGTGTCCTGGGCCAGCTGGGCGTCGCGGGTGGCGAAGAAGTCGCCTTCCCAGCGGGTGACCAGGTCATTTTCGAAGAACACGGTGAAGTTCTTCACTTCGGTACGGCCCACCCGGTTGGTCCGCTCGGTGGCGGTGTAGTCCCAGCGCTGGGCGTGGAACGGGTCGGGAATGGACGGGGTGCCGAGCAGGGCATTGACCTGCTGCTTGCTCTGGCCGACCTGCAGCTGACCGACGGCCTGCTCCCGGACCAGGTTGCCCTGATAGATGGGTTGCTTGTAGATGATGCCGCACCCGGTGGTGGACAGGGCAACGGCGGCGACCAGCAGGAGATTGCGCATCGGAAAGGGCGTTTGGGGAAATCCAGTCGATGATACACTCCCCGCGTGTCGCCGCGACCCAATCCGAGGCAGCTGGCGCTAAATCGCCAATGAACGGAGACTTATGGAAACCAACGACCTGCGCAAAGTCGGCCTGAAGGTGACCCACCCGCGGATGCGGATCCTGGCCCTGCTGGAGCAGCGCAACGCCCAGCACCACATGACCGCTGAAGACATCTACCGCCAGCTGCTCGAGCACGGGGATGAAATCGGGCTGGCCACGGTGTACCGCGTGCTGACCCAGTTCGAGGCCGCCGGCCTGGTGCTGAAGCACAACTTCGAAGGCGGCCAGGCCGTTTACGAACTGGACCGCGGCGGCCATCACGACCACATGGTCGATGTCGACAGCGGCAAGATCATCGAGTTCGAAAGCCACGAGATTGAAGAGCTGCAGCGCAAGATCGCAGCGGATCATGGCTACGAGCTGGAAGAGCACTCGCTGGTGCTGTACGTGCGCAAGAAGCGTAAATAAGCGCGAAGCGGTTATTTACGCGGGTAGTGCCGGCCGCTGGCCGGCAACCTCATGACCTTCGGTGGCATCGCGTGGTTGCCGGCCAGCGGCCGGCACTACCGGGCCCGCCATGCATGGCGGGATTACCGGGCCGTCCGCCCGGTGCACGGATGCCGGGCATGGCCCGGCACTACACCTGCAACAGCTTCCGCGCGGCCGCCCGCGCCTCCTTGCTGACCTCCACGCCGCCCAGCATCCGGGCGAGCTCTTCCTCGCGCGCCTTGCTGTCCAGCTTCTCCACCGCGCTCTGGGTCATCCCGTCCACCGGGGCCTTGCTCACCCGGTAATGCGCGTGGCCCTTGGAGGCCACCTGCGGCAGGTGGGTCACGCACAGCACCTGGCGCTTTTCGCCCAGGGCGCGCAGCTTCTGCCCGACGATGTCGGCCACCGCGCCACCGATCCCCGAATCCACTTCGTCAAAGACCATGGTCGGCACGGCGTCCAGGTCCAGCGCGGTTACTTCAATGGCCAGCGAGATGCGTGAGAGCTCGCCACCGGAGGCCACCTTGCGCAGGGCGCGCGGGGGCTGCCCGGCGTTGGCGGCGACCAGGAACTCAACCCGCTCGGCCCCGTTCGGGTCCGGCTTGGCCACGGTCTGGGGTTCGATCTCGATCAGGAACTGACCGCCGCCCATGCCCAGCTCGCCGATCAGCGCGGTGGTGGTGGCGGACAGCTCGGCCGCGGCGGTGCGGCGGCTGGCACTGAGGGTGGCGGCCACGGTCTGCCATTGCCCGGCCGCGCGGTCGATCTCGCCGGCCAGCGCCTGCAGGCGGGCATCGGCCCCGCGCAGCTGCTCCACTTCGGTTTCCAGCGCGTCGCGATGCTCGCCCAGCTGCTCCATCGGCACCCGGTGCTTGCGTGCCAGGTCGTGCAGGCGGCCGAGGCGGCGTTCGATGTCCTCGAACTGCTCCGGGTCGGCATCCAGATCGCCGTGCACCCGGTCGAGCAGGGCCAGCGCTTCGTGCAGCTGGATGGCCGCGCCGTCCAGCAGGGCGTCCACCTCGCCCAGGCGCGCGTCGTGTTCGGCCACGCGCGACAGCTCGTGCCGGGTCTGCTGCAGCTGCTGCAGCACGGCGCTGTCGTCATCGCCATTCAGGCGTGCGGCGGCCACATCGCAGGCGGTGACCAGGGCCCCGGCGTGGGCCTGGCGGCGATGGCTGCTGGTCAGCCCGGCAATTGAAGCCGGCTCCAGGTCCTCGCGCTGCAGCTCGCCCAGCTGGTGCTCCAGAAAACCGATGCGGTCGCTGACGTCGCCCTGGCGCGACAGCGCCTCGGCCTCATCCACCAGCGCCTGCCAGCGGGCGGCGGCCTGGCGGACCTGGATGCGCTCGGCCTCGTTGCGGGCGTAGGCGTCCAGCAGTGCCAGCTGCGAAGGCCGCGCCAGCAGGGCCTGCTGGTCGTGCTGGCCGTGGATCTCCACCAGCATGCCGGCCAGTTCGCCGAGCTGGGTCAGGGTGACCGGGCGGCCGTTGATCCACGACCGTGAACCGCCGTCGGCGCGGATCACCCGGCGCAGCTGGCACTGGTCGTCGTCGTCCAGTTCGTTGTC
>NZ_DAMDFR010000057.1:0-27310 GCF_032103445.1 Stenotrophomonas sp.
CGCGACCGCCAGCCGCGTGCGGTGATCGCCTTCGGCGGCTTCGCCTCCGGCCCGGGTGGTCTGGCCGCGCGCCTGCACGGCCTGCCGTTGCTGGTGCACGAACAGAACCGGGCCCCGGGGCTGACCAACCGCATTCTGTCGCGCTTCGCGCAGCGCGTGCTGACCGGCTTCCCGGGCAGCTTCGCGACCCGCGAGGAACCGGTGGGCAACCCGGTGCGCGCCGAAATCGCCGCCATCGCGCCGCCGCAGGAGCGCCTGGCCGGTCGCAGCGGTCCGCTGCGCCTGCTGGTACTGGGCGGCAGCCAGGGTGCGCGCGCATTGAACAATGCGGTGCCCAAGGCGCTGGCCGCACTCGGCAGCGAGGTGGCGGTGCAGGTTCGCCACCAGAGTGGCGAGAAGCTGCACGCCGAAGCCCTGCAGGCCTATGCCGACAACGGCGTCAGCGCCGACGTGCAGCCGTTCATTGCCGACATGGCCGAAGCCTTCAGCTGGGCCGATCTGGTCGTGTGCCGCGCCGGTGCCTCGACCCTGGCCGAGCTGTGCGCGGTGGGGGTGGGCAGCGTGCTGGTGCCGTTCGCCGCCGCCGTCGATGACCACCAGACCCGTAACGCCGAATACCTGGTCGAGCGCGACGCCGCCGTGCTGCTGAAGCAGGACGACACCCTGGCCGCGCGCCTGCAGGACGTCCTGCGTGACCTGTCCGCCAATTCCGGCCGCCGCATGCAGATGGCGCAAGCCGCGCGTGCGCTGGCCAAGGTCGATGCCGCTGAGCGCATCGCCGACATCATTCTTGAGGAAGCCAAATGAACACCGTTACCCGCATGTGCCCGCGAGGCCGCGCATGATCCGTCGCCTGCACGACACCAATGACCTGGTCCGCGCGTTCCCGCGCGTGCACTTCGTCGGCATCGGCGGCACCGGCATGAGCGGCATCGCCGAGGTCATGCTGACTCTGGGCTATGAAGTGTCCGGCTCGGACAATGCCGACAACGCCGCCACCCGCCGTCTGGCCGGGCTGGGCGCGCGTGTCATGCGCGGCCACTCGGCCGCCAACGTGCTCGGCACCGACTGCGTGGTGGTCTCCAGCGCGATCCGCGAAGACAACCCGGAGCTGATGGAAGCGCGCAGCCAGCGCATTCCGATTATGCCGCGCGCGGCCATGCTGGCCGAGCTGATGCGCTTCCGCCGCGGCATCGCCGTGGCCGGTACCCACGGCAAGACCACCACCACCAGCCTGACCGCCGCAGTGCTGAGCGAAGGCGGGCTGGACCCGACCTTCGTGATCGGTGGCCAGCTGCTGGCTGCCGGTGCCAACGCCAAGCTCGGCGGTGGCCAGTGGCTGGTGGCCGAAGCCGATGAAAGCGATGGCAGCTTCCTGCGCCTGAATCCGCTGGTTTCGGTGATCACCAACATCGACGCGGATCACCTGGAGAACTACGGCAACGACTTCGCCCGTGTGCAGGCGGCGTTCGCCGAATTCCTGCAGCGCCTGCCGTTCTACGGGCTGGCGGTGCTGTGCATCGACGACCCGGAAGTGGCCGCGCTGGCCGCACAGACCCCGCGTCACGTGATGAGCTACGGCATGAGCCCGCAGGCCGACGTGCGCGCTGAGAACGTGGTGCAGGAAGGCTCGCGCATGCGCTTCACCCTGCGCCTGCCGCAGGGCACCAGCCAGGAAGTGGTGCTGGCGCTGCCCGGCAAGCACAACGTGCTCAACGCACTGGCCGCCGCAGCGGTGGGCTGGCAGCTGGGCGTGGCTCCGGATGCAATCGCGCGCGCGCTGGCCGGTTTCGCCGGCGTCGGCCGCCGCTTCAACGACCTCGGTGAGGTGACCACCGCGTCCGGTGCCAAGGTCCGCATCATCGACGACTACGGCCACCACCCCAGCGAACTGGAAGCGGTGTTCGCCGCCGCGCGTGGCGGCTGGCCGGACCAGCGCCTGGTGGTGGCGTTCCAGCCGCACCGCTACAGCCGCACCCGCGACCAGTTCGACAAGTTCGCCGCGGTGCTGTCCAGCGTCGACGCGCTGGTGCTGTGCCAGGTCTACCCGGCCGGCGAAGACCCGATTGCCGGGGCTGACTCGCATGCGCTGGCGCGTGCGATCCGTGCGCGCGGCCGCAGCGAACCGGTAGTGGTGGGCAAGCCCGCCGAACTGGCCAGCGTGCTGCCCGACGTGCTGCAGGACGGCGACCTGCTGCTGATGATGGGCGCCGGCGATATCGGCGCGATGGCCACCCATCTGGCGGTGGAAGGGTTCAAGAGCGAGGGCCAGGCATGAGCATCTTCGACTTCCCCGCGCTGCGCACCAGCAACCCGGCCGACTTCGGTCGCGTCGCAGTGCTGCTCGGTGGCACCTCCAGCGAGCGTGAGGTCTCGCTGGACTCCGGCCGCAATGTGATCGAAGCGCTGCGCGCACGTGGCGTGGACGCCACCGCCGTGGACGGCATTCCGGCGCTGGCCCGGGCGCTGGTGGAAAAACGTTTCGACCGCGTCTTCAACATCCTGCACGGCCACAACGGGGGCGGTGAGGACGGCATCGTGCAGGGCCTGATGGAAGCCTTCGGCGTGCCGTACACCGGTTCGGACGTGCTCGGCTCGGCGCTGGGCATGGACAAGATCCGCACCAAGCAGGTGTGGCTGTCGGTCGGTTTACCCACCCCGCAGTACCGGAAGGTCACTGCCGAAACCGTGCATGCGCAGGCGCGCGAGCTCGGTCTGCCGGTGGTGGTGAAGCCCGCCAACGAAGGTTCCAGCGTCGGCATCAGCCGGGTCATGGACGAGGCCGGGCTGGATGACGCCGTGGCGCTGGCCTCGCGTTACGACGGCCAGCTGCTGATGGAGCAGATGGTGGTCGGCGATGAACTCACCGTGGGCATCCTTGGCGACGTCGCGCTGCCGTCGATCCGCATCGTGCCCAAGGGCCAGTGGTACGACTACAACGCCAAGTATGTGGCCGACGACACCCAGTACCTGTGCCCGGGCCTGGAAGGCGACGACGAAGCCGAGATCCGCCGGCTCGCGCTGGCCGCGTTCCAGGCTGCCGGCTGCCGAGGCTGGGGCCGCGTGGATGTGATGCGCGACCGCGCCAGCGGTCGCCTGTACCTGCTGGAAGTGAACACCGCGCCGGGCATGACCAGCCACTCGCTTGTGCCCAAGGCCGCGGGGCAGGTCGGCATCGGTTTCGAGGAACTGGTCTGGCGCGTGCTGGAACAGACTCTGCCGCAGCACAACGGGGAGAGCCGCCACGCATGAACGCGGTGCTGCGCATCTTCGTCTGGTTGCTGGCCCTGTCGCTGGTAGCGCTGCCCGTCGTGGCGGTGCTCAACGGCTGGGTTGCGGCTGAGCGTTGGCCGCTGGCCAAGCTGCGCGTGCACGGTGAATTCAAGCGGGTGCCGGCCGAGCAGCTGCAGCAGGTGGTGCTGCCGTACGCGCACGCCGGCTTCTTCGCGGTCAAGCTGCAGGACGCGCAGGACGCGATCGAGCAGCTGCCGTGGGTGGAAAGCGCGCAGGTGCGCAAGCAGTGGCCCGACGTGCTGGAGATCACCCTGGTCGAACACAAGCCGTTCGCGCGCTGGGGCAAGGACCGGCTGCTGTCCGAGCAGGGCAAGCTGTTCGCCACGCCCAAGCAGCTGCAGGACCTGAAGCTGCCCAACCTGGACGGTCCGGACACCCAGACCCAGGAAGTGGTGGCGCTGTACAACGAGTCGCGTGCGCTGTTCGCGCCGACCGGGCTGGATGTCACCCGGGTCAGCATGGACGCACGTGGCAGCTGGTCGCTGCAGCTGAGCAACGGCACCGAAGTGGTGGTGGGCCGCGACGACGCCCGCTCGCGCCTGCAGCGCTTCGTGCGCGTGCTGCCGCAGCTGGCCAACCAGAGCGCGCCGATCGAGCGCGCCGACCTTCGCTATACCAATGGTTTCACGCTGAGCTGGGGTACCCCGGTTCCGGCCGCGCCGGCCAATGCGGCGCAGAACACGCAGGACAGGACATGAATCGCAAGGGTGACAAATCGCTGATCGTCGGGCTCGATATCGGCACCTCCAAGGTGGTGGCGCTGGTGGGCGAGTACTCGCCCGGCAACCCCATCGAGGTCATCGGCATCGGCTCGCACGAGTCGCGCGGGCTCAAGCGCGGTGTGGTGGTGGACATCGAATCGACCGTGCAGTCGATCCAGCGCGCGGTCGAAGAAGCCGAGCTGATGGCCGGCTGCGAGATCCGCTCGGTGTACGCGTCCATCTCCGGCAACCACGTGCAGTGCAAGAACTCGCCGGGGATCGTGCCGATCCGCGACGGCGAAGTGACCTGGGGCGACCTCGATCGCGTGCTCGACGCGGCCAAGGCCGTGGCCATTCCGGCCGACCAGAAAATCCTGCACGCCATCCCGCGCGAATACGTGCTGGATGACTCGCAGGAAGGCATCCGCAACCCGGTCGGCATGACCGGCGTGCGCCTGGAAGTGCATGCGCACCTGGTGGTGTGCGCGCAGTCGGCGGCGGCCAACATCAGCAAGTGCGTGCAGCGCTGCGGCCTGCAGGTGGACGACCTGGTGCTGTCCTCGCTGGCCTCCAGCGTCGCCGTGCTGACGGCCGACGAGCGCGAGCTGGGCGTGGTGCTGGTCGACATGGGCGCGGGCACCACCGACCTGGCGGTGTTCGTGCAGGGCGCAATCTGCCACACGGCGTCGCTGCCGATTGCCGGTGACCACGTCACCAACGACATCGCGCACATGCTGCGCACGCCGACCCCGGAAGCCGAGCAGATCAAGGTGCGCTACGCCTGCGCCCTGGCCCAGCTGGCCACCGCCGAGGAAAGCATCCAGGTGCCCAGCGTCGGCGATCGCCCGCCGCGCCGCATGCCGCGCCATTCGCTGGCGCAGGCGGTGCAGGGGCGCTACGAGGAAATCTTTGAAATGGTCCAGGCCGAGCTGCGTCGCTCCGGTTTCGAGGAACTGGTGCGCGCCGGCATGGTGCTCACCGGCGGTGCCTCGAAGATGGAAGGCGTGGTCGAACTGGCCGAGGAAATGCTGCAGATGCCGGTTCGCGTCGGCATACCGCAGCACGTCACCGGACTGGGTGAAGTGGTCGGTAACCCGGTCCATGCCACGGGCGTGGGGCTGCTGCTGATGGGCAGCCAGATTGAACATCCGCGTCGCCCATCGCTGCCGACCGGTCGTGCCGGCAGTCTCTTCAACAAAGTCAAAACCTGGTTCCGCGGCGAATTCTGATTCCAGCTGACAGCCGCATCACTGCAACACCGGCAACATCGCTTCATCGCAACTCACCTGACGAGCCCCCGCTCCGAGGGACATACCTAAAACTACCGCCGCAATGGCGGCGTGGCACGAAGGGCAGGATGCCCATGAAGACCACGCCAACAGAAGCGGTTTCAACGAGGACACGGACATGGCGCACTTCGAATTGATTGAAAAGATGGCACCCAATGCGGTGATCAAGGTGATCGGCGTGGGCGGCGGCGGCGGCAACGCCGTGGCGCACATGGTCAGCACCAGCGTGGACGGCGTGGAATTCATCACCGCCAACACCGACTCGCAGGCCATCAAGAATTGCGGTGCCAAGCTGCAGCTGCAGCTGGGTACCAACGTCACCAAGGGCCTGGGCGCAGGCGCGAACCCGGAAGTGGGTCGCCAGGCCGCCCTGGAAGATCGTGAGCGCATCATGGACGCCCTGCAGGGTGCGGACATGGTGTTCATCACCGCCGGCATGGGCGGTGGCACCGGCACCGGCGCAGCTCCGGTGGTGGCCCAGCTGGCCAAGGAAATGGGCATCCTGACCGTGGCCGTGGTCACCAAGCCGTTCCCGTTCGAAGGCCGTCGCCGCATGCAGGTGGCGCTGAAGGGCATCGAGGAACTGAGCCAGCACTGCGACTCGCTGATCACCATTCCGAACGAAAAGCTGATCACCGTGCTGGGCCGCAACGCCACCATGATCCAGGCCTTCCGTGCCGCCAACGACGTGCTGCAGGGCGCCGTGCAGGGCATCGCCGACCTGATCGTGCGTCCGGGCCTGATCAACGTCGACTTCGCCGACGTGCGCACCGTCATGTCCGAAATGGGCCTGGCGATGATGGGTACCGGCACCGCCCGTGGCGATGACCGCGCCCAGGCCGCCGCCGAAGCTGCCATCCAGAACCCGTTGCTGGACGACGTGAACTTGGCCGGTGCCAACGGCATCCTGGTCAACATCACCGCCGGTGCCGACTTCACCATGGCCGAGTTCGACGAGATCGGCCGCACCATCGACGGCTTCGCTTCCGAAGACGCCACCGTGGTGGTGGGTACCGTGCTCGACCCGGACATGCAGGACGAAGTGCGCGTGACCGTGGTGGCCACCGGCCTGAACCGTGCGGTGGCCTCCAAGACCCAGCGTCCGGGCGAGCGCGCCCCGATCAAGCTGGTCCGCAATGCCACCACCGGCCAGCCGGAGTTCGGCGACTTCGACAACGGCGGCGACGCCGTGTCCAAGGCCGTCGGCGGCATGGGCCTGGGCCTGCGTCGTCCGAGCGCCGACACCGTGGCTCCGTCGGCCCCGGCCGCCGGCCCGGCCGCAGCCGAGCTGCCCAACGATTACCTGGATATCCCGGCGTTCCTGCGCCGCCAGGCGGACTAAGCGTTGCATGCCGGGGACTTGTCCGCCCCGGTAAGCATCGCCATGTCCCTGACTGCCGGGCCTGGATGGGCCCGGCAGTTCGCCGTTCCGTGGTTCTGACCTCGGGTCAGGGCGCACCCTGTTCAGAAAGGGGTGGCGGTACTGCGTGTTATTCTTGTTTGTCATTGTCGCGCTGACAGCGCGCTACCCGGTCGACCCCCATGATTCCGCAACGCACTCTCAAGAACACGATCCGCGCCACCGGCGTTGGCCTGCACAGCGGTGACAAGGTCTACATGACCCTGCGCCCGGCTCCGGTCAACCATGGCATCGTGTTCCGCCGCGTGGACCTGGACCCGGTCGTCGAGGTTCCGGCCCGTGCCGACCTGGTCACCGAAGTGACCCTGTGCACCGGGCTGACCTGCAACAACGCCAAGATCCAGACCGTGGAACACCTGATGTCGGCGCTGGCCGGCCTGGGTGTCGACAACATCATCGTGGAACTGTCCTCGGCCGAACTGCCGATCATGGACGGTTCCTCCGGTCCGTTCGTGTTCCTGCTGCAGTCCGCCGGCATCGCCGAGCAGGACGCGCCGAAGCGTTTCATCCGCGTGCTCAAGCCCGTGGAAGTCACCGAAGGCGACAAGGTCGCCCGCTTCACCCCGTATGAGGGCTACAAGCTGGGCTTCACCATCCAGTTCGACCACCCGATGATTCCGGCCAAGCAGTCGCGCGCGGAGATCGATTTCTCCACCGCCGCCTACACCAAGGAAATCTCGCGCGCCCGTACCTTCGGTTTCATGCGCGACCTGGAGTACATGCGCGAGCGCAACCTGGGCCTGGGTGGTTCGATGGACAACGCCATCGTGCTGGACGAATTCCGCGTGCTCAACGAAGACGGCCTGCGTTACGCCGACGAATTCGTGCGCCACAAGATCCTCGACGCCATCGGCGATCTGTATCTGGCCGGTGCACAGGTGCTGGGCGCCTATGAGGGCTTCAAGTCCGGCCATGCGCTCAACAACAAGCTGGTGCGTGCGCTGCTGGCCGACGTCACCGCGTGGGAGTGGGTCAATGCCGCGGCCGATCCGGCCCCGGTGGTGTACGGTGTTCCGGCCTACGCCTGACGCCAAGTTATTGATTTAAAAGAAAAACGAACGGCGCTTATAGCGCCGTTTCGCATTTCTGGCCTGCGACGGCCGTGAAGCTCACGTCAATGAACCGTGACCGGACCGTCGTCACTTTTTTGTGAACCCGATCCGGTTTCGGGGTAAAAATAACGCAAATTTAATAAAAGACTAACGACTGGGCAGCCAAGCGCGGCTACGATGGCCGCCGGCTCCCCGAAATGTTTCACGGCTTCGTGACACGGATCGGGGAAGGAGCGGGATGCTCCGATGCAGTCAGGTCTTCGATCCCTTGGGGTCCTGGAAGCAAGCCAAAGCGTCGCGTAGCCCTTGGTGCGTGGCGGCTGAAACTGCGTGGGGGCCATTCCTGTTGTCGATCGCTGGGGAGCGTGGAGGAGGGGCAAGCGCAGTCTTGATGGTCACCTTGGTGACTTTCAGCCCGATGGAACGGGCCGCGTCGATCAACTCGCGTTCGGCAAGCCGCAGCTTGGCATGCCAGACCGGGGACTCGACGAGAAAAACGAGGTGCTCGCCGTTCACATTCGCCAGCCGGCAACGGGTGGCCAGGGTGGGTGGCAAATGGGGGCGCAACTGACGGTCCAGCGCGTCGAGCCAGAGGGCACGACGCAGCGGGTTGCCGGTTTTGTCTTCCATGACCGCTTCCAGCGCCGGTTTGGGCGCAGAAGGGGAACGGGCACTGGATTTCGGCTCAGACATGAAAACTCACTGATGGCATTCAAAAAGATCGTAATCAAAACGCGTGAAGGACAGGCCAAAACGCCCATCGCGCGTCTGCGGTTCTATTTCGAGGACCGCCCCCGTGCCCTGCTTGGCAGCGTGCTCGGGCTGGGCTGCCTGATCGGCTTCGGTGCCGGTCTGGGCGGCAGCATGTTCAATGATTCGCGCCTGCACGCCAAGGTGGCGCAGCAGGAGCTGGAACTGGCACAGGCCCGCAAGGACGCCCAGACCCAGGTCAATGCGCTGGCCGCCCGCATGGGCGAGCTGCAGGCGCAGGCCACCCGGTTGAACGCGCTCGGCGAGCGCCTCACCCAGATGGGCAAGCTGGAAGACGGCGAATTCGACTTCAACGAGACCCCCGGCCTCGGTGAAGGTGAAGCCGGCCCGACCCAGGACATCCCGGCCAGCGCGGTCAACGCCGACTTACAGGTGCTGGAGCAGCGTTTCGCTGCTTCAGGCCGCCAGTTGTCGGTGATGGAATCGCTGATGTTCGACCACCAGGTGCAGCAGGACGCCGTGCCGGGCCGCATGCCGATCCGCAACAGCTACATCACCTCCGGCTTCGGTGGCCGCAACGACCCGTTCGGTCGCGGTCGCGGCAACCACAAGGGCATCGACTTCCATGCCAAGGTCGGCGACCCGGTCATGGCAGTGGCCGATGGCGTGGTCAGCTTCTCCGGGGTCAAGGGCGGCTACGGCAACGTGGTCGACGTCGACCACGGCAACGGCTACGTCACCCGCTACGCGCACAACTCGCGCCTGGTGGTGAAGGTGGGTGACCTGGTCCGTGCCGGCCAGGAAGTGGCCAAGGCCGGTTCCACCGGTCGTTCCACCGGTGCCCACGTCCACTTTGAAGTCTGGGAGCGCGGCAACGTGGTCAATCCGCGCAAATTCCTGGGCGACGGTGGCAATACCCCGGTCGGCCGGGTGTCGCGCGGCTGAGTGCGACGAACGGGCCGGGGGAGGTTGAAACGCGACACCCCCGTCCCAAGCTACAATAAGTGTTGCCATAGACAGGGCGCAGTGCGCCCTGTTTCGTTTGCGGCGAGCAGCTTCTGCGGAAGCGCCGCCGTTGGGGCGTCTCATTCCAACCGGTTCCTTCAATGATCAACAGCCTGCTTACCCGCGTCTTCGGCAGTCGTAATGAACGACAGCTGCGCCAGCTCAACCGCATCGTCGCCAAGATCAACGCCCTGGAACCGGAGATCGAAAAGCTCTCCGACGAGCAGCTCAAGGCCAAGACCCCCGAATTCAAGCAGCGCATCGCCGACGGCGAAGCCCTGGACAAGGTGCTGCCGGAGGCCTTCGCGGTCTGCCGTGAAGCCAGCCGCCGCGTGCTCGGCATGCGCCACTACGACGTGCAGCTGATCGGCGGCATGGTGCTGCACCTGGGCAAGATCGCGGAAATGCGCACCGGTGAAGGCAAGACCCTGGTGGCCACCCTGCCGGTGTACCTGAACGCGCTGGAAGGCAAGGGCGTGCACGTGGTCACCGTCAATGACTACCTGGCCCGCCGCGACGCCGGCCAGATGGGCAAGCTGTACAACTGGCTGGGCCTGAGCGTGGGCGTGGTGTACCCGGGCATGCCGCACGGCGACAAGCGCGAGGCCTACAACAGCGACATCACCTACGGCACCAACAACGAATTCGGTTTCGACTACCTGCGCGACAACATGGCGCTGTCGCGTGCCGACCGCTACCAGCGCGGCCTGCACTACGCCATCGTCGACGAAGTCGACTCCATCCTGATCGACGAAGCGCGCACCCCGCTGATCATCTCCGGCCCGGCCGACGATTCCCCGGAGCTGTACATCCGCGTCAACCGCGTGGTGCCCAGCCTGATCCGCCAGGAAAACGAAGAAGCCGAAGGCGATTTCTGGGTCGACGAGAAGGGCAAGCAGGTGCACCTGTCCGAAGCGGGCATGGAGCACGCCGAGCAGCTGCTGGTCGACGCCGGCATCCTCAGCGCGGAAACCGAAGGCCTGTACGCCGCGCAGAACCTGACCGTGGTGCACCACCTCAATGCCGCGCTGCGCGCGCATGCGATCTACCAGCGCGACGTGGACTACATCGTCCGCGACGGTGAAGTGGTGATCGTGGATGAATTCACCGGCCGTACCCTGGCCGGCCGCCGCTGGTCCGATGGTCTGCACCAGGCGGTGGAAGCGAAGGAAGGCGTGCCGGTCCAGCGCGAGAACCAGACCCTGGCCAGCATCACCTTCCAGAACCTGTTCCGCATGTACAAGAAGCTGTCCGGCATGACCGGTACGGCCGATACCGAAGCCTACGAATTCCAGAGCATCTACGGCCTGGAAGTGGTGGTCATTCCGACCAACCGCCCGACCGTCCGCAAGGACTCGCCGGACCAGGTGTTCCTCAACCGCAATGGCAAGTTCAATGCGGTGCTGGCGGACATCCAGGAATGCAACAAGAACGGCCAGCCGGTGCTGGTTGGTACCACCTCGATCGAAACCTCGGAAATGCTGTCCGAGCACCTGCGCAAGGCCGGCGTGCATCACGAAGTGCTGAACGCCAAGCAGCATGATCGCGAAGCGACCATCATCGCCAACGCCGGTATGCCGGGTGCGGTGACCATCGCCACCAACATGGCCGGTCGCGGTACCGACATCGTGCTGGGCGGTTCGCTGGAAGCGCAGCTGCACGCGCTGGGCGAAGACGCCAGCGCGGACGACAAGTTCAAGGTCAAGAACGAATGGCAGCGTCGCCACGACCAGGTCAAGGCCGCCGGCGGTCTGCATATCGTGGGCACCGAGCGCCACGAATCGCGTCGTATCGACAACCAGCTGCGTGGCCGTTCGGGCCGTCAGGGTGACCCGGGTTCGTCCCGCTTCTACCTGTCGCTGGAAGACAACCTGATGCGCATCTTCGCCTCGGACTGGGTGCAGAAGGCAATGCGTCTGATGGGCATGAAGGAAGACGATGTGATCGAAGATCGCATGGTCAGCCGTCAGATCGAGAAGGCGCAGCGCAAGGTGGAAGCGCACAACTTCGACATCCGCAAGAACCTGCTGGACTTCGACGACGTCAACAACGACCAGCGCAAGGTGATCTACGCCCAGCGCGATGAACTGCTGGACGCCGAGTCGGTGAAGGACAACGTCGACGGCATCCGCGGCGACGTGATCTTCGACGTGGTGGCGCGCTTCGTGCCGCCGAACTCGATCGACGAACAGTGGGACCTGCCCGGTCTGCAGGCCGCCCTGGCCTCGGACTTCGGCGTGGAAATGGACGTGGTCGGCCTGGTGCATCAGCACGAGGAACTGGACGCTGAAGCCATTGCCAACAAGGTGCAGGAGCAGGTGGACGCGCATTTCGCGGCGAAGGAAACCGGCGTTGGCGAAGAGACCATGCGCGCGCTGGAAAAGCACGTGATGCTGACCGTGCTGGACCAGAGCTGGAAGGAGCATCTGGCCCGCATGGACTACCTGCGCCAGGGCATCTACCTGCGTGGTTACGCGCAGAAGCAGCCGAAGCAGGAATACAAGAAGGAAGCGTTCGAGCTGTTCTCGGAAATGCTGGAGAACGTGAAGCGCGAAGTGGTCACCCTGCTGTCGCGCGTGCGCATCCGCAGCGAAGAAGAAGTGGCGGCGCTGGAAGCAGCAGAACGCCAGCAGGCCGAAGCACGCATGCTGGCCTCGCAGTTCCAGCACCAGAACGCCGGCGGTTACGGTGCCGACGAAGAAGTGGCGGAGATGCAGGCCGCGCAGGGCGTCAACCAGGTCACCCGCGACGAACCCAAGGTCGGCCGCAACGACCCGTGCCCGTGCGGCAGCGGCAAGAAGTACAAGCACTGCCACGGTCAGCTGACCTGATCAAGAAACCCCGCTTCGGCGGGGTTTTTCTTTAGGGGACGGTCTACGCGCTTGAAATGTGACGCAACGCACATTTCAAAACCCCACACCCTTTCCCCACACTCAATCCAGAATTTCCCGACCCTCATCACACATCGGACCGCCACCTCCAAGGTGGCAGCATCGCCAGCGAGGCGGTACGCTTGCATTCCCTGCACCCGGACCGGGGGTCCGTTGCGGGTGTTGCCGCGCCGGAGGCACCACGGGGAGTGGGCACCGCGCCTTTCGAGTCGCAAAACAAGGAGTTTCATGAACAGGATTTATCGCCTGGTGTTCAATCACGCCACTGGCCAGACGCAGGTCGCGTCAGAACTCACTTCTACCCACGTGTCGCCCGCAGGCGTTACCGGCAGCCCACGCCGACGCACGCCGCTGGTCGTGGCACTGCTGACCGCGCTCGCGTCCAGCGCGACGATGCCGTGCGCGTTTGCGCAGGTCGCGCACTACGACATTGATGAAACCCTGATCACCAGCGTCAACCATCCCGATGGATTCACCATCGGTCGCGGCAGCACCGTGGTGGTGACGGTCGGTGCGGGCATTACGATGGGCTCATCCAGTGGCGCATCGCTTGGCACCAACGCCGGCGGTAACGGCACCTTGCAGGTGCTCGGTACGGGCGCACAACTGAATGTTGCCACGAACCTCGGCGTTGGCGTGGATGGCACTGGCTGGTTGCAGCTTGCCGACGGCAGCGAGTCCACTGTGGGTGAAATGCTGTCGATCGGCCATGAGGTCGACAGTCGCGGTACCGTTGACGCCCGTGGCAATCTCACCGGGTTGACTGCTGGCAGCATCGAGGTCGGTCGGGCCGGCGAAGGCACCCTGAACATCAGCGCTGGGGCCACCGTGGAAACCATCGGTACCGGCCTTGGCTACGGTGTGCGCGTGGGCGGGCTGTCGTCCAATGACAAGAGCGCCATCGGTCGCGTCAATGTCAGCAACAGCGGCACCCTGAAGGTCACCAACAACTCCCTGGTGCTGGGTGATCAGGCGCGCGGCATCATGACCGTGGCCGACGGCGGTCAGGTCATCGTCGGCAACAGCATGGTGCTGGGTAACAGCGCTACTGGCAGCGGTGAAGCCACGGTTTCCGCCGGTGGCAAGGTTTCTGTGGGTGGGGCGTTGGTGCTGGGTTCGGCGCAGAACTCCGCCGGGCAGCTGACCATCACCGGTGTGGGTGCTGAAGTCACCGCGGCCAGCGTGGATGTCGGTCGCTCCGGCACGGGTGTGCTGCAGGTACAGAACGGCGGCGTGCTCAACGTCAGCGGCAAGCTTGAAAACGAAACCGTTTCCGGTACGCCCGATCGCATGGGTTCGATCAACGTCACCGGTGCAGGCTCCCGCATCACAGCCGCGAATCTGGTCGGGTCGGGCGTTCGCGTCGACACCGGTGCGTCGATCGTCACCGATATCGCCACGATCAAGGATTCGGAAAGTCCCTTCGCATTGGCCTCCAGCGTCCAAGGCATTGGTACGCAGTGGAACAACACCGGCGCGATGACCGTGCAGGGCAGCTTCGACGTGAGTGGCGCAGGCCGGCTGCAGAGCGGAAGCCTGGAAATTACCGGAGGCGTCAACTCGGCCACGGGCAGTCCGACGCAGGTCGATGACCGCGTGCGCGTCACCGGCACCAACTCGATCATCGCAGTCAGCGGTGACATCACTGTCGGCGCTGCGGGGAATGAACCTTACGGCGTACTCACCGCCGCCAACGACGGGCGCATCGAAGCCGGCACCTTCAAGCTGGGCAGGAACGGCTTCCTGGTACTGGGTGGTGACGCGCTGTCGTGGACCTCGTCCTCGTCCAGTTTCACCTGGAAGACCGCCGAAGGTGCGGGCACGCTGTCCGGCTCGCCAATCGAGATGCAGACCGATGCCGGCGGCCTGGTGTTCAACCACACCGGCGACATCACCCTTGCCAACACCTTCACCAGCACGCCCAGCGGCAATGACCTGACCGGCGGTGGCCTGCTCAATGTGGCCGGCAACACCACCTTGACCGGCGACCTCAGCGCCTTCGGCGGTGACATCGACGTGCGCGGTGGCACGCTGGTGATCAATTCGAACCTGTACGCAGGGCAGGGCTACTCCGGCACCACACAGGCCCTGCCGCAGGTGATCGACGTCTCCGGCGGCAAGCTGGTGCTCAATGGCAGCTCCGGCTTCCAGCAGAACATCGGCGGCACCACCACGCGCACGTCGATGGTCACCGTGCGCAACGGCGGCATCCTTGCCGGCAATGCCACCGTCGGCCAGACCACCGTGACCAACGGCGGCGTGCTGTCGCCGGGCAACAGCCCCGGCACCCTCACCATCGACGGTGACCTGTTCTTCAACGCCGGTGCGTCCTCGGCGGCCGAGGTGGCGACGGCGGCGTACTACGACGTCGAACTGCTCGGCAATGGTCAATCCGACCTGGTGCAGGTGAACGGCCGTGCAATCATTGGTCGCAGCTCCAGCATGGGCTGGACGGGTGACGCGGCGATGCGCATCACCGGTCTGGATCCGGCCGCCAGCTACCAGAACGGCCGCACCTACAACGTGCTCAGCGCCGCAGATGGCGTGGTCGGTGGGTTCGACAGCGTTACCTCGAACTCCGCCTTCATCACCCCCACGCTGACCCAGAACGGTGACCAGCTGGTGCTGACCATTGCGGTCGCCGGGGGCGGCACGGATCCCGGCAACCCAGGCAATCCAGGGAATCCGGGTGAACCGGGCACGCCGGGCAACCCCGGAACTCCCGGTACGCCAGGAACCCCAGGTGAGCCGGGTACCCCCGGCAATCCGGGCACCACGCCGCCGCCGCCGGAAGTGTTCAATCCGGTCGCCACCAATCCGAACCAGGAAAACGTGGCCAACGGCCTCAACAGCCTGCAGCAGTCCGGCGATTCGCTCGCCCTGTACAACGCGTTGCTGATGCTGGATGCGGAACAGGCGCAGCAGGCGTTCAACGAGCTGTCGGGCGAAAGCCATGCCAGCAACCGCGCCATGCTGCTGGATGACCGCTTCCTGCGCGACGGCATTGCCCAGCGCCTGCGTCCGGACCCGACCATGGCCGAGTATGGCCCGTCGCTCTGGCTGGCCGGCAGCAGCACCTCGCGCCGGCAGGACGCCAGTGAGATGGCCGCCCGCACCCGCGACGAGCGCCACGGCGCGATCGTGGGCATGGACTGGAGCTTCGGCGAAGGCTGGAAGTGGGGCGTGGCCGTGGGTCCGGAAAAGCTGCGCCAGCGCATCAGCGACCGCCACAGCACCACCGACGTCGACGCCATCCACGGTGGTCTGTATCTCGGCTGGCAGGGCGCGGAGTTCTCGTTCCATGCCGGTGCCAGCTACGCCGACTATGACGTGGATAGCGAACGCAGCGTCGGTGCCGGCTACAGCTGGGCGCAGCGCCTGGACAGCAGCTACAGCGCCAACGCGGTGTCGGCGTTCGCCGAGGGTGGTTGGAACATCGACCTCGACCCGCTGATCCTGACCCCGTACCTCGGCCTGTCCTACACCCGTCTGGACACCGACGCGGTGCAGGAAACCGGTGGTGCCGCCGCACTGGCCGTGGACGCGCGCAAGGATGACGCGTGGACCGCCACCGCCGGCGTGCGTGCAGGCTGGCAGCTGGGCGACGACCGTGGCATTGCCACCCGTCTGGAAACCGGGCTGGCCTGGCAGCACAGCGGTGGCGATCTGCCCGAAACGCGCGGTCGCTTCGTGTCGGGCACCAGCAGCTTCAACGTGCAGGGCCTGCCGCTGGCACGCAATGTGGCCGTGGCCGAGCTGGGTGTTTCGATCAAGCCGACCGACAACAGCCGCCTGGCGCTGATGGCGCAGGGGCGTAGCGGTGATGGCCAGAGCGAGTTCGGTGGCCAGCTGAGCTTCAATCTGATGTTCTGATTGGCTTTACTGCAGCGCATTGAAAGAGCCCCGAAAGGGGCTCTTTCTTTTTGTGCTTCTGCATGGGAGTTCATGCGATTACGTGGCAACGCGGGCATTCCCTACGAAGCGTTCGTAATAGTTTCAAAGGCCAACGTTCACTGGAAATTTAACGTTTGCACTCTGCCCTGCACGCCGTGCAGCGAAGGCAGATGCCACGCGCAGCACCGGTTGCAGATCACGGACGCGCTGCGCTTCAACATTACCAGGGAGCACCATGAACCACCGCCATCACCCCCGTTCCATCACGCCGCTGTGTGCGGCCGTGCTGGTTGCACTCGGCTTGACCGCCGCACCACATACGGTGAGTGCCTTGCCGCACCTGTACACCGCCGATGAAACCATCACCGAAGAACGCAAGCATCAGGAAGGCTTCAATGCCGGCATCGACAATACGGTGGTACTGGACATCACCGGCAGCGGTCATCTGACAAACCATGGATCGGTCAATCTGGGTGTCAACCAGGACGGCCACGGCACGGTGCGTGTCATCGGCCCCGATGCGCGCTTCACCGGCCCCGGCTCCTACGACACCGATGTGGGCGTGTCCGGCAAGGGCACCTTCATCGTGCAGGACGGGGGCAGGGCATGGGCAAACACACTGCGCGTAGGCGTCAACAAAGGGTCATTCGGCAACGTCCACGTCACCGGGGCCGGTTCCAGCGTGAAAGCACGGTATCTGTATCTTGGCCACGATGGTGAAGGGCTGCTGCGCATTGATGGCGGCGCGAAGGTGGAGGTAGAGGCCGACGTGCTTGGGGATGGTCGGTCGCCGGGCTCGTTCTCGACGCATCGGCGCAGCACCCGGATCGAAATCTCCGGCAAGGACTCGCAACTGAAGGCCAACAACGTACGGATCGGCGGACAGCTGTTGATCGAGGACGGTGCGCAACTGCACTCGACCAAGGGCGGGGTCTATACCGCGAGTAGCGGTGCGGGTGCAGCGGTGATCACCGGCACCGGCAGCCGGTGGCTCAACGATGAAAAGCTGGACGTGGACACCGGTCTGGATATCCGCAATGGTGCCACGCTGGAGACGGACACGCTGGAGATCAAGGGTACCCGCACCATCAACAGCACCACCACCGACCTCACCCGCGAGCAGCTGCGGGTCACGGGCACCGGCTCGAAGATCAAGGCGGCCAATGGCATTCGAATCGGTGAACTGAGCACGAGCGGCGGTACCCTCACGATCAGCGAAGGTGGCCGCGTCGAGGCAGGCGGCAAACTGCACGTCGGCGGGGGCAGCTATCTGGTGCTTGGCGGTGCCATTGGCGGTACGTTCACCGAACCGACCTGGCAGCCCGCCGTCGCAGCCGGTGAACTGGACAGTTCGGTCATTACCTTCGACACGGCGTCCTTGGGCATGGCGTTCAATCACACAGGTGCCATCACGCTCGACAACACGCTGCGCAGCCAGAATGACGCATTGCATCGGAACGGCGGTGCCCTGATCAACGTGGCCGGCACCACCACGTTGGCCGGTGACCTGAGTAAGTTCGGCGGTCGCGTGAACGTGCATGGCGGCACCCTGGTGATCGACACGGACACCTACACGGACGCCAAGGACTACGACACCATCGATGCCGCAAAGCCCCGGCAGTACATGTTCGTCGACGGCGGCACGCTGGTGCTCAACGGCGAGGCGGGATTCCGCTGGGAAGAGCGCGAAGGCGACGCCATCACCTCGTTCCGCACCGCCTGGGCCACCGCCAGTGGCAGCGGCGTGCTGGCCGGCACCGGCACCGTCGGTGACACCCGCATTCACGACGGCGGCACCCTGTCGCCCGGCCACGACAGCGTCGGCACGTTCAACGTGGATGGCGACCTGTACTTCAACGCCGGTGGCGTAGGCCGCGAACACGTGGACACCAAGTCCTGGTTGGCCGTGGACCTGCGTGCAAACGGGGAAGCGGACAAGGTCAAGGTCAGCGGCGCGGCCTTCATCGGTCATGGTGCTGCCACAGAAGGCGAGCAGGGCGACACCGGGGTGCGCGTGACCACGCTGGACCCGCACACCAGCTATCAGGTCGGCCAGCGCTACACCGTGCTGGAAGCCGAAGGTGGCATCACCGGTGGCTTCAATGACGTGGAGTCAAATTCGGCGTTCATCACCGGCGCGCTGGTACAGACCGAGAACGCGGTGCATCTGGATATCGCACTGATCGAGCAGGAATCTGCTGAGGCGGAAGGAGCCGAGAACCCGGCACCGCCGATCGTGTTCGGTCGCGTTGCGCGCTCCTCCAACCAGCGCGCCGTGGCGGCCGCACTGGACTCCCTGCCTCAGTCCGGTGATGCGCTGGTGCTGTACAACCAGCTGCTGATGCAGGACGAAGAAAGTGCTGTCCGCGCCTTTGACGAACTGTCCGGCGAACTGCACGCCAGCACTCGCGCCATGCTGCTGCGTGACGACTTCCTGCGTGCGGGCGTGCTGAGCCATCTCCGCACGGGTCCGGCGGATGAAGGCAATGGCTCCCGTGCATGGATCACCGGCAACGGTCAGTCGCGCTCGCAGCGGGGTGATGGCAATGCAGCGACGCATCGTGATCACAGCGAAGGGCTGCTGCTGGGCTACGACTTCAGCTTCGGTGAGGGCTGGACCGTCGGCGCAGCGGGCGGTCGCCAGTCGCTGCGGCAGAACGTGCGCAACCGCACCTCACGCAGCGAGGTCGATGCGCTGCACGGTGGCATGTATGCGGCGTTCCGCCGCGACGCGCTGTGGCTGCGGGGTGGCGTCAGCTACACCGACTACGACGTCGACACCGAGCGCAGCCTGGGTGCAGGTCAGGCGTGGGAGCAGACCCTGACCGCCCGCTACAAGGCGCACGCGGTGTCGACCTTCACCGAGGCCGGCTTTGACCTGGCGCTGCAGTCATTGACGCTCACCCCGTACCTGGGTATCGCACAGACCACACTGTCCACCGCGGCGGCAGCCGAGACTACCGGCAGCGCCGCCTTGGCGCTGCTGCCCACCCGCGACCAGGTCTGGACCACCACCGCTGGCGTGCGGTCAGCGTGGGACGTGCGTGACCGTGCGCGCGTGGAGGGCGGGCTGGCCTGGCAGAACACCTCCGGTGATCGACGCACGTCAACCACGCAGATCTTCGCGTCTGGCAGTGATCAGTTCACCGTGCACGCGGTGCCGTTGGCGGGCAATGTGGCGCTGGCCGAGTTGGGCGTGGTGCTGAGCCCCACCGCCAACAGCCGCGTGAACCTGTTCGTGCAGGGGCATCGCGGTGGTGGCGAGCGCGGGTTTGCTGCGCAGGCGAGTTGGAATGTGATGTTCTGAACGTAGTGCCGGGCTTGCCCGGCAGCGGGGCAAGCCCCGCTCTTCGGGGAGTGCGGGGTAGGGAAAGTCCTACCTTGTGTCAGGAAAAACCCTGATGCAGATGTAAGACCCGTCTCACATTCATTTTTGTTATCGAAAAGTAAAGTGTTGGTCGCGTCATCGAGTGTCAATCACGACAGTGGATGGCGCGACCACGCGTCGCATGAAGCGAATGCGTGGCTTCCTTGAGTCGCTATCCATGGAGCTTCATGAACAGGATCTATCGTCTGGTGTTCAACCACACCACTGGCCAGATGCAGGTTGCATCCGAACTCGTCAACACCCATTCCTCTCCCGCTGCGTCTTCCGCCACCGCCCGCCGCCGCTCGCCGTTATGCGCCGCGCTGGCCGTGGCGCTGTCGCTGGCAGCCGCACCGTCGGCCTTCGCGGCGGTGTACGAATACACCGCCGATGAAAGCATCAGCAGCGATCGTGCCTATGCCGATGGCTTCAGCGTAGGCCCGAACGGCCCGGTGACCGTCAATGTCTTCGGCACCGCCGTGCTGACCTCTCTCGACCTGGTCTCGTTAGGCACCACCGCAACCGGCAACGGTACCCTTGCGCTGGACGGCCCGGGTGCCGCGCTGCGGGTCAACAACGGTGCCGCAATGCGCGTGGGCGGCGCCGGCATCGGCGCGCTGCGCCTGAGCGGCGGCAGCACCGCGGACATCTCCGGCTTCCTGTCGCTGGGGTATCTGGCCGGCAGCACGGGTTCGACCGTGATCGACGGTACCGGCTCCAACCTGACCGCACGTCGCGTGCTGGTCGGCCGCCAGGGCACCGGCACGCTGGACATCAGCAACGGCGGCTCGCTCGTCACCGACGAGATCTACACCGTGGTCAACAACTACGGCCTGAGCATCGGCAGCGAAGCTGCCGGCACCGGCACGGTCAACGTCGGCAGCGGTGGCACCATCCGCGTCACCGACAACAATCTGCTGGTCGGCCAGGTCGGCAACGGTACGCTCAACATCAACAACCAGGGCACCGTTCAAGCCGATCGTGGCGTGTACGTAGGAGCGGCCGCCAACGCCAGCGCCAACGGCACCGTCAACGTCAACGCCGGCGGCAAGCTGCTCGCACAGGAGGTCGTGGTCGGCAATGCGCAGTACTCCAACGGCTCGCTGACCGTCAGCGGTGCCAATGCCCGCGTGGACGCCGACAAGGTCTGGATCGGCTCCAGCGGCAACGGCACGCTGCGCGTGGACAACGGTGGCGTACTGCGCGGCACCTCGGAAGTGATTGCCGAGCGCTATGACGGCATCGGCACCGGCAACCTCGACCAGACCGGCAGCATCACCGTCAGCGGTGCGGGTTCGGCGATTGAAGGCGGCATTGTGCGTGCCACCAACCACCTGCTGATTGAAAACGGCGGTGCAATCCGTTCCGACACCGCGCGCATCAAGGACAGCTTCGGCCCGGTCGCCAACACCGGTACCGCCACCATCACCGGTGCCGGCTCCCAGTGGTCCAACAACGGCCTGATGGATATCCGCACCGGCGTCGACATCCTCGATGGCGGCGTGCTGCGCAGCGATACCGTCGGCATCACCGGCGGCCTGAACAGCGAAACCCTGAAGCTGGAAGTCGTGCACGAGCAGGTGCGGGTCAGCGGCACCGGTTCGCAGCTGCTGGCGACCAACGGCATCACCGTCGGCCGCCACGCCAACGGCGAACCGTTCGGCGTGCTCAGCACGAGCAACGGAGGTCACATCGACGGTGGCACCGGCATCACCCTGGGCACCGTGGGCTATCTGGCCATCGGTGGCGGCATGAGCGAATGGTCGCGTGCCATCGGCGAGCCGCTGTGGCGCGCCGCGGAAGCGGCCGGCACGCTGGGCGCAGGCACGATTGCCATGCAGAGTACAGCCGGTGGGCTGGTGCTGAATCACACCGGCGACATCGTGCTGGGCAACACCATCACCAGCAACATCGCCGATGATATCTGGAACAGCGGCGAGCTGATCAGCCTCGCCGGCTCGACCACCTTGAACGGCGACCTGACCGCGTTCGGTGGCGATGTCAACGTGCGCGGTGGCGTGCTGCGCATCGATTCGAACATGTACACCGGCCAGGGCTACACCAAGACCAGCCAGGCGTTCCCGCAGGAAATCGACGTCAGCGGCGGCACCCTGGTGCTCAACGGCAGCAGCGGCTTCCAGCAGACCATCAACTACGGCAGCAGCAGCGAGGTGGTCCGCAGCAGCACGGTGCGCGTCCACGGCAGCGGCGTGCTGGCCGGCAACGCCACCGTCGGCACTACCCATGTGTTCAACGGCGGCACGCTGTCTCCGGGCAATAGCATTGGCGAAATCACCATCGACGGTGACCTGTACCTCAACGCCGGCATGGTTTCCGCCAGCGACGTCGCCAACGCAGCGGTGTACGACCTGGAGCTGCGCGGCAATGGCGAAGCGGACAAGCTGACCGTCACCGGCAAGGCCTACATCGGCAGCACCGCGGGCACGGGTGCGTCCGGCCAGGCCGCGATGCGGGTCAGCAGCCTGGACCCGCAGACCAGCTACCAGAACGGCCATACCTACTCGGTACTGGAAGCCGCCGAAGGCGTGCAGGGCGGATTCGACACCGTGGTGACCGATTCGGCCTTCCTGAAGTCGGCGATCAGTCAGGTCGGCAACCAGGTGCTGGTGACGATCAGCGTCGACAATGTCGTGACGCCTCCCGTCGATCCCGGTACGCCGGTGGACCCGGGCACGCCCGTGGATCCGGGTACCCCGGTCGATCCCACCAACCCGGTGACCCCGCCGGTAACTCCGCCGGTTACCCCGGTCGCCCCGGGTGGCCCGATCGTGTTCGGCCGCGTGGCCAGTACTGCCAACCAGCGCGGCGTGGCCGCCGGCCTGGATTCGCTGCAGCAGAGTGGCGACGCGCTGGCGCTGTACAACGGCGTGCTGATGCTGGACGAAGCCAGTGCGCGCACCGCGTTTGACGAGCTGTCCGGCGAAGTGCACGCCAGCAACCGCGCCATGCTGCTGGACGACCGCTTCCTGCGCGAAGGGATCGGCCAGCGTCTGCGCCAGGGCACCGACGCCGACGGCGTGTCGGCCTGGTTGGCCGGCAGCGGCAACAGCAAGCGACGTGACGGCGACGGTTCGGCTTCGCGCGTGCGCCAGAACACCAGCGGCGTCATGGCCGGTGCCGACTGGGCCATGGGCGGTCGCTGGACCATGGGTTTGGCCGCCGGCACCGAGTCGCTGCGCCAGCAGGTCAACGGCCGCAACGCTGAAACCGATGTGGACGCCGTGCATGCAGGCCTGTATGTCGGCTTCCAGGGGGAGGCGCTGTGGGTGAATGGTGGTCTGAGCTACGCCGACTACGAGCTGGAAACCCAGCGCACGGCGGGTACTGCGCAGGCCTGGTCGCAGACCCTGCGTAGCCGCTACGACGCCGACGCGGTGTCGGCCTTCACCGAGGCCGGCTGGGACATCGCGCTGGATCGCCTGACCCTGACCCCGTACCTGGGCGTGGCCTACACCCGTCTGTCCACCGACGCGGCCGTCGAATACGGCGGCAATGCGGCACTGGCCGTCTCGTCCAGCAAGGACGAGGCATGGACCACCACCGCCGGCGTGCGTGCGGCCTGGGACATCAGCGGTGGCCAGCGTGACGGAGCGCGTCTGGAGGCCGGTCTGGCCTGGCAGAACGCCGCCGGTGAACTGCGTGCGGATTCGCGCAACCAGTTCGTCGCTGGCAGCGACACATTCACCGTGTACGGCCTGCCGCTGGCCCGCAACGTGGGTATCGCCGAACTGGGCGTTTCGCTCAAGCCGACCGACAACAGCCGCCTGTCGCTGCACGCACAGGGCCGGGCTGGTGACGGCCAGCGTGAGTTCGGTGCCCAGCTGAACTGGAGCGTCACCTTCTGATGTAATGCCGGGCTTGCCCGGCAATTGGGTATGGCCCCCCCTCGTAGTGCCGGGCTTGCCCGGCAACGGGGCATCGCCCCGCCCCAACGAAGGGCCCCTTGCGGGGCCCTTCGTCTTTTTCGGCCCCATGCACCCTGCCATTGCGCATGTCACAACCAATTGGGCATGCTGGACCCATGCCATCCCCCAAACGCTCCATTCATGTGGTTGCGGCTGTCATCACCGACGCCCGTGGCCGTGTTCTGCTCAACCGTCGCACCGAGAACCGCGACATGGCTGGGCTCTGGGAGTTTCCCGGCGGCAAGCGCGAGGCCGGCGAGACCTCCGAGCAGGCGCTGGTCCGCGAACTGCGTGAAGAACTGGGTATCGAGGCCCAGGTCGGCGACTGGCTGATGGACGTGCCGCAGCTGTACCCGGATAAACACCTGCGTCTGGAAGTGCGCCACGTGCGCAGCTGGAAGGGCACCCCCCGGGGCCGCGAAGGCCAGGCCATCACCTGGGTGGCCCCGGACAAGCTGGCGCGCTACTCGATGCCGCCAGCCGACCTGCCGGTGGTGGCCGCGCTGCGCCACCCGGACCGCTACCTCATCACCCCGGAGCCCGAGGCCGACGACGAGGCCGCGCATCAGCTCTGGTACACGCGGCTGGCGCAGGCGCTGGAGGCCGGGGCGCGTCGTGTGCAGCTGCGTACCCCAACCAGTGCCGCGCGGGTGGCCTTGGCCGAGCAGGCCATCGGCCAGCATCGGAACGGTGTGCAGTGGCTGTTGAACCGCGACATTGAACTGGCCCAGCGACTGGGCGTGGGCGTGCACCTGGGCGGCGAGCAGCTGGCGCAGTTGCAGGAGCGCCCGCTGCCGGAAGGCCAACTGGTGGCCGCGTCCTGCCACGATCTGGTCCAGCTGCAGGCCGCGCAGCGGCTGGGCTGTGACTTCGCGGTGCTCGGCCCGGTGCAGGCCACCGCCAGCCACCCGCAGGCCACCCCGCTGGGCTGGGAGGCGTTCGAGGCGTTACGCGCGCAGGTGTCGTTGCCGATCTATGCGTTGGGCGGATTGGGCGCGGACGACATCGTCCAGGCGCGCCGGCACGGGGCACAGGGCATTGCCGCGATCCGCGGATTCTGGCCTGACGTCTCGTAGAGCGGGGCTTGCCCCGCTGCCGGGCATGGCCCGGCACTACAACGTGATCCAGAAACACCCATAT
The DNA here is from genome assembly GCF_032103445.1 of Stenotrophomonas sp. Classification (GTDB taxonomy): domain Bacteria; phylum Pseudomonadota; class Gammaproteobacteria; order Xanthomonadales; family Xanthomonadaceae; genus Stenotrophomonas. The sequence continues at coordinate 24,691 of NZ_DAMDFR010000057.1, forward strand.
TGCCGCCGCAGCCCGAACACCGTCCGCGACGGCGTGGCGCTGTTCCCCAGCGTCTGCTCCAGCCGCAATCCCACCGGTCGCGGCCGGCTCGGTGCAGCCGGCACCTGCTGCGGCATGGCAACTCCCGGTCCCGCCAGCGCATCCGGATCCGGCGGCAGGATCACCGGCTCCACCGGCTCGGCCACAGTGGGATACACCGGCGCGATATCCACCAGCGGCCGTCGCACCACCGACTCCAGCTGGCCGATGATGCGGTTGGCACTGGCATTGGACACATTGCCCCACAGGTAGATCGACGACAGGCGGTTGACGTCCTGCAGACTCACCGCCTGGCGGATCTGATCGGTCAGCTCGCTCAGGCGACGGGCGCAGCCGGCCCGGTAGATCCCCGTGTTCCCCACCGACGGTTCCCCGCGCGGCGTGCGGGCGGTGGCCCCCATCGCATCGCAGCTGCGGTCAGTGAACACGGTCTGCCCCTGCGCATTGGTACAGCGGTTCACGCGCTGCGCCTGGGCGTCGGCCACGATGGGCACGCTCGACAGGGCAACGGACAGCAGCAACAGGGCAGGCACTTTCATCGCAGCAGGGTAGCGGCGATCGTGTGATCTGCAAGCCTTTGCAGCATGCCGCGTTCAGCGCCCCAGCAGTTTCAGTACCTGTTGGGTCGGACGGGCCAGGTTGAGTGTGTAGAAATGCAGCCCCGGCGCGCCGCCGTCGAGCAGCCGCTGGCACAGCTGGGCCACCACTTCGGCCCCGAACGCGCGCACCGCATCGGCGTCATCACCGTAGGCCTGCATTTTCTTGCCGATCCAGCGCGGTATCTCCGCGCCGCACTGTTCGGAGAAGCGGCGCAGCTGGCTGAAGTTCGAGATCGGCATGATCCCCGGCACGATCGGCACCTGCACGCCCAGCTTCTGCACGGCGTCCACGAAGTGGAAATAGGCGTCGGCGTTGAAGAAGTACTGGGTGATCGCCGCATCGGCCCCGGCGTCGACCTTGGCCTTGAAGTAGCGCAGGTCGCGCAGGGCATCGTCGGACTGCGGGTGGGTTTCCGGGTAAGCCCCCACTTCGATGTGGAAGTGGTCGCCGTGCTCGGCACGAATGAAGGCGATCAGCTCGGACGCGTAGCGCAGGTCGCCCGGATGCCCCATACCGGAGGGCAGGTCGCCGCGCAGGGCCACAATGCGGCGGCAGCCGATCGCTTTGTAGAGCTTGAGCAGCTCGCGGATCTCCTCACGGGTGCCGCCGACGCAGGAGAGGTGCGGGGCGGCATCGAAGCCGTGGTGCTGCTTGAGGTGGCGTACCGTCTCGGAGGTATAGCTGAGGGTCGAGCCGCCGGCACCGAAGGTACAGGAGACGTATTGCGGGTCGTAGGCCTTCAGCTTGGCCGCCGTGCGGTCCAGCTGCGCGCGCTGGTCATCGGTCTTGGGCGGATAGAACTCGAAACTGATGGCGGTCATGGGCGGCAGCGATGACGGGTGTGTGGGCAGTATATCGCTTCATCGCGATGAATTTTTAGTGAGGTTGCTCGGTTACCCTGTGCACATGTCTATCGTCCTCACCGAATTCGCCCGCCCCCGCCTGTTCCCGCGCGTGCCGCGCGGCAACACCATCCAGGACTGCACTGCCGAGCAGTTCCAGGCCCATCTCAACGCGCACGCGCCGTTCAAGGTACTGGACGGCTACGCGCCGTTCTGCAAGCTGTATGTGTACGAGAACTGGACCAGCACCCGCTGCCTCACCGTCCCCATCACCGACGCCAACCGCCATCAGCTGCGCAGCGGCTACGAGGCCCGCAACCGCGAGGAGCTGCCGGTGCTGGTGCGCTGGTTCGAAGGCGTGGAAAGCCCGCGCGCGAACTACCTGGTGGTGATTCTGTACAGCGCCGAGCAGCTGGCCAAAGAGGGCTCGCCGATTGATGCAGAGTGGGGCATCGTTGGCTGCATCTACACTGCCGAGCCGGAAGAAGTGCCGATGGCTCCGATCACCATGATGCGCAACGCGCTGGGCGTGGAAGAGGGCGGCTCCGGCGTGCCGCTGGACCGCGCCGCCTACCAGCGTGCAGTGGAGTTCTGGGAAAACAACGCCAACTGGCGCCCGTGAACTGTCCCGGTGGGGCCGGCCGTTGGCCGGCCCCAACAGCTGTGCAGAACCTAGGCGTTGCGTTGTACTGTCGCCGGTCGCTCAATACAGCAGGCCGAAACAGCTTTGTTGCTGTGCTCCTTGTTGGCTACCGCAATTGCGACTGACTCGGCAGCAATCGCATCGGCGGCGGCAGCCGTGTAGGTCTCGACAGTCTTGTTGATCAGTCCGCTGTCCGTGGTATGGAGCAGTCGCTTGCCGGCACTGTCTTTGACAACGCACTCGTAGGTTTTGTCGGCGGCCTGTGCCTCAGCCACGGCACAGCACAGTAGAAGCAGCCCGATGGGCAGCATGCATTTGAGGTTCATAGGTATCGCTCCGGAAATCTCCAGACGTTCCCCCGCCCGCGCATCATCCGCCGCACAGTGTTATCCCCCCGTAGAGCCACGCCCTGCGTGGCTTCGATCATGCCCGGGCACCGCGATGACGCGCATGGCGCGTCACTTGTGTCTCGGACTGGGCCCTGATCAGGCACAAT
>NZ_DAMDFR010000058.1:0-27200 GCF_032103445.1 Stenotrophomonas sp.
CAGCCTCCCGCGCCGCCGCCCCCGCCGCCGCTGCCAACAACCTGCGCCCGGTCAGCACCCCGGCCCCGCGTTACCCCCCGGAAGCCCTGCGCGCCGGTACCTCGGGTGACGTGCTGGTGGAAATCACCGTCGGCACCGACGGCTCGGTGACCAACGCCCGCGTGCTGCGCGCCACCCCGGCCCGCGTGTTCGACCGCGAAGCCCTGAACGCCGTGAAGCGCTGGAAGTTCGAGCCGGTCTCGGCCCCGGTCACCACCCGCCGCACCCTGGCGTTTGCTCCGGGCGGTTGATCGGTTGACCCGCTGTAATGAAAAGGCCCGGAGCGATCCGGGCCTTTTTTGTTGCGCACATGCTTCCGTTCGCGACACACCCGGTAGTGCCGGCCGCTGGCCGGCACAGGCGGTACGTGGGCCGGCCAACGGCCGGCGCTACCAAGTGCAGCCACGCAGGGCGTGGCTCTACGGGGTGGATCAGCCGGAGATCGCCAGGCGCTCCTGGTGGTAGCGGCGCACGGCGGCGTACCAGAGGATGGCGGCGATGCCGAGGCTGGTGGCGAGGTAGACGCCCCACATCTGCAGGCTGATGGGTTCGTGGCGGATGATCTTCAGCAGCATCTGGTTCTGCGCCAGGAACGGTACCGCCAGTTGCCACAGCTCGCTCTTCACCGGGTACACCATCAGCGCGTAACCGGGCAGCATCGGCAGCAGCATCAGCCAGGTCATGTGGCTCTGCGCTTCCTTCATGCTCTTGGACGCGGCCGACAGGAAGGTCAGCAGCGAGGTGCCGATCAGCAGCATCGGCAGCATGATGAACAGCATCTGCAGCATCGGCACGAAGCCCATGTTGAGCTGCCGCGCGGCCGCGCCTGTGCCCAGCTGTGCGCTGAGCTTGAACGCCAGCAGTGTGAGCAACAACGACGCCAGCCCCACCACGCACGCCGCCGCGATCTTGCCGCTCACAATCGCACTGCGCGGTGCCGGCGTGGCCAGCAGCGGCTCCAGCGACTGGCGCTCACGCTCGCCGGCGGTGGTGTCCATCACCAGATAGGCACCGCCGAGGAACGAGGTGATGGTCAGCAGCACCGGCAGCAGGATCGACAGCATCACCCCGCGCTTGGCCTCGGCCGTGGCCAGGTCCTGCGTGGCTACATCCAGCGGCCTTGCAACCTGGGCGTCCACGCCACGAGCGAGCAGACGCAGCGCGCCGACCTGCTGGCCGTAGCCGGCCAACGCGGCCTTCAGGCGCCCGGTGGGCACATCGGCGGCACGACGGGTGCTGTCCTGCACGATCTCCACCAGCGCCGGGCGGCCCTCTTCCCAGTTCCTGCGGAAGTCCGGGCTGATCCGCAGCGCCACATCAATGCGCTGGTCGCGGATGGCGGCGGTGAGGTCCTTCGGGGCCTCCACCGCGTTCAAGCCCTGCGCGGCGAGGAACTTCACCAGATTCGGCGCGTGCTCGGCCCCGATGGTGGGAATCTCCAGCGGCTTGTCGATCTGGGTCTTGACTCGGGTTTCGGCCAGCTTGCCCATGCCCAGAATCAGAATCGGGTACAGCAGCGGCCCCAGCAGCAGGGTCAGGGCCAACGTGCGGCGGTCGCGGGAGAGGTCGCGCAGTTCCTTGCGCATCACGGTCAACAACGTGGCAAACGCGCTCATGCGTGCAGTCCTTCTTCGCTACCGATGGCCTTGACGAAGGCATCTTCCAGATTCGATTCGCCGGTCTGCGCGCGCAGCTCATCCGCTGTGCCGGCCGCCATCACCGTGCCCTTGGCGATGATCACGATGCGATCGCACAGTGCCGCCACCTCCTGCATGATGTGGCTGGAGAAGATCACGCAGCGGCCTTCGTCGCGCAGCCCGCGCAGGAAGCCACGCAGCGCACGCGTGGTCATCACGTCCAGGCCGTTGGTGGGTTCGTCCAGAATCACGTTGCGCGGGTCGTGCACCAGGGCGCGTGCAATCGCGGTCTTGGTGCGCTGGCCCTGCGAGAAACCGTCGGTCTGGCGGTCCAGAATGTCTTCCATGTCCAAGGCTTTGGACAGCACCTTGGTGCGCTCGCGGATGTCCGCCGCATTCATGCCGTGCAGCTGTCCGAAGTACGCGATGTTCTCGCGCGCGGTGAGGCGCTTGTACACGCCACGCGCGTCCGGCAGCACGCCGAGCCGGCGGCGCACTGCCACGGCTTCCTTCGACGCATCCAGGCCATCCACCAGCACGCGGCCCTGGTCCGGGCTCATCAGCGTGTACAGCATGCGCATGGTGGTGGTCTTGCCCGCACCGTTGGGACCGAGCAGGCCGGTGATCTGGCCGTCTTCGGCGTGGAAGCCCACGTTCTGGACCGCCTGGATCAGGCCGGTCTTGGTCTGGAAGGCTTTATGCAGGTTCTCGGCGACGATCATGGTTCCCATCCATTGAACGAGGTGAAGGCCGGCACCGGACTCAGGGAATCCAGGCAGCTCACTTCCAGTGATTTGGCATCGGCGTTGTCCACGAACTGCGCCAGCACGCGCGGCATGCAGCCGGCGTTGAGGGTGCCGTGGCCCTGCCCCTTCGCCACCAGATGGCGGCCGTTGGGCAGGCCCTTCAGCACCTGCTCGGCGTAGCGCGGCGGGGTGACCGGGTCGAGTTCACCACTGAGCAGCAGCACCGGCAGCTCCGTGTGCAAGGGCTGGGTGAAGTCCTTCGGGCGGGTGCCCACGTTCCACGCCGGGCAGGCGGCGAAGAACATGCGCGCCACTTCCGGGCCCAGCAGGGTGTCGCCGGCCGGGGCCGGCTGGTAGCGGTCCGCATCTTCGGCGCAGATCACCGACCACTGCATGCCCCGGTTCATCTGCCCGTCCATCGAACGGCCGGCCATGCGGTTGAGCGACATCAGCGGTGCATAGCGGCCGTGTGCGGCTTCATCCAGCACGACCGGCAGCAGCGAGGACAGCTCCGGCATGTACGAGAACAGGAAGGCCAGGCTGGTGACGGTATCGGCGGTGACCTTGTCGCGGCGCGCTTCGTTGGTGCCCGGGTCGCGGTAGTCCACCTCCACCGACGCGGTGTTCAGCGTGGTCATCACGTTGCGCAGCTGGGTGCGGGTATCCACCGGGAAGCGCTTGGCGCAGGCGGCATCTTTGCTGCACTGCGCGGACTGCAGCGCAATGGCGTTTTCGAAGGTGTTGGCGAAGTCACCGCCCACCACCAACTCGTTCGGCACCACGCCGTCAATCACCACCGTGCGGGTGTGCTGCGGGAAGCGCGCGGCGTACTGCTGGGCCACGCGGGTGCCGTAGGAGCCGCCGATCAGGTTGATCTTGTCCACGCCCATCGCCGCACGCACCGCGTCCAGGTCACCAATCGCCTGGGTGGTGGTGTAGAAGCGGCTGTCGGCGCGCGAAGTCAGGGTGGCGGCGCAGCGGCCGGCATACTCGGCCACCACTTCCGGGGTGGCGGCGGCGTTCTCGTCGAACGCCAGCTCCTTGCCGTCCGCATCCAGGCAGGTAAGCGGGTTGGATTTACCGGTGCCGCGCTGGTCCACCAGAATGATGTCGCGCTTCTTTCGCACTTCGCGCAGCGCCTGGTTCACCACCGCCGCCACCTCGGTGGCGCTCTGGCCGGGGCCACCGGCCAGGAAGAACACCGGGTCCTGCTTGCCCTCGCCCTGGTTCTCGGTGTCCAGCCAGGCGATGTTCAAGCCGATCTTGCGGCCGTTCGGCGCGTCCGGGTTCTCGGCCACCTGCAGGGTGGCGCATTCGGCTTCCACGTTGCTGCTGGCCTGGCTGCTGGTCAGCGTGCAAGGCTTGAAGGTGAGCTGGCCGTACTGGCGCTGGGCCGCCTCAGCGGCGGGCTCCGGCGTGGCCTGGCAGGCGGCCAGCAACAGCAGGGCTGCGCTGGCGGCCAGGGGTCGGGTGGCTGGGTGCATGCGGGTTCACGTCCTTGAGTGAAGGGTCTTAGCATGCCATGACGGGGTGGGGCGGCGAATGTGACTGAAGGGCTGGGCCGGCTACGCTTCATTCAATTCACTTCAGGCGGGCAAGGAAATCCTGGACCACCCTGCTGTCTTTGTCCGTCACGGCTGCTAGGACCAGCATTGGCTCGAGATGGTAGCGAAGGAGGTCCAGACCTGATTTATCCCTTGGCAGGTGCTTCTCCAACACCGAGAGGAATACCGGAACCGCCATGAAGGACAGGAAGACCTTGTAGGGCTTGGCGCTGGCGAATGGCAGCCGTGCAAGGTAGTGGTCTGCCAGTCGCTTCTGATCGGCGCGCTTCCAGGACCGCGCCGCCAACAGATCGAAGGCGGTGCCGTATTCCGGCGAACCTGCCGGATACTGTTCAAGTAGCCAGTCGGCGGCCGCGATGGAGGACAGAAGGCGAAGTTCGGCTGCCGCAGAGCGGTACTGCGTAGGGTCAGAAGACGTAGAAATCCCGATTCTCCCAGTCGTCGAAGTACGCAGCGAGGATGTTCGCCCTCCCCGCTCCCGTTGCGAAAGCAGTAGGATCAGAGCGCAATGACCGCTCCGCCCACTCCCTGACCTCGGACCATCTGAGGGAGTGCATGAGGTAGGCAATGGGCTCGTCCGAAACCCTCTTACTCTCATACATGGCTATCAGCAAATCGGATAATGTCTCCCGCTGATCTGGCGCACCGGCAATCAGTTCAAGACATGCCCGATAGGTCGGCTCCGCCAGGTCAAACGAGTACTCGGTATCGAGTATGTGCTCAGCCGCAAGAAGAAGCCGCTCAAGATCTTCTACTACCGCGCCATTATCCATGCACAGACCATCACTTGATTAAGTATGGGTTCCGGCCCTTGGTGCTTCAGCCGGACGCTCGGGCTTCGATCACATTGAAGTCAAATCTCAGAGCAAAGCCGTCAGGCACATCCATGCCTGTTGCGTGATATCCAGCTTCGACATCCAGCAGCCATATCACCCCATTTCCGCCGACTACAGTGAGACTGAGAGGGAAGATCATGCTCAGCGCCTTTACGTAGCCGACATCTTCATTATCGCCTGCGACGCGCAGCTTTGTTTCGGGCTTGATCCCTGCGCCACAGACCACCGACATGAGTCGTGAACCAGCGTCCTGCGCGTGAAGCTCACTCTCGACGTGGTTGATCAGGAAGCTGGGAAAGTCCCCCTGCCTCAGCCATTCGATCATGTGCAGATAGGACTCCGCGCTTTCGAATCCTGATGCCTGAATCGCCTGATCTGCACGTATAGATTTCACAAGCATTGCTTCACCCCAAGCCTTCCCCAAAGCATGATGATAGCCCATCGGATAACTGCTGCTGATCCAACCCGGAGGCTCTGCGCCTAACCCAGAGTGACAATGCGAACGCCAAGTTGCTTCAACCTTCGCATCTGAGCCGAGGCCATATCATCGTCGTTGAAATGCAGATCGTACGCTTGGCCCTTGGAGTCACGGAAGCACAACATCTCGCCAGATGGATACTGCTCGATATAGTAGTCCTGGACAGTCATTCCTCGTCCAAAAAGCAGTTCGTCCAATTGCTGCTCCGAAAATACTTCACGATTGTTCGTCATTCGCCAAGCGTACGCTATCAAACATCCCAGCTCCAGCCTGATCAACCGACAAACTGGGCAGCGATACGTGTGGAATGGCGCTGTCCGCGCCAGGAACCCACCTCGTGCTGAGAACGGCCACCGCAGATCCAGCCCCTTCTCGTCCCGCACCGCATAAACCCGCTCGTACTCGAACGACAGCACAAACCGGTGCGGGTGCTGCTCCGCGAACAGCTCGATGAACGGATAGATCTCCGCCATGCTGCTCATCTTGTTGCTGGCGCGGAAGTGGAAGGTCATCGTCAGGCCCACGGTCCAGTTGACCTTCATCCCCTTGGCCAGCACGCGCATCGGGTAGCGGTGCAAGGTCAGGCCGAAGCCGCACTTCGAGCCGGGCAGCAGGCCGCCATGGATATGCGGGATGTCCTTTACGCATGCGCCAAGGTCAGTGAGCGTCTGCGCCACCTCTTCCAGCGTTGCGCCCAACTCTATTTCCAACGCCATCATCAGGCCCATGCCTGAACCTCCTGCTGCCTGTGTGGGTGCGGCCCTGACGGGCGCGGCGGTGCTTGCGCGGCCAGCGTGGGCCGCGCAACGGAATTCACGATTGAGCATGTTTACGGCAAACCTGTTGGGATGCCGCGTCCTTGCGGGCGGTTGTGTGGAGCGTGCCGTTACCAGTAGGCGCGCGGGCGGACCAGATCGACACTCGGGCCGTAGACGCGGTACGCCAGTTCTATGTCGTAGGCATTCTGCAGCTCAAACCAGTACAGCGGTGGGTCGCGGAAATGGCGGCCCAGCCGCATCGACAACTGTGGGTCGATGCCGCTGCGGCCCCGCACCACGGCGTCCAGACGACCCCGGCTTACGTTGAGGCAGCAGGCAAGGTGGCGCACCGAAAGCCGCAGCGGCTTCATGTAGTTCGCCAGCAGCACCTTGCCCGGATGCTCGCGGGGCGTGGGGTAGATGATGGTCCTGGAGATGGTGCTCATGGCTGTGCTCCTGCGTGCCGGCGCTGCCGCCGACCGCGTCGGCGTGGCCGGCCGAAGGCCATCCACGGCGGTGATGCGGCGGCCAGCTCCGCCGCTGGTGACGGGCTGCCGTCTTCCTTCAGCGCACAGGTGCGCAGCAACAGGTATGACTCCAGCAGCTGATTGACCAGTTTGCTGAGGGAACGCCCCTCGTGTTGGGCAGCCGCCTTCAAGGCGGCATGCATTGGCCTGGCAATGCGTATCTGCAACAGAACAAGCTCGCACATGGAATCCTCCCACGATTGGGTAACAAGTAAGTTCAACGAATGGACAGCGCACGGCGCAGCAACGGCGCGTGGCGGTGCCGATCAGATGGCCGGGGTTGTGCCCGGCGCTATAAGGGGTGGATGCGCGCGAAGAGTGGCAGCGCTAAGTGGCTGCGAGCGCGCGGAAGACGTAATCGAAGGCCTCGAGTGGGCAGCTCGAAGCGATGGGTGAAGGCCCAGAACGCGTACATCACAGACTCCCGGGAAGAGGCCTTTCCCACCATGGGAAAGGCGTCGGGAGGTTAGAGACCATGAACGTACGAAAACGGCGTGGCTTATTTCCCCGTCTTGGGGGGGGTTTTGTATTCGCCACCTTCCCGACAACGGGACAACCACTTTACGTACGCTCGGAGTGCTCTAAGCTCCGGGGCCTACGGTGCCGGAAGTGGAAACGGTTGGGAAGTAGGGAAATTCTGCTTTTTGGGACGTGGCGCGGATGCGCGCCATTGGTGACGTAAGTGACGCGAAAATTTGGCGAAACGCGGTGGATTGCGTCGCGGCTGGCTGGGGATGACGATATTCTGGCGCGAGTCCGCGCCACGGATTTCAGTGAGTGCTGTAGCGTGCGTGGCGCTTTCGGCCATCGGTGCGATGCGATGACGTCGGGGGCGATGGAGACTGTCACCGCCGACACTACGGTTGATCCCTCAGAGTTGAAGGTGGCCTTCGCTGCGCCATTAGGCTTTGCCTGAGCAAAGCGATTGAGGATTGAAGCCGACTACGAAGTCCTGGCCGGTCCACCGCGGCTTAGCCGCCTAGCCACACAGTCCTAACGACCTTCGTCAACCATTTCCTGTAGCTCACGCTCGAAGCTGCGTTGCGCGTCTGGATCGCCGTCGTAGAAATGCTCCCAGAACCTCTCTTCTTGCCAAGCACTAGGGGCGCTCTCAACCATATCTCCGAAGGCCTTGTCACTCCAGTTAGGCGGGCGCACGTCGCATACCTTCTCAAACAGAGATTCGTCAAAAACTCCCACGGATTCTGGCCCGACTCTTGACTCGTTAGTCAGAACACGGAACTTCCGCGCACCTCCGACCCAAGCGTACATGGCGAGGACATCGTAGATCTTTCCACCCTCCAGCGGGTGAGGAATCATGCCCGCCCCGATTTCTGGCACACGCACGCATCTAACCTTCATCGTGCCCTCCAAGTCTATGGATCTTCGTTGAACTTAACTTGTAATCCAAGCGCTGGTGAACATGCCCCTTCGGAGCATCCGCTCCAGATGGCTCACCCGGTCGGTGAGGATACTGCGTGCAAGATCCTGCCCTAGAAGGAAATCTGCTTCATCAACATCGACACATGAGACAACGATTCCCCCCCGCCTTCCCCCGGGAGGACTTCGTCGACCGGGATAGTCATGGCCTTGCGTGCTTCGATCAGCACGTCATCGCCACTGTTCATTCTTCACCAGATAGCTCGTCACCTGACCCCCGCTGCCCGGAAGCCGGTGTCGGATAGTTGGTCGACCTGTACACCATGGCCCGCCAGATGATCAACTACACCACTTCCGTGATCACCTCAACTCCGTGATCAAGCATCGACTGCTTCGCGGCTGCATAGTCAGAGTCATTCGATATGAGCAGGGCCCTCTTGGTTAGCCGGTTGAAAATCAGATACCGCGGCTCCTGCTCCGTGTCCTGCCAGTTCGTGTGTAGTAGTGCCCAGCCCTGGACACTACCGTCCCAGAGATACCTGTACTCGTTACTCACCCGACGGGGTTCCTGGTTGAGGCGTGTCCAGATGGCTCAATCCAGTAGTTCAGGATCTCCCCTGCAAGATCCAGCCCTGAAAGGAAGTCTGCTTCATCAGCGTCATCACATGAGACAACGATTACCACCCCACCACCATCCTCCTGGACAACCTCGTTGACTGGAATAGTCATGTCCATGCCCGCCGAGATCGGCAAACTGAGCACGCTACCTCTTTCAACACATTCACCATCAACCCTGCAGTACATGACGAACCGAGTCTCGCCCGCCTCCTGCAGGACCTGAGTCCTATCAACGTGAATCTGTGTCACACCCTGGTCCTCGGCGCTACCAAATGGAAGCCTCATGAACGTCCCCAACTCCACACCTGATGACCCTCATGCTTGCCGGCCAGAGGGCGGCCAATTGCCCTCATCCGGCAGCGCAGGAAGTTCGGCTCAGCCGGACATCACTTCCCCACGCTCTTCATGAATTCCTCCATGAACAGACGTTTCGGCCGCTTAGCACATGCTTCCACTGTCTTCTGCGGCGCAGATGAGAGTTTTCCAATACTGGACATATCAACCCCGCCAACGGTCGTAACCACAGCCGCAGCCATGTTGAATATGTTCATTTCATCCGCAGGTCTGGTGGGAAAGGTGGTTGCGAAGTACGCGAGATCAGTATTGAACTGGGCGCAGGTCTTCAAATGAAGATTGTTCACGCTGTCTTTGTAGAATAGAACCGGCAAGAGCACAGCCTTGGCGACCTTCTGGGGCTTTGCCCTCACGCCTGCCACTACTTTGATAGCAGCCGCATCGAGTTCCGCGGAACCAGATGGCTCGACGAGGACTGAAGGAGCGAACGTTCCATCGACACGAACCTCGGTTGAGAACACCGCTTGACCCTGGACTCCCTTGTCTGCCAGCTCTTGTGGATAGTGAGCAGAGCCCGCGATGATCATTACGGGGCGCAACCGCTCTGGCGCCTCGGCCGGTTGCTGACCCGCGGCTACCAGAGGCACGGCGATCAGAAAGGCAGATACATGCTTCAGGTGCATCAACTCCCCCCGAGTTTTAATGCAAAACAGGACGTGATCTCTACCGGACAAGGATATCGCGCCAAGGATTCGACCATAATTATCGCTCACTACCCATCGGGATACGAACCCTGATCACGCCAACTGTGGCGAAGGGACGGTTATAGCAACCTCCAGGGCCACTTTCGAGTAGTTCACACCTCCCCCCTTTGCAGGCTGATGCTTCAGCTCTTCGAGCACGTAGACCATATCAAGCCAATTTCCCTGCTCAAACAGGGAAACGTCTTTTCGCGAGTTCACGTAGATGCCCACCGTCAACTCATCCCCGTTCGGAGAAATGAGATCGACAGTATTGTTGTCGAGGTAGTCGCGACCAGCCCTGTACGCCTTGATTATGCGTCCTGAGACATTCAAAAGCGGAACCCGTTTCGCTTTTACGTTCTCCCACCACTCATCAGTCGCAAGAAGTCCGTACCTACCCTTAGATCCAATTGCTCGGTCCAATGTGGCAGTTCGAGCATCCCGAATCCACTCCGGGTTCGAGAGCGCCTCTCGCTCCAGTGAATAGACAATCTTGGTTGAGCCACCTTCCCTAATCTCCAAGATCAACGTCCACCTCCTTCAGTGGTTTCGCTCACTGAATCGCCCACGCCTTTCTAGATAGCCACGACTGGCTCTCGAAACGAAATCTGAATCGAACCAGGAGAGATGAGGCTTGGTGCCCGATGATTTGCGCTATACGGATTGCTCATACGAACACTGAAGCCATTTCGGGCAAGGATTCCCAGCTCCCGGACTGTCTCAACACGAACATAGTCCTGCTCGAATCGAGTCATGCTGGCTACGTACTTGCCGTCCTCGTGCAAATGTGGGGTGAGCACTACGCCGGCCTCGTTACCACGCGACACTATGTAGGACATGGAAGTTGCGACTGTCATTCCTTCGATCACCGTTAACAAAGTTCTAACGCCATAGTCAATCGACCAGAGAAGGTCGCTCGGCTTGAAAGGTTTGGGAGGTTTCCGTAGCCGAGCATTCTGATCGCCTCCAGATAGTACCTGCGCCAAGAATGCATATTGCTCCAGGTTGGCTGTGTCCCGCCAGCAGTCTAGCCTGCAGATAGATGCAACGACAGACTCGGCGACTGATCCGGGATCCCGTGGGCCTTGATGCGTGTAGCCGCTACCGACCAAGCGGCACATCGGGTGCCACAGTCAGCCCTCCGCTGCCGGTCAGAATGAAGCTGTCCTCGATACTCAGTAGAAGCTCGGTCATGTGCCACCGCCAACCCACTTGACATGCATTGGCGCGTCAACCTTGCCGGAATCCACATCAACGCAGTCCGTGAGGTCGCCGAAAAACAGAAACCGGTTGCACTTGGTTGCTGCAAAGAGCGCGTCACCCGACTCGGCGTACTGTGCCGGCGGAACGATCTGCGATACCTGGTCTGCAGTCAAACCGGCCTGCTTCATGAGCTTGGCCGCATCCGACGCTGAGATCAGCTTCGGATCACTCGGCGTGCCATAGGACCATCCGGAATACCCGTTGTGGACAAAGTACTTCGGCATCGACTCTCCTAACGAGCGGGAAGTAGGCAGTTTTTGGCGGAGATGGTCATGGCGCAGCCCGAGGCTTCAGGCCGCAGGAAGCTTGTGGGGGAGCGTGTGACGAGGACCACGGTCAGCACCATCAACCAGTCTCCAATAGCCTCGAAATGCCTGATCGGGAACCGCCAACACCCAACGCCTCATGCAATCTCTGCATCTGTAGACCTCTTCATAGAATGGACCTGCCCCTATCTGATGGAGCTCCAAGGCTCCACGCCCAACCACCTCCAGGACCAACCTTCTGAACTGTACATAGTCACTCTCAGATGCGAACTCGGCTCGCTCGTGGCACAGCTGGCACGTCATGGCTTCCCTCTGGGGATATCGATAGTCACACGAACGCAATCTGTATCCGGTCAACGCGAATGCATACGGTTGATCCGTCATATGCCGAAAGGCCATCCGGCCCATCCAACAGCTCCTCAATGTCAAAGTACACGCCATCGACCTCGAATTTCGCACCCCGTACGACGCCTGTGAGATCGTATGAGAACCCATCGTCCACCCTGACGGCGGACGAAGGCTCATCATCGTTCACAGGACGTATCGCGAGATCGTCATGCAGGTAAACGCTCAGTTCGACAGGGTAGTGAATACCTTCGTGAACTTTATGGGGGCAGTAGAACGCAAAGCAGGTAAGGGCGAGATCACCCACCTGGATCTCCATCTCCTCCTCGATGGAGTCGCTTACCGATCTAAGGAAGACGCTCTGGATCATGGCTTCCATCGATTGACTACATCCATCTTACGTGACCTGACAACTTGTGCTCCAACCTCAAGACCAAGGCTCATCTCGGAATACAACGCTTCTTATTTTGGTCAGCCATTCAGCTGCCTCCTCAATCGACTCGAACTCGTTCGACGTCAACTTGTTGATTTCTTCCACAGGAAGTTCACCAGAATCAAGCATCTGATTCATTTGATCCTCCAACAGCACAACATCAACGTTCATGCGGCCTTCTTTGATCAGATCACGAAGCTCTGGTACCTCGACCCATTCGACATGACAGAAGTTCCTAAGGGTTACTCTCAGCGGCTCGGGCAGACTGCTCATCCCACTCTCCTTCTCTGAACTTATTTCCGGAAATCGGACCCAACGCGGAGAAGATGAGTGTGTTGCGCCTCATAGCGTTGGTTCGACTCCTGGCCGGGAACTCACCCCTCCATCCTCGCACGCGACTGCCGCCGCATCGCCTGCGGTGCCACACCAAACCCTCGCAGGTAGGCTTCGCGCAGGTGTCGCCGATCTCGGAACCCCGTCTCACGGGCAATCACCTCCAGCGGATGCCGCCCCTGTTCGACCATGACCCGCGCCGCTTCCAGCCGCAGCGCCTCAATCGCCTTCGCGGGCGACTGCCCGGTTTCCGCCGTGAAGATCCGGCTGAACTGCCGGGCGCTGAGGTTGACCTGCTCGGCCAGCTGCTCCACGCCCAGCGCGTCGCCCAGGTGCCGCTTGGCATAGTCCAGCGCCTGCTGAATCCGGTCGCTTCGCGGGGCTAGGTCCAGCAGTTCCGAATGCTGGGTCTGTCCACCGGCGCGCCGGTGGTGCATCACCAGCCGGTGTGCGACCGAGCGTGCTACGTCTGGCCCCAGGTCTTTCTCGACCATGCCCAGCGCCATGTCGAGGGCGGCGGTCATGCCGGCTGAGGTCCAGTACTGACCATCCAGAATGAAGATCCGGTCGGCTTCCACCTGGATGTCGGGGTGGCGCTGCTGCATGTGCTCGGCGTAGGCCCAGTGGGTGGTGGCCCGCCGCTGCGTGAGCACACCGGCCTCAGCAAGGACGAAGCCGCCGGTACAGATGCCAGCCACGCGCCGTGCCTTGGGTGCCACGCGACGTACGAAATCCAGCAAGGGTGGCGAAACCGGGCCGGACAGCGGATCAATCACCCCGGCGAACATCCAGGTATCGGCACGGCTGCGCTCGGTGAGTTCGCTTGTTATCACCCGCATGCCCAGCGAGGCGTTGATCTCCCCGCCTTGCAGTGACCAGTTCTCCACGGTGTAGAAGGTTTCGCCATGCACGAGGTTGGCGAACTCGAATACCGCTTGGGAGCCGAGCGCCATGACCTGGAAACCGTCGCCAAGTACGTACCCAACCCTGTGCATGGTGGCCGAACCTGCATGTCCTAAAACATGACTATATGCGTCATTTGCGCCATCGTCCATCAGGCGCAAGCTTTCTCCACACCCCGCGGCCATGGCCGCCCATCTGGAGAACGCCCCATGTCCGCACACCCCTCTTCCGCCGGCGTCGCCCTGGTCACCGGCGCTTCGTCCGGCATTGGCGCGATCTATGCCGAGCGCCTGGCCCGTCGCGGCCATGACCTGATTCTGGTCGCCCGCGACCGCCAGCGGCTGAATGCCCTGGCTCAGCGGATCAGCAGCCAGACCCAGCGCGCCGTGGAGGTCATGGCCGCAGACCTGGGCCAGCGCGATCAGCTGGCCACGGTCGAGCGCCGCCTGCAGCAGGATGCCGACATCACGGTGCTGGTCAACAACGCGGGCATCGGTACCCACACGCCGCTGCTGCAGAGCGACGTGGAGCGGATGACGGCCATGGTGGACCTCAACGTTACCGCGCTCATGCGGCTGACCTATGCCGCCGTGCCGCAGATGGTGGCGCGTGGGCATGGCACGGTCATCAATATTTCGTCCATTGCCAGCGTGGCTCCGGAAATCCTCAATGGGGTCTACGGCGGAAGCAAGGCGTTCGTTACCGCCTTCACCCAATCGCTGCACAAGGAACTTGTCGACACCGGCTTGCGTGTCCAGGCGGTGCTTCCGGGTGCGACCGCCACCGACTTCTGGGCAATCGGCGGCCTGCCGGTGGAGAACCTTCCGCGCGAGATCGTGATGCCGGCTGAAGACCTGGTGGATGCCGCCCTACGTGGCCTGGATCGAGGCGAGCTGATCACCCTTCCGTCTCTGCATGCCGGCGAGGAGTGGGAGGCCTTTGAGACGGCCCGCCAGACGATGGCGGCACATCTTTCCAGCAACACCGTGGCCCCGCGTTATCGCGCCGGCCACTAAATCCCTGCTTACCTCGTTCAACTCTCAGGAGAAGCTTCCATGAACCTCACGAACAACACCATCTTCATCACCGGCGGCACCTCCGGCATCGGCTTGGCGCTGGCCAAGGCCCTGCATGCGCGCGGCAACCAGGTCATCGTGGCCGGCCGTCGCAAGGCGCTGCTGGAACAGATCAAGGCCGAGAACCCCGGCATTGATGCTGTCCTACTGGACGTTGCCGATCCGGACCAGATCAAAGCGGTCGCCGCTGATGTGATTGCGCGCTACCCGGCACTGAACGTGGTGGTAAACAATGCGGGCATCATGCCGTTCGATGACGCAGGCGGTGCGCTGGACGATGCGCAGGCTGCGCACTTGGTGGCCACGAACCTGCTGGGGCCGGTCCGGGTCAGCGCGGCTTTCGTCGAGCATCTGAAGCAGCAGCCGCAGAGCTGGATCATCAACAACTCGTCGGTGCTGGCTTACGTTCCGCTGGCTTCGACGGCGCTGTACTCGGCCACCAAGGCGGCCATTCACTCCTACTCGATGTCGCAGCGTTTTGCGTTGCGCGACAGCTCGGTGAAGGTACTGGAGATCGCACCGCCGTGGGTGGATACCGACCTGATCTACAAGAGCAACGACCCGCGTGCGATGCCGCTGGACGACTTCATTGCGGAGACGCTGGAGAAGCTTTCAACCGCGACTACCGAAGTCGTGGTGGATCGCATCGCAGCGGTGCGCGCAAACCCAGGGGCGGATGAGCACGCGCTGGTGCATCAGTTCAATCTTTCGATGGTGCAGAACCCGATTCCGGTGGCATGACCACCTTCTCAAGGAGACATCCCATGTTGTTCAACTGGTCTGAATACGTACCTGCAGTGAAGAAGGCGTTTGGTAGCCTGGGCAAGCGCCATCCTAAAATGCTTGAGGCCTATCAATCGCTGGGCTCTGCCGCCGCGCATGATCAAGCGCTTGACGCCAAGACCCGTGAACTGATTGCCGTTGCTGTGGCGATCAGCCTGCGTTGCGATGGGTGCATTGGCACGCACACCGAAGCGGCGCGGAAGGCCGGGGCGACCGAGGCGGAACTGGCGCAGGCGCTGGCTACGGCAATCCAGGTCAATGCGGGTGCGGCTTACGTTTACTCGATGCGGGCGCTGGAAGCGTACGGCGAGTGAGCCACCCGGCCCGTGCGTTTCCAGGTGACGCGACTCACTTCGGCCATTGCCGTTTTAAGCGGCACCGTTGCACAGTTAGTGGTAAGGCGCGCGCCAACTGACGTTGACGCGCGCCTTGACCATTTACAGATCAATACCAAACCCGGCACCGGCGCTGTTTTCGCCGCCGCCGAACGAAGCACCGAACGTCACCGTCGCCTTGTCACCAATCTTCTTTCCATAGCCCAGGGAGAACGCCTGCTCACCGCCCTGCGACCCTACGCCCACGGCAAGACGCCCGCGTGTCGAGGTGGTCGCTGCGGCGTTTGCCGCCATGTTGGCCATTGCAGCACTCATGGCACCAATGCGGTCGATCTTCTGATCCTGCTTGTCGAAGCGGCGATCAACGTCCTTGCGGAAGTCGGTGAAGTCGGTGGTCCATGACTGAATGCGATTGTCTGTGTAGGCATTCGCGCTGGTCAGCGTCTGGGTTGCGGTCCGATCCGTGTAGTCACGGGCAGTCTGCAGGTTTGCTGCGTCGGCAGTAGCCATTTCACCGCGGATCTGGGTTTCGCGCCCGTCGGTGTAGGCGTTCGCGGAGCTCAGGGTCTGCGCATTGCCGGTCGCAACGTCCGAGCGGATAGCCGCCTCGCGGCCGTCGGTGTACGCGTTGGCCATGGTTGTCGCCTGCCCGCTGCCGCTGGCGATATCGGAGCGGATGGCCGCCTCGCGTCCGTCAGTGTACGAGTTGGCCGAGGTCAACGTCTGTGCGCTGCCGGTGGCGACGTCAGAGCGGAGCGCGGCTTCGCGTCCGTCGGTGTACGAGTTGGCCGAGGTCAACGTCTGTGCACTGCCGGTGGCAAGGTCGGAGCGGAGCGCGGCTTCGCGTCCGTCGGTGTACGAGTTGGCCGAGGTCAACGTCTGTGCACTGTCGGTAGCAACGTCGGAGCGGATCGCCGCTTCGCGACTGTCTGCGTATGAATTGGCCGAACTCAGGGTCTGCGCATCAGCGGATGCCAGGTCAGACCGAACTGCTGCTTCACGGGTATCCGTATACGTGCCCGCTGAGGTGACCGCTGCATCGGTCAACGTCTGGACCTGGCCCACATTGGCGGCGTCCGTTGCAGCGTTACCCGCAGCGACATTGGTCACCCTGCGCTCGGAACCCGACGACCCAACTGACACCACATTGGCCTGGCCGCCGTCATTGCTGTTGGAGCCGAGGGCAACCGAGTTGCCGCCATTTGCGGTTGCGCCATTGCCGATCGCAACGTTGCTGTCCGTGCCGGCCGCGCCGGTCGATCCGCCGCCTCCGCAGCATCCCGTCCCGCCAGAGCCACCCTGGCCGGCCGCACTGCCGGTTCCGATTGCGATGTTGTTATCACCCCCAATTCCCCCAGCTCCTCCACTGCCCCCAGCGGTGCCTTCACCTCCGTTGCCGCCCGCACCCGCATTCCCGCCGCCGATGGCGAGGTTGTTGGTACCGCCGGATCCACCGGTGCCACCTGTTCCGCCGGAGTTTCCGTACCCACCATTACCACCGACGCCCGACTTGCTGCCATTGCCGATTGAGACGTTTCCGGTCTCCACGCCAGAGCCACCCGCCCCGCCGCTACCGCCACTATCACCCGGACCCGAACCGCCGTTGGTACCTACCTGACTTCCACTTCCGCATGCCAGCGCACCTGAGCCGGAGTCCTGGCTGCACGGTTCAGTGGCACTGCTGCCAGGTACAACCTGTGCCTGGGCAGGAACCGCCAAACAAACTACCGCGAACGCAATAGCACCCGAAAAGACACGCGCAGCCGCGCGGGCACGGTTGCCACAGATTTCCGTAAACATTTTGATACTTCCGAGTAAGTGCGCGCTTGGCGCATCAAGCTGCTTTACAGCCTCGATTGAGGCTGCTTCCCCTAGCCGCCATCTTTCCCCGGCGGCTCCGACGTCAGGTTAGCGCGGCCACCGGGCGTGGTCCAATGAAGTAAGTGCGCAGTACGCGAAAAATAGTGAAATATTCTGCTAAAGAATTCGCTGTGGCTGCCGACGCAGAGAGTTTCATGGCGAGTGAGATGATAGGGGTGGGGCGGCGTGCGTGAAGCCCGCCCCAGCCCGTTGATTTCAGTGCTTTCGCGGTGACGGAAGCCGGGCAAGCCCGGCTCTACGCTAATGGCGCGTTTGGCGCGCTTCTGCGGCTTCGGCACGCTCGCAGACCCGCTCCATCATCGCGACGATGATGTCGTCCGGGTGGCAGTTCATCCTTCGTGCCAACCGGCGCAACGCAAACAGGTGTTCTTCCTCGATCAGGAACTCCATATCGACCAGTTCGCTCATGAATCGGTTCTCCGCATTCGCGAGGCGTGCGACGGCAGGGTGTAGGAGCCAACCTGGATGTATGGCACGCCGTCTTTGCTTACGCCGTCGGCATCCAGTTCCGGCACTTCGGATGCCTTTACCGGCACCAGCAGGAAGCTCTTCACGCCCAGGTCCACGCGCAGCCATGTGCCCGCGCCCATGCCGGCATCGGCCAGCCACTGGCCTTCCAGACGCATGCACGGTTCGTCGTAGCCCGGCGTGCCCGGAATATCCGACACCCGCCCGATGGTGATGAAGCCGCTGATCTCTTTGGTGTCGGCGTTATACCGGATGTCCTGGCCACCCTTGAAGCCGTGGTTGGGTGTGTCGTCCCAATCGATTGTCATGGTGATTCTCCCGTTGGTGGCGTCCCGCCGGAGTGGCGGTGACGTTGGGAGCGCGGGACCTCGTGAGTTACGAAGTTCCGACGCTCCGCCGAACCACCCTGCATCAAGTTTGAGGCGTTGGGAATGCGATTTTTTTGCGTTCGGTGTGCTGCGTTCCGGTACACGCAATCGGAGAATGACGCACCTCGCCTGTTATTGAGCGCATTGCGTGATATGGCGCACGTATTGGTGTGCCGTTAGCGTCAAACCGGTGTCGTTTGCGGCCAGTTTCGAAGCGCGATACAAATGCGCCCATGACCGAAAAATTTCCCGCCCGGCAGATCCGAGCGGTCTATAACGACAAAACCATCCGCGTCTACCAGGCCTATTCGGACCTTATTGCCGACAGCGCCCTGCAGCACCAGACCTTCGTCAGCCCGCCGTTCAAGCGCGAGCGGATGACGTGGATCAAGCCTTCCTTCCTGTGGATGATGTATCGCGCCGGCTGGGGCTACAAAGATGAGGGCCAGCGGCGGATTCTGGCCATCGACATCACCCGCGACGGCTTTGAGTGGGCGTTGGCGCATAGCTGTGCCAGCCATCCGGAGCCGGGCATGGACGCGGTGGCGTGGGAGGCGTTGAAGCAACGCTCACCTGTGCGGGTGCAGTGGGATCCTGAGCGCGACCTGCATCTGCGGCCGCTGGAGCACCGTGCCATCCAGATCGGGCTGAGTGGGGAAGCAGTGCGCCACTATACCCGGGAGTGGATCCAGGGGATCACCGAGGTGACGCCGCTGGCGCAGCGGATGCATGCGCTGGTGGAGGAAGGGAGGCTGGCGGAGGCGGCGGGGTTGCTGCCGGAGGAGCGTGAGTATGTCCTCGGCGGGCTCGATGTCTGAGAGGTCCCTAGAAACCCCGAAGCACCCCGGTGAACTTGCCGCAGTCACACTCATGGCGCGTCACCGACTTGATCACTTCAAACCGAATGAGCGAGCCGCACGCGTCACAGGAAACGCGACTTGTACCCGTGCAGCCGAACTGATCCAAGGCCCGCATGAACAGCTGGAGGTCCTGCGCTGTTGGCGTTGGCTTTCCGGTCATTCTCATTACCCCGCTGAGCTTGGAGGGTGGCTTTCACCTTCATTCGCTTCACGTCTGGCCTCATCGCATGACGCTTCCAGATGCCGTCTGACACCGATCAGCCGCGAGCGCATCAGTCCCCATCCAATGGTCCATTCCATTTCTTCGGGGCGATAGCATGCAAGCATCTCGACTGTTTCCTGGAGGTAGTCGTCATAGGGATACAGGTCATCAAGCATGACTTCAATTCTTCCAGCGAGATCCAGCGGAGCACCAGGAGTCGAAACGAACTCGTCCAATGCGGACCATAGCTTCTGACGCCGCTCGTCTACCGGGGCGTGGTCGGTTTCGCCGTTGCCAGTCAATCTTCCTTGGTGTGCACTTTCCGAAGCCGCGCGCCTCTGCACGATTGGGTGCTCCGACGAGAGGGTGGGCTTGTTGGCAAGCCACTCGCATTCCACGCGTGTTCCGGAGTAGACACCCTGGCTGTGACTCGTTTTCATACGCTGAAGGGCGTCTCGGGAATCCAGCCCCAGATAGATGCGCAGCACTCTGGCTGTCTCGGCGTTGGATTTGACTGTTGGCAGGATGACCACCCATTCACCGTGCTCATCAAGTATTCGGCTCCGCATTTCACCAGGCGGAAATCCATTGCCGTCTGACTCGGATGCGCATCTACAGCTGCAGTTCAGCGACTCGTACCATCTCAGCTCGCCATGGATGGCAGTCTGCCCAATGCGGAGCATGCCCTCGGCTGCGCAATGTGGGCAGGGCAGCAGGATGGTGCCAGCGACCTCGTTGGTCACGATGCAGGCTCCGGCTGCACCCACCAATCGAATGCGCCCGGGTCCAACGTATCAACGTCGCAGTCCTGCAGAACCGTACACTGCCCAGACGCTGACAATACCCTGACGCTGAAGGCCGTCACCGGTGCGATGGTGGACGTCCATGAGATGACCACTCGTTCTTCGCCGGTATTGGGATTCCGGTTGACCATGACGTTTCGGTCGTTGATGCGCTTCAAGTACCAACCATCGGGCTTGGGCTGCTTGGGGCAGAGGGTGAACGAAATCGTCCAGTTCCCGGCGTCGTCCTTGGTTCCACCGATGGTGATGGCGTCGTCGAACCAGTCTGGAACAGTCGCAGGCGGATGGAGTTCGTTGAATGCTGCGATAGCGTGCTGGCAAGCCGTCTGGAAGTCCATCTTCGACGCCATTCTTCCCCTGATTGCATCGCATGATACATCGGCCAGCCGTCACCATTGGAGCCGTGCTGGGCTGCGGCTTCGTTGGATGTCGCCACGCCGACGTGTTGGTCGGGTGTTGCGGGTGCCGGCCAGCGGCCGGCACTACCGGGGGCCCGGTTGTTCACCGGTTTGGAGCGGTGCGGGTCCGCGCAGCCACGCAGGGCGTGGCTCTACGGGACAAGCAGCAGATCACCGACGTGACCAACTAGCTCAGCCGATGCGGGCACTGGTGAAGGGAGCGAGGTTGCTGCCTGCGGAGCAGGAATGCCTGCCTTAGTGGGCAACGGGCGAACCCACGCCTACGCCCTGCACGCTGTAGAACTCTTTTCCCGTTTTCTCATCGAGATAGACATTGACGTCCCCATCGCGCCTGACAAACCGCAGGCCCTCGCTGACCGGGTCACTTTCCACGAAGCGATGCCGGGCAGTAAGTGAGGTCTCATACGCCCACCCGTCAGGCACCACCACCTTCTGAGGCTGGCCTGCATCGAGAGCGCAGACCGCTACGAGGCGGCTCTCGTCGCCATTCCAGGGGGTGGTGCCAAAGTCTGCCCAGGTGCACGGGTTGCAGAAGCCAGTGCGCTGGTCGACCACGACGATGTCGCGGGTTCCTTCTGCGTCCTGGAATACGAGACCCCTCGCCTCGAGGAGGCGGACGTACTGCTCCACATCCGTGGGATGCATGAATGTCACGGCGGCGATTTGACCATCGGCACGGAGCGACCCGTTCGGGACCTCAGCCGTGAACTGTTCCGGGCCTCCCTTGTACGCAGCGACGATGGCGTTGCAGCGAACGACCACCGATATGCCTTCAATCAGTACTGCCATGATTCCCCCGCTTGGGTCGACGTTCCTTGTTGCCGGAGCATAGCCGGATTGCATGGGAACAGGTTGATGCAATGGATGCGGAGGTGCGGCCCAATCCCAGTCCATGAGGTTGCCGGGCATGGCCCGGCACTACGAGATCGCGGCAGGTCACCGGGTTACCGGGTTACCGGGTCAGCCATTTGCGCAGGCGTGCTCGCGCTTGGGCGGTTGTATAGTGGCGGCCGGATTCGATGTCTGCGCGGCCGCGTTGGATCTTGGTCAGGACGTGGGCGCGGTAGGTGGCTTCGTTGGTTGTCGCCACGCTTGGGCGTTGGTCGGGTGCTGCGGGTGCCGGCCAACGGCCGGCGCTACCGGGGGTGTTGTCGTTCATTTGGGTCCGCGGGCGAGGTAAGGGGTTCATGGGCACCGGGCAAAGTCCGGTGTCACCAATATCCATATTGTTCGCCGTTGTGGACCCCCGGGCGGGGATCGCGAGCG
Source organism: Stenotrophomonas sp. (assembly GCF_032103445.1). Taxonomy (GTDB): domain Bacteria; phylum Pseudomonadota; class Gammaproteobacteria; order Xanthomonadales; family Xanthomonadaceae; genus Stenotrophomonas. The sequence goes on from NZ_DAMDFR010000058.1 coordinate 21,626, forward strand.
GTGCGGGTCCGCGAAGCCACGCAGGGCGTGGCTCTACGGGTCACTTGCTGCTGACGTATTTCTCGCGGCGGACCTGGGGGTTGGGCAGGCCGGCTTCCTTCAGGGCCTCGAAGGTGGCGTCCACCATGTCGGGGTTGCCGCACAGGTAGGCGATGTCGGTGGCCGGGTTCGGGGCGAACTCGGCGAGGTGCTGCTGGACGTAGCCGTGGCGGACGTCGGGGTGCGGGTTTTCCGGCAGTTCGCGGGATAAGCACGGCACATAGCGGAAATTGGCGTGCTGTTCGGCGAAGTTATAGAAATCCTCGCTGTACAGCAGCTCGCCGGGGGTGCGGGCACCCTGCAGCAGCACCACTTCAACCCCGCGCTCGGCCATAGCGGTGGCCAGCAGCGGCAGCATGGAGCGGTATGGGGTGACGCCGGTGCCGGTGGCAATCAGCAGATAGCGGGCGTTGTGGTCGCCGGGCATCAGGCAGAACCGGCCGTACGGGCCGCTGGCCTGCACGTGGCCGCCGATGTCCAGGCCCTCGAACAGGGCCGTGGCGGCCCCGCCGGGCACGAAGCTCACCGCGATATCCACCGCTTCCCCCGCCCCGATAGCGTGGTCATGGATGGTGGCCAGCGAGTAGCTGCGCTTGGTTTCGGTGCCGTCAGCGTAGTGAAAATGGACCTGGATGAACTGGCCGGGCTGGAAATCCAGCGGCTGGCCGTCATCACGCAGGAACTGGTAGTGGCCGACGGTCGGGGCCAGCATGTGGCGGCCGACCAGCTTGAGGGGGAATTGAACAGGCACGAATTTGGGAAACAGTGTGTAGCCGGGGCAAGCCCTCGGGGCCTTCTATAATAGCGGCTCACCCGCCCCACTCCAGCGCCGCCCTTGGGCGCGAAGGCAAGAGCTTGGCTTCCCAGACAAACAACGCCCCCGCCCTGCGGGTGCGCGACCTCCGCAAAACCTACGACAACGGCACCCAGGCCCTGAAGGGCGTCTCGCTGGACGTGGCACCGGGCGACTTCTTCGCCCTGCTGGGCCCGAACGGGGCCGGCAAGTCCACCCTGATCGGCATCATCAGCTCGCTGGTGAACCTGAGCGAAGGTCAGGTGGAAGTGTTCGGCAGCGACCTGGTGCGCGACCGCAGCGCGACCATGCGCCTGATCGGGCTGGTGCCGCAGGAAATCAACTTCAACCTGTTCGAAAAGCCCTTCGACATCCTGGTGAACTACGCCGGCTTCTACGGCGTGCCGCGCGAGGAGGCCGAGAAGATGGCCGAGGTGGAGCTGAAGCGCGCCCACCTGTGGGAAAAGGCCCAGGTGATGAGCCGCACCCTGTCGGGCGGCATGAAGCGCCGGCTGATGATCGCCCGCGCAATGATGACCCGCCCGCGCCTGCTGATTCTGGATGAGCCCACCGCGGGCGTGGACATCGAGATCCGCCGCGACATGTGGCGGGTGCTGAAGGAGATCAACGCGGCCGGCACGACGATCATCCTGACCACGCACTACCTGGAAGAAGCCGAGCACCTGTGCCGGCACCTGGCCATCATCAACCACGGCCAGATCGTCACCCAGGGGCCGATGCGGGCACTGCTGGCCAAGCTGGACGTGGAAGGCTTCCTGTTTGATATCGATGGCGACCTGCCGGCGCAGCTGCCGGTGATCGAAGGCACCACCATCACCGCCACCGACGCGCACACGCTGGACGTGGACATGCCGCGCGCGATGGATCTGAACCGGGTGTTCGAGGCACTGAATGCGGCCGGCATCCGGGTGCGCTCGATGCGCACCAAGAGCAACCGTCTGGAGGAGCTGTTCGTGCGGCTTACCGGCAACCAGGAGAACGCGGCATGAGCACCACCCCAAGCCCGGTGATGACCGACGGGCAGCGTAACCGGATCGCGCTGATGACCATCGTGCGCCGCGAAGTGGCGCGCATCCTGCGCATCTGGGGCCAGACCCTGGTGCCGCCGGCGATCACCATGACGCTGTACTTCCTGATCTTCGGCGGGCTGATCGGCTCGCGCGTGGGTGAGATGGGCGGCTACAGCTATATGCAGTTCATCGTGCCGGGTCTGGTGATGATGAGTGTGATCCAGAACAGCTACGGCAACATCAGCTCGTCGTTCTTCGGCGCGAAGTTCGGCCGCCATGTAGAAGAGCTGCTGGTGAGCCCGATGCCGAACTGGGTGATCCTGTGGGGTTACGTGGCCGGCGCGGTGCTGCGCGGGCTGATGGTGGGCGTGATCGTGCTGATCATCGCGATGTTCTTCACCCCGGTGCGCATTCCGCACCCGCTGGTGACGCTGACCACGGTGCTGCTGGGTGCGACGATCTTCTCGCTGGCGGGCTTCATCAACGCGGTGTACGCGAAGAAGTTCGACGACGTGGCGATTGTGCCGACCTTCATCCTGACCCCGCTGACCTACCTGGGTGGCGTGTTCTATTCGGTGAAGCTGCTGCCGACCTGGGCGGAAGCGGCGACGCACGCGAACCCGATCTTCTACATGGTGAACGCCTTCCGCTACGGCCTGCTGGGCTCGAGCGACGTGCCGCTGTGGGTGGCCTACGCGCTGATGATCGGCTTCGTGGTGGTGCTGAGCGCACTGGCGCTGTGGCTGCTGAAGCGTGGTGTGGGGATGCGGAGCTGATCTGCTCTTCGACGCCGGAACATCGGTAGTGCCGGCTGCTGGCCGGCTCCTCAGTTTGATTGGAGTACCTCAATGCGCATTCTGGTTCTTGGTGCCGGCGGTACCGGCGGTTACTTCGGCGGGCGTTTGGCCCAGGCCGGAGTGGATGTCACCTTCCTGGTGCGGCCCGCCCGCGCGGCGCAGTTGGCGCAGGATGGGCTGGTGATCCGCAGTCCGCTGGGCGATGCGGCCTTCCCGGTGCAACATGTGACTGCTGATGGGCTGGCGACGCTGGCGTCTGAGAAGCCGTTTGATCTGGTGATGCTGAGCTGCAAGGCGTATGACCTGGAGAGCTCGATTGAGGCGATTGCACCGGCGGTGTCCTCACGCACCACCGTGCTGCCGATCCTCAACGGGCTGCGCCACTACGCGACGTTGGATGCGCGCTTCGGCCGCAATGCGGTGCTGGGTGGGCTGTGCTTCATCAGTGCGACCAAGGCACCCGATGGCGCAGTGCTGCATCTGGCCCCGGCGGCGAAGCTGACCTTTGGCGAGCGCGACAACACCGGGGCGAGTGCGCGGGTGTTGGCGCTGGCGGCGGCCTGTGTGCAGGCCAATGTCGATCATCTGGCCAGCGATGCGATTGGGCAGGAGCAGTGGGTGAAGTACAGCTTCCTGACCGCGCTGGCGGCGGGCACCTGTTTGATGCGCGCGGACGTGGGCACGATTGTGGGCACCGATGAGGGTGAAGCGATCATGCGCGGGCTGTATGCGGAGTGCCTGGCGGTCGCTGAGGCAGCCGGTGAGCCGGTGCCGGAGAAGGCGCAGGGGATTGCGCTGGGGGCGTTGACCCAGGCCGGGTCGGCGTTGAAGGCGTCGATGCTGCGCGATCTGGAAGCCGGGCAGCAGGTGGAAGCGATGCAGATTGTGGGGGATATGCGGCTGCGGGCGCGGGAGGCCGGGGTGCTGGCACCGTTGTTGGCGGTGGCGTTTGCCCATTTGCAGGCGTATGAGGCAAACCGCTGATCCGTAGAGCCACGCCCTGCGTGGCTTCGACCCTGTTTGAGACCGCGAAGCCACGCAGGGCGTGGCTCTACGGGATTCCCTGGCAGGAGTGCGTCGTCGGAGGTCAGGCGATTTCCGGCAACCGGAAGAACGCGCGCGTAGCTGCCGTCGCATTCGCCGCCGTCACCGCCACATCCTCCCCACGATCGCGCGCCAGCTCTTCCACAATGTGCGACAGGAACATCGGCTCGTTGCGGCGATCCTTCGGCATCGGCTTCAACGTACGCGGCAGCAGATACGGCGCGTCGGTCTCGATCATCAATCGATTAGCCGGCACGTGCTTGACCAGCTCGCGCAGGTGCGCGCCACGGCGCTCGTCGCACAGCCAGCCGGTGATGCCGACGTACCAGTCCTGGTCGAGGTAATCGAACAGCTCCTGGCGCTCGCCGGTGAAGCAGTGCACCACTGCCGGGCCGAGGCGGCCTTCGAAGTTCTTCATCTGCGCCATGAAATCGGCGTGCGCGTCGCGCTGATGCAGGAACAGCGGCTTGCCGTTCTCGGCGGCCAGCTGCAGCTGGCGCTCGAATGCGCGGTGCTGCGCGGGGCGCGGCGCGAAGTCGCGGAAATAATCCAGCCCGCACTCGCCCACCGCCACCACTTCGGCATGTGCATGCAGCGCGCGCATCTCGGCATCACATTCGTCGGTGTATTCCACCGCGTGATGCGGGTGCACGCCGGCGGTGGCGTACAGGAAACCGGGGTGCTGTCGGGCCAGTTCCAGCGCCATCGGCGAATGCTCGCGGCTGGCCCCGGTGATCACCATCTGCACTACGCCGGCCGCGCGTGCGCGTTCCAGCACCGCGTCGCGGTCACGGTCGAAGGAGTCGTGGGTGAGGTTGGCACCGATATCGATCAGCTGCATGGGGCAATTCGCACACTCAGGTAAGCGGCGCATTGTAAAGCACCGCCCTGCCCGTATCCTTGCCGCATGCGTACGCCTGTTTTCCCCATCGCCGAGCAGCTGCCGGCAATTCTGGATGCCCTGGGCAGCCACACCCGCCTGGTACTGGAAGCCCCGCCCGGTGCGGGCAAGACCACCCAGGTGCCGCTGGCGCTGCTGGATGCGCCGTGGCTGCAGGGGAAGAAGATCATCATGCTGGAACCGCGCCGGGTGGCGGCGCGCAGTGCGGCGCAGTTCATGGCCCGCCAGCTGGGTGAAGACGTGGGCGAGACGGTGGGCTACCGGATCCGCTTCGAGAACAAGGTGTCCGCACGCACCCGGGTGGAAGTGGTCACCGAGGGCATTCTGACCCGCATGCTGCAGGACGACCCGCTGCTGGAAGGCGTGGGCGCGCTGCTGTTCGACGAATTCCACGAGCGCCATCTGGCGGCGGACCTGGGCCTGGCACTGTCCTTGGACGTGCAGGCGCAGCTGCGTGACGACCTGCGCATTGTGGTGATGTCGGCCACGCTGGACGGCGAGCGGCTGGCGCAGTTCCTGGATGCGCCGCGCATCAGCAGTGCGGGCCGCAGTTATCCGGTATCGATCAGCCACTTCCCGGCACGGCGCGAGGAAGCGCTGGAAGCGCAGGTGCGGCGCGCGGTGGAACAGGCGCTGCGCGAGCACCCGGGTGACGTGCTGGTGTTCCTGCCCGGGCAGCGTGAGATCAACCGCGCCCTGGCGGCGCTGGATTCGGTGTTGCCAGCGGAAGTGCAGCTGCTGCCGCTGCACGGCGAACTGCCGGTGGACCAGCAGAGCCGCGTGCTGCAGCCCGACCCGAACGGGCAGCGCCGGGTGGTGCTGGCCACCAACGTGGCCGAGTCCTCGGTCACCCTGCCGGGCGTGCGGGTGGTGATTGATGCGGGGCTGGCGCGCGAGCCGCGCTATGACCCCAACAGCGGCTTTGCGCGGCTGGACGTGGTGCCGATCGCACAGGCCTCGGCCGACCAGC
>NZ_DAMDFR010000059.1:0-27090 GCF_032103445.1 Stenotrophomonas sp.
GCCGGCCGCACGCAGCCCGTCGCGCAGTGCGGCGAAGCCCGCTGCGTCGGCAATGACGGCGTGGTCCGGCCGGTGCGCCACGCACAGCGCCAGCAGCGCCTGCACCTGGGTGCCGGCGGCCAGCACGGTGGCCCGGTAGCGGTCAGGATGGCGTGCGATCACATCCAGTGCAGACGCACCGATCGAGCCGGTGGCACCGAATACGGCGACCTGGCGAAGGGCAGTGGGGCTGTGCATGCTCAGAACCCGAAGATTTCCTTGCCCAGCGCGAACACCGGCAGGGCGGCGAGGACGCCGTCGATGCGGTCCAGCACGCCGCCGTGGCCGGGAATGATGTGGCCCGAGTCTTTGGCACCGGCGTGGCGCTTGATCAGGCTTTCGTACAGGTCGCCGAGCACCGAGGCGAACACCGCGACCACGGTGGTGACAACCAGTCCAAGCAGATGGTCGGAGGTGGCCCCGGCCATCCAGCCGAACACCAGCGCGACCAGCAGGCCGGCCAGCAGGCCGCCGACCAGACCTTCCCAGGTCTTGTTCGGGCTGATTCGCGGAGCCAGCTTGGTGCGCCCGAAGGTGCGTCCGGCGAAGTAAGCGCCGGAGTCTGCCGCCCAGACGATGGCCAGGGCGGTCAGCAGCCACAGGTGGCCGTTGTCGCTGCTGGCATGGATGAGCACCAGCGCCGCCCAGGCCGGCACGATGGCCAGCGAGCCGGCCAGCAGCTTCAGCGTGCGCGCATGGCTGCCCGGTTCCGCCCCGAAGGTGAAGAAACGCAGCCACAGCAGGGCCAGCAGCCACCAGCCGATGCCGGCCAGGGTGGCGATCTGGTACAGCACCAGGGTGCCGGCGTCGGCCCACACGATGAGCACCATCAGCACCAGGTTCAGTACCAGCAGCACGGTGCGGGCCAGGGTGTCTTCGACCTGGGCCAGCTTCAGCCATTCCCACAGGCCGATCAGGAACACGGCGGCGGCGGCGGCGGCCAGCCACTGGGTCGGAAGCAGCAGGATGGCCGCAATGGCAACCGGCGCCATGATCAGCGCGGCGATGACTCGGGTTTTGGTCATGGGTGGGACGTCTCGGTGGCCAGGGCGGCAATCTGGGCGCTGGTCAGGCCGAAGCGCCGTTCACGCGAGGCATAGGCGTCGAGCGCCTGCTGCAGGTGGGTGGCATCGAACTCGGGCCACAGCACGTCGGTGAACCACAGTTCGGTATACGCCAGCTGCCACAGCAGGAAGTTGCTGATGCGGGTGTCGCCGCCGGTACGGATGAACAGATCGGGTGCCGGCAGGTCGGCCAGCGCGACCCGGCTGCCCAGCAGGGCCTCGTCGATCTGCTCGGGCAGCAGGCGACCGGCGGCCACTTCAACGGCCAGTTCGCGCGCGGCGCGAGCGATGTCCTGGCGGCCACCATAACTGGCGGCAATGCTCAGGGTCATCGCGGTGTTGTCAGCGGTGCGCTGTTCGGCCAGCTGCATGCGGCTGACCAGCCCGGCACCGAAGCGTTCGCGCTCGCCAATGAAGCGCACACGTACGCCACGCCGATGCAGCTCATCCACCTCGCGCTCAAGCGCGTTGAGGAACAGCTTCATCAGCGCGTCGACTTCTTCCGTCGGCCGGCCCCAGTTCTCACTGGAGAAGGCAAACAGGGTCAGCGCGGCAATGCCGCGCTCCAGGCAGAAGTCGATGGTGCGGTTGACCGCACGCGCGCCGGCACGATGGCCGATCACGCGCGGACGGCGACGCTTCTGCGCCCAGCGCCCGTTGCCATCCATGATGATGGCCAGGTGGCGGGGCACGCCGGCAGCAGGGGTCGGGGCCTGTGACATGGGCTCAGACCTGCATCAGTTCCTTTTCTTTATCAGCCACGACACTGTCGACGTCCTTGATGGCCTTGTCGGTCAGCTTCTGGATGTCGTCTTCGCCGCGCTTCTTGTCGTCTTCGCTGATTGCCTTGTCCTTCAACAGGGCAGCGATCGCCTTGTTGGCATCCTGGCGGATGTTGCGGACGGCAACCTTGGCACCTTCGCCTTCGCCCTTGACCTGCTTGGCCAGTTCCTTGCGGCGCTCTTCAGTCGGCGGCGGCATGTTGATGCGGATCGCGGTGCCCAGCGTGTTCGGGGTGAACTCGGCGTTGTACAGACCCTTCTCGATCTCTTTGATCATGCTCTTGTCGAACGGCGTGACCAGCAGCGAGTGCGCGTCGGCATTGGAAATGGACGCGACCTGGTTGAGCGGCGTGGAGGCGTTGCCATAGGCGTTGACGACGACACGGTCCAGCAGGGCCGGGGTGGCACGGCCGGTACGGACCGAGGTGAGGGTGTGCTTCAGAGCGTCAATGCTCTTGGCCATGCGCTCTTGCGCGTCTTTCTTGATGTCGTTGAGCATCGCCCGAATCCTGGATGTCACAGAGAATCGGGCGATTATAGGCGAAATCCGGTGAACCAAGGCCGCTGCCGGGCCCCACCCGGTAGGTACCGACCGTTGGTCGGTACCCGGAAACCTCGATCAGGCGGTGTTGCGGCCGCGCACCAGGGTGCCGATGTTCTCGCCGTGCAGGATCTTCAGCAGCTCGCCCGGCTGGCCCATGTCGAACACGCGCAGCGGCAGGTCGCTGTCGCGGGCCAGGGCGAAGGCGGCGGTGTCCATCACTTCCAGGCCGCGGGTGATGACCTCGTCGTAGGTCAGGCTGTCAAAGCGGACCGCATCGCTGTATTTGTTCGGGTCCTTGTCGTACACACCGTCGACCTTGGTCGCCTTGAGCAGCAGGTCGGCCCCGATTTCGATGGCGCGCAGCGCGGCACCGGAGTCGGTGGTGAAGAACGGGCTGCCGACGCCGGCGGCGAAGATCACCAGACGGCCCTTTTCCAGATGGCGGATGGCGCGGCGGCGGATGTAGTCCTCGCACACGTCGTTGATCTTGATCGCACTCATCACGCGGGCCTTGGCCCCGAGCTTTTCCAGCGCGTCCTGCATGGCCAGTGCGTTGATCACGGTGGCCAGCATGCCCATCTGGTCACCGGTGACGCGGTCCATGCCGCCGGCAGCCAGACCGGCTCCGCGGAAGATGTTCCCGCCGCCGATCACCAGGGCCACTTCGGCACCGGCCTGCTGGGCTTCGATCACTTCACGCGCCAGACGGTTGATGACCTTGGGGTCGATGCCATAGTCCTCGTCTCCCATCAGCGCCTCCCCGGAAAGTTTCAGCAGGATGCGGCGATAGGTGAGATTGGACATGACGGCCTCTGGGTGCGTGGAAAACGCGGGAATTCTACTGGATGCGGCGTCAACCGGCGTAGAAATTTTGTTGCGTCGCGGCAGCGTTCGCCGCGACGCCTTCCAGGCCTGTTCAGGCGGGCGCGGTATCCGGGGACCGGGCGATGACCCGGTTGCGGCCCAGGCTTTTGGACCGGTAGAGGACGTCGTCAGCCGCCTTCAGCAGGTCCTGGACCTCGGCGAAGCGCTCATAGCCGCCCTGGGTGGCAACCCCGGCCGAGAAGGTGATGTACAGCGGGCTGCCGCCGACGTCGGCCATCGGGGTGTTGACGATGTTGGCCAGCACCCGGCGGATGACCTCCAGCGCCACCGCTTCGGTGGTGTTGGGCAGCAGCGCGATGAACTCCTCGCCGCCGAAGCGCGCCACGGTGTCGCTGCTGCGCAGCTGTTCCTGCAGCTTGGAGGCGAAGCTGCGCAGCACTTCGTCGCCAAGCAGATGGCCGTGGGCGTCGTTGACCTTCTTGAAATCGTCGAGGTCGATGAAGGCCACCGACAGCGGCCAGCCGTGCCGGGTGGCGCGGTTGAACTCCTGCTCCAGCACGGCTTCCAGCTGGCGGCGGTTGAGCACGCCGGTGAGGGCATCGCGGTGGGCCTGCTCGGCCAGCCGGTTGGCCCGGGCCTCGAATTCGTCCGCGCGCTGCCGGGCCATGGCTGCGTCCTGCATCTCGCGCAGGTTGCGCAGGGTCGCCAGTTCCTGGGCGTGGTCGATCAGCTGCTGCACCCGCAGCGGTGAGGTCAGGGTGGTTTCGAACAAGGCACCGATGTCGGGCAGGGCCTCGCTGATCCGGGCCAGCACCTGGTCGAACTGGGCGCTGTCCAGCTGCAGGGTGTCGTGGACGCGCTGCAGGGCCAGTTCGCGCGCGCTGTCGGTGTCGGCGCTCAGCCAGATGTCGGCGACCGCGCCGGACACGGCCACGCAGGCCTGGAATTTGTCTTCGGTAGCCTCGGGCGACTCGCTGCGGGCGATGGCGTCGACCAGATAGCGGGGCAGGTCCCACTGCTCGGCCATCCAGGCACCGACCTCGGCGTGGGTGCAGTCCAGCTGCTCACGCTCCAGCGCCAGCAGCTGGTCGTTGTCGGCCGCGGCGCGCAGCACCGGCAGATAGCGGTCCGGCTCGCTCTGGGCAAGGACGAGGATGCCGATGTCCTGCAGCAGGCCGGCCAGCATCAGCTCCTCGGCCTTGCGCAGGCCGCGGGCCTGGCCAAGCAGGCTGGCGGCCAGTGCGCTGAGGATGCTGCGCCGCCAAGCGCGCTCGCGCACGTCCTGGCCCTGACCGGGGGCGGTCAGGTCGCGGGTGACGGTGAAGCCCAGAGCCAGGCTGACGGTGGCATTGAGGCCCAGCATGGTCAGTGCCTGGCCGAGGTTCTCGATTCGGCGGCGGCTGGCGTACAGCGGCGAATTGGCGATGCGCAGCATGCGCGCGCTCAACGCCATGTCGATGCCGATGATATCGGCGGCGGTGGTGATGTCCGCTTCCGGGTTCTGGGCCAGCTCGATGATGCGCAGGGCAATTCCGGGCGGCGAGGGCAGGTTGCGGCAGAGCGCCAGGGCGGCAGTCAGCTCGGGAGACATGGCAGGAACACTGAAATGATGTGGCAAGAATACATGGAGTACGTCACAGATTTGAGCTGTAGTGCTTGCCATGTCCGAAAACGTGAGGTTGGTCACCCTGGTTTGAGGCAAGGGTGGCCTCCTGATCTCTTTGTTAACACAATCGCCGAACCTGTACCATGCGCGCACTCACTTAAAAGGAAGTTGCTGCCCATGGCTGTGAAGTCGCTCAAGGAATTCCTGGCTGCCACGCAGGAAAAGGATCTCAGTTCCGATGCGTTCGAACTGGAGAGCCCGTACATGCTGGAAGTCCGGGTGGATGGCCGGGTATGGGCCAAGTCGGGCGCGATGGTGGCACGCAAGGGCGCGGTGAAGTTCACCCGCGAGGGGGTGCTGGAGCGTGGCGTGGGCAACCTGCTGAAAAAGCTGGCCACGGGCGAGGGCCTGCGCCTGATGAAGGCCGAAGGGCAGGGCCGGGTCTACCTGGCGGACATGGGCAAGAAGATCACCCTGCTGCGCCTGGAGGGCGACTCGGTGTTCGTCAACGGCAATGACGTGCTGGCGTTCGAAGATGGCATCGACTCGCAGATCACGATGATGCGCAAGGTGGCGGGGATGATGGCAGGCGGATTGTTCAACATCCGCCTCAGCGGCCACGGCATCGTGGCGATCACCTCGCACTACGAGCCGATGACCCTGCCGGTGAGCGCGCAGACCGGCCCGATCTTCACCGACCCGAGTTCGACCGTGGCCTGGTCGGGCACGCTCACCCCCGAGGTCGTCACCGACATTTCGCTGGGCACCCTGCTGGGCCGCGGCTCGGGCGAAAGCCTGCAGCTGAAGTTCGCCGGCGAAGGCTGGGTGGTCGTGCAGCCCTACGAAGAAGTCACCTTCCAGACCAAGCCGTGATCGCCTGATTGCACGATCTACGTAGAGCCGGGCTTGTTGGATCTGTGCGAACAACCTTCGGTTCACGGAATCCCTGGTTTGGCGGCTCGGGACGGGCGTTCCGGGGGACGCTGCAAGTACGTCCATGTAAGCTCGATCGCCGCATCCATGCGGCTCACGCCCCCTCCAGCCCATCCAGACCCGCCATCGACAGTGGGTCGGTGGCCATCGGAAATCAAAAGCATGTGGCTGTGGCATTTCCCATGGCCACCGGCCAACTGTCTGGGGCGTGCCGGGGTGGGTTTGCGGGACCGTCAAAAACATGGATGTTTTTGACGAGCCCCCATGGACGGGTTTACGGCGTGTCCCGCAAACCCATCCCGGCGCGACCAAGCACGGGAACCGATGACTACCGGCTGTTCGCCAAAAACCAACAGCAGCCGGGCAGGCCCGGCTCTACGAATGCCAGCCACAAAAAAACCCGGCCGAAGCCGGGCTTTTTCGTTATCGCTTGAAGGCGAGAATCAGGCCAGGCCGGCCTGCTTCATCACTTCGGCGGCGTAGTCTTCCACCACCTTCTCGATGCCTTCGCCCACGACCAGCAGCTGGAAGCCAGCCACGTCGGCCTTGGCGGCGGTCACGACCTGCTCGACGGTCTTGTCGCCGTCCAGCACGTACGACTGGCCGTACAGGGTGACGTCGTTGACGATCTTGTTGATCTTGCCGCTGATGATCTTTTCCAGGATCTCGGCCGGCTTGGACTTGTCCTTCTCGGACATCTTGGCCAGTTCGATTTCCTTTTCCTTCGCCACGAACTCGGCCGGCACGTCAGCCGCCTTGTTGTGCGGCGGCTTCATGGCAGCCACGTGCATGGCCAGGCCACGGGCCAGCTCGACGTCGCCGCCGATCAGTTCGACCAGCACGCCGACCTTGCCGTTGGTGTGCACGTAGGCACCGATGTTGCCGGTGGTGTCGGCCTTGACCAGGCGACGGATCTGGATGTTTTCACCCAGGGTCTGGATCGCGGTGGCGCGGGCTTCTTCCACGGTCTGGCCCGAAGCCAGGGTGGCGGTCTTCAGCGCTTCCACATCGGCAGCGCCCGAAGCCAGTGCGGCAGCGGCGACGGCGTCGACGAAGGACTTGAAGTTGGAGTCGTTGGCGACGAAGTCGGTTTCCGAGTTGACTTCGACCAGCACGGCCTTGCCGCCGTCCTGGGCCAGGCCCAGGCGACCTTCGGCAGCCACGCGGTCAGCCTTCTTGTCGGCCTTGGCAGCGCCGGACTTGCGCAGGGCTTCAGCAGCGGCGTTGATGTCGCCGTTGTTTTCAGTCAGCGCCTTCTTGCACTCCATCATGCCGGCGCCAGTGCGCTCGCGCAGTTCCTTGACCAGGGAAGCAGTGATTTCCACGGGAATTCCTCACATAAGAAAGGGGTTGGGCCGGCATGGTGGCCGGCCCGTGTGACAAAGACCCTGTCGCGCCTGCGGCAGCAGACAGGGCGCGGTGGGTGCGTGCACCCACCGCAGGCCGATATCAGGCCTCGGTGCCCTTGTCGGCAGCGGCCTTCTTGGCCGGAGCGCGACGGGCCGGCTTGGCTTCTTCAGCAGCAGCGGCTTCGGCGAACTCTTCTTCACGGACGCTGGCAGCGTGCGGAGCAGCGGCCTTGCCTTCCAGCACGGCGTCAGCAGCGGCGCGGGCGTACAGCTGCACGGCGCGGATGGCGTCGTCGTTGCCCGGGATCGCGTAGTCGACCAGTTCCGGGTTGTAGTTGGTATCAACCACGGCGATCACCGGGATGCCGAGCTTCTTGGCTTCCTTGATGGCGATGTCTTCGTGGCCGATGTCGATGACGAAGATGGCGTCCGGCAGACGGTTCATGTCCTTGATGCCGCCCAGCGAGGCTTCCAGCTTGTCACGCTCGCGACGCAGGCCCAGCACTTCGTGCTTGACCAGCTTGTCGAAGGTGCCGTCGGTTTCGCCGGCTTCCAGTTCCTTCAGGCGGGCAACCGACTGCTTGACGGTACGGAAGTTGGTCAGGGTGCCGCCCAGCCAACGCTGGTTCATGTACGGCATGCCGCAACGCTCGGCTTCTTCACGGATCGATTCGCGGGCGCTGCGCTTGGTGCCCAGGAACAGGATGGTGCCGCGCTTCTGGGCAACGCTGGAAATGAAGTTCATCGCGTCATTGAAGAGCGGAACGGTCTTTTCCAGGTTGATGATGTGGATCTTGCCGCGGGCGCCGAAGATGTACTGGCCCATCTTGGGGTTCCAGTAACGGGTCTGGTGGCCGAAGTGGACGCCGGCTTCCAGCATCTGACGCATGGTGACCTGGGGCATTGCAAAACTCCTGATGGGGAACCGGCCGCCACGGGAAAGGGAATGGGCGGTCCGCCGCGAGGCGGGAGGTTCCGGGGTTGGGCTTCCCTGCTGCTTCCGTGACCGAACTCCTTGCGGAGCACCCCGGCACGAATGGCAGTAGCAGGTGTGTATTCACCGGTGACGCCCGGTGTTGGCGGGTTCCTGCACGCGAAGGCGCAGGAAATCCAGTCGATTATAGCCCGCTGCCGGTGTCGGGTGCAATTGCGGGGTCCAGCGGGGCCAGCAGGACCGGCTCGTCCTGGCCCAGGCGGGCGCTGAAACGCCCGTCTGCGTAGGCGCCGGCAGCGCCGGGCAGGGGCCATTGCCGGGTCTGGCCGGCCAGCACGTAACCCGCCAACCCCGGCAGCAGCGGCTGTGCCGCGCCGCCTCCAGGAATGAAGGCCAGGTCGGACAGGCGGGCATGGCGGGAGCCGCCATTGTACAGCTCAAGCACTGCCGGGCCGGAGCCGGGCAGAACCCTGACCGCCAGTGCCGGACCCGCCCGGTGTTCAGCCCCGGCGACGAACACGGGCAGCGAGATCTGTACCGCCGGGCTGTCCTGCCCGGCCCGCAGTACCAGCCGGTAGCTCTGTTCAGTGACGGGGCTGGCGGCGGACCACACCAGCCGCACCCGCTGCCGGCCATGTGCGGGCAACCGCAGCTCGGAAGGGCTGACGGCCAGCACCACGGCCGGTTCCAGCCGCTCGTGCTGCGGGCCTTGCGCCCAGTGATAAAGGCGGGCCTGACCGTGCCACGGCTGGTCGCTGTCGTTGTACAGCCACACGCTGTCATCGCGCTGGCCGGGAGCCAGGGTGACCGACAGCGGCGATACCTCCAGCGCCTGTGCGGCGCTGCTGGCGGTGAGCATCAGCCCGGCGGCCAGTCGTTTCAGAAGGTCAGCGTGTGCCATGCGCGTTGTGCATCGGGGCCTGCGTCCACGGGCGGCGTCAACGCCTGTACCTGTGGCGGGGCGGGGGTATCGGGGGTGCTGCGCTGATGCGCGGTCGCGCACGCGCCTGCCCGGGAGCCCGGGTCGAGGCGGCAGGCATCCACGACTTTCAGGTGGATGCGCAGCGGCACCGGGGCCGGCGCAGGCTCCGCCGACCGTGCAGTGGCCAATGCGGGCAGGGCGGCGGCCAGCAGGGCGAGGCACGGCAGGAACGGGCGAAAGGACATGGCGCGAGCGGGCAGGCGAAGGGACGCCAACGGTATCGGCCCGCGCCACGCGCGCTTGAGCATTCAGTAGGTGATCGTCACCTTGATCTGGTCGCTGTAGCTGCCAGCGGCAACCGCCCCGCTGGTGGGCGGGGCGCGCCCGTATACGGTGAGGACCTGCGCGCTGCCGGTGCCGGTGCCGGTGACCCGGTCGACGTTGACGGTGCTCCCCCAGCGCTGGGTGCGGGTGCTGTCACGGTACAGCTCGTACGGAATGAAGTACGCGCTGTTGGTGGTATGGCGCATGCGCCTGACCGTACCGTTGGCATACAGCCCGTTGTCCAGTGCGATGTTGTAGGCGGTGCGGTTCAGGCAGGTCAGGCCGATGGTCGAGGTGCGGTCGATGTTGCTGGTGATGGCCCCGGCGTTGCTGCCAAAGTCCATGTCGGTGGTGACATAGGCGCTGCACTGCGGCAGCACGGTGGCGGTGACCGTGAACGGGAAGCCGCCGGTGGCAGTCTTGTTGCCGGCCACGCCCGCGGTGGTGGTGCAGGCCGCCGGCGCGGTCGCCGTACCCAGCAGCACTTCGTTGAACGCGTACTGCAGGCGTACATCGGCCCCGCTGAAGCTGGTGGTGTAACTGCCGGCGGCCAGGGTCTGGCTGGCGGGGATGCGGCCGTAGATGGTGACCGTCACCGCGCCGCTGCCGCCGGTCAGCAGTGGCACCGAGTAATTCAGGTCCACCACCAGCGGGCCGGGCGTGGTGCCCGGGGTCAGTCCCCAGATCGTGCTGTAGGCGGCGCTGGTGAACAGCTGGAATGACATCGGGTCGCCATTGGCATTGGTCATGCGCCGCAGGGGGGATATGGCCACGCCGGTGGTGCCGACGCCGATGCCGATGCAGGCGCGTACCGACGCGGTGGCCAGCAGGCTGAGTGCGGCGGTGTTGCAGGTGATGGTGAAGCTGGTGGTGGTCACGGTGGGGCTGCCGGCGGCATTGGCCACGTTGCCAAACGCCGCCGTCACCGGCGTGGTGGTCGTGCAGGTGGTGTCGGCGCGCGCAGTATCGGCCAGCAGTGCGCCGGCCAGCATCAGCAGCAGCCCCAGCAATGCCTTCAGGCTCATGGCGAGACACCGGGCTGGCAGCGCAGCGGTCCCAGTCGCAGCGGCGTGCTGCCGGCGGCATCGGCAAGCGGCACGATGACCGTGCAGCGGCCTTCGGCAGTATCCACCTCCAGCTGCGCCCGCGTGGGCAGGTCTTCCAGATACACCTCACCGTCGTAACCCACCGTGGCGCTGCGCTGGTCGGGCAGGCGTACCTGGCTGCCGGCCGGTAGCGGCTGGTCCTGCAGGTCGTGCAGCACCAGGGTAATGGCGCGGGTGCGGCGCAGACCGAAGCTGACCCCCAGTCCCGCGCTCTGCCGCGGCGTCACCTGCGCATCCACGCGCTCGGCACGCATGTCCGCTGGCAGGTCCAGGGTGTCGATGGAAAGGCGGTTGCGCTGCCACGACAGCAGCGGCGTGACCAGCAGCAGCCCGTTGCGGTCGGTGACGCCGATCGGCCGGTTCTCCAGCCGCACCGGCACGCCGCCGACGCCGTCGGTGGAGACCACGGCAAAGGCGTCCGGCACCTCGCGCGCGGCAAACACGTGGCCGCCCATCCACACCAGGCTTCCGCTGGCGTTGGCGTAGGCAAATGTGCTGTCGCCCTGGCGCGCGGCACCGGCCGAATAGCGGCCGACCCGGTTCAGCCAGCCGATTTCAGCGAGGCCGCCCGTGCCGTCGTCGCCATGCCGTGCCTGCACCCGCCAGCCATAACCGCCCTGGCTGCCGTCGCCGGGCACCGGTTGCGAGACATCCACCGTATAGAGGTTGCGGTCGCCATTGCGCTGCAGCGCCAGGTTGCTCTGGCGGTTGCGCCCCAGGCTGACCGACAGCGACAGGTAGATGCTGCGGTCGGCGCTTTCGTCCAGGTTCTGGTTGAACGAGGCGTAGGCTGACCAGCGTTCGGAAAACGTGCGGTTCCAGAACACGCTGGCGTAGCGGCGGTCATCGCCGTCCGGATACGACAGGCGCAGGTAGCTGGCGCTTAGCGAACCCATCCGGCCCAGGCTGGCCCCGGCGGTGACCTGGTCGGTCACATCCGGTGGGCGTGCGCCCTGCAGGCTGCCCAGATCCTGGAAATCGCCGTGGGTCCGCAGGGTGGAGGCGTTGAGGTTGAACACCCGGTTGTTCCAGCTGTATCCCAGCGACCACTGCCCGCCATCGCGCCCGTCACCGCGACTGCGCGCATAGGAGGCGTTGAGCACGCCGGCCAGGCCCAGCTGCCACCAGCCACCGGCCCCGGCGCTGGCCACCCCGCCGCCGCCCTCGGCATGCAGTTCGGCGGTGAAGCGGTTGCTTACCCCACGCCGCCAGGTCGCGCTGCCGATGGAGGCGTCGTCATAGGAAAACGAGCGGATCCCGTAATCGCGGCGCATACGGCCAATGCCCGCCGACCAGTCGGACAGGCCTTCGGCGAGCAGCTGCTGGGTGCCATAGAACGAAAAATCCAGGGTCTGCATGCGGCCATAGGCGTCGGTGATCACCACCTGCGCGTTGCCGGTGCCGCTGATGCCGGGTTGCGCACCCAGCTGAAAGGGGCCCACCGGCACTTCGCCGTTGTACTGGCGCAGGCCGTCCACATACAGCTCAACCGTGGACGGCACCACCGCCTCGCCGAGGAAGCTCGGCGTCGGGGTCAGCACCCGGTAAGGCTGCAGGCCGTAGTTGCGCCCGATCTGGATGCCGCCCATGCGCACCGGTCGGCTCCAGTCGACGAAGCCGCTGAAGAAATCGCCCACGGTGAGGGTCAGTGCGTGATCCGGAAAATCCAGCTCCAGCGGCTGTCCAGGCGCACGCTCTCGCCACGCCAGCCACCGCCATTACCCTCCTGGTAGGTGCGCAGCAACTGGCTGCTGCGCAGCACACCGCGTCCCACGCCGAACACCCGTGCTTCGGCAGTCAGGGCCAAGTTGCCGGCATCCTCGTTCTGGCTGGCATACACGTCGTAGTTGAGCAGTGCGCCCGGCGAGGCGCTGGCCACCGGGGTGGTTTCGCGCGCCTGGCCGAGCTCGGTGGTCGGCAGGTCCAGTTGTTCCAGCGGCACCTCCAGTGCCAGCGTCTGCATCGCCGCGTCATAACGGACCACGACGCCGCTGATCTGTTCCAGCGGCACCGGCGCGTCGCCACGCGCGCCAAATCCGAGCTGGCGCAGCACCGCCGGATCCGCACGCAGCTGGCCGGCCGATTCGGTGAACGGCAGCAGGCCGCGCGGGGTGCCGTTGAGGGTGACGTCCAGGTACAGCGTCTGTGGCGCGGTCAACGGGGTGGGCGGCGGCAGCATCACGTCGTCGGCCGCCCCCAGCCCTCCGATCTCCGCGCCACTGTCGACCGGTGCCGTGGCCGCACCCGCTGGTCCGGCCAGCATCCCGGGCGAGACCGCAGCAGCAGCCAGGGCGACGCGCATGCAGGCCTCAGCGAGCCGGTGGCGTCGCAGGCAGTGGCGTGGCTTGCGAAGCGCCATTGATCTTTGCCGAAAGGGTCGCGCCATTGAGGCGCGCCGCGGTGATCTCCAGAGGCCAGCGCATGGTCTGGCCACTGAGTACGTAGCCGACCAGGCCGGGCTTGAACACCTGGGGTCGCTCGGGCGTACCCATGCCCAGGTCGGCGAGCTGGACATAGGTGGTGCCCAGGTTGCGCACTTCCAGCGCCAGAGTGCCGTCGGCCTGGGTCAGCAGCGATGCCTGCAGCTCCGGCGTGTCCGGCGCGTCGCCGTCCGGCTGCACGAACACCGGCAGCGAGTAGCGCAGCACGAACTGCATGCCCTCGCGGTTCGGGTCCAGGGTGGGTACCTCATCGACGATGACCCGGTAGGCGAGCTGGCCCGGCGGAGGCTGCGGATCGGCCCGGACCACGCGGATCAGCTGCTGCTGTCCTGCCGCCAGCGCCTGCATCGGCGGGCTGATCACCAGTTCGGTGGTGGGTTCCAGTTCGTCGCGACCGTCGCGCTGGGTCCAGCGGAACACCCGCGCCTGCACATCCACCGGCGCGGTGCCGCTGTTGCTGATCCACAGCGCTTCCGCATTCTGCCGGGCGGTCAGCTGCAGCGAGGTCGGCGCGACCTGAAGGCTGGCGGCCTGGATGCTGCCGGTCAGCAGAATCCCCAGCAATACGCCGGCACAGCCATGCCTGCCGGAGGGCCGCAGGCGGCTCCGTTCGAGATCCGACATGGCGACCTCAGTAGGTGATGGTGGCGGTGACGGTGTCCTGGTAGTTACCGGTCGCGGCGTTGTTCACGCTGGGATTGGCCACCTGACCGTAGATCGGATACGCCTGTGCCAGGCCATTGCCGGTGCCGGCCACGGTATTGGTACCGGCGGTCGCGCCCCAGACCGTGGTGCGGGTGGCATTGGAGTACAGCTGGTAGCCCACGTAATTGTTGGTGGTGACCGCCGCATCGGTGTTGATCATGCGCCGGGTGGTGACGTCGTTGGCGGTACCGGCGTTGGCACCGGCGTTCAATGCGATGGTGTAGGGCGTCAGTGCCGAACACTGGGCAGTGACCGAGCCCTGTGCGTTGGACGGGGTGGTGGCGGTCGACAGCGCCGAGCCGAAATCGACATCGGTGGCCGCCGCAGCGGTGATCGTGCACGCCTTGGTGATGATGATGCGCACGTTGAACGTGGTGGTGTCGGCGGCCAGGGCCGGGGACGCCAGGGCCAGCAGGGTGAAGCTGAACAGCACAGGTCGCAGGGATCGCATGGGTCTTCTCCTTGGACGGGGGTCCTGGATGAACGAGTCGATACCGCCGTGGGGCCGGGGGAGGCGCGCCGCAGGGGCGCGGTTTCCTTATAAATGCGCGGTCGTGGTCGAAACGTGAGGAAATCTGGCCGCTTTTCACATTTTCTACGTTCATGCCCGGCCCGTTCAGTCTGGAGCCCGGATCGGCGATAATGCCCGGCATGAGCGTGAATCTGAAAACCCCCCAGGAAATCGAACAGATGCGCATCGCCGGCCGCCTGGCCAGCGAGGTGCTCGACATCGTTGCCCCGCATGTGAAGCCGGGCGTGACCACTGAAGAGCTCGACCGCATCTGCCACGACCACATCATCAACGTGCAGAAGGCCATTCCGGCCAATGTCGGCTACCGCGGCTTCCCGAAAACGGTGTGCACGTCGGTCAACAACGTCATCTGTCACGGCATCCCCAGCGAAGGCAAGGTGCTCAAGGACGGCGACATCGTCAACATCGACGTGACCGTCATCAAGGATGGCTGGCACGGTGACACCAGCCGCATGTATTTCGTCGGCACGCCGTCGGTGATGGCGCGTCGTCTGGTCGATGTGACCTACCAGGCGATGTGGGCCGGCATCCGCGCGGTGAAGCCGGGGGCAACCCTGGGCGACATCGGCCACGCCATCCAGAGCCTGGCCGAAGGCGAGCGCTTCAGCGTGGTCCGCGAGTATTGCGGCCATGGCATCGGCAAGGTCTATCACGATGAACCGCAGGTGGTGCATTACGGCCGCCCGGGTCAGGGCTTGGTGCTGCAGCCCGGCATGACCTTCACCATCGAACCGATGATCAATGAAGGCACCCGCTACAACAAGGTGCTGCCGGATGGCTGGACCGTGGTCACCAAGGACCGCAAGCTGTCGGCGCAGTGGGAGCACATGATCGCGGTCACCGAAACCGGCGTGGACGTGCTGACCCTCGCGCCCGGCGAATCGCAGGTCTGAGCATGTTGCCGGCGAGCCCTGTCCTGGACGCGCCGGCCGATGCCGTCGCCGACCCCGAGTGGGCGGCGCTGGCCCGGCAGAGCCTGCAGCAGGCCGATGCCCGTCTGTATCGTCGCTTCGACCAGGGCGACAACATCGAGCGGCTGCTGGCGCTGCGTGCGCGTGCCGCCGATCATCTGATCCGGCTGGCCTGGCAGCGCTGCCTGCCGAATGCCGCCGGTCTGGCCCTGTTCGCAGTCGGCGGCTACGGGCGTGGAGAGCTGTTCCCGCGTTCGGACATCGACGTGCTGGTGCTGGGCGAGGCGTCGGCGCAGCACGCCCATGAGGCGGCGCTGGCGCGCCTGTTCGCGCTGCTGTGGGACTGCGGCCTGCCGGTCAGCCACGCGGTGCGCTCGGCGCAGGACTGCGTGACCGCCAGTGCCGACCAGACCGTCTTCACCGCCTTGCTGGAATCGCGCCCGCTGGTGGCCGACGAGGCCGCACGGCAGTCGTTGAAGCGTGCCATCAACGACGATGTGCTGTGGCCGCCGCGCGAATTCTTCGTCGCCAAGCGCGACGAGCTGCTGGCCCGCCATCAGCGGTTCGGCGACACCGCCGACAATCTCGAGCCGGACATCAAGGACGGCCCCGGCGGGCTGCGCGATCTGAATACCCTGGGCTGGATGGCGCTGCGTGCGTTCGGCGTGCGCGAGCTGGAGGCTCTGGTCGGGCTGGGCCACCTGGGCATGGACGAAGCGACCGCCCTGCGCCGCGAGCGCTGCGCGCTGGCGCAGTTGCGCTTTGGCCTGCACCTGGTCGCCAACCGGCCGGAAGAGCGCCTGCGCTTCGACTACCAGAAGACCCTCGCCGCACGCCTGGGCTTCCACGACGACGTGGAAAGCCTGGCGGTGGAAAAGATGATGCAGGGGTTCTACCGCAGCGCCACCGTGGTGCGGCGGATCAGCGACCGACTGCTGCAGCGCTTCGAAGAGCAGTTTGACGGTGAGGCGGTGCCCGAACCGGTCAGCGTCGGCTTCTCGCTGCGTCGCGGCTATCTGGCCGCCAATGACCCGCAGTGGCCTCAGGGCGATATCCAGCAGGTGTTCGCGTTGTTCGCCAGCTGGGCCTACAACCCGGAGGTGCGTGGCCTGCACTCGCTGACCGCGCGCGCGCTGGCCGAGTCGCTGGCGGTGCTGCCGGCCTACACCGAGGCCAGTGTCGATGCCCGTGGTCAGTTCATGGCCCTCATGCGCAGCCCACGCGCGGTGGACACGCTGGCGCGCATGGCGCGACTGGGCGTGCTCGGCCAGTGGATTCCCGCGTTCGCGCAGGTTTCCGGGCGCATGCAGTTTGACCTGTTCCATGTGTACACCGTGGACCAGCACACGCTGATGGTCCTGCGCAACATCGGGCTGTTTGCCAGCAGCCGCGCCGACGAGCGCTTCTCGATCGCGCACGAAGTGTGGCCGCGTCTGCGCAAGCCGGAACTGCTGCTGCTGGCGGGTCTGTTCCATGACATCGCCAAGGGCCGCGGCGGCGACCATTCCGAACTCGGCGCAGTGGATGCGCGCGAGTTCTGCCAGGCGCATGCGCTGAGCACGTCCGATACCGAACTGGTGGCCTGGCTGGTCGAGCAGCACCTGCGCATGTCGGTGACCGCACAGAAACAGGACATTTCCGACCCGGACGTGATCCATCGTTTTGCGTCGCTGGTGGCCAGTCGCGACCGCCTGGATTACCTGTACCTGCTGACCTGCGCCGATATCGCCGGGACCAGCCCCAAGCTCTGGAATGCGTGGAAGGACCGCCTGCTGGCGGACCTGTATTTCGCTGCGCGCCGCGCGCTGCGCGACGGCCTGGAAAACCAGATGCCGGCCGCCGAGCGCGTGCAGGAAGCACGTGATTCGGTGCGCGCCCTGGTACGCGAGCGTGGCTACGACGATGCCACCATTGATCGCCAGTTCACCGTGATGCCGGACGAAAGCTTCATCCGTCTGCGTCCCGAGCAGCTGGCCTGGCAGGCCGCCGCGCTGGTGCCGGTCAAGCAGGGGCAGACCCTGGTCAAGGTTCGCCGGCTGACCCCGGATGACGATGCACTGGAAGTGTTCGTGCATTCGCCGGACCGCGATGGCCTGTTCGCCGCGATCGTGATGACCCTCGACCGCAAGGGCTATGGCATCCACCGTGCCCGCGTGCTCGATGGCCCGATGGATACCATCTTCGATACCTTCGAAGTCACCCCCGCCGACAGCTTCGCCGACGGCGACGCCCCGCGCCTGGAAGCGGCGCTGCGCGAAGCGCTGTCAGGCGACCTGACCCGGCTGCGCCCATCGCGACGCGTCATTCCGCGTCAGTTGCGGCACTTCCGCTTTGCCCCGCGCATCGAGTTCCGCGATGCCAGCGACAACGAAGCCGGCAGCACCCGCTTCAGCCTGGTGGCCCCGGACCGTCCCGGGCTGTTGGCCGACGTAGCCTTCGTGCTGCGCAACCAGGGCCTGCGAGTGCATGATGCACGCATTGCCACCTTCGGCGAACGCGCCGAAGACATGTTCGTGATCAGTGACGAGCACGACCAACCCTTGACTGAAACCGCCCGGCAGCAGCTGCATGACGCGATGCTGACCTGCCTGGATCCTGATCGAAAAGCCGGAGATACCCCCTGATGGCCACCAAGCCTGCCAAGAAGACCGCCGCGAAGACCGCAGCGGCCAAGAGAGCTTCACGACAGCCGAAGGCTGGTCAGACTGCTGCCGTTTCCCCGGCCGTGAAAAAGCCCGCAGCGAAGAAGGCCGTGGCCGCTGCGAAGAAAGCGCCGGCGAAGAAGTCCGCTGCCAGCGCCGCCGAAACCGCCGCCAAGCGCGCCGAAACCATTGCCCGCAAGTCGCTGCGCAAGCCGGCCACGCCGGGCGTGGAAGAACTGAAGTTCGGCATTGAAAGTGCTTTCGAGCGCCGCGCCATGCTGACCCTGCACGAGATCGAAGGGTCGACCAAGCCGCTGGTCAATCGCGTCATCGACGGCCTGGAAACCGGTGAGTTCCGCGTTGCCGAGCCGGACGGCCACGGTGGCTGGAAGGTCAATGAGTGGCTGAAGAAGGCGGTGCTGCTGTACTTCCGTGTCAACGACATGGGCGTGGTGGATGCGCGTCCGGCCCCGTTCTGGGACAAAGTCGAGTCGCGCTTCGCCGGTTTTGATGAAGCCAAGTTCCGTCGCGCCGGCGTGCGCGTGGTGCCGGGTGCGATTGCCCGCCGCGGCAGCTTCTTCGGCAAGGACGTGGTGCTGATGCCCAGCTTCACCAACATCGGTGCCTACGTCGGCGAAGGCACCATGGTCGACACCTGGGCCACGGTGGGTTCGTGTGCGCAGATCGGCAAGCACTGCCACCTGTCCGGCGGGGCCGGCATCGGCGGCGTGCTGGAGCCGCTGCAGGCCAGCCCGACCATCATTGAAGACCATTGCTTCATTGGTGCACGTTCGGAAGTGGTTGAAGGCGTCGTGGTGGGTCACCACAGCGTCATCGGCATGGGCGTGTTCCTCAGCCAGAGCACCCGCATCTACAACCGCGCCACCGGGGAGATCAGCTACGGCTACATTCCGCCGTACAGCGTGGTGGTGTCCGGCTCGCTGCCGAGCAAGGACGGCACGCACTCGCTGTACTGCGCGGTGATCGTCAAGCAGGTCGACGCCAAGACCCGCAGCAAGACCAGCGTCAACGACCTGCTGCGCGGCCTGGCCGACTGATCGTCGCAAACATAGGACTTCTCCGAACGCCGCCTGCGGGCGGCGTCGTTATGCTCGGGATGCGTCGCTCTGCGGCGCCTGTTGTGTATTCCCTGCATGAAGGAGATCCATGGATCGCGCTGTTTCCTGTACATCCCCCGCGCCCGTGCGCGCATCGCTGCTGCCTGAGCCACCCCGTGTCGCGTCGGTACGCGGCCCCACCCGCAACCAGGCGCTGGCGGACGTCGTGCTGCATTCGTTGTTCAACGCGCCGAGCCGCGCGCACGCGGCCCTCGGGGCCGACCCGCCGCCGGGCGGCATGATCGCGGCCCTCTATTCGCGCCTGGTGGTAGCGGGTGATTTCAGCACGCTGGACGCCGACCAGGACACCCTGATCCAGTCGCTGCGCGAGAGCGTGGCGCTGGCGGGGCAACCGCGCTACCGGCTCAGCAACTGTGGGATCGGCAAGGCGCTGCATGTGGCCTGTGTGATGTGGCGCTCCCGCAGCCGGTCCGGGCTGGATGTCGAACGCCTGGTGCAGGCGGTGGAGCTTTGCGCCACGCTGATCCGCCGCCAGGGCGGCATCCTGCTGGAAACCTGCGGGGTGATCATGTTCCATCTGGGCGAGCTGATCACCTGCGAGGCGCTGAGTGACACCTGCGCGCAACTGATCTGCGAATGCCTGGAACCGAAGTTCCGTGCCGAGATCCGGCGTCAGCTGCATGACCCGGTGACCGGGGCAGAGGTGGCGTTCGGGCTGATCAGCACGCTGCGCGCGTCCGAACACGGGCTGACGTCGGAGGCCGGCGCGCGCATGCCCCGCACGGCTGCCGATGCGCTGATCACCACCGTCCACATGCTGCTGGACCAGCAGCCCGCGCTGCTGATGCGCAGCCCGAGTGCAACGTTGGGGCTGGTGGCGCGACATGGCGTGCTGTATCTGCGCCAGCTGGCGGCAGTGCATGGCGAACATGCGGACGCGGCAGACAAGGATCGCCAGTACAGTGCAGCGCGCCTGGTCAAGAGCTGCATTGACGAAGTGCGCAGCCGCACAGACGGGCAGGCGGGCGCAGCGCAGTGCCATCCGCCCGGTTTCGACCCGCAGCTGCGCTATGCCCCGACCTACTATGCGCAGTGGCTGGTGTGTCAGGAACCCTATGTGCAGGCCTGGCTGGCCTTGCGCACGGGCGAAGCGCCGGCCCAGCAGCACAGCGTGCATCCTGAAACCGCAGCCGGCCCGAAGGCGGACAGGCCCAGCCTGCGTGATCTCGACAGCCCACTGTCGCGGTTGGCCCAGGCCTTGGGCGGTCTCACCGATCAGGACGACCCTGCCGCCTGGCAGCGGCGCGAGCATGCCGTCGCCTGTGCCGAAGCCGCGATCGCCTGGGTGCGGTCGAATGCGGTGCACTGCCATGTGAGCCTGCAGGCACGGGCGCAGGTGCTGCTCGACATCGACAGCGTGTTCCAGCACCTCGACCGAGCCAACCCGCTGGACGCACCGCGCTATGACGTCACGCTGGAAGACCTGCGCGCGTTCATGGAACTGCAGACCGCCGGGTTGCGGGATGCATCGGGCAGAACCCTGCTGGGCCCGGCGTTGCAGTTGCCATCGGGCCTGCGCTCCTGGCAGCGGCTGCTGCTGACCCAGTTGCTGGCCTGAGCGGTCAGGGCGTTGCGGTATGATCCGGGCATGAGCGAAACCATCATTTACGGGCTGAAGAACTGCGACACCTGCAAGAAGGCCACCAAGTGGCTGGACCGCTTCGGTGTGGCGTATTCCTTTGTGGATTACCGCGACAACAAACCGTCGCCGGAGCTGCTGCTGGAATGGGCGGCACAGCTGGGCGGATTGGGCGCGATGGTCAACAAATCGTCCACCACCTGGCGGCAGCTGCCGGACAACCGCAAGGCGGCCGCGTCAGACGCCGAGTGGAAGCTGCTGCTGCGCGAGTACCCACAGCTGATCAAGCGGCCGCTGGTGGTCACCGCCGATGGCAAGGTCAGCCAGGGTTTCAGCGACAACGGTTTCAAGCAGCGCTTCGGGGTAGGGGCATGAACGATGTCGTCGCGCTGACCTGCGATCTGATCGCGCGGCCTTCGGTGACGCCGGACGACGCCGGCTGCCAGGCGCTGCTGGCCGATCGTCTGCAGGCGGTGGGTTTCCAGTGCGAGCACCTGCGCCTGGGCGAGGTCGACAACCTGTGGGCGACCCATGGCCAGGGCGCGCCGGTACTGGTGCTGCTGGGTCATACCGATGTGGTGCCGCCGGGCCCGCGCGAGGCGTGGGCCAGCGATCCGTTCACGCCCGAGGTGCGCGAGGGCGTGCTGTACGGGCGCGGCGCAGCAGACATGAAGGGCAGCGTGGCGGCGTTCGTCGTGGCCGCCGAGCAGTTCGTGAAGGCACACCCGGATCATCCGGGCACGCTGGCGGTGCTGCTGACCAGTGACGAGGAAGGTGACGCCATCGACGGTGTACGCCGGGTGGCGGATCTGTTCCGCGAGCGCGGGCAGGGCATCGACTGGTGCATCACCGGCGAGCCGTCATCGACGGCGGTGCTGGGCGACCTGCTGCGTGTGGGTCGTCGCGGCAGCCTGTCGGGCACGTTGACGGTGAAGGGCGTGCAGGGTCACGTGGCGTACCCGCACAAAGCGCGCAACCCGATCCATCTGGCCGCGCCGGCACTGGCAGCGCTGACCGCGCGGCACTGGGACGACGGTTTCGAGAGCTTCCCGCCGACCAGCCTGCAGGTCTCCAACATCCACGCCGGCACGGGCGCGAACAATGTGATTCCAGGCGAGCTGCAGGTGCTGTTCAACCTGCGCTACAACCCGCACTGGAACGCCCCGAAGCTGGAAGCGGCAATCACCGCGATGCTCGACGCGCATGCACTCGACTACACGCTGAAGTGGCACCGCAGCGGCGAGCCGTTCTACACCCCGGAAGGCACGCTGCGCAGCGTGGCCCGGCAGGTGCTGGCCGAATTCGCCGGCGCGGCCCCGGAAGAAAGCACCGGCGGCGGCACCTCCGACGCCCGCTTCATCGCCCCGCTCGGAGCCCAATGCATCGAAGTCGGCCCGGTCAACGCTTCCATCCACCAGGTCAACGAGAACGTCTCCGTCGCCGACCTCGAAGCCCTGCCGGCCCTCTACCAGCGCCTGATCGAGCGCCTGCTGGCCTGACTCTGGGATTGCACCATCTCCGTAGAGCCGGGCTTGCCCGGCTGCTGTTGGATTTGGGCGAACAGCCGGTGTTCACTGCATCCCTGGGTTGGCGGCTCGGGACGGGCGTTCCGGGGGACGCTGCAAGTACGTCCTTGTAAGCTCAGTCGCCGCATCCATGCGGCTCATGCCCCCTCCAGCCCATCCCAATCCGCCCCGACAGTGGGTCGGTGGCCAGGGAAAATCAAAATCCACGCGCGGATCTGGCCTGGTAGCGTCGGTCGACAGACGACGGCCGTGAAATCCCCAACATCCGGTAACGCATGACCCCGGATCAACGCCGCCGTTGATCTGGCATTTCCCATGGGCCACCGACGCACTGTCGATGGCGGGTCAGGGTGGGCTGGAGGGGGCGTGAGCCGCATGGATGCGGCGACCGAGGCTACAGGGACGTACTTGCGCCGTCCCCCGGAACGCCCATCCCGACCCGCCAAACCAGGGATGCCGCAAACCGAGGGCTGTTCGCACGAATCCAACAGCAGCCGGGCAAGCCCGGCTCTACGGGAGCTGCGCCACCAAGGGAGGCCGGCGGGCATGCAATCCAAGTAAGTTGCGACAGCAACAGTTGCACGCCCGAAAATTTCCGGGTACGTTCGATCCATGGCCTCGCCCCTGACCACCGTCGTCAATAACAACCGCAATAATCTGCGCGCGAATAATCGTGCGCGGCCGATGCGGGACTGCGACCAGGGCTAGAACCAGAAATACGCCCGGATACCAGAAAACCCGCATCGGTCGATGCGGGTTTTTTTATGGTCCGGGTTTTTCACATCCGGGCCTGGGTGGCCGGTCGAATGCCTGCAACACGTGTATTCCCCCATCATCAGGAGCTGTTCCCATGTGTTCGATCTTCGGAATGTTCGGCCTGCAGGCCGGCGATGATCTTCCCGCCCTGCGCCGTCGCGCGCTGGACCTTTCGCAACGCCAGCGCCATCGTGGGCCCGACTGGAGCGGCGTGTACGTCGACACCGGTGCCGTGCTGGTGCACGAGCGCCTGGCCATCGTCGACCCCGCTGGCGGCTCGCAGCCGCTGCTGTCCGAGGATGGCGGCCTGGCCCTGGCCGTCAACGGCGAGATCTACAACCACCGCGAACTCAAGGCCGAACTCGCCCAGCCGTATGCGTTCCAGACCGGCTCGGACTGCGAGGTCATCAACGCGCTGTATCGCGAAGACGAGCCCGCATCGTTCCTCAACCGCCTCAACGGCATTTTCGCCTTCGCCCTGTGGGACCGCGATCAGCAGCGCGTGCTGATCGCGCGCGATCCGATCGGCGTGGTACCGCTGTACTGGGGCCATGACCAGGACGGTCGGCTGGTGGTGGCCTCCGAGTTGAAGTCACTGGTCGACATCTGCGCCGACGCCGCGCAGTTCCCGCCCGGACACTGGTATGACAGCGCGACCGATACGCTCACCCGTTACTACGAACGTCCGTGGCGCGACTACGACGCCGTGGAAGGTGTCGAAGCAGACCGCGTCGCCCTGCGTGAAGCCTTCGAGCGTGCCGTGCACCGCCAGCTGATGACCGACGTGCCCTATGGCGTGCTGCTGTCCGGCGGCCTGGATTCCTCGCTGGTGGCCGCCGTGGCCGCTCGCTATGCGCGCCATCGCATCGAGGATGGCGACAAGAGTGAAGCCTGGTGGCCGCGCCTGCACTCGTTCGCCATCGGCCTGAAAGGCTCGCCCGATCTGGCCGCTGCCGCCATTGCGGCCGAAGCGCTGGGGACCGTGCACCACGGCTTCGAGTACACCTTCGAGGAAGGCCTGGATGCGCTGCCCGAAGTCATCCGCCATGTCGAAACCTACGACGTCACCACCATCCGCGCGTCGACGCCGATGTTCCTGCTGGCGCGGCGGATCAAGGCCATGGGCGTGAAGATGGTGCTGTCCGGCGAGGGCAGCGATGAGATCTTCGGCGGCTACCTGTATTTCCACAAAGCGCCCAACGCACGTGAGTTCCATGAGGAGCTGGTGCGCAAGCTGGATGCGCTGAACAACTATGACTGCCTGCGTGCCAACAAGTCGATGATGGCCTGGGGCGTCGAGCCGCGCGTGCCGTTCCTGGACCGTGAGTTCCTCGATGTCGCCATGCGCATCGACGCGCAGCACAAGATGGTCGGGAAGGGCGGTGATGGCGCTCGCCGGATCGAGAAGGCTGTGCTGCGCGAAGCGTTTGAAGGCTATCTGCCGGAGTCGATCCTGTGGCGGCAGAAGGAGCAGTTCAGTGACGGCGTCGGCTACGGCTGGATCGACGGCTTGAAGGCACACGCCGAAGCCCAGGTCAGCGACCGGGTCATGGCCGCGGCCGACAAGCGCTTCGTGCACAACCCGCCGCAGACCAAGGAAGCGTATTACTACCGTCACCTGTTCGAGCAGTTCTTCCCGACCCAGGCCGCGGCTGAAACCGTCCCCGGCGGCAAGTCGATTGCCTGCTCGTCGCCGGCGGCGATTGCCTGGGATGCCAGCTTTGCCGCCATGGCCGACCCGTCCGGTCGCGCCGTAGCGGGGGTGCACGAACAGGCGATCAGCGCGTAAGCGCTGATCGCCGGGTAGTGCCGGCCGCTGGCCGGCAACCAGACAATCCAGCATCGTGCAGTTGCCGGCCAGCGGCCGGCACGACCGACGCGTTATGATCCCCGCTCACGCAGGGGAACGTACATGGATGCACAGACCAGGGGCGAGTCACGGCCGATGAAATGGGGTTGGCACTACCTGGCCTGGGCCGGGATTCCACTGGCCATCGGCCTGGCGCTGGCGCGCTATGCCGGCCCGGGCATGCCCACCGTCGCCGCCAAGGCCGAAAAGGTCGTCGGCAGCGACTGGGCCCAGCACCTGGCTTCGCCGCTGGGCCTGTTCCTGCTGCAGTTGCTGGTGCTGCTGGTGGTGGCCAAAGGGGCCGGCGCGCTGCTGAAGCGCCTCGGCCAGCCTGCCGTGATCGGCGAGATGGCGGCCGGCCTGATGATGGGGCCGCTGGTGCTGGGCAGCCTGCTGCCCGGCCTGCATGGCGCGCTGTTCCCGGCCACGTCACTAGGCCCGCTGGGCATGCTCAGCCAGCTCGGCGTGCTGATGTTCCTGCTGGTGGCCGGTGCCGAATTGGATCTGGGCGCGCTGCGCGGCCGCCGCCGCTTTGCGTTCACCGTCAGCCACGCCGGCATCGCGGTGCCGTTCGTGCTCGGCGTGCTGCTCGCCATCTGGCTGTATCCCGCGCATGGTCCGCAGGGCGTGGGTTTCACCGCGTTCGCGCTGTTTGTCGGCATTTCCATGAGCATCACCGCCTTTCCGGTGCTGCTGCGCATCCTCGCGGACCGCGGCATCACCCACACGCCGTTGGGGCAGACGGCCATCGCCTGCGCTGCGCTGGGCGATGCCACCGCGTGGTGCCTGCTGGCGCTGATCGTGGCAGCTGCGCAGGCCACCGGGTGGATCACCGCCAGCGTCAATCTGTTCTGCGTGGTGGCCTTTGTCGCGCTGATGCTGGGTCTGGTCAAGCCGTGGTTCGCGCGCCAGAACATTCCGGCCGGACGCGAAGGTCGCTGGCTGCTCGGCGTGCTGTTGCTGGCCCTGGCCAGCGCCCTGGTTACGGAAGTGCTGGGCATCCATGCACTGTTCGGCGCGTTTGCGGCCGGTGTGGCGGTGTCGGCGAATGCGCAGCTGCGCACGCTGCTGATGGAGAAAGTGGAACCGTTCGCGGTGACCCTGCTGCTGCCGCTGTTCTTCGCCATGACCGGCCTGCGCATGCGTGCCGACGCCTTGCAGGCCAGCGATCTGGTGCTGTGTCTGCTGGTGATCGCGGTGGCAACCGTGGGCAAGCTGCTCGGCACCTTCAGCGCTGCGCGTAGTGCCGGACTGGAAACGCGCGAGGCGTGGCGGCTGGGTGCGCTGATGAATACCCGTGGCCTGATGGAGCTGATCGTGCTCAACCTGGGTTACGAACTCGGCCTGCTGGGCGACCGCCTGTTTGCCGTGCTGGTGATCATGGCGCTGGTGACCACCGCCATGACCGGGCCGTTGTTGAATCTGATCGAGCGGAGCCGGGCCGGTTGAGCGCCCGCAGGGTGACGCCGGTAGCGCCGGCCGTTGGCCGGCCCACGTGCTGCGGCCAGCGTTCATGAGGGCCGGCCAACGGCCGGCGCTACCGGTCAGCTGCGAACCAGGGTTTTTGCAGTCATTGCGGCGTCAGCGTCATCGTATGCACGGCTTTCCCCGGCAAAAACGGCGTCGGCTTGCCCTGCGCCCAATCCGCATGCCCGGCACCCCAGAACGGCGACAGCGGATGTCCGCTCTGTCCGCCCGGCATATGAATGATGCCGTCGGCCTCGTGGCCGGGTGACACCACCATCCGCTCCGAGGCACCGAACGCGGGACCCTGCACACGTGGCATGTTGTTGTCGCCGGGCAGCGGGTCAGCCGGCATGCACAGCCAGCGCTTGGCGAACGCGGGCAGGGCGGCGCTCACCGGATGGCAGATCGCCGCGGTGTTGAGTTCGCCGTACGTTCGCTTGTCCAGTTCCGGGCGGCTTTCGGCCAGCGAGCCTTCCAACCCGCGTGCGGCGTCGGCCAGCAGTGCCTCCCAACTGGCGTGCGGTGGCGGCAGCAGGTGCGCCGGGCGCTCGCTCACCAGCGGCCACAGCGCGCCTTCCAGTTGCGCCAGGCGGGGTTCCAGATAGTCGTCGCCCAGCGTCTCCTTGGCCGGTGCCAGCAGCCCTTCCGAAACCGCCTTCAGCACCCGGCCGCGGAAGCCACGGGTGATCCGGTAGCTCACTGAATCGACCGAGGCATGTCCTTCCCATGTGCGCGTGGCCGCTTCGAGCCGCTTCAGCGCCGGATCGTCGCTGTGCGTCACCACCTGCCGCAGCAGCGCGTACCAGCGTTCCAGGAACAGCGCACGGTCGTCGAGCTGGATCGCCAGCAGGTCCTGTTCGGTGAAGCGTTCCTTGGCGAACAGGCCGTCGCGGATCTGCCTCGCGCGCGCGCCCAGGTCATAGCCGGCATTACCTGCCACGGCCAGCGCCTCGCCGTCGAGCACACGGCCATTGGCGGTCCACAGGCGGTGGGCGGGTGGGTCGATCAGCGCCGGCGACGCATCGCTGCGGATCGGCCACGGCGCGCACTCGGCCGACGCCGTCGTACCGAAGCCCGTGGGCGGGCAGGACGGTGCGCGGTCCGGGCGTGCGCCG
>NZ_DAMDFR010000060.1:0-26599 GCF_032103445.1 Stenotrophomonas sp.
GCCGGGCGTGCGGCGCGCGCAGGCGCTTCGGCAGCCGGGGCCGGTGCCGCCTTTTCGGCCGGCGCGTTGCGCGCGGCTTCAGCGGCGGCTTCAGCAGCCTTGCGCTCGGCTTCGATGCGGTCCTTTTCAGCCTGCTCTTCCTGGCGCTTGCGGGCGATTTCCTCGTCGCGCAGGCGGTCCTTCTCGGCCAGGGCACGCTGTTCGTCCAGATTGCGCTGGCGGGATTCCTCCAGCTTGCGCAGGATGTCGGCACGCTCCTCATCCGGCGTCATCGCCTTGCCACTGGCGTCCTTGGTGTAGGTGCGCTTCTGGCGGACTTCGACGTTGACGGTGGTCTTGCTGCGACCGGCGCTGACCGTCACTTCCTGCAGCTTGCGACGGTTCAGGGTGATCTTCTTGGCCGCTTCGTCAGCGCTTTCGGCCGGCGTTTCCGCCTTGCCATGCGAACGACGAAGGAAGCCCAGGAGCTTCACCTTCTCGGTGCTGGTCACGACCTGGTCGGGACCGCTGAACTTCATGCCGGCGTCGGCAAGCTGTTCAAGCAGTTTCTCGACCGGCGTGTTGACCAGTTCGGCGAGCTTGCGGATGGTGGTTTGCTGCGACATTCGGATCCTATGATCTGGTTGGCGCGCCTCCGAAACGGACGAAGGCAGCGCGGAGTCTAAGCCCTGAGCGGGTCAGGGCACTGTTCATCGCTGGCTCATTCGCCGCGCTCCAGGCGGGCGATCTCCTCGGCTCGGGCGGCCATCACCAGGGCGGCGGCGCGCTCCTGGTCCATGCCTTCGATGCCGAACTCGAGGATCTCGTCGGTCGCCAGGTCCGACAGGTCCTCACTGGTGCGCACGCCATGGCCGGCCAGGGCGTAGGCGGTGGCCTCGTCCATGCCTTCCAGGGCGAGCAGGTCGGCGGCCGGCAGGCCGTCTTCCAGTCCCTCTTCCACCGCCAGCGCTTCGTTGAGCAGCGCGTCGCGGGCGCGGGCACGCAGTTCTTCCACGATGTCTTCGTCGAAGCCTTCCACGGCCAGCAGTTCGCCGACCGGCACGTAGGCGATTTCTTCCACCGTGTTGAAGCCTTCGGTGACCAGGATGGCGGCGATTTCCTCGTCCACTTCCAGCTTGTCCATGAACAGCTGGCGGGCGACGCCCTGCTCGGCTTCCGACTTGGCGGTCACCTGGTCCTGGGTCATCACGTTCAGCTGCCAACCGGTCAGGCGGCTGGCCAGACGCACGTTCTGGCCGCCCTTGCCGATCGCCTGGGCCAGACGCTCTTCGGCGACAGCCAGATCCATCGAGTGCTTTTCCTCATCGACGATGATGGACTGCACTTCGGCCGGAGCCATGGCGTTGATGACGAAGTTGGCCGGGTTGTCGTTCCACAGCACGATGTCCACGCGCTCGCCATTGAGCTCGTTGGACACGGCCTGCACGCGCGAACCGCGCATGCCGATGCAGGCACCGATGGGATCGGTACGGGCGTCGTGGGCGAGCACGGCGATCTTGGCGCGGTCGCCCGGGTCACGGGCGCAGGCCTTGATTTCCACCAGGCCCTGGCCGACTTCCGGCACTTCCAGCTTGAACAGCTCGATCATGAATTCCGGCGCGGCGCGGCTGATGAACAGCTGCGGGCCACGCGGTTCCGAACGCACTTCGGCCAGGTAACCGCGCACGCGGTCGCCGGCGCGCAGCACGTCGCGCGGAATGCCCTTGTCCTTCGGAATGAAGGCCTCGGCGTTGCCGCCCAGGTCCACATAGATGTTGCCGCGCTCAGCGCGCTTGACCACACCGGTCACCAGTTCGCCGACGCGGTCCTTCCATGCATCCACGACCTGCTGGCGCTCGGCTTCGCGCACTCGCTGGACGATGACCTGCTTGGCAGCCTGCGCCGCGATGCGGCCGAAGTCCGGGTTTTCGATCTGTTCTTCGATGTAGTCGCCCACTTCCACGCCGTCGGCTTCGTCGACCGCGTCCATCAGACGGATCTGGCGGTCCGGCGATTCCATCACCACGTCGTCAGCCACCACTTCCCAGCGGCGGAAGGTTTCGTAGGTGCCGTCCTTGTGGTCGATCGACACACGGGCCAGCACTTCCTGGTCCGGATAACGCTTCTTCGCGGCCGAAGCCAGTGCGGCTTCGATGGCCTCGAAGATCACTTCACGCGGCACGCCCTTTTCATTGGCGACCGCATCCACTACCAGCAAAAGTTCCTTGCTCATCGGCTGCTTACTCCGCGCGCGGCTTCTTGGCCGCCGGCTTGTTGGTTGGTTTCTTGCTCGCCTTGCCACCCTGCTTGGGTGCCGGGCCAGTCGGCTTGCTCGGAGCCAGGCCAAGGGCGGCCCAGTCCGGCATGATGCGTGCCTTGTCGATGTTCTCGACATCGGCGGTGAACTGGAAGTTGTCGACCTGGAAGGTGACCGTGCCCTGTTCGGCGTCCACGGCGAGAATCTCGCCTTGCAGACGACGGCGGCCGTCCTGCGGCAGCTTCAGGGTGACCTTGGCCGACTCGCCGATGGCGCGCTCGAACTGTTCAAGAGTGAACAGCGGGCGGTCCACGCCCGGCGAGGACACTTCCAGCGTGTAGTTGGCGCTGATCGGATCTTCCACGTCGAGCTGCGCGGAGACTTCACGGCTCACGCGTTCGCAGTCGTCGATGTTGACGATGCGGTCGGGCTGTTCGGCCACCGGCACGTCGATGTACAGGCGCAAGGTGGCACCACCGGGCGCGGTGAGATACTCAACGCCCAGCAGCTCCAGACCCAGCGACTCAACGGTGGGGCCGAGCAGGTTCGCGATTTCAGTTGCCTTGTCGCTCACGTTCTGCCTTGATTCGTAGAAAGGGGCTGGCGAACCAGCTTCCGGAAACAACAAAGGGCCCGCTGGGCCCCTGTCCGGTACAACTCCGGTCATGCTGGATTCCGGCAGCAGCAGCGCGGTGTACGCGATACTGCGAGCCCAGCTGCCCGGGGGGTCACGACTACCTGGTTGGAAGTCGCACGGCCCGGAAGCCGGTCGCGGGACAAAGCTCCATTCACAGAATGGGGCCAATCAGGTAGTCCGCTAAGCCACTGATGATAGCCGTTGCACCGCACTGGTGCAACGGGTCCTACCCGCCGCCAGACAGGTTCACCAGCGCACCCGGGCCCCGACCACGGCATTCCACGCCTCCCAGCCTTCGTCGTTGAAGCGCCCCTGCCAGTAGCCCTCGCCATACAGGTCCCACCCCTTGCCAAGCCGGGCGCTCAGGCCCACACCGGCACGCCAGGCGCGCCCATAGTGGTCGGTGCGGAAAGTGACGCCGCTGACTTCCAGCTGGCCGCCATCCTCGAAACCCTGCAGGTAGTCCAGCCGCAGCCAGGGTTCCCAGTTGCCGGGCGGCTGGCCTTCGGCCGCGCCGCGGAACAGGCGCACGCCGATACGGCCCAGGCCGGCCGACTCGGAGCGCCCGGCCACGCGCAGGCCCTCCGCGTCGCTGAACGGGTCCACGGTCACGTCCTGCCAGGCCAGCTGCAGCTGCGGCTCCAGGCCCCAGGCCGAGCCGACCAACCTGAACGGCCAGCCGGTTTCCACCGAGGCCAGCCAGCGGCTGCCGCGCGGTCGCGCCACCTCCATCTCACCGTCGACATCCACCCGTTTGCGGCCCTTGGCCACGCCATAGCCGCCCTGCAGGTCCACATACATGCCGCCGGCTGACATCCAGGTGCCGATCAGCAGCCAGGTGCGGGTATCTACGCGCAGATCGGCTGCGGCGTCGCGCAGCTCGGGCTCCTGCTCGGCCCGGCCGAGAGTGAGCGCCGCGCCGATGCGCCATACGCCACTGCCTTCTGACGGCACGATCGCCGAACCGCCCAGCTGCAACGCACGGTAGTCCTG
This sequence comes from Stenotrophomonas sp., assembly GCF_032103445.1. Classification (GTDB taxonomy): domain Bacteria; phylum Pseudomonadota; class Gammaproteobacteria; order Xanthomonadales; family Xanthomonadaceae; genus Stenotrophomonas. The sequence continues at coordinate 3,867 of NZ_DAMDFR010000060.1, forward strand.
ACGCAGCGCATAACCGTACTCGGCAAATGACAGATGCGGCGCGAAGCGCGCACGGCCGCCGTGGGCGCGCAGGAACACTTCGCTGTCCTGCTGCGTGCCCTGCCCGTCACCTTCGCGGCGCACCTCGCCCAGCCTGCGATGCAGGTTGTCCAGGTCGTCCCAGCCGGTGGCGATCAGGCCGTTGAGCATGGCCAGGTAGCCCGGCAACTGCGGTGCCAATTCGTAGCGACCGCCGCCGTCATCGGTGCCGGTACCGCCTCCGGTGCCCCCACCGCCCGTTCCGCCACCTCCACCACCGGTGTCGCCGCCTCCGTCTCCACCACCCCCACCACCGGTGCCACCGCCGCCATCTCCGCCACCTCCGTCTCCACCACCATCTCCACCACCATCTCCACCACCATCTCCACCAGCATCTCCATCTCCATCTCCATCTCCATCTCCATCTCCATCTCCATCTCCATCGCCATCGCCATCTCCATCACCCGGCAGACCGATCACCCCTGGCGGCAGCGGAATCGCGGTCTCGAAGCCGCGCTGCAGCCGGTAGTCCCAATAACCAGCGGGATTGCCGACCAGATTCTGCGCGGGCGACGCGGCCCCGTTGGCCGCGCCCGGTCCATAGGCGTAGAGGCGATAGCGGAACGGTGTTCCGCCGGTCACGTACGAGCGTGTCAGCAGGAATGCCGAGGCGTTCGACTGGCCGGACACCTGGATCAGCGACACGCCGGCATCAGGCCCGTGGAAGGCTGCGGAGGTACCCGCCGAGGCGGCTGAGGTTGCCGTCACCACCACGCCGGTCAGGCCACTGGCGTCACCGCGGACGAGCAGGCGGTCAGCCCGCTGGTTGGCCAATGCGCCTTGATCCGATTCGCTCACCGACGCGCCAAGCTGAATCGCCCCCAGCGCGTGATAGTCGCCCGTCACGTTGAGCGTATTGCCAAAGTTGACGCCGTTGGTCGCCGCAATCACGGCGCGATTGTCGAGGCTGCCGACTATCTCCAGCGAACCTGTCGACGGCGACCAGGCGGCCAGGCCTGAGCCAACTGCCAAGGTACCGTGATTGCTGACTGCCGCCTCGATGCGGCTGCCGGTGCCGGCGAACACTGTGCCGGTCCCGATATCGACCGTGCTGCCGGTGAGAACGGAGCCTTCAAGACCCGGCGACCCCAGCCACAGCTGCCCCGCTGTGATCGTGGTGGCACCGGCCTCGGTACGACCCAGCAGGCTCCAGCGCTGCGCATCCACGGCGAGACTGGCGAACTGCAGGAAATCGTTGCTGGCCACGCCTTCGCCATGTAAGACGATGCGACTGCTGCCAGCTCCGTACGCGCTGCCGAACAAAAGCGCGCCACTGTCCTGGGTGAGCGTGCCGTTGCCGGTTTCGAAGCGCAGCGAATAGGTGCCGCCCTGGATCAGGCCGGTGTTGTTGATGGCCGCTGTCCCGTTGGTCATGCTCACGCCGACCGTGCCGGCGCGGATCGCTGCGCCCTGCTGATTGATGACGGTGCCACCGGAGTTGGTGGTCACGCCGACGCCGGTGCTGGCCTCCACGCGCCCTGCGTTGATCAGGGTCACGCCGCCATTGACCAGATTCACGCCGTGGGTGGTACCGCGCACCACGGCGGTGTTGGCGTTGATGACATCGCCTGCACCGCCTTCAACGTGCAGCGCCTCGCCGTTGGTCGCTTCGATCAGGCCGGCGTTGAGCAGGCCGTTGCTGCTGTTGATCAGGCGCACGCCATAGTTGCCACCGACGACTTCGGCACCGGCTGCATTGAGCAGAAAGCCGCCGGCGCGCAGCTCGAGGCCCGGGCCGATGCTGGCGGCGATGCGGCCTTCATTGGTGACCGTGGCCGCGCTGTTGATGGCGGTGAATCCGCCGCCTACGCCCTGCACCACCGCGCCGATATGGTTGTGAAAGGTTTCGCCATTCTGAAGGCGAACGGCGAATACATTGGGATCGGTGCTGATGAGTTGACCGTAGTTGTCCAGTGTCCAGCGGAAGTTCTGGCCAACCAGCGCTTCGCCGCTTGAAGTACTGACGGTTGCGCCGGCGGTAACCTGCGCGGTAGCGGCGTTGGAGCCGGGTTCGCTATCGAGGTTTACGGTGGTGGTGCGAGGGGTGTCGACCACAACCTGGGCGGTGGCGAGGTACGGGGCCATCAGTGCAAGAGCGAGCGCATTGCGCACTAGTGAAGAAGATTCCATTCCTTGCCGGACGGCGACGGGCAGGCCAGATGCACGCATGAGGCGTCTCCTTGCGGGGAAGCCTCGATTGCAGCGGCTTGGGAATCAACGGGGAATGAAAACTGCCTGCTCAAGTTCACAATTCTGGGCAGACCAGTAAAAGTACTTAGGGATCTGAGGCGCTATGACGCGTCAGAGTTCCAGACGGAAATGTCGTCGTCTCGGTCAAACCACCGCATGTCCAGATCATCGTTGAACCGCACGCGCTTGTTCACTGCGGCGACCTTACCTTTTGCGCGAAGAATCGATCCGGGCGGTCGAGCAGACGGTTGTGAAAGTGCCCTGTCCAACACCGGCTGTGGCTGCATCTTCTGTTGTGGATGCACCCGCGCACGCGCAGGCAGAGATGCAGGCGGTGCAGCGGCGGTTGGCACGTGTTGCGCGTCAAGTGAGCCTGCCCTTCGCTGGAAGCGCGGCACACGATTCAATGGTGGATTTCCGACGCTGGCGCGGCCACGTGCCTCCAAGGGTTGAAAGCGCCCCACCGGGCGGGGGATCGCTGTCACGGGATGAGACCGCGCCACGCGGATCATGACGGGGGATCGGGCTCGTGGCATGGCTCTTGCCAACGCCGTCGCAACCCCGCCTGTCATTACCGCGACCGCCAAACCCGCACCCACAATCGCCAGCACCGAAGCAAGCTTGTGTTTGTCGGCGTGATAAGCCGTGACAGCGCCGGTTGTGAAGACTCCAAGGATGCCGACTGCGGCGACACCGGACGCAATCCATAGTGCGAAGTGGCCACTGGGATCGCTGCGATTGATCGGATCCAGGTTGCAGTAGGCGTAGGCATTCAGGTCACCTTGGCCAAAAGGGCTTTGGCGGTCCGGCTGCAGGAAGCGCATCAACGACGGCGAGTAAACGCGATAGCCGTTGCCCAGATGCTGTAGGTGTGAGGACGTTTCGTGCAGCTGGCCGTTGTGACCCACAGCTGTATGCCTGCGTGAACCGGACCCGGCACCAGAGGCGGCAGCGATTGTGTTCTGCATGCAGCCTCCGCAGGGCATTCGAATTGCCCCTGTGATGACGCAGGTGGTTCCCGCGCTGGCGTCAACGCCGCTTTTTGTTGCGAAGCGCGCGCACATCCCGAGGAAAGTTCGGTTTGCCCTGCCGCCATGGATTCGACGGAGCCGCCCCAGTGCGCGTCACCATCCCTCCGCCGGGCAGGAAGTACCGCTCATTTCCAACCTTGTAGGTCAATCGTCTCCCTGCGTTGTGCAGTGGCCCAACAAAGGCCATGGTCGGCGCGCCCACCCCCTTCGCTACAGCGTGGCCCAGAGAATTGATGCCTCGATCCGCGCCAAAGCAAACCTGCATCTGCAGTCGTTTGATCGGCGTTGTTCCCGCTTGCCTGAGAATCTCAGGAACCAGTGTCTCCGCGCCAACGGCACGACCGCCTAGATGGGCCACGCCGGGCAACCCATGGGCTTGAACGACATGAGTCCCGTCCTTGGCCTGGAAGAACCGCATCTCCCCCTGCCCCAGTTCCTTCCCGGAAGCCTTTGGCTGCTGACCGAACGCCTTCGGCGACAAGCTCCGCGGAACGATGTGCGCTGCGGCAGCCAACACACTGGCGGTTGCAAATCCCAATGCCATTGCTCCGAACACACCCATCGCCTTGTCATCCCCAGCAATGTGAGACGCCACAGCTCCAAGCCCAGTACCCACGGCCGCCGCCAGCGCTCCCCAGGCGATGGCCTGTGCAAAATGCCCACTGGGATCTGCCAAGTTGACCGGATCGATACGGGCGTACGCATAAGCGTTGATCCCTCCTTCCTGAAAGGGACTGAGACTGTCGGGGCCTTGGAATCGCATGAGCACCGGATTGAACGCACGGTAACCGTTGCCCAGAAACTGGCACGAGGAGAAGTGTTCGTGCAGCTCACCGTTGAAGCCAAGGGTACACGCAGCGCTTGGCGACTCGGCGATGGCCGAGGTGGATGGCATGGACACTCCCGTAGCGCGATTCTGCCGCTTGTCGCCCCCGACAGCTTTACGCTGAAGCAGCCGGGGTTAGATGGTCGTGAAGGGCAGCCGGGCAAGCCCGGCTCTACGTCGCCGGCGGCCCCGCTGCGTCGAGCGGGCAACAAAAAAGGCGAACCGTTCCCGGATCGCCTTTTCGTCTACTGCACCTGCATTGCAGATTGAGTTGGTAGCGGGGGCAGGATTTGAACCTGCGACCTTCGGGTTATGAGCCCGACGAGCTGCCAGACTGCTCCACCCCGCAGCAGAAGCGGAATTGTAGTGCAATATTCCAGGTGCCGCAAGCCCGCCCCGGTTACGAGACATAGAACTGGTACTCGGAGTACCTGCGATAGGGGGCGACCAACGCCTCGGAAACGCTCTGGCGTCGGATGTTCCCTGCAGTGTTCTGCGGACTCATGGCGGCTCTGCCCGATATCGGGACACTCATCGCCTGGGGTGTACGGGCTGCTGTCGCCATCGACCGCCCTGAATATCCCAACGTGTGAGAGGCTTCCGAACCTACAGAAGACAGGCGCCTCCTGGGTTCAGGGGTTCCCTGCCGGGATAGTGGCGGTGTCGTGGAAGTGGGGGAAAGTGGAGGCGCTGATGGCTCATGAAGCGTAGTTGGCACATCCGCAACCATCTTGATATCAGTCTGCGTCTCCGCATCTCTCACCTTGACGGTGCGCGCTGCTGGCTGCGGTGCCTGAGGTGCCGGTTGGGGTTTCTTGGCGTGCTTCTTGAACGCATACCTCCCCCCCAGAGAAATTGCGATAACGGCCGACACCCCGCCAAGGATTGCCAGCAGTCGTTGCGTGTCGTTCTTTGCAGATACAGCCACAGCAGCTGCTCCCAGCGCAGCGGCCCCACCGGTAAACATCGCGGCGAAGACCATCATCTTCCATGCTCGACCACTGGGATCTGTGCGGTTCACCGGTTCAGCGCCACAGTAGCAATAGGTGTTGATTCCACCGCGGGAAAAGGGGCTCTCTTGGTCGGCGCTGTGAAAGCGCATCAGCACCGGGTTGTAGATGCGGTGGCCGTTGCCGAGTGACTGCCAGGCGCCTGTGGGTTCGTGATGTTCGCCGTTGTAGCCGAGGCGCGCTGCGATGGGTGCGTGGGTGTTTGCGCTGGAACCCATGTTGGTGATCCCCGCTTTGGTGGTGCTGGAGTTGTCCCCGTGGGGTTACGCTGCGTGAGGCGGTGTTAGTTGGTCGTGAACGGCAGCCGGGCAAGCCCGGCTCTACGTGGCCCCCCCTGCCCACTACCAAGTGGCGCGCAAACAAAAAAGGCGACCCGTTTCGGGGTCGCCCTTCTTGTTTTCTTGGTAGCGGGGGCAGGATTTGAACCTGCGACCTTCGGGTTATGAGCCCGACGAGCTGCCAGACTGCTCCACCCCGCATCAGAAGCGGATGAGCTGGAATCCGTAGATTCCGTAAGCAACGATCTTCTGGCGAAACCGCTGCAGCAACAACTCAGGAAACGAATATTACACGAACTGTGCAGTTTTGTATCGTTTTTTATGCGAGATGTGCAAAAGCCTGCTGGCACCAGACCATGATCGGGTTCCAGGCGAAGCCCAGGGCCAGCAGCGCCAGGGCGTTCACGCCCAGCACCACGCCCAGCACGCGGTCGTTGTGGGCCGGCAGCGGCTCGCCCACCGGCTCATCGAAGTACATGACCTTGATGACGCGCAGGTAGTAGAAGCAGCCGACCACGGCACACAGCACGCCCAGGATCGCCAGCCACAGCAGGCCGCCATCAACGGCTGCGCCGAGCACGGCCAGCTTGGTCCAGAAGCCCAGGAACGGCGGGATGCCGGCCATCGAGGCCATGATGCACAGGACCAGCCCGGCCATCCACGGGTTGCGCGCGTTCAGGCCCTTGAAGTCTTCGATCTTCTCGGCCTCGAAGCCGTTGCGCGACAGCGCGATGATCGCGCCGAAGCCGGCGGTCGACATGATCGCGTAGCTCAGGGCATAGAACAGCGCCGCCGAGTAGCCGCGCTCGCCGCCACCGGCGATGCCCAGCAGCAGGAAGCCGATGTGCGACACGGTGGAGTACGCCAGCATGCGCTTCAGGTTGCTCTGCGCGATGGCCATCAGGTTACCGATCACCAGCGACAGTGCGGCCAGACCACCGATGAGAATCTTCCACTCGGCCGCCAGCGGGCCGACGCCCACTTCCAGGAGGCGGTAGGCCATGCCGAACGCGGCCAGTTTCGGTGCGGAGCTGATGAACAGCGCAACCGGTGCCGGGGCACCCTGGTACACGTCCGGCAGCCACATGTGAAACGGCGCGGCACCCAGCTTGAAGGCCACGCCGGCAATCATGAACACCACGCCGGTGAGCAGCAGCACGCGCTCTTCGGTGTGGGCAATGGAGTCGTGGATCACGTCCAGGTGCAGCGAACCGGTGGCACCGTAGATCAGCGACATGCCGTACAGCAGCAGGCCCGAGGCCAGCGAACCCAGCACGATGTACTTCATCGCCGCTTCGGTGGCCAGCTTGTTGTCACGGTTAATGGCAACCAGTGCGTACGAGCACAGCGCGAGCAGTTCCAGGCCCAGGTAGACCATCAGCAGGCTGCCGGCCGAGACCAGGATCATCATGCCGGCAGTGGCGAACATGATCAGCACCGGGATCTCGCCCTGGAACAGATCGCGCTCGCGCAGGTAGCTCCAGCCGTAGATCAGGGTCAGGCCGCTGCACAGCACGACCACGGTCTTCATGACGTCGGCGGCAGTGTCGCGGATGAACATGCCATGGAACACCTCGCCCTGCCCGCCCACGCCGGTAGCCAGCATGAACAGCACCACGGCCAGTGCGGCGACCGAGAACAGGTGGGTCCAGATCTTCTTGTCCTTGCTGATGAACAGGTCAAGGATCATCAGCGCGAAGGCGCTGCCGATCAGCACCAGCTCGGGAGCGAGCGGCGGCAGGTCAGCGGCGGTCAATGGCAACAGCGAAGAGGTGGTCATCATCAAATCCTGGAATTACAGCAGCTTGCTGGATGCGATCTGCATCGCCAGCTTCGCGATCGAGGGCTCCATCAGGTCGGTCAGCGGCTTGGGATACAGACCCAGGGCCAGCGTGCCAACGGCGAACACGCCCAGCACCAGCCACTCGCGACCGTTGATGTCCTTCATTTCAGCCACATGCGGGTTGGCCACTTCACCGAAGAACACGCGCTTGTACAGCCACAGCGTGTAGGCGGCGGTGATCACCAGCGTGGTGGCCGCGCCGAGTGCCAGCCACGGATTACGCTGGAAGCTGGCCATGATGATCATGAACTCGCCAACGAAGCCGCTGGTGCCCGGCAGGCCGGCATTGGCCATGAAGAACAGCATGGCGAAGGTGGCGAACCACGGCATCACATTGACCACGCCGCCGTAATCGGCGATGCGGCGGGTGTGCATGCGGTCGTACAGCACGCCGACGCAGGAGAACATCGCGCCGGAGACGAAGCCGTGCGAGACCATCTGCACCATCGCACCCTGCAGACCCAGGCGGGCGGCGTCGGCATTGCCGGCGTCACGCACCAGCCACAGGGCGATGAAGGTGCCCAGGGTGACGAAGCCCATGTGCGCGATCGACGAATACGCGATCAGCTTCTTCATGTCGTCCTGGACCAGGGCGACCAGACCGACGTAGATCACCGCGATCAGCGACAGGGTGATGACCAGCCATGCCCATTCCTGCGAGGCGTCCGGGACGATCGGCAGGTTGAAGCGCAGGAAGCCGTAACCACCGATCTTCAGTGCAATGGCGGCCAGGATCACCGAACCGGCGGTCGGCGCTTCCACGTGCGCGTCCGGCAGCCAGGTGTGCACCGGGAACATCGGCACCTTGACCGCGAAGGCGATCAGGAAGGCGAAGAAGATCCAGGTCTGCTCCTGCGCGCTCAGCTGCAGCTGGTACAGGTCGGCCAGCTGGAAGCTGCCGCCCTTCAGGTACAGGTAGATCAGCGCCACAAGCATCAGCACCGAGCCGAGGAAGGTGTACAGGAAGAACTTCAGTGCGGCGTAGATGCGACGCGGACCACCCCAGACACCGATGATCAGGAACATCGGAATCAGCATGGCTTCGAAGAACACGTAGAACAGCATCGCGTCGGTGGCAGCGAAGATACCGACGGTGACGCCTTCCAGGATAAGGAAGGCCGCCACGTACTGGTTGACGCGCTTGTCGATGGCGCTCCAGGCACCAATCAGCGCCAGCACCGAAACCAGGGTGGTCAGCAGGATCAGCGCGATGGCGATGCCGTCCACACCCAGGTTGTAGCCGATGTCGTAGGCCGGGATCCAGGCGCGGGTCTCGACGAACTGCAGGGCGTCGTTGCTCACGTCGTAACCGCTGAGCAGGAACAGGCTGGCCACGAAGGTCAGCACTGCGACGCCCAGCGAGGCCCAACGCGCGGTCTGGGCATCACGGATGGCAAGGATCAAGGCACCGCCGATGATCGGCAGCCAGATGAGAACACTGAGTAGAGGCCAGTTCGACACGTCTTCTTATTCCGTACAGGTCATCAACGCAGGTAATGCATCAGCGCGCCCAGCAGGGCAATCAGGCCGATGATCATCGCGAAGGCGTAGTGATAGAGGAAACCGGATTGGGTGCGACGCAGCAGGTTGGCAGCCAGGTCGATCAGGCGTGCCGAACCGTTGACCACCACACCATCGACCAGATTCGTGTCGATCGCGCGGGAAACCTTGCCAAGCTTGACGCCGCCACCGGCGAAACCGCCGATCCACAGCTTGTCGAAGCCGTACTTGTTTTCCAGCACCGAGACCAGCGGGGCGAAGGTCTTGCGGGCCTTCGTCGCCAGTTCCGGCTTCCACAGGTAGAACAGCACCGCCAGCAGGAAGCCCGCCACGGTCAGGAAGAAGGCCGGAGCCATCATGCCGTGCAGGGCGAACGCCACCGGACCATGGAACTCTTCCGCCAGCGCACCAATGGTGTTGCGGGCCGGATCGTAGAAATCAACGATGCCGGTGAAGAACGCATGCACCTGGCCCGGAACCGCGTGCTCGGCGTGGTGGCCGGCCCAGTCGGTGCCGTACAGCATCGGACCGATGCTGAAGAAACCGATCAGGATCGACGGGATCGCCAGCAGGATCAGCGGCAGGGTCACCACCCACGGGGTTTCGTGCGGCTCATGCGGACCGTGGCCATGGCCGTGGTCGTCATGCGCGTCGCCATGGTGGGCGTCACCGTGATGGGCATCGGCATGATGCGCATCAACGGCATGGTGATCGTCATGGCCATGGCCGTGATCGTCATGTGCGTCGCGGAAGCGCTCCTTGCCATGGAAGGTCAGGAACAGCAGGCGGAAGCTGTAGAAGCTGGTGACGATCACGCCACCCAGCACGGCCCAGTAACCATAGGTCGCCACCCAGCTCGAGGAGATGTGAGCATGGTGCTCGGCCGCCTCGATGATGGTGTCCTTGGAGTAGAAGCCGGAGAAGAACGGCGTACCGACCAGGGCCAGGGTGCCGATCCACATGGTGATGAAGGTGATCGGCATGTATTTGCGCAGGCCGCCCATCTTGCGCATGTCCTGCTCGTGGTGCATGGCGATGATCACCGAGCCCGCGCCGAGGAACAGCAGCGCCTTGAAGAAGGCGTGGGTCATCAGGTGGAACACGGCCGCCGAATAGGCCGACACGCCCAGCGCCACGGTCATGTAGCCCAGCTGCGACAGCGTGGAGTACGCGACAACGCGCTTGATGTCGTTCTGCACGATACCGATCAGGCCGGTGAAGAACGCAGTGGTGGCACCGATGAACAGCACGAAGTTCAGCGCGGTCTGCGACAGCTCGAACAGCGGCGACATGCGGGTGACCATGAAGATGCCCGCGGTGACCATGGTGGCCGCGTGGATCAGCGCCGAGATCGGGGTCGGGCCTTCCATCGAGTCCGGCAGCCACACGTGCAGCGGAACCTGGGCCGACTTGCCCATGGCACCGATGAACAGGCAGATGCAGATGATGGTGGCGATCGACCAGATCACCGGCTCGGACATCACTTCGATCGAGGTCAGGCCGAACAGGTTGATCGTACCCGACCACACCTGCAGCTGAGCCTCAGGATGGTTCAGGATCGGTGCATTGGCGAACACGGTGGCGTAGTCGAGGCTGCCGAACACCCACAGCACGCCGGCGATGCCGAGGATGAAGCCGAAGTCACCGACGCGGTTGACCAGGAACGCCTTCATGTTGGCGAAGATCGCGGTCGGGCGCTTGAACCAGAAGCCGATCAGCAGGTACGAAACCAGGCCCACCGCTTCCCAGCCGAAGAACAGCTGCAGGAAGTTGTTGCTCATCACCAGGGTGAGCATCGAGAAGGTGAACAGCGAGATGTAGCTGAAGAAGCGCTGGTAGCCCGGGTCTTCTTCCATGTAGCCGATGGTGTAGATGTGGACCAGCAGCGACACGAAGGTCACCACCACCATCATCATCGCGGTCAGCTTGTCGATCATGAAACCGACATGCGCCGAGTACTGGCCGACTTCAAAGAAGGTGTAGACGTTCTGGTTGAACGGCTGCGCGCCGCCCCACAGCAGCTGGTAGAACACGTAGCTGGACAGCGCACAGCTGACCGCGACACCGAGGATGGTGACGGCCTGCGCGCCGAAGCGGCCTACCTGACGACCGAACAGGCCGGCGATGATGCTGCCGAACAGCGGTGCAAGCACCACTGCGATCAACAGACTCTTGGAGAGAGTAATTTCCATCTACGGATCAGCCCTTCAGCGAATCGACTTCGCCGACATTGATGGTGCGGCGGGTACGGAACAGGGTTACCAGGATCGCCAGACCGATCGCCGCTTCTGCTGCGGCCACGGTCAGGATGAAGAAGACGAACAGCTGGCCAGCCGTGTCGCCCAGTTCACGCGAGAACCCGACAAAATTGATGTTGACCGACAGCAGCATCAACTCGATCGACATCAGCAGCACGATGATGTTCTTGCGGTTGAGGAAGATGCCGGCAAGGCTGATGCAGAACAGCAGCGCGCCCAGCGCCAGAAGATGACCCAGAGTGATCACGGAGCAGTCTCCTCGTTGCTGGAGGGCTTGGTCAGGGTGTGGACCACCGGCTTTTCGGCGTCCATCTTGACCACGCGCAGGCGGTCGCTGCCCTTGACCATGGTCTGTTCGGTCGGGTTCTGGGTCTTCAGACCGTCACGGCGACGCAGGGTCAGCATGACGGCAGCAACCACGGCCACGGTCAGGATGACGGCGGCGAACTCGAACGGCAGCAGGTATTCGGTGAACAGGCTGCGCGCCAGCCAGGTGATGTTGGAGCTGTCGGCGGCGACGGCCGCGGCGTTGTCAGCCGGGAACGGGTTGACCGCCCTGCCCTTCACGCCGATCAGCACCAGCATCTGCACCAGCATGGTGATCGCAACCAGCAGGCCGATCGGCAGGTAACGCACCCAGCCCTCGCGCAGGTTGTTGTCGTCGATGTCGAGCATCATCACCACGAACAGGAACAGCACCATCACAGCGCCGACGTAGACCAGCACCAGGGCCACGCCCAGGAACTCGGCCCCGACCAGCAGCCATACGCAGGCCACCGAGAAGAAGGTCAGGATCAGGCACAACACGGCATAGACCGGATTGCGCACGCTGATCACCGCCGCAGCGGAGATGCCCGCCACGATGGAGAAGACCCAGAAACTGATATTTACCCAATCCATCATTCGACCTCAGCGGAAAGCGGCATCGGCGGCGCGACGCTCGGCGATTTCGGTTTCAAGCCGATCACCGATGGCCAGCAGCTGCGGCTTGGTAACGATGTTCTCGCCACGCTTCTCGAAGTGGTACTCGAGAATGTGGGTCTCGACGATCGAGTCCACCGGGCAGCTTTCTTCACAGAAGCCGCAGAAGATGCACTTGAACAGGTCGATGTCGTAGCGGGTGGTACGGCGGGTGCCGTCTTCACGCTTGGCCGAGTCGATGGTGATGGCCAGCGCCGGGCACACCGCTTCGCACAGCTTGCAGGCGATGCAGCGCTCTTCGCCGTTGGGATAACGGCGCAGGGCGTGCAGGCCACGGAAGCGCGGCGACTGCGGGAACTTCTCCATCGGGTACATCAGCGTGTACTTCGGCTTGAAGGTGTACTTCAGCGTCAGCCACAGACCGCCGAGCAGTTCGAGCAGCAGCAGGCTTTTGAAGTAATGGGTAATTCTGTTCATCACTTAGACGCCCTTCTGGATCACGCCGTAGAACACCATCAACGCCGTTACTGCAATCCACGCGATGGTGAGCGGGATGAAGACCTTCCAGCCCAGACGCATGATCTGGTCATAGCGGAAGCGCGGGAAGCTGGCACGGAACCAGATGTAGGCACTGGCGAAGAAGAACACCTTGACGAACAGCCACGGTGCACCACCCTTCCAGACCCAGTCGATCCACGGCGAGATGTCCGCGGTGACCCAGCCCTGGATCGGGCTCAGCCAGCCGCCCAGGAAGAAGATCGAGATCAGGAAGCTGATCAGGATCATGTTGGCGTATTCGGCCAGGAAGAACAGCGCGAACGCACCGCCGGAGTATTCGACCATGTGGCCGGCGACGATTTCCGATTCACCTTCCACCACGTCGAACGGCGCGCGGTTGGTTTCGGCCACGCCGGACACCCAGTACACGACGAACAGCGGGAACAGCGGAATCAGGAACCAGTCGAAGAAGCCGGAGCTGCCAGCCTGGGCCATCACGATGTTGCTCAGATTCAGGCTGCCCGCCGCGATCATCACGCCGACCAGGGCGAAGCCCATGGCGATTTCGTAGCTGATCATCTGCGCCGAGGCGCGCATGGCACCGAGGAACGCGTACTTCGAGTTGGATGCCCAACCGGCCAGGATGATGCCGTAGATGCCCAGCGAGGTCATCGCCAGCAGGTACAGCAGGCCGGCGTTGGCGTTGGACAGCACGATCTGCGAATCAAACGGCACCACCGACCAGGCCGCGAAGGCCGGGGCCAGGGTGATCAGCGGAGCCAGCACGAAGATCGCCTTGTGCGAGCTGGCCGGCTGGATGATTTCCTTGAACAGCAGTTTGAAGACGTCGGCGAAGGCCTGGAAGATGCCCATGCCCACGTACATCGGGCCGTGGCGGACGTGCATCCAGCCGATCAGCTTGCGCTCCCAGACCACGTAGAAGGCCACCGAGATGATCACCGGCATGGCGATCAGCAGGATCTTCAGGATGATCCAGATCAGCGCGCCGATTTCACCAAGGCCAAGCAGCCACTGGTGCAGCGGGTCGACCGCGTTCAACAGCAATTCGTTCATGCAGCCACCACCGTTACGCGTGCGGCACCCAGCGGTGCGGTCGCACCGTGGCCCGATTCAATCCAGACCGAACCCGCGGCGACGCGGGCGTCGACCACCACCGGCAGCGTGGCCTTGCCGGCATCGGTGCCGACCTTGGCCATCTGCCCTTCCACCAGCTGCAGGCGGGCGGCGTCATCGGCATTGAGCACGATGCGCGGCGCGTTGTTCAGCGGGTGCGACTGCAGCGCCTGCGCGCGGCGGACCACGGCGTCGGTGCGGTAGATCGCAGCGGTGGAGGCCACTTCCAGACCTTCGCCGGTGACCGGCGTGGCGGCGGAAGCGGAGACATTGACGGTCACCGGGGACAGGCTGGCACGCAGGCCGCCCAGGTCGGTGAAGTCGAAACCGGCCAGGGCCAGCTCGCCACCCAGTGCGCGCAGCACGCGCCAGCCTTCACGGGCCTCGCCCGGCAGCTTGCCGCCGGCGCGGGCCGACTGCTCGCGACCATCGAGGTTGGTCAGGGTGGCGTCGATTTCCGGCAGCGCGCCGATCGGCAGGATCACATCGGCCACATCGCGGGTCGAGGCACAGGCGAACTGGCTGAAGGCCACCACCTGGGCACCGGCCAGCGCCTTGCGGGCGGCAGCAGTGTCGGCGAAGTCCAGGCCCGGTTCGATGCCGTAGATCGCGTACGCCTTGCGCGGCTGGGCCAGCATCGCAGCCACGTCCTTGCCGGCCGGCAGAACGCCGGCGCGGGACAGGCCCACGGCATTGGCACCCTGCGGAATGCGGCACAGCTTGGCACCGGTAGCGGCGGCGAAATCACGCGCGGCAGCGCGGATCGCGGCGGCCTGCGGGTGGTTTTCGGCGATGCCGCCGACGATCAGCACGGCATTGCCGGTGACCGCCTGGCGCAGCTCGGCATTGCCCAGCGCTTCGACGAACTTGGACGGGGCAACAATCTGCTTGCCGGCCAGCTTGAAGGCGAAGTCGAAATCGACCGGGTTGATCGCGTGGATCTTCGCGTTGCGCGTGGTCTGCGCCTTGCGCAGGCGGGCGTGCAGCAGCGGCAGCTCGTGGCGGATGTTGCTGCCGAGCACGACGATGTTGTCAGCGACTTCGATCTCGGCCAGCGACAGGCCGAAGGTCTCGGCAATGGCGGCGTCGGAGAAGTCGCGGTTGTTGATGCGGTGGTCGATGTTGCCGGTGCCCAGGCCCGACGCCAGGCGGGCCAGCAGTGCGCCCTCCTCGTTCGAAGCCGACGGGTGCACCAGCACGCCGAGGTCGTCGCCCTTGTTGGCCGACAGAATTTCTTTGGCGGCGGCCAGGCCTTCGGCCCAGCTCACTTCCTGCCATTCGCCATTGACCTTGCGCAGCGGCTTCACGGCGCGGTCGGCGCTGTACAGGCCCTGGTGCGAGTAACGGTCACGGTCGGACAGCCAGCATTCGTTGACCAGCTCGTTGTCGCGCGGCACCGCGCGCAGCACTTCGCCGCGACGCACATGCAGGAACAGGTTCGAGCCCATCGCGTCGTGGTAACCCAGCGACTCGCGTGCGGTCAGTTCCCACGGACGGGCGCGGAACTGGAACACCTTGTTGGTCAGCGCGCCCACCGGGCAGACGTCGACGACGTTGCCGGACAGCTCGGTGGTCAGCGGCTTGCCGTCGTAGGTGCCGATCTGCAGGTTTTCACCGCGGTACATGCCACCCAGTTCGTAGGTACCGGCCACGTCGGCGGTGAAGCGGACGCAGCGGGTGCACTGGATGCAGCGGGTCATTTCCGTGGCGACCAGCGGACCGATGTCCTCGTCCGGCACCACGCGCTTGCGTTCGTTGAAGCGGCTGACCGAACGGCCATAGCCCAGCGACACGTCCTGCAGCTCGCACTCGCCGCCCTGATCGCAGATCGGGCAGTCCAGCGGATGGTTGATGAGCAGGAACTCCATCACCGAACGCTGGAACTTCAGCGCCTTTTCGCTGCGGGTGGCGACCTTCATGCCATCCATCACCGGCGTGGCGCAGGCCGGAGCCGGCTTGGGCGACTTTTCAACATCGACCAGGCACATGCGGCAGTTGGCCGCGATCGGCAGCTTTTCGTGGTAGCAGAAGCGCGGGATCGGAATGCCGGCCTTGTCGGCGGCCTGGATGATCATCGAGCCCTTGGGCACCACCAGGGACTGGCCGTCGATCTCGACGGTCACGTGCCCTTCCGGCACGACGGCCGGGGCGGCGGGATTGTTGGGTTGCGCGCTCATGCAGCGGCTGCCTCCACCTTCTTGCCGTCAACCATCGAATGACCGTTGACGATGTAGTACTCGAATTCGTCCCAGAACTGGCGCAGGAAGCCCTGGATGGGCCACGCCGCCGCTTCACCGAACGCACAGATGGTGTGACCTTCGATCTGACCGGCCACGGCCTTCAACTGGTGCAGGTCTTCCATGGTGGCCTTGCCGGCGACGATGCGCTCGAGCACGCGGTGCATCCAGCCGGTGCCTTCACGGCACGGGGTGCACTGGCCACAGGATTCCTTGTGGAAGAACTGGCTGATGCGGCAGGCGAACTTGACGCAGCAGACGCTGTCGTCCAGCACCACGATGGCCCCCGAACCCAGACCGGTGCCCAGGGCACGCAGGGTGTCGTAGTCCATCTGCAGGCCCTTCAGCTCTTCGGCCTTCAGCACCGGCATCGAGACGCCGCCCGGAATCGCGCCCTTCAGGGTGCGGCCCGGCTTCAGACCACCGGCCATTTCCAGCAGGTCGTCGAAGGTGGTGCCCAGCGGCACTTCAAAGTTGCCGCCCTTCTGCACGCAGCCGGAGACCGAGAAGATCTTCGGGCCGCCGTTCTTGGTCAGGCTCAGGCTCTGGAACCATTCCGGGCCATTGCGGATGATCGCCGGCACCGAAGCGTAGGTTTCGGTGTTGTTGATCGTCGACGGCTTGCCGTACAGGCCGAAGTTGGCCGGGAACGGCGGCTTGTAGCGCGGCTGCCCCTTCTTGCCTTCCAGCGATTCCATCAGCGCGGTTTCTTCGCCGCAGATGTACGCGCCGGCACCCAGCGCACCGTAGATGTCGATATCCACGCCGCTGCCGAGAATGTTCTTGCCCAGCCAGCCGTTCGCGTAGGCGTCGGCCAGGGCCTGTTCGAAGTTTTCGAACGGCTCGTGGTGGAATTCACCACGCAGGTAGTTGTAGCCCACGGTGCTGCCGGTGGCGTAGCAGGCAATGGCCATGCCTTCGACCACGGAGTGCGGGTTGTAACGCAGGATGTCGCGGTCCTTGCAGGTGCCCGGCTCGGATTCGTCCGAGTTGCACAGGATGTACTTCTGCATGGTGCCCTTGGGCATGAAGGACCACTTCAGGCCGGTCGGGAAGCCCGCGCCGCCACGGCCGCGCAGGTTCGACTGCTTGACCATCTCGATCACCTGCTCCGGCGGGATCTTCTCTTCGAGGATCTTGCGCAGGGCAGCGTAGCCACCGGTCTTGAGGTAGCTCTCGTACGACCACGGGGTGTCGTAGTGCAGCGTGGTGTAGACCACCTGGTGCGGCAGCGGTGCGGGACCGACCGGGCCAGTGGGTGCGTGATGATGTGCCATGGCTTACTCCAACCCGTCCAGCAGCGCGTCGACCTGTTCGACGGTCAGGCGCTCGTGATAGTGGCCATTGATGACCATCATCGGCGCACCGGCACAACCGGCCAGGCATTCTTCTTCACGCTTGAGGTAGATGCGGCCGTCAGCGGTGGACTGGCCGGTCTTGCAGCCGAGCTTCTTTTCGGCGTGCGCGACCAGGTCTTCCGCACCGTTCAGCCAGCAGCTGATGTTGGTGCAGAAGGCGACGTTGTGGCGGCCGACCTTCTCCAGCTCGAACATCGAGTAGAAGCTGGCCACTTCGTACGCCCACACCGGCGGCAGATCGAGGTACTTGGCCACGCCGGCGATCAGTTCGTCGGTCAGCCAGCCCTGGTTCTGCTCCTGCGCGGCATGCAGGCCCTGCAGCGTGGCAGAGCGCTTGCGGTCCGGCGGGAACTTGGACAGCCAGTGATCGATGTGAGCACGGGTCTTGTCGCTCAGCACCACCATCGGGTCGACGTCGCGCGCCGCCTCGAAATTACCTGTCGCCTTCATCGGCCGACCTCAACGAATACCAAATCGTGGAAAACCAGAACCTGCAGCGCCGGCAGCAGCCGGCGGGTGTCAGGCATCGTGCTTGCGGCCGGCATCACCGGTCGACCTCGCCGAACACCAGGTCGTAGGTGCCGATCATGGCCACCACGTCGGCGAGCATGTGCCCGCGCACAACCGAGTCGATCGAGGACAGATGGGCGAAGCCCGGCGCGCGCAGGTGCACGCGGAACGGCTTGTTGGCGCCATCGGACATCAGGTAGCAGCCGAACTCACCCTTCGGGGCTTCCACCGCCGAATAGGTTTCGCCGGCCGGCACGCAGTAGCCTTCACTGAACAGCTTGAAGTGATGGATCAGCGCTTCCATGTCGTCCTTCATGTCCTCACGCTTGGGCGGAGCGACCTTGAAGTTCTTCACCATCACCGGGCTCGGGTTGGCCTTCAGCCACGCCACGCACTGCTTGATGATGCGGTTGGATTCGCGCATTTCCGCGACGCGGACCAGGTAGCGGTCGTAGCAGTCGCCTTCCTTGCCCAGCGGAATGTCGAAGTCGACGGCGTCGTACTTGGCATACGGCTGCTTCTTGCGCAGGTCCCAGGCAATGCCCGAGCCACGAAGCATCACACCGGTCATGCCCCACGCGTGGGCCAGTTCCGGGGTGACCACGCCGATGCCGACGGTACGCTGCTTCCAGATACGGTTGTCGGTCAGCAGGGTTTCGTATTCGTCGACGCGCTTGGGGAACTCAACGGTGAAGTTCTCCAGGAAGTCGAGCAGCGAACCCTCGCGCGCGGCGTTGAGGTTCTTCAGGGCCTGGCCCTTGTGCCAACGCGATTCCTTGTACTTCGGCATCTGGTCCGGCAGGTCGCGGTAGACGCCGCCCGGACGGTAGTAGGCCGCGTGCATGCGCGCGCCGGAGACCGCTTCATAGCAGTCCATCAGCTCTTCGCGCTCACGGAAGGCGTACAGCATGACCGCCATCGCACCCAGGTCGAGTGCGTTCGAGCCCAGCCACATCAGGTGGTTCAGGATGCGGGTGATTTCGTCGAACATGGTGCGGATGTACTGCGCACGCTCCGGCGCTTCGATCCCCATCAGGGTTTCGATCGCGCGCACGTAGGCGTGTTCGTTGCACATCATCGACACGTAGTCGAGGCGGTCCATGTAACCGATGGACTGGTTGAACGGCTTGGACTCGGCCAGCTTCTCGGTGCCCCGGTGCAGCAGGCCCACGTGCGGGTCGGCACGGACGATGGTTTCACCGTCCATTTCCAGGATCAGGCGCAGCACACCGTGCGCAGCCGGATGCTGGGGGCCGAAGTTCATGGTGTAGTTGCGGATTTCCTGGCGCGATTCGGCCGGGTTGCTCGCAAACGCCTGGTGGGACTGATGGATCTGGCTCACTTCACTGCCTCCGACTGCGCGGTTTCACCGGCAGCGGTCTGGAAACGGGCATCGTCACGGATCACGCGCGGCACGCCGACGCGCGGTTCGACCGAGGTCACCGGTTCATAGATCACGCGCTTCTTTTCTTCGTCGTAGCGCACTTCGACGTTGCCGATCAGCGGGAAGTCCTTGCGGAACGGATGCCCCACAAAGCCGTAGTCGGTCAGGATGCGGCGCAGGTCCGGGTGACCTTCGAAGATCACGCCGAACAGGTCGAACGCTTCACGCTCGAACCAGTTCAGGCCCGGCCACACGGGGGTCAGCGAAGCGACCACCGGCAGCTCTTCGTTCGGCGCGAAGCAGCGGATGCGCATGGTCAGGTTGTGCTGGTAGGAGCGCAGCTGCGCCACCACCGCAAAACGCTGCTGCGGCACCGGCTGCGGCTGGGCACCGTCGGCGGTTTCGCGACTGGGGAATTCACCCCACGCGAAACGACCGGCACCCTTGCCTTCCACGCCACGGCTGAAGCCGTGCGAGGAGACATCAGCGGTGTCCCATTCGTCGTCACCGTAGCCGAGGTAGTCCAGACCACACAGGTCAACGGACTGCTCGAAACCGAATTCGTCGCGCAGCGCAATCGCCGTCGCCAGCCAGTCAGCAGCGGGCACTTCCAGCGTCACTTCGCCGCGGGGTTCGACCACGAAGACCTGCGCACCTGCGAAACGTGCGGAGAGTCGGTCGATGAAGGATGCTTGCTCTGCCATGGGGGCTTGGCGTGCTCTTGTCAGGAGGAATGTCAGCGGGCGATGGTCTGCGTACGCCAGATCTTCTTCTGCAGCTGCAGGATCCCGTACACCAGCGCTTCCGCGGTTGGCGGGCAACCCGGGACGTAGACGTCCACCGGCACCACGCGATCACAGCCACGCACCACTGCATACGAGTAGTGGTAGTAGCCGCCACCGTTGGCGCAGCTGCCCATGGAGATGACCCACTTCGGGTCCGGCATCTGGTCGTAGACCTTGCGCAGCGCCGGGGCCATCTTGTTGACCAGGGTACCGGCCACGATCATCACGTCGGACTGACGCGGCGACGGGCGGAACACCACGCCATAACGGTCGAGGTCGAGGCGCGCCGCACCGGCGTGCATCATCTCAACCGCGCAGCAGGCCAGACCGAAGGTCATCGGCCACATCGAGCCGGTACGTGCCCAGTTCAACAGCGCATCGACGCTGGTGGTCACATAGCCCTTCTCGAGCAGCGGGTTGTCACCTTCCGGCCGCAGGATGTCGTCGACCCGCCCTTCCGGGACCGGGTTGTTCATCAGGCCATCGAGAGTCTGAATTACTCCCATTCCAGCGCTCCCTTCTTCCAGACGTAAATGAAACCGAGGAAAAGCATGCCCACGAACAGGCCCATCGTGACCAGGGAACGCGCCCCCAGCTCCATGAACACCTGGGTCCACGGCACGATGAAGATGATTTCCAAGTCAAATACGATGAACTGGATCGCGATCAGGTAGTAGCGCACATCGAACTTCATGCGCGCGTCCTCGAAGGCCTCGAAGCCGCATTCGTACGGCGAGAGCTTCTTCAGATCTGGACGCCGGGGACCGAGGAACCGACCGACCAGCATCAGCGCAACGCCGATACCGGTGGCAACAATCAGAAACAGCAGAGACGGCAAATATTCGGCCAGCACAGCGATTCTCTCTTGCCTCTGCCGCCACGCCTGCAGGCGTTTTGGCATGGGGGAGTGGACGGAACGCAGATCTGGCGCATGACGCGCCAGACCGCAGACCGCTTACAAACAAATGGTGCCCAAGAGGGGACTCGAACCCCTACGACCTAAGTCGCTACCACCTCAAGGTAGTGCGTCTACCAATTCCGCCACCTGGGCTTACGATCGCACCGGGGGTTGCCCGGTGCGCCGCATATTGTAACCGTCTTCAGCGATTCTGGGAGCCTTCAGCGGGCTTTTCTTCACCAGAATTCGACGTTTCCGCCTGAGCCGGCACAGTGGCCGGGGCAGCAGCGGCCGGAACCGGCTGCGGCGCAGCGGCTTCGGGGGCTTTCGGCACGGCCGGCAGCTCGCCCGCCGGCACCGCCGGGGCGCTCTGGACCGGGGCGGACATCACGCCCAGGCCGGCATCAACGGTCGGACGGGCACCATGGCTGGCGTACCAGGCCATGAAGAGGCTGATGCCAAAGAACACCACGGCCAGCCACTTGGTGGTCTTGGACATGAAGTTGGACGCACCGCGCGCACCGAACACCGTGCCCGAGGCACCGGCACCGAAACCCGAGCCTGCGGCCGCGCCGGAACCACGCTGCATCAGGATGAGCGCGATCATGGCCACCGATACCAGCACGTAGACCACATTGAGGATCAACATCAGCATTTCGAATCCGTCCTCGGATTATTCATTTAACGCCCGGTCGCCGCCTCGACGATGGCCAGGAAATCTGCGGCGACCAACGAGGCCCCGCCTACCAGCCCACCATCGACATCGGGCTGCGCGAACAGTTCCCCAGCGTTGTCGGGCTTGACGCTGCCGCCGTACAGGATCGGCAACGAATCGGCGATTCTAGCATCCCGCTTGGCCACTTCGCCACGGATGAAGGCATGGACCTCCTGCGCCTGCTCCTTGGAGGCGGTTTTGCCGGTACCGATGGCCCAGACCGGCTCGTAGGCGACCACGGCGTGCTGGAAGCCGGCCGGACCAACCAGGTCCAGCACCGGGGCCAGCTGGCTGGCGATGACGTCTTCGGTCTGCCCGGCCTCGCGCTGCTCCAGGGTTTCGCCCACGCACAGCACGGGCACCAGGCCGGCGTGGATGGCGGCGGCAAACTTGCGGGCGACCAGCTCACTGCTTTCATGGTGGTACTGGCGGCGCTCGGAATGGCCGACCAGCCCGTAGCGGGCCCCGACCTCGGCCAGCATGGCCGCGGACACCTCACCGGTGTAGGCCCCCTTTTCATTGGAGCTGACGTCCTGCGAGCCAAAAGCGACAGCCCGACCCTCGAAATCGTTGACCAGCTCACCGAGGTACGGCAACGGCGGCAGGATGACCACCTCGACCCCATCCTTCGGCAGGCTGGCGACCACGTCACTGACCAGGTCGGTCGCGAATTGACGGCTGCCGTGCAGCTTCCAGTTACCGGCGACGATCTTGCGGCGCATGGCGGTCTCCTTTTGGGTATCAGCCGGCAATGATACCGGATGTAACGAATCCCTGTTCCACCGAAAACGCTTACATTTCAATTGGATAATTCGCGTGGGGGGTCGGGATCCCGGATTGCACGCGCTACGTATCGCCGGGCTGTGCCCGGCTGCTGTTGGATTTGGGCGAACAGCCCTCGGTTCACGGATTCCCTGGTTTGGCGGCTCGGGACGGGCGTTGCGGGGGACGCTGCAAGTACGTCCTTGTAAGCTCGATCGCCGCATCCATGCGGCTCACGCCCCCTCCAGCCCACCCCGAGCCGCCATGACAGTGCGTCGGTGGCCACGGACGGTCAAAACCAACTCATCACTTGTCCGTGCGTTGGACCTGCTTGCGCTGGATCTGCTTTGGTGGGATCGGTCGACAGACGATCGCCGTGAAATTCCCAACTTCCGGTAACGCATGACCCCAGATCGACATCGCCGTTGATGTTGCTGTGGCATTTCCCCACGGCCCCCGGCCCTCTGTCTGGGGCGTGCCGGGGTGGGTTTGCGGGACCGTCAAAAACATGGATGTT
>NZ_DAMDFR010000061.1:0-26449 GCF_032103445.1 Stenotrophomonas sp.
GCGACATCGCCGCCGCCCGCGCCCTGCTCGGCGCGCAGGCCATCATCGGCACCTCCTGCTACGACAGCCTCGAGCGCGCCCGCGCCGGAGCCGCCGCCGGGGCCAGCTATGTGGCCTTCGGGGCCTTCTTCCCCACCACCACCAAGGTCACCAAGAGCCGCGCCAGCGTCGACCTGCTGCGGCAAAGCGCCGCACTGGGCGTGCCGCGGGTGGCGATTGGCGGCCTGACCCCGGACAATGTGGGCCCGATCATCGCCGCCGGGGCCGACCTGGTCGCCGTGGTCAGCGGCATCTTCGCCGCCCCCGACCCGGTCGCCGCCCTGCGCGCCTGCCTTGCCCGTTTCCAGGACCCCACCGCATGAACCACGACAACTCCCACGCCCTGTTCACCCGCGCCCAGGCGCTGCTGCCCGGCGGGGTCAATTCGCCGGTGCGCGCGTTCAAGTCGGTCGGCGGCGAACCGTTCTTCGTCGAACGCGCCGACGGTGCCTATCTGTATGACGTGGACGGCAACCAGTACATCGACTACGTCGGTTCCTGGGGCCCGATGATCGTCGGCCACAACCACGCGGCGGTGCGCCAGGCGGTGAAGCACGCGATCAACAACGGGCTGTCGTTCGGCGCGCCGTGCGCGGCCGAAGTGACCATGGCCGAAACCATCACCCGGCTGGTGCCGTCGTGCGAAATGGTGCGCATGGTCAATTCGGGCACTGAGGCCACGCTGTCGGCGATCCGTCTTGCGCGTGGTGCCACCGGCCGCAGCCGCATCGTGAAGTTTGAAGGCTGCTACCACGGCCATGGCGACTCGTTCCTGGTCAAGGCTGGCAGCGGCATGCTGACCCTGGGCGTGCCGACCTCACCGGGCGTGCCGGCGGGGCTGAGCGAACTCACCCTCACCCTGCCCTACAACGATTTCGACGCCGCCACCGCGCTGTTCGCCGAGCAGGGCGAGCACATTGCCGGCCTGATCATTGAACCGGTGGTGGGCAATGCCAACTGCATTCCGCCGCGCGAGGGCTACCTGCAGCACCTGCGTGCGCTGTGCACCCAGTACGGCGCGCTGCTGATCTTCGACGAAGTGATGACCGGCTTCCGCGTCGCCCTCGGCGGAGCGCAGGCGCACTACGGCATCACCCCGGACCTGACCACCTTCGGCAAGATCATCGGCGGCGGCATGCCGGTGGGGGCTTATGGCGGCCGTCGCGACCTGCTGTCGCAGATTGCCCCGGCCGGCCCGATCTACCAGGCCGGTACGCTCAGCGGCAATCCGGTGGCGATGGCCGCAGGCCTGGCGATGCTGGAGCTGGTGCAGGAGCCGGGCTTCCATGAGCGTCTCTCGGCTGCGACCGCACGCCTGTGTGCCGGGCTGGAAGCGGCGGCGGCTGAAGCCGGCGTGGCGGTGACCACCAATCAGGTGGGCGCGATGTTCGGGTTGTTCTTCACCGATCAGAAGGTGGAGACGTATGCGCAGGCGACGGCGTGCGATACGGCGGCGTTCAACCGGTTCTTCCACGCGATGCTGGAGCGTGGGGTGTTCCTGGCCCCGTCGGCGTATGAGGCCGGGTTCCTGTCGAGTGCGCACGATGATGCAGTGATTGATGCCACGATTGCGGCGGCGCGCAAGGCGTTTGTGGTGGCACGCGGGTAATGGGTTCCGCGAACGGTTGATGGACCGCGAGGCCATGTAGAGCCACGCCCTGCGTGGCTTCGCGGACTCAACCGAAAACGAACTTCCCCTTCATCATCGCAAAATGCCCGGGGAACGAACAGAAAAACGTGTAATCCCCACCCTTCACCAGCTTGGCCGTGGAAAACGTCACCGACGTACTCTGCCCACCGCCAATCAACGCCGTATGCGCCAACACCCGCGCATCACCCTTCGGCACATACGCGTCGGCCAGCTTCATCCGCATCCCCGCCATCGCTACCGGCTGGTAATCCGCCGTTTTCGTCAGCACCCAGTTGTGCCCCATCGCGGTGGCCGCCAGCTTGCCGGTGTGGCGCAGGGTCAGCTTCACCTGGGTGCAGTCGCCGGCCACTTTGATGTCCTTCTGGGTGAAGGTCATCTGGTCGGTGCTGTCCACGTTGACCGCGCAGACGCGGGCGTAGGCGGACGGGGCGAAGGCCAGTGCGGCCAGGATCAGGGGGGCGAGCAGTTTCACGGTGATCTCCTTGCGGGTACACCGTGAATTCTAGAGAGCATGGTGCGATGGCACCTGCGACGGGGTGTCGCAGGTGTGCGCCAAAAGCAGCCGGGCAAGCCCGGCTCTACGGTCAGCGCGAGGCGATGAACGACTGGATCGCGGCGCGCAGCCGCTTCAACCCTTCTGCCACTTCCTCATCGCTGATGTTCAACGAAGGCACGAACCGAAGCACGTCCGGCCCAGCCTGCAACGTCAACAGCCCATGCTCGGCGGCGTGATCCAGAATCGGCCCCGCCTGCCCGGCGAAATCCTTGTCCAGCACCGCGCCCAGCATCAGGCCGCGACCGCGCACCTGGCTGAACACCTTGAACTCGTCATTGATCTTCCCCAGCCCCTCGCGCAGCGCCTGCGACTGCCGGCCCACGTTGTGCGCGATTTCCGGCGAGGACAGCTTGCGCAGCGCGACCCGGGCCACGGCAGCGGCCAGCGGGTTGCCGCCAAAGGTGGTGCCATGCGCGCCGAACTGCATGGCCTCGGCCACCTTCGGGCCGGCCAGCATCGCGCCGATCGGGAAACCGCCGCCCAGCGCCTTGGCCAGGGTCACGATGTCCGGCTTGATGCCGTCCTGCCAATGCGCGAACAGGGTACCGGTGCGGCCCATGCCGGCCTGGATCTCATCCAGCACCACCAGCGCGTTGTGCTGGTCGCACAGCTCGCGCACGCGCTGCAGGAAACCGGACTTGGCCGGCATCACGCCGCCCTCGCCCTGGATCGGCTCCAGCATCACCGCAGCCACGTCGCCGGCAGCCATCGCCGTTTCCAGCTGCACTTCGTCGTTGAAGTCCACATAGCGGAAGCCACCGGGCAGCGGCTCGTAGCCTTCCTGGTACTTCGGCTGGGCGGTGGCGGTCACCGCGGCCAGGGTGCGGCCGTGGAAGCTGCCGCGGAAGGTCACGATGACCCGCTTGTCGGCGGGGCGGCCCTGCGAGGAGGCCCACTTGCGCACCAGCTTGATCGCCACTTCATTGGCTTCCGCGCCGGAATTGCACAGGAACACCCGCTCGGCGAAGCGCGAGGCGGTGACCAGCTCTTCGGCCAGGCGCAGCGGCGGCTCGCTGTAGAACACGTTGCTGGTGTGCCACAGCTTGCCGGCCTGCTCGATCAGGGCGGCCTTCAGGTCCGGGTCGTTGTGGCCCAGGCCACACACGGCGATGCCGGCGGCCAGGTCGATGAACTCGCGGCCGTGGTTGTCCCATACGCGCGCGCCCTGGCCGCGTTCCAGCACCACCTGGCGCGGCTTGTACACCGGCAGGTAGTAGTGCGACAGGGACAGAAGCGGGTCGGTGGCAGCGGCGGTCATGGCGGTCAAGGGTTCCGGGAAAGGTCTCATTCTCCCCCTACCCCGGCTGGGGCACAATGCGCCGCATGCGACCTTTCAGTGCCCCCCAGCTCAACCCCGCAACCGACTCCGGCTGGCGCCGGACCTGGTTTGACATCATCTACCGCCACGACACCCGGCCCTCGCGCAATTTCGACCTGCTGCTGGTCTACGCCATCATCGCCAGCGTGCTGGTGGTCATGTTCGACAGCGTGCAGCGCTTCCATGAGGCCCACGCCAGCTGGCTGTACGTGGTCGAATGGGGCTTCACGATCCTGTTCACCGCCGAGTACGTGCTGCGGCTGGTGGTGGTGAAGCGGCCCCTGCGCTATGCGTTCAGCATCTGGGGCATCATCGACCTGGCCTCGATCCTGCCCACCTACCTGTCGCTGTTCATCCCCGGCGCACAGAGCCTGCTGGTGGTGCGCGCGCTGCGCATCCTGCGCGTGTTCCGCATTCTCAAGCTGACCCGCTACATCGAAGAAAGCGGCGTGCTGATGGAGTCGCTGTGGCGCAGCCGGCGCAAGATCCTGCTGTTCCTGTTTACGGTGATCACCATCACGATCATCGCTGGCACCATGATGTACGTGATCGAGGGGCCGAATCATGGCTTCACCAGCATTCCCAGTGCGATGTACTGGGCGGTGGTGACCATGGCCACGGTGGGCTTCGGCGACATCGTGCCGCAGACGGTGCTGGGGCGGTTTGTTACTTCTGTTTTGATTCTGATCGGTTACAGCATTATTGCCGTGCCTACCGGGATCTATACCGCTGAGCTGGCCAACACCATGCGCGATGCCGAGCGGGCGTCGCGGCGTGATGCGCGCGGGTGTCCGCATTGCGGGCTGGAGGGGCATGAGGCGGATGCGCGGCATTGCCGGGGGTGTGGGGAGAAGCTGCCTGAGGTGTTCAATCAATGAGTTCCCGCGTGGGGAGGCGTGTGTGGACGGGCTCGGCCACCACCTGTGGGGACGGGCCATGCCCGTCCGCTCTTCGTTCCGGGGTCATGAACGTCTGATGCACGTCTTCGGCTGGCTCTAAACGTCGGCCGCGCACGGGCACCGTGTTGCACCGCCTTCGGATGCTTGCGCCGCGCGTTGCGCGGTTGACGCGCATGGCGCGTCACTACGAATTGCTACGTGCGCAGGACGATTGCGCTGTTCGTCGGGCGCGCGCCCGGCGCGGCTGCGATTGGCATTTTGCGTCATCGACCAGAAAAACGCATGGCATAGGAATCTGTGCAATCCCAGATTCCCAAACGCCCATTCTGCGTACCAAGTCTCAAAAATCCCGGGCTGAAAGCGTCATTCCGCCTGTGAAACCGCATGACAGCGAAAACACGTCGGAAATGGCTCTATCCATTCGAAGGCGATCAGCGCATTGTCCGCTCCGGGTGTAGCAACCCGCTCGTTGATAGTAAATTTTTGTGCGTCCCTTAGTCGGGAGGGTGGTTAATACAACACCCTCGTGAGGGGGAAATATGCCACACCGTCTAATCAACGAGCGGTTGCTAACCTCCCGACCCCCTCGCCTAACCGGCGAGGGGCATTCCCCGATGCTGGAGACTTAGCATGAGCAAGCGCAAGGCCAACAGGCCGCACCGTAGTGCCCACACCTCTGCAGTCCAACCGCTGTATCAACGCTGCCAGTGCTGCAACAGCGTGCTGCAGCCGCCGATGCTCAACCACCACCCGGTTCCTTTCATCATCCTGCATGGCACGTGGCTGCGTGACATGGGTATGGACGTGGGCGATCGTCTGATCGTCGAAGCCGGTCGCGGCCTGCTCACCGTCGCCCTGGTGGGCCCGCGTGATCGCGTGGATGCGGTCATGCCGAACGGACCGGATGGCGTGATTCACCAGATGCATTTCACCGAGGTGCATTCAGACCCGATCCGGCAGATGCCGGCGGCAGCGTAAGGCCCCGCGTCCGACCGGCCGGCGGACGCGTTTAATGATTGACGCACATGGCGCGTCATTACGGGCACCCGCGTAGGGACACGCCATGCGTGTCCGTTCTTCGTTCCGACGTCATGAACGCCTGATGCGCGTCTTCGGCCGCGTCTAAACGTCGGCCACATCCAGGCACCGTATTGCATCGCGTTCGGACGCTTGTGCCGCGCTGCGCGCGGGTACCACGCATGGCGTGGTACCTACGAATTGCTACGTGCGCAGGACGATGGCGCTGGTAACAGCGCGGCGGATGGTTTTCCGCCGCGCTTTTAAACCCTTTACAGCTGGTTGCTGCGCTGAACCAGGTCGTTGTAGGTGTTCAACAACTTGCTCGGCGAACCGCCAGGTGCCAGCGTCGGATTGTCCATCCAATGGATCTCCAGCTTGCTGTACGGCTTCTTGTCGCGCACGCGGGCCACACGTTCCTTGGCCTGGCGACGGAACGTTTCGGCCGACATCTCGAACGTGCTCCAACCGGCGTTGTTCTGCTCCGGCTTGACCTTGGCGTGCGCCTCGTCGGACAGCGCATTGAACGCGGCCACGCGCTTCTCGCCTTCCGCGACGTCGAAGGTGTCCTCGCTCATGAAATCGACCAGCGACTTGGCTTCCAGCATCATCGACAGACGATAGAACTCCATCGTGCGCCCTTCGGCCTTCTCCAGCGCCGCCAGCTGTTCACGCTGGGCCTGGTCGTTCTGCTTTTCCAGCTCTTCGCTGAAGGTTTCGCTGGAAGCTGCAAATGCCCCCCATGCGGCCATCAGTGGGGCATGCATCTGCTTGCCCTTGCCGAAGTTGTCGTCTTCGAAATCCTCGCGGCTGTAATAGTCGTGAGCCTCTTTGGCCAACGGCTCCAACGCATGCAGCTGGGCCAGGTAGTCCTTGGCTGCGGCATCCAGCGCCGGCAATTTCGGGTCGGCGGCCAGCGCGCGGGTCACCGCCTCATCGCACTTCTTCAGCCCATAGGTGTCCACCGGGCGTGGACCGTAACCGCGCTGTTCCTTGCCGGTCGGGCCCGCTTCCGGGTCCTTCATCCAGCCAGTGTAGGTGTCGATACCCCGATGCTGATCCGCATCAATGGCGTTGTAGCAATCAATGTAGTCATTGAGCTTGACGGTAAGCGCTTCCTGCGCGTCCAGCTGTTCGCTGGCGGCCGCCGCCTCGGCCTTGGCCGGATCGGCCGACTTGTTGCCGCAGGCGCTCAGGGCCAGGGCGATCGAAACGGCCATCGTGGCCGTGCGTACTGCGTGCTTCATCCAACCTCTCCGTGTTGAAAACGTTTCCAGAGAGCGGATTCTAGCAGGTGGAGGCCTTGGGATCGCCGTTTCATCAGAATGCACGACGCCCGAATGCCCCGCGGACGTGATGCGACGTAGAGCCACGCCCTGCGTGGCTGGGAGCTCAGAGCCCGTAGAGAAAATCGCAGAACTCTTTCCAAAGCCGAGTCGCCCTACCCCGTTCTCCTCGTCCGAACAGGACGGCAAGAGTAGCAATGAGCGCGCAAAGCAGTAGCACAGCGCCGGCCAGCAAGCCCACCCAACCCGGCAGGAAGTAGCAGCTCCACACGCCCAGCGCGATCAGCAGCGTGACCAGCAACGTGGCGCGGATGGGCCCCATGGGTCAGTCCAGGAACAGATCCGGCAGCAGCGGCCGCGACGGGTCCACCGCATAGCCGCTGAGATCGGTGACGCCGGCTTCGGCCAGCACTTCATCGTCCAGCAGGAAGTTGCCGTGGAAGCCAGCCGCTTCGCGGGTCAGTACCGCATACGCAGCATCCGCCATGATCTGCGGCGTACGGCAACCGGCCGCGTCCACGCCCGGAATCATGTTGATCGCATCGGTGGCGATCACCGTGCGCGGCCACAGCGCATTCACCGCCACGCCCTGCGGGCCGAACTCGGCGGCCAAGCCAAGGGTGACAAAGCTCATGCCCATCTTGGCCAGGGTGTAACCGGTATGCGGCCCCCACCACTTCGGATTGAGGCTGGGCGGCGGGGCCAGGGTGAGAATGTGCGGGTTGGCCGCCTGCAGCAGGTGCGGCAGGCAGGCCCGTGCGCACAGGAAGCTGCCGCGTGAGTTGACCTGCTGCATCAGGTCGAAGCGCTTCATCGGCGTATCCAGCGTGCCGCGCAGCCAGATCGCGCTGGCGTTGTTGACCAGGATGTCGATGCCGCCAAAGGTGTCCACGGTGGCGGCGACTGCGGCGTGCACCTGGTCTTCTTCGCGGATATCGCATTTCAGGGCCAGCCCCTGCCCGCCGACGGCGTTCACGGCTTCGGCAGCGCTGTGGATGGTGCCGGGGAGCTTGGGGTTCGGGACCGACGACTTGGCCGCGATGGCCACGTTGGCCCCTTCGCGCGCGGCGCGCAGGGCGATGGCCAGGCCGATGCCACGCGAGGCACCGGTGATGAACAGGATTTTACCTTGCAGGGTCGTCATATCAGGGGCCGAAGAGCGAATGTAGAACTGGATTATGCGCGCTACGTGCATGAATCCGACAAATCCCGATGCTGCGCTGCTTGCCGACGAAACACGACATTCACGACATTTCCGAGGTCATTCTCGGTGGAATGGAGTGACGCGACACCCGGAGCCCTGCGCTACAGTGGACTTATCATGCAACACATAGGAGAAGCGTCATGATGCGCGAGTTCATGCAACAACAGAAGGAGGCCGCCGCGCATGACGACGGGTTCCGTCGCCAAGTACAGTTCGGACTGGATTCGGCCAACGCCGGCAATCTGATACCAGCGACCGAAGTAAAAGCAAGGTTTGCAGCCAAGCGGGCAGCAACACGCCGCCGGCTTGAAGCCTCCGAGTGAGGTAGCTGTTCTGGACGCCAGAGGCGATACAGGACCGCGACGAAATCTATGCCTTCATCGCGGCCGATTGATTTGTTTGAATCCTCAAGCGCGCCTTCGTTCTGGTTCATGCCCTAACGGTGTGATAGCCGTTATCGGCGGTCGACTGTCGTGCGACCCTACCGCCCCCCATCCAAGACCCCATCCAAGACCCCATCCGATCCCACATCCAAGTCCCCGCCCAGGATCCCGTGCGGTCCCCGTGCCCGTTCACACCAGGCACCGCACACCGCGAATCGCGCATCAAGCGTCACGCACCGGCACCGGCACCGGCACCGGCACCGAACAGGATGCTCACTCAGGGCTTCGGCCCCTGCCCTTCGTTGTCTTCCCAGTGCAGGATCTTGCGGGTGACGAACCGGTACACCGGCTTGCCGGTGCGGAACCACACGTCACGCACCCACGAATGGCGCTTCAGCAGGCGCTTCTCCACGGGTGTCAGGTACTCACGGCAATACATCCGCTTGTGCTTGAGCAGGTGGCGCAGGTCTTCGCGGGCGAGCAGGCGCATCCAGCGTGAGCGGGGGTTGCCGATCACGGCGAGCTGGAAGTCGATCAGTGCCGGGCGGCCGTCTTCGCGGACCAGCCAGTTGGCTTCCTTGGCCAGGTCGTTGTGGGCGATGCCGTGGCGGTGCACCTGCTGCAGCAGCCGGCGGGCGGCGCGGAAGTAGGCCAAGTCGCGGCGTGGGGGCCGCTGGTACATGGCGTCGCCTTCCATGAAGCTGCGGTCCAGCCAGCGGCCGTCCCAGGCCAGCAGCCGGGGGGTGTCGGGCATGCCGTTCAGATGGGCCAGCGCGCGGGCTTCGCGGCGGGCCAGCCACCAGGCGGGCAGGCGCAGCCACCAGGGTGTGGCCCCGAGGTCGCGGCGCACGAAGCGCTGGCCGTCCTGCTCGATCAGCAGGATGCGGCCGAAGCTGTCGGCCTTGAGGGCGTGCGGGGCGGTGGGCGGCGTTGACGTCATGCCGCCATTCTAGGCGGTTCACGTTCATTGCCGGCAGATGACGTCGTTTCGGAACACACCGGTGGCAGCCAGTCAGTGTTGGCCCCCTATAATCCGCCGATGGACTCTTCATGGATCGATGCCACGCTTGCGTGGATCGCAGCTCACCCCGTGCTTGCCGGCGCGGTCGTCTTCCTCATCGCCTTCTGCGATGCGGTCATCATTCTGGGCGCGATCGTGCCGGCGCTGCCGTTGCTGTTCGCGGTGGGCGTGCTGATCGGCCTGGGCCAGATCTCCGGCCCGTATGCGGTGGCCTGCACCGCGCTGGGGGCACTGGCCGGCGATGCGTTGAGTTACTGGATCGGCCGCCGCTGGGGCGACCGGCTGCGCGGCATCTGGCCGTTCAGCCGCTATCCGCAGCTGCTGGACCGCGGCGAAATCATGTTCCGCCGCAATGCCTTCAAGAGCATCCTGGTGGCCCGCTACGTGGGTGCAATCCGCCCGTTCGTGCCCGCCATTGCCGGCATGATGAAGATGCCGGTGCCGCGCTACCTGCAGGCCAGCAGCATTGCCGCGATCAGCTGGGCGCTGCTGTTCCTGGCCCCGGGCTGGGTGCTGGGCGAAGCCTATGACGCGGTGGCGGCGGTGGCCGGCCGGCTGGTGATGGTGCTGGCGCTGGTCGGCGTGGTGCTGGGCGTGGTCTGGGCGATCGTGCTGTACGGCTACCGCTGGTCGGCCGCGCGCATGGATTCGTGGCTGGCGGGACTGCTGCGCTGGTACCAGCGCCACCCTACCCTGGGCCGCTATTCGGTGGCGGTGTTCGACCCGAGCCGACGCGAGTCGGTACCGCTGGCGATGCTGGCGCTGATGCTGCTTTTGCTGGGCTGGTGCTGGTTCGCGCTGATGATGGTGGTGGTGGCGCACGGTGAGCCGCTGGCGCTGGACCTGGCGGTGCACGAGGCGATGCTGGCGCTGCGCAACCCGCTGGCCGACTACCCGATGGCGGCGCTGGCCTCGCTGGGCGCATGGCAGGTGCTGATGCCCGCCACTGCTGCCGGCATGGCGTATCTGATCTGGCGGCGGCGCTGGATGGCCGCCGGACATTGGCTGGCGGCGCTGGCCTTCGGCTACGCGCTGACCGAGCTGCTGGGCACCACCGTGGACGTGGTGCGCCCGCCAAATGCCAGCAGCGGCTTCGGCTTCCCGTCGGTTTCGGTGACCATGGCCACCATCACCTTCGGCTTCTTCGCGGTGCTGATCGGGCGCGAGCTGCCCGGTCGCACGCGGGTATGGCCGTACCTGCTGTCGGGCATCATCGTCAGCCTGATCGGCTTCGCCCGCATCTATCTGGGCGCGCATTGGCTCAGCGACGTGATCGGCGGCATGCTGTTCGGCATCTTCTGGCTGCTGGTGCTGGGCATCGCCTACCGCCGCCGCTTCAACCGCTCGTTCTGGGTCAAGCCGGTGTCGTGGCTGTTCTATGGCACCTTCGCGGTGACGGCGTTGTGGTACGGGCCGCGCAACATTCCGGTGAAGCTGGAACGCTTTGAACCGGCCGAACCGGCCCCGCGAACGTCAACAGCGCAGGCCTGGTGGGACGGTGGCTGGCGCGACCAGCCAGCGCGCCGTAATGAATTCGATGACGACCAGCGCTGGCCGCTGGACGTGCAGGTGGCCGGGCCGTTGGACCCGCTGCGCGAGCACCTGGAGGCACAGGGCTGGCATGTGCAGTCGCAGGCGGGCTGGGAACAGGCGCTGTTGATGCTGGACAAGTCCGCCACGCCGGAAGAAGTGCCGGTGCTGCCGGCCACGCTGGACACCAAGGTGGAATCGCTGCTGATGATCCGGGCCGGCAATGCGCCGGAGGAAATCTATGCGCTGCGGCTGTGGCCGGCGCAGGCGGTATTGATGCCGGGGCAACAGCCGCTGTGGCTGGGCAGCGCGCAGACGCTGCGCTACGAGCAGCACTTCAGCCTGATCGGCATGTGGCACCCGATGCGCGGCATTGATCCGTCGTTGAATGCGGTGCGTGAGGCGGTGGACGGATTGCCGCATGCGGTTGAGCAGCATCCGGAATCGAAGACGCCGGTGTTGCGCGTGCGCACCGATTGATGGGTTACGGAATCCAGCCCAGAAGGTCATCCAACCGCTGATGCGGATCATCGCGCTGCAGTAACTGCAGCCGCTGCGATTCCTCCAGCGGCATCAGCTCGGCCAGCTTCCAGCCGACCCAGGCGGCCTGGTCAAGCAGCATCGGCACCTTGGGCGCATACGGATTACCGGCCTGCTCGATGATGTGTTCCAGCACGGTGGACAGCAGCGCGTGCTCGGGCCGCAGCTCGTCGTCGCTGTCCGGTTCGGCCCATTGCACATCGGCCACGATCAGCCCGTTGTCGCGTACGCGCACCTGCTCCACGTGGAAGCGCTCATAGCCGCGCAGGGTCAGCACCAGAATGCCGTCCGGACCCACATCGAAATCCACGATGCGCGCTTCCACACCGTGTGCGGCCGGCGTCGCCGGAGCGCCGACTTCCTCGCCCTGCAGGATCAGGCAGATGCCGAAGCCGGTGCCATTGCGGCTGCATTCGCGCACCATGTCCAGGTAACGCGGCTCGAACACCCGCAGGGTCAACGACGCACCGGGCAGCAACACCGAGTGCAGCGGAAACAAGGGCAGCGTGGTGATCTCGCTCATACGTCTCAGCCCTGCTGCAGCTGGGCCAGGAAGCGGCGCGGCGCGCCGTCGAAGCCACCGTTGGACATGAACACCACATGGTCACCCGGTCGGGCGATAGCGCCCAGCTGCGTCAGCAGCGCATCCGTGTCCGGCACTGCATGGGCCTCGCCCTGCACGGCACCGATGACCTTGGCGGCATCCCAGGCCAGTTCGGGCCGGTGCAGGAACACCACCGCATCGGCCCCGTCCAGCGACGGAGCCAGCGCGTCGGCGTGTGCGCCCAGGCGCATGGAATTGCTGCGCGGCTCCATCGCCACCACGATGCGGGCTGCACCGACCTTGGCCCGCAGCCCTTCCAGCGTCGTGCGGATGGCGGTGGGATGGTGCGCGAAGTCGTCGTACACGGTGATGTCGCCGGCGTCGCCGATCACTTCCAGGCGGCGCTTCACGCTGCGGAACTGCGCCAGCGCGGGGATCACGGTGACCGGATCCACGCCCACCGCATGCGCGGCGGCCAGTGCGGCCAGCCCGTTGAGCACATTGTGCCGGCCCAGCAGCGGCCAGTTCACCTGGCCCACGGCCACGCCACGGTGGTGGACGATGAAGGCGCTGCCGTCGGCATGCACCAGTTCGGCGTGCCACTCCAGCGCCGGGTCGAAGCCGAAACGCTCCACCGGGGTCCAGCAGCCCATCGCCAGCACCTCGGCCAGATAGGCATCCTCGCCGTTGACGATCAGGCGGCCACGCGCCGGCACCGTGCGCACCAGGTGGTGGAACTGGCGCTGGATCGCGGCCACGTCCGGAAAGATGTCGGCGTGGTCGTATTCCAGGTTGTTCAGGATGGCCACCAGCGGCCGGTAGTGCACGAACTTGCTGCGCTTGTCGAAGAAGGCGGTGTCGTACTCGTCGGCCTCGACCACGAACTCCCGGCCCTGCCCCGCCCGGGCGGACACGCCGAAGTCCTCGGCGACGCCGCCGATCAGAAAGCCCGGCTCGCGGCCGGCGGCCTGCAGCAGCCAGGTCAGGATGGTGGTGGTGGTGGTCTTGCCGTGGGTGCCGGCCACGGCCAGGGTGTCGCGGCCCGGCAGCACCTGCTCGGCCAGCCACTGCGCCCCGGAAATGTAGCGCTGGCCGGCGTCCAGAACGGCTTCCACGGCCGGGTTGCCGCGCGAAAGCGCGTTGCCGATCACCACTTCATCGCAGTCGGTGCCGACGCTGTCGGCGCGGTAGCCGGGGTCGAGGGTGATGCCCAGCTGTTCGAGCTGGGTGGACATCGGCGGGTAGATCGCCTGGTCGCTGCCACGGACCGTATGGCCCAGTTCCCGCGCCAGCGCGGCCACGCCGCCCATGAAGGTGCCGGCAATTCCAAGGATATGAATCGTGCTCATCAGCCGATTGTCGCCGATCATCAGCGTGGATGGTGAATGCCGTGGAAGGCCCCAGCCACGCAGGGCGTGGCTCTACGGGTGGAGATTCACGGTCCTGGCGTAGAGCCACGCCCTGCGTGGCTGCGTAGGGGAAATCTGATCCGTGTAAGGGAATCCCCTATACCGCTGTACTGTGAAGACGGACACAATTCACGTCGCCAGCCGCAATACCCCCATCGGTCCTACTCCCCAAGAGGCCAATCCCCAGGGGGGCTCATGTTGTGGGGCCCTGAGCAAGCCCGCTCGCTGGTTCTACACCGCACGCCCGGCTCTTCCCCGAGCTGGGCGTGCAGGTGTAGGACGTTGGCGCTGCCGAAGCAGCGCCCCGTCGCATCAAGCCTTGATGGCCTTGTGAATGCGCGCTTCCACTTCGTCCAGCTCACCCACGCCGTCCACACGCTCCAGCGTGCCGCGACCGGCGTAGAAGTCCACCACCGGCGCGGTCTGCTCGTTATAGACGTTCAGACGGTTGCGCACCGATTCCGGATTGTCATCGGCGCGGCCCTGTTCGGCGGCACGGCCGGCGATGCGCTGCACCAGCAGGTCGGTGGCCACATCCAGCTGCACCACGGCATCCAGCGGCTGGCCGATCTTGGCCAGCAGGGCGTCCAGCGCATTGGCCTGGGCCACGTTGCGCGGGTAACCGTCGAGAATGAAGCCATTGGCCACATCGGCCTGGGACAGGCGCGATTCCAGCATGCCCAGCAGAATCTCGTCGGAAACGAGATTACCCGCGTCCATCACGGCCTTGGCCTGCTTGCCCAGTTCCGAACCCGCCGAAATTTCCGCGCGCAGCATGTCGCCGGTGGAAATATGGGCCAGGCCCAGCTTGTCCTTCAGGCGCGTCGCCTGTGTCCCCTTGCCCGAACCGGGCGGTCCCAACAGAACCAATCGCATCAACCTGACTCCAACTTGGTAAAAAAGGAAGGGTAAGCGCGCCGTGGGAAAGCCCACGTTCACGCTGCACCGCAATACACGCACTTTACCTCATCCGGGAAATGTCCCTGCAATGTCCTCCTCCCCCGACCAAGGTCGCACCATGTCCAAAGGCACCCTGCTGTACGCCCAGTCAGGCGGCGTCACCGCCGTCATCAACGCCACCGCCTCGGCGGTGATCAGCACCGCCAGAGCCAAGGGAATCAAGGTCTTGGCCGCGCGCAACGGCATTCTGGGCGCGCTGCGCGAAGAGCTGATCGACACCTCGAAGGAGTCGGCGGCGGCGATTGCCGCGCTGGCCCACACCCCGGGCGGGGCATTTGGCTCCTGCCGCTACAAACTGAAGTCGCTGGACGCCGACCGGGCCCGCTACGAGCGCCTGCTGGCGGTGCTGCAGGCGCATGACGTGCGCTGGTTCCTCTATAACGGCGGCAACGATTCGGCCGACACCGCATGGAAAGTGTCGCAGCTGGCCAAGGCGTTCAACTACGACCTGACCTGCATCGGCGTGCCCAAGACCATCGACAACGACCTGGCGGTGACCGACACCTGCCCGGGCTTCGGTTCGGCGGCCAAATACACCGCCGTGTCCGTGCGCGAGGCCGCGCTGGACGTGGCGGCGATGGCGGAAACCTCGACCAAGGTGTTCGTCTACGAGGCCATGGGCCGGCACGCGGGCTGGCTGGCCGCCGCGGCTGGGCTGGCCGGCGAAGGTCCTGATGACGCCCCGCACATCATCCTGCTGCCGGAGCGCGCCTACGACGAGGCCGCCTTCCTGGCCAAGGTGAAGCAGGTGGTGGAGCGCGTGGGCCATTGCGTGGTGGTGGCGTCGGAAGGGATCCAGACCGCCGATGGCACCTTCGTCGCCGATGCGGGCGGCGGCAAAGACGCGTTCGGGCATTCGCAGCTGGGCGGCGTGGCCTCGCTGCTGGCCGGGCGGGTGAAGGATGCGCTTGGCTACAAGGTGCACTGGACCCTGCCGGACTACCTGCAGCGTTCGGCGCGGCACATCGCGTCGAAGACCGACTGGGAACAGGCCCAGGCGGTGGGCAAGGCGGCCGTGCAGTACGCATTGAAGGGCCAGAATGCGGTGATGCCGGTGATCGTGCGCAGCAGCGACAAACCGTACCGCTGGAAGATCGAACCGGCACCGCTGCACAAGGTGGCCAACCATGAGAAGAAGATGCCGGCCGGGTTCATTCGCCGTGATGGGTTTGGCATCACCGAGAAGGCGCGCGCGTATCTGTCGCCGTTGATCAAGGGTGAAGCGCCGTTGCCGTATGGGGCAGATGGGTTGCCAAAGTACGTGACGCTGAAGAATGTGGCGGTAAAGAAGAAATTGCCGGCATTTGATGCGTAACGGGCGTTGAAGCGTCCCGTGGACACGCATGGCGTGTCCCTACGGAGGTTTGGCGATCCTTTGCTGGCATCCGCGCAGATCGCCCTGCGCACGGAACAATTCGTGTGGTTACCACGCCATGCGTGGTATCCGCGCGCAGCGCGGCGCAAGCGTCCGGAGACACGGGTGCCGGCGAGGCGATTCGCCGTCCGACGTTTGGTGCCTGACGAAGACAGGTGTCAGGCGTTCATGACGCCGGAACGGAGAGCAGCCACGCAGGGCGTGGCTCTACGGATTACATACAGGCCTTCCCCTGCACCTCAGCCTTCGCGGCAAACATCGGCACCTGCGCGGTTTTGCCGGCGGCGGCCTGCTTCTTTGCGTCTTCCAGGTAGATCCGCGACTGGCCCTGCCCGTCCAGCTCCGGCTTCTTGTCCATCGGCAGCCGCCACACGCTGACCACCGCCTGCTGCGAGGGGCAGGCCGCGCTGGGCACGCGGATCACATCATTGAGCTTCCAGCCCTTGGCGGCGCTGGGTTGCGCCTTGTCAAAGTCGACGAAGCGCGAGCGCGGCTGGCATTGTTCGCTGGTGCGCACCACGTTGAAGCGATACGGCTGGGCGGCATCGCCACTGAAGGTGCCTTCCAGACGCGCACAGGCTTCGGGAATCTGACGCAGGGTGTGGGTGGCACCGTTGGCCTGCGGCGCGCCGGTGGGGCGGTTGATTTCCGGCGTTTCCGCAGCAGTGGCGGCGAATGCCGGCAGCAGCGCGAGCAGAAGGAGATGGCGTGGGGACATGGACGAGTCTCCGTGTGGGGTGCTGGGAGGCTGGCATTGGATGGATGAACGCAGCGTGGTAGTGCCGGCCGCTGGCCGGCAACCAGGCACGTCCTTCCGGGTTCATGAGGTTGCCGGCCAGCGGCCGGCACTACATACTGCCGTTGCACCAGGATTGCTGAACAAAGCCACACGCAGGAGGACCGGGCACGGTCTGATCGGGTTGGTCCCTCGTTGCAGCCCGTTGTGCCCTTTACGTGGTGAGGTTCGTCCATCCGCTGGATGCCAATCCATCACCCGGGAGGGGACATGCTGGAACGTTATGGGCTTTCTCTGGCGCTGCTCTGCGCCATTCTCGCGATTCTCTTCGGCATCATTTCAGCGCGCTGGATCCTGCGGCAACCCGCCGGCAATGCCCGCATGCAGGAAATCGCCGCCGCCATCCAGGAAGGCGCGCGCGCCTACCTCAACCGTCAATACCTGACCATCGGCATCGCCGGCGCGGTGCTGTTCGTGCTGGTCGGCGTCTTTCTCAGCTGGTACACGGCGATCGGTTTTGCGATCGGCGCAGTGCTGTCCGGTGCGGCCGGCTACATCGGCATGAACGTGTCGGTGCGCGCCAACGTACGCACCGCCGAAGCCGCCCGCAACGGCCTCAGCGCGGCGATGGACGTGGCGTTCCGTGGCGGTGCGATCACCGGCATGCTGGTGGTTGGCCTGGGTCTGTTGGGCGTGGCTGGCTACTACGCGCTGCTGCTGCGTTTGGGGCTGGCCCAGGACCAGGCCCTGCACGCGTTGGTGGGACTGGCGTTCGGCTCCTCGCTGATCTCGATCTTCGCGCGGCTGGGCGGCGGCATCTTCACCAAGGGGGCCGACGTCGGCGCGGATCTGGTCGGCAAGGTCGAAGCCGGCATTCCCGAGGACGACCCGCGTAATCCGGCGGTGATCGCCGACAATGTGGGCGACAATGTGGGCGACTGCGCCGGCATGGCGGCCGACCTGTTTGAAACCTACGCCGTCACCGTCATCGCCACCATGCTGCTGGGCAGCCTGATGCTGGCCGAAGCCGGACGCAACGCGATCCTGTACCCGCTGGTGCTGGGCGGGGTGTCGATCATCGCCTCGATCATCGGCGCGCTGTTCGTCAAGGTGAAGCCCGGCGGCTCGATCATGGGCGCGCTGTACAAGGGCGTGATCGTGTCCGGCGTGCTGGCCGCGATTGCGTTCTACCCGATCACCCAGCAGCTGATGCCGGACAACGCACACGGGTCGTTCAACCTGTACATCTGCGCGCTGATCGGTCTGGTCCTGACCGGGTTGATCGTGTGGATCACCGAGTACTACACCGGCACCCAGTACAAGCCGGTGCAGCACGTGGCCCAGGCATCCACCACCGGGCATGGCACCAACATCATTGCCGGGCTCGGCGTGTCAATGAAATCCACGGCCCTGCCGGTGATCGCGGTGTGCGTGGCGATCTGGCTGGCGCATCTGCACGGTGGTTTGTACGGCATCGCGATTGCCGCCACGTCGATGCTGTCGATGGCCGGCATGATCGTGGCGCTGGATGCCTACGGCCCGATCACCGACAACGCCGGTGGCATTGCCGAGATGGCGGAACTGCCGTCGGAAATCCGCGATATCACCGACCCCCTGGATGCGGTCGGCAACACCACCAAGGCGGTGACCAAGGGTTATGCGATCGGCTCGGCGGCACTGGCGGCGCTGGTGCTGTTCGCCGACTACACGCACAACCTGCAGGCCGCGCACCCGGGCGAGGTGTTCACCTTCGACCTGTCCGACCACACGGTAATCATCGGCCTGCTGATCGGCGGCCTGATCCCCTACCTGTTCGGCGCGATGGCGATGGAGGCGGTCGGCCGTGCGGCCGGTGCGGTGGTGGAGGAAGTGCGCCGCCAGTTCCGCGAGATCGCCGGCATCATGCAGGGCACCGGCAAGCCGCAGTACGACCGTGCAGTGGACATGCTGACCCGCTCGGCGATCCGCGAGATGATCGTGCCCTCGTTGCTGCCGGTGGCCGTACCGGTGGTGGTGGGCCTGCTGCTGGGGCCGCGTGCGCTGGGCGGGCTGCTGATCGGCACCATCGTCACCGGGCTGTTCGTGGCCATTTCGATGACCACCGGCGG
This sequence comes from Stenotrophomonas sp., assembly GCF_032103445.1. Classification (GTDB taxonomy): domain Bacteria; phylum Pseudomonadota; class Gammaproteobacteria; order Xanthomonadales; family Xanthomonadaceae; genus Stenotrophomonas. The sequence continues at coordinate 18,577 of NZ_DAMDFR010000061.1, forward strand.
CGGAGCCTGGGACAATGCCAAGAAGTACATCGAGGATGGACACTTTGGCGGCAAGGGCAGCGAGGCGCACAAGGCGGCCGTGACCGGCGATACGGTCGGTGATCCGTACAAGGACACCGCTGGGCCGGCGATCAATCCGTTGATCAAGATCATCAACATCGTGGCGTTGTTGATGGTGCCGTTGTTGTAGGGATTACGGCACGGGTGTGGGGCGCGATAAGACGTAAATCGCACTGGCCAGGAAAAACGCCCCCACACCCAGCAACAGCGGCCACGACGGCCGCGCGCCCCAGCAGAACATCACGAACCCGAACGCCATGCCGCCCGCCGCAAAGGCCTTGCCTTTGCGGCTCACCGCGCCCTGCTCGCGCCAGGCGCGCAGCGACGGGCCATATTTCGGGTGCTCCAGCAGCCTGCGTTCGAACTTCGGCGAACTGCGTGCGAAGCAGCCCACCGCCAGAATCAGGAAGATGGTGGTTGGCATCACCGGCAACAGCGCGCCGATGACGCCCAGCGCCACCATCACCCAGCCCAGTGCGAACCACATCCAACGCATCAGCGGCCCTTTTTCCTCATCGCCCGAATTCCTGTTCGACGTGCCCATGCACGCTGCGGAAGGCGGCGTCGGCGGCGTCGATCACCTGCTGCTCCTGTTCGGCGGTCAGCGCCACGCTGTCCAGCGCCGCGGTGAACGCGCGCCAGTGGCGCGCGGCCCCGTCCGGATGTGCGGCGAGATGACGGGCACCGAAGTCGGCATCCAGCCCCAGTTTAGCCGCCATCTTGTACAGCACGGTACCGCCCAGGTTGGAGCCCTCGGCCACGTACAGCCAGCCCAGCGCGGCGGCCAGCGGCAGGTCGGCCGGCAACGGTGCCGGCAGCGACGCCGGCAGGGTCTGTTCGAGGTCCTGCAGGTCCTGGGCGACCTGGTTCAAACGGCGACGTTCGGCCAGGTCGGGCAGCAGCGCATCAAGGGCGGTGCTGGCATACAGCGCGTCCACGTCGCGATGGAAGCGGTACTGCACGCGCAGGAAACGTGCGAAATGGTCGCGGCTGGCGAAGATGTCGCCGGCCATGATGCGCGCATCCAGTGCGCCATGGCTGTCACGGGTGGCGGCCTTGAGGCGCTGGCTGCGGGTGGCGTCGGGGGAGTCGAAAGCAAGCATGCGGTTCAATTCTGAGTGGGCATTACCTGGGTTAGGACGTACGAGGGGCCGCGACCCCCAAGCCGATTGCAGCACAGCGGGCGGCTCCCCCATTCCGGCGATGCCATCCTCACCTGCTGTTGTCGATAATGCCAGCCTGACCGCCCCACGAGGACATCCATATGGACACCACAGAATCCCGCATGACCACCCTGTTCGAGCAGCTCGGGCTGGATGCGAGCAAGGACGGCATTGCCGCGTTCATTCTCAAGCACCAGCTGCCGGCCGACGTGGCGGTGGCCGAGGCCCCGTTCTGGAACGACGGCCAGCGTCAGTTCCTGTCCGAGCAGCTGAAGTCGGATGCGGACTGGGCGATCATTGTGGATGAGCTCAATGAGGCATTGCACGCGGATGCGATGGCGCGTTGATGCGTGGCATCCGGCGTTGACGTGCCGGGGTGCGTGCTATCCGTAGAGCCGGGCTTGCCCGGCTGAAACAGATGCATCACCTGCCCAGCCGGGCAAGCCCGGCTCTACGGGACACATCACGTAGTGACGGGCCATGCCCGTCATCCCCGGGACACACCGCGTAATGACGGGCATGGCCCGTCACTACGTATCCCACACATACGGGCCAATCAATACCGGTACGTCAACGCCAACCGCATCACCCGCCCCGGGGCCGGCATCACGCCCAGCGCCAGCGGATCCAGGTAGTACCGATCCGTCAGGTTGTCCACGTTGAAGTCCAGCGCCAGCTTCTGACTGGCCTGCCAGCTCGCAAACACATCCACAATCGTGGCCGGCTGATACAACTGCTGGATCGCCGACAACCCGACATTCCACTCCTTGTCCAGCTTGCTGATCGGACCGGCGTTGTGCACCACGCGGGTACCAAAGCTCAACCGTTCATCGAACAACCGCGAGCCCAGGGTGAAGTTCACCGTGTACTTCGGCGGGTTCTGGGTGTTGCTGTACGACCCTTCAAAACCACCGTCCACGCAGTCCGGGGTCGCCGCCAGCTCGGCGATCTTCCGCTGCACACCATAGGCGCGGCGCTCGGCGGCAATATCCGGCGCGCAGGTCTTGGCCTCGAAGTAGTAGTGGCCTGACAGATCGGCAAACACCTTGCCGGCATCGTAGGTGCTCTGGAACTCCAGCCCCGACACTTTGAAGCGGTCGATGTTGCGGATGTACCCGGCCGACAGCGTGCGGTAATCGCGGGTGATCAGGTCATCGATACGGGTGTTGAAATACGCCAGCTTGAACGCGGCATGGTCGCCGTCAGCGAACAGCCCGTGCAGCACAGTACTCGCCCCCACTTCCCAGGTGGCGGCGCGTTCGGGTTTGAGCTCCCCGTCCACCGGCTTGGCCGCGGTGAACAGGCCCAGCGTGCTCTCAAACAGGCTGGGCAGCTTCACACCTTCGGCGTACTTCACGTACACCATCGTGTCCTCGTTGAAGCGATAGGTCACGCTGGCGGTCGGCATGAAGGCGTTGTCGGTGCGCTTGATCGGCTGCGACCAGCTCCACGCAGTCGGCACGATCAGGTCTTCGGTATCCGGGTTGTCGTGGAAGTTCCAGCCGGCAATGTCAGCCACGGTGCCCTTTTCATAGGGCGAGGCCAGCAGCGAGGCTTCGGTGAACTGCCCGTTCGCATCCGGGTACCAGTTGAGCATGGCAATGCGCTTGGCGCGCCATGCCGGCAGCGCCGGGTTGCCGTTGAGCAGCTGGGTGTAGCGGTACTGGCCGATCACCGATTCCTCGGTCACCGTGGCCAGACGGTTGCGGTCGTGAATGCTGACCCGGTTGAAGCGGCCATCCACCAGCACGTCCCAGTGGTCATCCGGCTGCCAGCGCATCGAGGCCACCGCGCTGTATTCCTTGCGCTGGGCATTGCGCAGGAAGCGGTTGTTGATCAGGTCGTCAAACATGATCGGTGCGTTCTTGCCCGGGCCCACGTCCTCATTGCTGAAAGACAGGCCATAGTCGAAGGTGAACAACCCGGCAGCGTCGGTCAGCAGCAGCGTGGTGTTGGACACGTCCAGGCCGAACCGCTCCTGGTTCATGCTGTTGCGGTACGCGTCCTTGTAGCCCGGGTTTTCATTGAAGGTCGGGCCGTCGTACCACTCGGTGCGGCGGTCGAAGTACCACGGGGTAATGCCGGTCAGGCCGTTGTACATCAGGCTGTCGGCATTGGTGTACCAGAGGTTGGCCTTCAGATCGACGGCATCGTTGCCCGGCGCGAAGCGGTAGCGCAGGTTGTAGGCGTCCAGGTCCACGCTGCCCGGCTCCCACTGCGGCACGCGGTCGCGGTTCACGCGGATGATCTGCGAGGCCATGATCTCGCCCTGGCGGCCGCTGTAGTTGCGATAGCCCATCTCCAGGGTCTGCGCATCATCGATGCGCCAGGTGCCTTTCAGCAGCACCGAGTTGGACTTGGACGAGGTGTTGAAGACTTCAGTGTTCGGCGGATTCAGCGGGGCCAGCGTGCGCCGGGTCTGCGGGAAGTCGTCATAGCCGTGCTTGCCGGCGTAGTAATTGCCGGTGTCGCGCCAGGCGTAGGCCGCCACCAGGTCGAAACTGTCCCAGTGCTTCGCACCGGCGATGTTGAAGAACTGGCCGCCGAGGCTGTTGCGGTTGGTGCCCGGCTCGCCTTCATACGCGGGCAGATCGCGCGCGCTGCCGCTGGAGATGCCGCTGCGCACGCGCAGGCCGCTGTCCTGGCCTTCGCGCACCACGTCGTCCAGTTTCAGCGTATCCATTTCCACCACGCCGCCAATGCCGCCAGAGGCATTCGCGCCCAGGCTGGGGCCCTTGGTAACGGTGAAGCTGCTGATCAGGTCCGGGTCCAGATAGGTGCGCTGCGACTGCCCGGCGTAGCCACGGTAAGTGTCCATGGTGGACTGGCCACCGTCGATGATCACCGGAATGCGGCTCTGACCCTGGATGCCGCGGATGTTCAGATCCAGCGCGTTGGCGGTGCGCGGATCACCGGCGGTCACGCCGACCACGCCCTTGACGATGTCGGCGGTGGAGGTGCCACGGAAGCGCTCGATGGTGGCACGCGGCACATATACGCTGGAACCGGTGGCGCGATAGGTGTCCAGCGTGCGCGCGGTGTCCAGCGCCCTGCCGGTGGGCAGGGTGTCACCGGCCACGCGCAGCGGCTGGGTCACGGTCACGCCGTCTGTGCGCGTGGCCTGCGGTGCGCGTTCCAGCGTGATCGCGCCTGCGCCGACGGTGCGCGGGGCCAGGCCGCTGCCCAGCAGCAACTGCGCCAGCGCCGACTGCGCATCCAGCTCGGCGTTGACCGGGTTCGAGGTGATGCCATTGGCCAGCGCGGCCGGGTACGCCACCTGCACACCGGACTGGCGCATGTAGCTGCGCAGCGCGTCGGCCAGCGGTTGGGCGGGAATATCGAAGCGGTAGGTGGCGGTCAACGCGGATGCGTCAGACGACTGCGCCAGGGCCGGGTACGCGACGGTGGTGATCAAGCCGGCGGCAAGCAACGCACTGCAGAGTCGGGACGGACGCAGGCCCCGGCGGGAAACAAAAGACATGTTGAAACCTGTAAGTGAGACAAGCCGCTCAGGCGGCATTCCCGCAGGAAGGGCGGGCGCTGCGAAGTACGTGGCGGCGGCGGGTACGTTCGGGAGGTAAGACGCACGACGGTAGCGGTTCCCCAAGAGGAATCGCGCCCGATGCGCGCAATGGGCTCACTGCGCCGGTTTTTCAGCCGGCGCGGCCACGCGCACGATCACCGTGCCCAGCGGTAAGCGGGTCAACTGCAGTCCGGCCGTCGCGGCCAGCGCGTCCAGCGCCTGCTCGGGCTGGTCCACGCGCAGCGCGGCGTTCACCGCAGGCAAGGCGGAAAGATCGCCCTGCACAAAGGTCGCCCCGTCGCGGTAGCGTGCAATCTGCGTTACCGCATCGGCCACCGGCGTGGCATCGAGCAACAGTTCGCCCTCGCGCCAGGCGGCGATGCGGTCCGGTGCAAGATCGGGCTGGCGCTGCACCACGCCGCCGCGGGTAAAGCCGGCACGCTGTCCGGCCAGCAGATAGGTCCACCCCGCGTCGGTCTGCGCGGCCACCCTGACCTGGCCCTGCTCCACTTCGGCCTGTACGCCGTCGGCCCCCGTGGTGACCGCGAACGCAGTGGAGATGTCTTCCACCACGCCGCCCTGGGCCAGCACACGGAACGGTTGCGGATGTCCGGGAGCCACCTTGAACCAGACCCGCCCGCGCAGCAGGCGCACGGCGCGCTGGCTGTCGCTGTAGTCCACGGCAATGGCCGAATCGGCGTCCAGCACGGCCGCACTGCCATCGGGCAACGCCACCGTGGCGATCGCGGTGTCGGTGCGGTGGTCGGCGCGCAGGCGCAACCACGCTTCCGGTGACACCCACAACAGCGCCAGCGCGGCTGCGGCGGCCATCGCCCAGCGGGCGCGACGACGGCCCGCGGGTGGGCGGGCGCTGGTGTCTTCCGCAGCAGGTGGCCCCAGCACGCGCCATAACTGGCGTTCGTACTCAAACGCACGCCGGTGTCCGGGTACCGCCAGCCAGCGTTCGAAGTCTTCCATCCGCGGCGCGTCCACCGCACCCGACGCCAGCCACGCGATCCAGGCCCGCGCCTGTTCGGCAGGCGGGTCGGAGGCAAGCGGCGGTGCGGGTGTCGGTTCAGGCGGGCGCATGGCTGGCAGGGGCGGCGGTGTCAGTCGCAGTCCGGCATGGTAGCCGGCACGCGGGCTCTCGTCTCATGACGATTGCGCCGGCGCTTTCCCCAAGGGGACATCGGCTCAGCGCCCTTGCCGCGCCCAGGCCAGCCGCTGCAGCGCGGCACGCACATGGTTCTCGACGGTGGTGACCGACACCCCCTGCCGACGCGCGATCTCCGCCTGGGTCAGGCCCTGCAGGCGGTTGAGACGGAAAATGGTGCGGGTGGGTTCGGGCAGATGCTCGGCCGCCGCCAGCACCCGCTGCAGTTCGTCCTGGGCCATGGCCTGCTCTTCGGTGGAGAGCACTTCATCGGGCCCCCACAGATGCTGCTCGGCCAGCAGCCGCGCGCGGCGGGTGCGCTCGCGGCCGTGATCGGTGGCCAGGTTGCTGGCCAGCCGGTACAGATAGGCACGCGGGTTGTCGATGCAGAGGTCGTTGCCGACCCCGCGCGCCTTGAACCACACCGACTGGATCACGTCTTCGGCACTGCCGTCACCGCCGAGGATCCGCTGCACCAGGCGCAGCAGCGCCGGCCGTTCGCGGATCAGCAGTTCGGTCAGGGTCGAGGCATTGGAAGACATGCCGCATGGTACCGCCCAAATGCGAATGCGTCACGTTAAGCGTCCGGGCGACGCACCGCACGGACCTTGCCGCTGCGCCCGCCACCGGCATAGAACAGCTGCGCGCCGTCCGACTCCAGGCCGCTGACGTGCATGCCGTCCGGCATCACCAGTCGCTCCAGCACCGCGCCACTGGCCGGGTCGATGCGACGGATGTCGCTGCGTTCGCCGTCGTCGGTGCCGTGCCAGAGCTCGCCATCCACCCAGGTGACGCCGGTGACGAAGCGGTCGGACTCGATGGTGCGCAGCACCTTGCCGGTGGACGGTTCGACCTGGTGGATGCGGCGCTCGCGATACTGCCCCACCCACAGATAGCCTTCGGCCCAGGCCATGCCGGAATCCGTGCCGCCGCCCGGCGCGGGGATGGAGGCCAGCACCTGGCCGCTGTGCGGGTCGATCTTGTCGATGCGGGCTTCGGCGATCTGGTACAGGTGGGTGCCATCGAAGGCGGTACCGGCGTCGCAGGGCACCGCCAGCGAACGCACCGGGGTACCACTGGCCGGGTCGAAGGCCACCAGCGCCGGGCCGGTGGCGGCCCACACCTGTTGACCGTCGAAGCTCACGCCGTGGATGGCGTCAGCACCATCGAAGGGGCCGTACTGGCGAAGCACTTCAGCGTCATGCACGGTGGTGGCGGGGGTAGTGGCACGGTTCATGGCATCGCTCCTGGTCCCCCGGAATGGGGGCCTGCTGCGGACACTAGTCCCCTGGCAGCAGCCTGGGGAGTAACAAGATCGTCGTGAATCCCGCCAGCGGCATCGCCCGCCAGCGTTGCGTGCGCCCCTGCCCGGTGGCGCGCACACGCCCCTGCGCCTGCAGGTCGGCCAGTGCCCGCTGCACGCCACGCTGGCTGATGCCCAGCGCCAACGCCAGCGCCGAGCTGGACCAGGCGGCGCCGTCGGCCAGCAGTGCTGCCACCGTAGCGGATGCATCGTCAAACGGGGGGTCAAGCACCGCCACGCGCCTGTCTTCAGCCACCTCCAGCCGGTAGCCGTCGCTCGTGCTCGCCACGGTCGCATCTTCGGGCAGCAGCTTCCGCAGCCGCCCGATCTCCACCCGCAGGCGTACGCGGTGGGTGTCATCTCCGTGTCGGGTGCGGAACAGCGAGGCGATGAGCGCATCGCGTGGCGCGGCCTCTGGCCATGCCGTACCCAGCGCACGCAGCAGCGCAAACAGCAGCGGACGGCGCGCCAGCGATTGCCAGCGCCCGGCGTTCCACACGCCTCGTCGGCAGCCGTCGACCACACAGTGCGGCCCGTCCAGCAGCGCCCGCACCTGCGACAGGTCCAGCGCTTTCCCGGCGCAGCGCGCGGCAGGCTGGCGCAGCTCTGCACTGGCCTGCGCCACCTCTTCCTGCAGGGCGGCAATGCCCGATTGCTGCGCCGCCAGCGTG
>NZ_DAMDFR010000062.1:0-25910 GCF_032103445.1 Stenotrophomonas sp.
CTTACATGGACGTACTTGCAGCGTCCCCCGGAACGCCCGCCCCGACCCGCCAAACACGGGAACCGATGCCCACCGGCTGTTCGCCAGAATGCAAAAGGGGTGCCGGGCAAAGCCCGGCACCCCCACGTAGTACCTGCAATCGCAATTGCAGTTCGAGCAGGCGTTAGAACCCGACCGACCAGTCCAGCTGCGCGCCCAGCTCACGCTGGTCGCCGCCGCGACGGCCCTGCACCTGCAGCGACACGCGGCTGTTCGCCGACGGGCTGATGGCCACGCCCAGCTGTGCCAGCGCGGTGCTGCGAGCCAGCGGCGTGCCGGCGATGCTGAAATCGCGGGTGCCTGCCACGAAGCGGGCATCGGCCAGCGGCAGACGGTCGCCGTCGGCGTACTGCCAGCCCACCCGCGCGGTCAGCACTGCACGGTCACGCTGGCCGCCGCTGATGTCCCAGTCGGCCTTCAGCGCTGCCACACCCGTGCGGTAGTCACTGTCGGCGGAACCGATCACCAAGGCGCTTTCACCACCACGCTCCTGGCTGCCATCGCTGTCCAGATTCACCTGCGCCAGCTCGATTTCCGGGGTCAGCTGCAGGCGCGGTCCGCCGAACGTCCAGCCGGCACGCACGAACGCCGTGGTGCCCGTCGCGTCCTCACGTGCCACCAGCGTATCGCTCAGCGTGCTGCCCACCTGCGCGGTACGGGTGCTGTCGGTGCGGTAGTCCGCCCGGGTCACACCACCGCGCAGACGCAGGCCCTGCCACTGGTAGGCCGCATACACGCCGTACTCGGTGCTGTCGGTTTCCGCCTGGCCCGTACCACTGCGCAGACGCGTCTCCAGCCGCTGCTGACCTGCGGCCACGCCCAGTTCCAGCGCCTCGCCGACCTGCCAGCCGGCACCGGCCATCAGGCCGTCCTGCGACACGCGGGTGGCGGTATTGCTGGCGGTGGCGTCGGTGCGCTGCTGGCCACCACTGCCGGCCAGCCACACGCGCAGGCCCGGCGACACTTCGCCGCTGATCGCGCGGCCGTCCAGATGGCGGTCGATGCCGTCGTGCAGGAAGCGGTTCTGCAGCAGGGTGCCGCGATGGGCGGCATGCACTTCGCCGCTCAGGCTGTCGAACGCCGGCACCACCTGCGGGACTTCCAGGCGCACCACCGCGTCGTACACCGCGTTGCCTTCGCCCAGCGCTTCCACCGCACCGGCCACGGCCTGCTGGTTGGTGTTGACCACCACGTCCGGGAAGGCCAGCTCGATGTCCGGCATCGACACGTCGTTGCGCGCCATGGTCAGGTACACGTTGTTGGCGTCGTAGCTCAGGGTCGGGTCGAGGAAGGCCAGGTTGCTGGTCACGCCCGAGAACGTGCCCTCGACGCCGTCGTTGGCGGTCAGCAGGGTGTAGCGGGTCGAGGCCTGCCAGTCGCCCTCTGCAGCTACGGCGACGGTGCTGGCATTACCCAGCGAAGCGCTGCCTGCCACGTCGACATGGTCGCTGCGGCCGTCCGCGCTCAGGTCGACCTGGAAGATCGCGCTGGGATCGAAGCGCAGATCGCCGCTCAGCGTCATCGAACCGATCAGGCCATTCACGCGGCTGCCTGGCGACAGCGTGCTGCCACTCAGCAGGCTGACGCTGCCGAGGCGACCGTCGCCGGCCAGCAATGCCGAGTTTTCCAGCTGGGTCAGTCCGCCCAGCTGGCCTTCCACGGCCAGCATGCCGCCATTGACCACGGTGGTGCCGGCAAACCCGCTGCTGTCACCGGTCAGGGTCAGGAAGTGGCGACCCTGGCGCAGGGCACCGTCACCGCTGAACTGGCCGGCGTAGGTCAGCACACGGGTGGTGTCGATCTCGAAGGTCGCATCGCTGCCGATCTCGACGTTGCCGGCGGAAAGGCCCGATACGCGCAACGTCCCTCCTTCCACGCGGGTCGATGCGCCGAACGTGCTGCTGTTCAGGCTGAGCGTGCCGGCATCGCGCTTCACCAGCACGGCGTCGGAAGCACCGCTGGCGTTGGCCAGCGTTGCGCTCTCGCCGTCGGCCACCGCAATACCCACTTCGCCCTGCAGGTACACGGCGTTGTTCAGGCGCACGCCGTCGAAGAGCTCCATGGTGGTGCCGTCCGCGAGCTCGGTCACGCCGGTGCCCAGCGCCTGGCTGCCGGCAACGCGAAGCAAGCCTTCTTCCACGTGCAGACCGCCGGTCCACTGGCTGTTGTCCACGTCGGCGAGATTGAGGGCCGCGCTGCCGCTCTTCTGCAGCTGTCCGCTACCGCTCAGGATGCCGCGCAGCAGGATATCGCTGGTCGTATCCAGTCCCGAATCCGCCGTGATCGCGACGTTGCTGTCCACGCGCAGGCCGGTATCCGCCCACAGGGTGCCACCGGCCAGCTCGACCTGTCCCTCACCGGCGCCGGTGCTGATGGAGGCCGGCGTGCTGCCGCCCAGGATGAGCGTGGCATCCTGCCCGATCGTCAGGGTGCCGATGCTGTTGGCGGCGGTGGCCAGGTCGATGGAGCCAAGCACGGTTGCGCGCGCGCCATCGTCGACGACGAAGCGGCCGTTGACGATCTCGACGTTGCGCGTGGACAGATCTGCGACGCGCAGGGTGCCGCCTTCCACGCGGGTTGCACCAGCGAAGGTGTCACCGGCAAGCGCAAGGGTGCCGGCGTCACGCTTCACCAGGACGCTGTTGCTGGTGCCAGCCGTGCTGCCGGCAAGGGTCGCGCTGGCACCGTCGGCGACTTCAATCGCGACTTCACCCTGCAGCTGCACGCTGTTATCCAGCTGCACGGCGTGGGCCAGGCCCAGTGTCGTGCCGTCGGCCAGGCCGAGCACGCCGGTACCCACAGACTTGCTGCCAAACACCGAAACGCGGCCTTCATCCACCTGCAGGCCGCCGGTCCAGGCGCTGCTGTCCGCATCGAACAGCAGCAAGGTGCTGAGGCCGGTCTTGCGCAGCTGGCCGGCTCCGCTGAAGGTGCGATAGGCGCTGATGCCACTCTGGGTATCCAGCGTCGAATCGGCGCTGACCACCACGTCGCTCAGCAACATCAGTGCTGCGTTCGCACGCAGCGTACCTCCGGCCAGCTCGAACAGGCCCTGGCCGGTACCGGCAGAAATCTGCGAGGTGGTCGCTCCGCCCACGGCGAGCACCGCGCCGGGTCCGACCTTGATGGTGCCGCGGCTCGTACCGGCCATGGCCAGGTCGACCCGGCCGTTCACCGTGGCGACCGCACCATCATCGACCTGGAAGTGGCCGATACCGTTGATGCCAACCTTGAGCGCGCTGGTCTGGAAGGTGCTGTCCGCGCCGGAGATCAGGATCGAACCGTTGCCGTTGGCGTCAGAGCCCAGATTGAGGCCCGACCCGGCCGTTGCCGTTCCGCCCTGCAGGATGTGCGCGGTACCGGTGGAAGACTGGCCGATGTAGACGGACTCGGTGGTGGTCCAGGTGCTGCCGGCACCGCTGACCTCCATCAGGCCGGTTGCACCCGCGTTCTGGCCAACGAAGGAGGTGCGCGCCGAGACCGTGGCCCCGTCTTTCACCGTCACCGTACCGTTGCCGAAGTGGCCGACCATCAGGTTGCTGGCAGTGGTGTAGCTCGAATCGGGGCCGGTGACGTTGACCACGCCGACGCTTCCGACGCCGGATCCGATGTAGGAATCGATGTTGACGGCCAACCGCGCCCCGTCTTCGACGTCAACCAGGCCGCTGCCCCAGTGGCCCACGCCGATGGTTTGCAGTGCGGTCCAGCTGGAGCCGGCTCCGCTGATGCGAACGCGGCCATCGGCAGCCTGGGTCGACGCGTTCTGGACACCCGTGCCGATGTAGATGACCCGGGTGGTCAGCTGACCACCGCCCAGGATGTTGAGGTTGCCGCGACCGGTATCGCCGACGTGCAGGTGATTGGACTGTTCGCCGGTGGTCAGCACTTCGGCCGTGCGGCCGCTGTCGATGTAGGCGGCAGCCGAATTGCTGGTCGGCTCGCCTTGGGCCCAGTTGCCCGGCGTAGACCAGTGGGTGCCATTGCCGCCCAGCCATGCGTTCCAGCCTGGGTCTGCCGCCAGTGCGGCCGGAGCGGCGCAGCTCAGTGCGATCGCGGTGGAGAGCGCGGCCAGCTGCGGTGCGCGGCGGGCGACGGAAGACGAGACGGTGCTGCGACTGCGGGCGAATTCGGACACAACCTGCACGCACTTCAGCGCGTGGTTGAAGACCACGCGATACACATGATTCACAAGCCAACCCCTGTTTGAAAGAAACGATTCCCTGAGTTGGGGGTAACGGCCGCTGCCTGAACGACTTTAGGGTTCGAGATCGATTAATCTGAACAATTCAAGGAACGGTGTCCCAATTCAGCTATTTGGCCGGATATGCACAAGTGGGCGGTCCAGCCCTCCGGCACGGGCCAGCCCGGCCCGCCGGCCTTACAATGGAAGGCTGCCGTTCCCCTCACCCTGCCTGGAGTAAGCGATGTTCCCGCGTGACGTCCGCATCGAAACCTACGATCCCGAACTGGCCAAGGCCATGGCTGCTGAAGTCCAGCGCCAGGAAGACCACGTGGAGCTGATCGCCAGCGAGAACTACACCAGCCCGGCAGTGATGGAAGCCCAGGGCAGCCAGCTGACCAACAAGTACGCCGAAGGCTACCCGGGCAAGCGCTACTACGGTGGCTGCGAGTACGTGGACGTGGCCGAACAGCTGGCCATCGACCGCCTCAAGCAGCTGTTCGACGCCGATTACGCCAACGTGCAGCCGCACAGCGGTTCGCAGGCCAACCAGGCGGTGTACTTCGCCCTGCTGCAGCCGGGCGACACCATCCTGGGCATGAGCCTGGCGCACGGCGGTCACCTGACCCACGGGGCCAAGGTCAATGCCTCGGGCAAGATCTTCAACGCCGTGCAATACGGGGTGAACGAGCAGGGCCTGATCGACTATGACGAAGTCGAGCGTCTGGCCCTGGAGCACAAGCCGAAGATGGTCGTGGCCGGCTTCTCGGCCTATTCGCAGGTGATCGACTGGGCGCGCTTCCGCGCCATTGCCGACAAGGTCGGGGCCTTCCTGTTCGTCGACATGGCCCACGTGGCCGGCCTGATTGCCGCTGGCGTGTACCCGAGCCCGCTGCCGCACGCGCACGTGGTCACCTCCACCACCCACAAGACCCTGCGCGGTCCGCGCGGCGGCATCATCCTGGCCAAGGGTGCGGGCGAGGAGATCGAGAAGAAGCTGCAGTCGGTGGTGTTCCCGGGTATCCAGGGCGGTCCGCTGATGCACGTCATCGCGGCCAAGGCCGTGGCCTTCAAGGAAGCGCTGGAGCCGGGCTTCAAGACCTACCAGCAGCAGGTGGTGAAGAACGCCCAGGCGATGGCCACCACGCTGATCGCGCGTGGCTACAAGATCGTCTCCGGCGGCACCCAGAACCACCTGATGCTGGTCGACATGATCGGCAAGGACGTGTCCGGCAAGGACGCGGAAGCCGCGCTGGGCAAGGCCCACATCACCGTCAACAAGAACTCGGTGCCGAACGACCCGCGCTCGCCGTTCGTGACCTCGGGCCTGCGCCTGGGCACCCCGGCGGTGACCACCCGTGGCTACACCGAGCAGGACTGCGTGGAACTGGCCAACCTGATCGCCGACGTGCTGGACGCCCCGGCCGACGAGGCCGTCATCGCCCGCGTGCGAGATGCAGTCAGCGCGCAGTGCCGCAAGTACCCGGTCTACGGGTGATGCCAGGGCCGCCGGGTTCGCCCGGCGGCCTTCGCGGCAGGTGTGAAATACGCTGTGATTTGCTGTGAGCAGGGCTTCTCAGGTACCTTTGCGACGCTGCGGTGACCGCAGCATGACGTTTTTTCGATGCAAGGCGCTTCATGCACTGTCCGTTCTGCCAGCATGCTGATACCCGGGTGATTGACTCGCGCGTCTCTGAAGACGGCGCGACGATCCGGCGTAGGCGTGAGTGCGAGGCCTGCAACGAGCGCTTCAGCACGCTGGAAACCATCGAATTGAAGCTGCCGGCCATCGTCAAAAGCGACGGCAGCCGTGAAGCCTTCGACGCCCGCAAGCTGCGGGTCGGCTTTGACCGCGCGCTGCAGAAGCGGGCGGTGCCGGAAGAGAAGATCGAGCTCGCCGTGCGCGCGGTAATGCACCAGCTGCGCATGTGCGGTGAGCGCGAGATTCCATCGATCAAGGTCGGCGAGTTCGTGATGAACGAGCTGCGCAAGCTCGACCATGTGGCCTATGTGCGTTTTGCCTCGGTGTACCGCAGTTTCGAGGACGTCGCCGATTTCCGCGAGGAAATCGAGAAGCTCGAACGCGACCTGCCGGCCAGCACCGAGCAGCTGCAGCTGCTGGGCGATGTGATCGCCCTGACGAAGAAGAAGAAAGGCTGAACCCGACGTAGAGCGGGGCTTGCCCCGCTGCATTACCATCGTCGACATGACGTTCTCCTCGATAGACCACCTGCACATGGCCCGCGCATTGCGCCTGGCCGAGCGTGCCGCTTACACCACGCGCCCCAACCCGATGGTGGGCTGTGTCATCGCGCACGGCGAACGGGTCGTCGGCGAGGGCTGGCACCAGCGTGCCGGCGGCCCGCACGCGGAGATCCACGCCCTGCGCGCGGCCGGAGACACTGCCCGCGGTGCCACTGCCTACGTCACCCTGGAACCCTGTGCGCACTACGGCCGCACGCCGCCGTGCGCGCTGGCGTTGATCGAGGCCGGGGTAGGGCGGGTGGTAGCGGCGATGCGCGATCCGTTCCCCAAGGTTGACGGCGGCGGCTTCACTCTGCTGCGCGAAGCCGGGATCGAGGTCGCCGAAGGGCTGATGGCGACGCAGGCGCGCGAGCTGAATCACGGCTTCCTGTCGCGGATCGAGTGCGGCCGGCCCTGGCTTCGGGTCAAGCTGGCGGCCAGCCTGGACGGCCGGACCGCGATGGCCGACGGGTCGTCCAAGTGGATCACCGGACCTGCTGCGCGTGAAGACGTGCAGCACTGGCGCGCGCGTGCCGGGGCAATCCTGACCGGGGCCGGCACGGTGCTGGCCGATGATCCGCAGCTGACCGTCCGGTTGGCCGAATCCGACGTGCTGCCGCCGCTGCGGGTGGTGCTGGATGCGCGGCTGCGCACGCTGGCGCAGCGCCGGGTGCGCGAAGGTGATGCGGCCACGCTGTATCTGCATGGCGAAGACGTGCCAGCGCCGGCCGACACGGACGCGCAGTTCCAGGCCCTGCCGCTGCGTGACGGGCGCTTCGATCTGGCAGCGGTGATGGCGTTACTGGCCGAGCGGGAGATCAATGAGGTGCACACCGAAGCCGGAGCGACGTTGTCCGGTGCCTTGCTGCGTGCCGGTCTGGTCGACGAACTGCTGCTGTATCAAGCCCCCACGCTGTTGGGCGAACAAGGTCGCCCGCTGCTGGATGGGCTGGGCATCACGTCGATGGACCAGCAGCAGCGACTACGTGTGATCGATCAGCGCCAGGTCGGCGACGATCTGCGCCTGCTTCTGCGGCCCGCGTAAACCCCACTGGGGTCAACAACGCCATCGTCCTGCGCACGTAAAAATTCGTAGGTACCACGCCATGCGTGGTACCCGCGCGCAGCGCGGCGCAAGCGTCCGAAGACACATTCCGGACGACGCGGCGCATCTGCCGGCGTCGGAAAATGATCGAAGACCTGCGTCAGGCATTTATGACGCCGGAACGAAGTGCAGCCACGCAGGGCGTGGCTCTACGTTCCGGTTTGTCATCGTCCCACAAAAAAACGGGCCCCTTGCGGGGCCCGTTCGATCACAGCGCAGGGATAAACCCTGCTGCCCGATCAGAAACTTGCGCGCACGCCCACCGAGTACTGGGTGATGTCGTCGAAGTACTGCGCTTCGCCGACCAGACCCCAGGTCTGGGTGAAGTTGATCTGGCCACCCAGGGTGCCGATCCATTCGCCGTCCATGTCGCTGCCGTCGATGTAGCCAGCCTTCAGCCACGCTTCGGTGCGCTTGGAGGGCTTGCCACGCACGCCGAAAGCCGCACGGCCGGCATTGGTGTGGGCTTCATCGCGCTCGGAGAACTGGTCGTCCTTGTACTCCAGCTCATTGTTGATGCGCATCCAGGCGAGGTCGGCAGTGAAGTCCAGACGGTCGCTGATCGGCATGTGGTAGCCGATGCCCAGTTCCGGCTGCTCGATGGTGTTTTCGATGCTGTACGGGCCGAAGCTGTCTTCGTAGTGGTACTTCTTCGACACGGTGCTGTAACCGCCAAACACATAGACCTGCTCGGCAATCGCGAACGAACCGCGGATGTAGCCGCCGTCCAGCTTCGGGTTGCTGCCCGGCTGGCTGACCTGCAGCTGGGTCCAGCCGCCTTCAACGTAGGTGTAGCTGAGCGCATCGGCCGAAGCGGCGAGCGGGGCGGCAGCCAGCAGGGCGGCGGCCAGAACGAGAATCTTGCGCATGGCGGTTCCTTGGGAATGAGGTCCATTTCAGCCGGCCCCTCATGGGACGGCAGGTCGGCGATCATCGCCGCGGCGCGGAGTTTAACAAATATTTTACAGAAAGCGAGCGCTCAGCCTGGGCTGTTATAATCTCCGCGCCGGTCCGCCGGCATAATCAAACGTCTTCAGGGCGGGGTGCGATTCCCCACCGGCGGTAGGTGCGCAAGCACAAGCCCGCGAGCGCTTCCGGCCCCCGTCGGAAGGTCAGCAGATCCGGTCCAATGCCGGAGCCGACGGTATAGTCCGGATGAAAGAAGACGGTGCTCCAGGGCCTGCGATGGCCCTGTGCCCGCCTGTTTGCCTTGCGGCGTTTTTCGCTCACTTTTCGCGGAGAACGTTCCTTTGTTTACCGGAATCATCGAAGGCGTCGGCCATGTGGCCGCACGCGAATCTCTTGGCGGCGATGTCCGCTTTACCTTCAACGTCGGCAGCCTGCCGTTCGACCACGTCCAGCTGGGCGAAAGCATCGCCATCAACGGCGTGTGCCTGACCGTGATCGCCTTTGACGCGGTGTCCTTCCAGGCCGATGCCTCCACCGAGACCCTGGGGCTGACCACCCTGGGCCAACTCGCCGACGGCGCGATCATCAATCTGGAGCGGGCGATGCGCCCGACCGACCGGCTCGGTGGTCACCTGGTCAGCGGTCATGTCGATGGCCTGGGCGAAGTGGTCTCCATCCATGACGACGCCCGCGCCCAGCGCTGGCGCTTCGCCGCGCCGGCAGACCTGCTGCGCTATATCGCCAAGAAGGGCTCGATCTGCGTCGACGGGGTGAGCCTGACCGTCAACGAGGTTGATGACGCCGGCTTCGAGGTCGCGCTGATTCCGCACACTGTCGCCCATACCGCCTTCGCCACCGCCCGCGTCGGCACCGCGGTGAACCTGGAAATCGACCTGATCGCCCGTTATGTGGAGCGTCTGACCGGAGCACACGCATGAATTTCGCCCCCATTCCCGAGATTCTGGAAGACATCCGCCAGGGCCGCATGGTGGTCATCGTCGATGACGAAGACCGCGAGAACGAAGGCGACCTGATCATGGCCGCCGAGCTGGTCAAGCCGTCGGACATCAACTTCATGGTCACCCACGGGCGTGGCCTGGTGTGCCTGCCGCTGACCCGCGAACGCGCCGCCGACCTCGGCCTGGCGCCGATGGTCCAGGCCAATACCGCGCAGTTCCAGACCAACTTCACGGTCAGCATTGAAGCGGCCGAGGGCGTCACCACCGGCATTTCAGCCTACGACCGCGCCCACACCATCCGCACCGCCGTGAAGCCGGACGCCAAGCCGAGCGACCTGCACCAGCCCGGGCACATCTTCCCGCTGATCGCCCAGCCGGGCGGGGTGCTGACCCGTGCCGGCCATACCGAAGCCGGTGTGGACCTGGCGATGCTGGCCGGGCTGGAACCGGCCGGTGTGCTGGTGG
The DNA here is from genome assembly GCF_032103445.1 of Stenotrophomonas sp. Lineage (GTDB taxonomy): Bacteria > Pseudomonadota > Gammaproteobacteria > Xanthomonadales > Xanthomonadaceae > Stenotrophomonas. Next base: position 9,902 of record NZ_DAMDFR010000062.1, read on the forward strand.
AGATCCTCAACCCCGACGGCAGCATGGCGCGCCGCCCGGAACTGGAGGTGTTCGCCCGCGAGCACGGATTGAAGATCGGTTCCATCGCCGACCTGATCGCGTATCGCCTGGCCACCGAGAAGACCGTCGAGCGCGTTGACGAACGCGAGATCGAGACCGAGTTCGGTCCGTTCACCCTGGTCACCTACCGCGACCGCATCGCCCACGACGTGCACTTTGCGATGGTGCGCGGCACCGTCGATGCCGACCCGACCCTGGTCCGGGTGCAGGTGGAGAACCCGCTGGCCGACCTGCTGCACTGGCGGCGCGACGACTTCGGCGTGGCCGCCACCGACGCCCTGCGCGCCATTGCCGCCGCCGAGCGCGGGGTAATGGTGGTGCTGTCGGCCCCGCGCGACGGCCAGGCCCTGCTGGCCCGTCTGCGCCAGCAACCGCAGCCGGTGGCCCCGGGCAAGGACAAGGACGTCAGCCAGTGGCGGCGCAATGGTGCCGGTGCGCAGATCCTGTCCGACCTCGGCCTGGGCAAGCTGCGCGTGCTGGGCACTCCCCGCCGCCAGATCGGCCTGTCCGGCTACGGCCTGGAAGTCGTCGAGACGGTCACCCCGTGACCCCGGCCGCCGGACGTCGCCATCGGCGCTGATCTGGCCCCGTAGAGCCACGCCCTGCGTGGCTTCGCGGTGGTAGAGCCGGGCTTGCCCGGCTGCGCGACCCACCGTCAGCCGGGCAAGCCCGGCTCTACGCCCCATCATTCCCCGGGCTCCGCCCGGCCATACGCTAGAATATCCCTCCTTACCGGATTCCCCCTCGACCATGAGCCACTACGAAGGCGACCTCCGCACGCCGGAAACGGCCCGCTTCGCCATCCTCGCCAGCCGCTGGAACGCCCGCATCACCGACGTGCTGGTGGCCGGTGCCCGGCAGAGCCTGGCCGGCAACGGCATTGCTGAAGCCGACATCGACGTGATCCGCGTTCCGGGTGCCTGGGAGCTGCCGCTGGTGGCCGCTCGCCTGGCCGCGGCCCATGAACATGCCGCCATCATCACCCTGGGCTGCGTGATCCGTGGCGACACCCGCCATTATGAACACGTGGCCGACCGCTGCGCCGAAGGCCTGATGCGCGTGCAGCTGGACTTCGGCGTGCCGGTGCTGAACGGCGTGCTGGCGGTGGAACGTGCGGAAGATGCCGAGGCCCGTGCCGGCGGCAGCCATGGCAACAAGGGCGAGGAAGCCGCACTGGCGGCATTGGAAATGGTCAATCTTCTGGAGCAGTTGCCGTGAACAATAAATCCCCGGGCAAGCCGTCCGGCAAGCCGGTCCGCCGCGATGGCATCGACCCGGTGCTGCGCTCGCGCGCGCGCCGTCGCGCCCTGCAGGCCGTTTACGCCTGGCAGATCTCCGGCGGCAACGCACAGAGCCTGATTGCCCAGTTTGCTCACGAGCAGGCCCGCGAAATTGCCGATCTGGCCTATTTCGAGGCCCTGATCCACGGTGTGCTCGACCACCGTAAAGACCTGGACGAGGCATTGACCCCGTACCTCGACCGTGGCATCGAGGAAGTAGACGCGATCGAACGCGCCGCGCTGCGCGTGGCTGCCTATGAGCTGCGCTACCGCCTGGACGTGCCGTACCGCGTGGTGATCAACGAAGCCATCGAATCGGTCAAGCGGTTCGGCTCCGAGCACGGCCACACCTACGTCAACGGCGTGCTGGATCGCGCCGCCGTGGAATGGCGCAAGGTCGAAAACGGCGGCTGATCGCCCCATGGCGCTGGCCGAGTTCTCGCTGATCGACCGTATCCGCGCGCGCACCGCCGCGCGTGCGGACATCGCGCTCGGCATCGGCGACGACGCCGCGCTGCTGCAGCCGCAGGCCGGTCTGCAGCTCGTAGTGACCGCCGATACGCTCAACAGTGGTGTGCACTTTCCGCCGGAAACGCCGGCGGCGGATATCGGCTGGAAAACCCTGGCGGTCAATCTTTCCGATCTGGCCGCGATGGGCGCGCAGCCGGCGTGGTGCACGCTGGCGCTGTCATTACCAAACGCAGAAGAAGTCTGGGTCGATGGATTCGCCGACGGTTTCTTCGCACTGGCCGACACCCACGGCATCGTGCTGATTGGTGGCGACACCACGCGCGGGCCGCTGTCGTTGTCGGTCACCGCGATGGGGCAGGTAACCCCGGGCAGCGCGCTGCGTCGCGACGCTGCGCAGGTAGGCGATGACATCTGGGTCAGTGGTACGTTGGGCGATGCGGCGATTGCACTGCGCGCTTGGCAGGGCGGTACGCTCGATGTGCGTGGCCCGGCAGAAGATGCGCAGGTCGAACATCTGCGCCTGCGGCTGGCGCGGCCCACTCCGCGGGTCGCCCTGGGGCGCGCGCTGGTGGGCGTGGCGCATGCCGCTGTGGATGTTTCCGACGGCCTGCTGGCCGACCTTGGACATATCTGTGCGCGCAGCGGTGCCGGTGCGCGGATTGACCCCGCCTGCCTGCCGCTGTCGGCCGCAGCACGCGCACGGGTGGGCGACACCCATGCACGCGATGCCGCCCTGCGCGGCGGCGACGATTACGAATTGTGCTTCACCGCGCCGGCTGCAAAGCGCGCAGCGATTGAAGCTCTGGGTGAGCGGCTCGTACTACCGCTCACCCGCATCGGTGAGATGGTGCAGGGCCAGGGCGTCGTGGCCGATGGCAACGAACGCGGCACCGCCGGCTACGAACACTTCCTGTAAATCGCAATTCCTACCAGCGGTAACTGACGCCCACGCGAGCCCCCAGCTCGCGATAGCCCTCGCCACCCTGGCCGAGGTCGAATTCGCCCCACGCTGCCAGGCCTCCGCCAAACTGCGCCTGCCCACCGACGGCGAGGGTCGTCCACGTCTGCGGCCCGACTGCATTCTGCGTCTCGCCATCGAAACGGAATCCTCCCGCAGTACCGCGATGATGCGCATGGAGTTCCATGTAGGGCTTCAGATGCGCGCGGGCAGCAGCCACGTCACCTTCCAGGCGCAGCCCCAATCGCGTGGACAACCCACTGCCATCGATCTGCTCGACCAGGGTGCCGTTGTCTTCCACATGTGCGTCCATCGCCGCGCGGGTGTGGGTCACCTGTACCTGCGGCTGCACCTGCAGCGTCATGTTGCCGATCTGGCCGGCGCGGAACCGGTAGCCGGCCTCCAGCGCGCTCTGCCACAGCTGCGTGTCATACCGTTCAAGCGCAATGCCTTCGCCCTGCACGCGGTTGCTGAAGCGACCGTGCTGCACGGTTGCATCCAGGTACAGCGCGTCCCGTGCCCAATGTGCGTACAGTCCCACTGCTCCACCTTCCACTCGGCCTTCCGCCGCATAGCCAGTGACGCTGGAGCGCGCAGTGCTGTCGGCGCGACCGGCGGTCAGCATCGCCCCCAGTCGGCCCTGGCCGTGATCGAACGCGCCGATGTCCGCGCCCACCTGCAGGCGTTGCTGGCGTGAGCGCAGCGTCTGTTGCCCGGTCACCTGCATGCGCTGCTCGCTGTTCCCGGTCGTGGCCCAGGTGCGCAGACCTTCCACGGCTTCGGCCGCGATCATCCGCTCGCGTGCTCGCTGCTGCAACAGTTCGCTGCTGGCGAACTGGTTGGCCAGGTAGACCCCGGTTTCCGGGCGCAGCACAGGCTGCGGAAGCCCGGGGTTGCCCGTGTCCGGATCTTCGATGTCGGGATCCTCGATATCCGGGTCCTCGATATCGGGATCTTCAATATCCGGACCCTCCGGGTAGATCGGCTCCACCGGCAGGGTGATCTCGCACTGCGGCAGCTGCGGGTTCTGCAGGCATTCGTGCGGGGTTTCCGGCTGCTCTTCCAGCTGCGAGCGCAGGTACCAGTTGCCGTTGAAATCATCCTTGACCAGGAAATACTCATACTGCCCGCCGACCGCACGGCCCAGCAGAGTGAAATCCGCGCCGGAGTCGCCCCCGATGGTGATCAGCTCGATGCCCTGATCGGTCTGTGCGCCTTGGCCACCTGCATTTCTGACCACCACATTGGCACGACCATCCGCATCGCCCTCGATCACCAGCGTGTCGGTGCGGGCACCGTCGCCCTCCAGCACGGTGTTGAAGACCAGGGTGCTGTCGTGGCTGCTGAACGAATCCACATAAAGCGTATTGAACGTGTTGCCGTCACCCAGCTGGACCTGCGCCCCGTCAACGAGCGAGAGGTGACTGACGACGCTGTCGCCGGTCAGGGTCCAGCGTCCTTCATCAATGAAGACATGGTCGACCTGGTGCATGCGGCCGGCCAGATGCGCACCGTACTCCAGGTAAACATGAACGTCAGCGTCGACCGCGGAGTCGTCAACCGTGATGTTCCCCTCCAGCTCGGTCCTGTCGACCAGGAAATTGACGCGGCTCCAACTCGCCGCGGGAGTGTCCATCCCCCTGTCGCTGACCAGCAACAGATTGCCATCGCCACCGTGCAGGCTGGAGCCATTGCTCACCTTGATGATGTAGCTGTTGTTTGCCCTGCCGGGAGCCACTTCGATGGCGGGCCCGCGTCCGGACTGCACGTGCGATCCGTCGATATCGAGTTCGATGGGGTTATGCAGATCCAGCGTTCCATAAAGCACGACGCCGACGTTGGCGGCGGTGATCGACGAGTTGCCGGTCAAGCGCACCGTACCCGCCGACTGGCGGATCCCCACGCCGGAGTGGAAGTGCTCCTTGGCCGGGTTGTCGACTACGGTGATGCTGGAGCCGAACAGCCAGGCCGACGCACGCTCACCCTGGCTGATGGCGATGCCCACCGTGTCCAGACTGGCGAAACCCTGCGCGTTCTCGTCAATGACGATGCGGCTGCCGCTCAGGTTGGCCTCGGACGAACCGCGGATGGCGATGCCGCCGTTGTAGATATGCGAGTTCATCGCATCCAGCAGAGAGTTTCCGGTCAGCAGGATGGACACCGTGTCGAAGGCACTGGTGCGGGCCACTGAGCCACCATGCAGCATGATCCCGCTGTTCTCAGCGGTGATTCCCAGCGTATGGCCATTGCGGACATTCAACTGCGCTTCGTTGCGCAGCTCCCACATTTCTGGGTCATCGCCATGGAAGACGTCCTCGGTGACGCCATCCAGTTCGCGCGCCATCAGCCCCAGCGGGGCCAGGCCAGTGAGGGCGAGGGCGATGCCGCAGGCCAGCGGCTGCAGCGGGGTGGGGCGACGGCGGTCAGTGCGGCCGGCGGGGTGAGCGTGTGTCATGTAATTTGTTTTTCAGAAGTGTAGTGATGTGCTGTGCTTACCAGTGCCAGGCAGCGCCGATGCGGGCGGCGGTGTCGCGGTAGTGGTCTCCGCCGCGGCTGGCCGCCAGCTCGCCCCAGGCCGAGAAGCCCTCGCCCAGCCGCAGCTGACTGCCGACATTGAGTTCGGCGCGCTCGCGCGGCAGGCCGCCCAGCACCGTTTCACCATCGAAGACCATCCCGGCGTTGCGGCTGTCGTGGTAGCCGTTGATGGTCATGTACGAAGCGAATTGGCTGCTGCCGACCACGGCATCACCCTGCAGGCGCAGGCCGACGCGGGTGGACAGGCCGCTGGCCCCGATGCTGCGCACCACGGTGCCGTTGGACTCGACATGGGTGTCGGTCGCGGCATCGGTGTAGCTCAGCTGCATCTGCGGCTGCAGATGCAGCGCCAGACCGCCGATGCGGCCCAGGTCAATGCGGTAGCCCGCTTCGATGGCGCTCTGCCAGGCACGGCTGTCATAGCGCTCAGCCTGCAGCCCTTCGCCGTGCACGGTGTTGCGGAAGCGACCGTGCTGCACGGAAGCGTCCAGATACAGCGCGTCGTTCGACCAGTGTGCGTACATGCCCAGCGCCCCGCCTTCGACGGTGCCTTCGGCGCGGTAGCCGGTGGCGGTCGAGCGCACGCGGGCGTCGGCCTTGCCGGCGCTCAGCATCGCGCCGACGCGCCCTTGGCCGCCGTCGAATACGCCGAAATCGGCCCCGACCAGCAGTCGCTGGCGGTTGGATTCGACGCGCTGCTGGCCGGTCAGCTGCTGCCGGCTTTCGGCGATATCGGTCGCCGCCCATGTGCGCAGGCCATCGTCTGCGCGGCGCGCACGCATGCGGGTCTGCGCGTCATGCTGAAGGAGCTGGTCCATGGCGGCCTGATTGGCCAGATACGCCCCGGTTTCAGGACGCAGCACCGGCTGCGGAATATCGGGTTTGCCCGTGTCGGCATCCTCGATATCCGGGTCCTCAATGTCCGGATCCTCAATATCCGGACCGTCCGGATCAATCGGCTCGACCGGCAAGGTGATCTCGCACTGCGGCAGGGTCGGGTCCTGCAGGCACTCGTGCGGCGGTTCCGGCTGCTCGTCCTGCTGTGAACGCAGGTACCAGCTGCCATCCTCGCCCTTGACCAGGAAGTACTCATATTGCCCGCCGACCGCGCGGCCCTGCAGCGTGAACCGCGCATCGGAAGCGCCATCAATACGGATCAGCTGGATGCCCTGGTGGGTCTTTCCGCCCTGGCCACCGGCATTGAGCACACTTACTCGTGCTTCACCGCTGGCATCGCCGGTCACCACCAGGCGGTCGGTCTGTGAGCTGTCGTCGCCGAGCACCGAGTTGAAGATCAGCTCGCCTTGGCGACCCTCAAAGTTGTCCACCGTCAGGGTATTGAAGGTGCCGTCCTGGCCGAGGCCCAGCTTCACCGACGCTGTGCCACTGACCTGGAGGTGGCGCACCGTGCTGTCGCCGGTCAGGTGCCAGCGTGCATCGTTGATGAGGCCAACGAAGTTCACGTTCTCGAAGCGGCCCAGCAGGTAGGCTTCGTTCATCAACGACACATCCAGCTTGCCGGTCACAGTGGTGGGGTCGAAGATCACATCGCCCGCGATGACGGAGCCGTCCACGGTGAACCGCACCACGGTGGCACCGCTGGCATGGCTGCCCGGCAATCCGCCGACCCGCAGTGCGGTGCCGTTGCCGGCGCGCAGGGTGGAGCCGTTGGCCACCGTGATCTGATAGTCATGGCTGGCGGTGTCGTTGGGTGCGACCTGCAGTGCGGCACCGCGACGTGTTTCGATGTCAGCGTCATCCAGGCTCAACAACAGCAGGCTTCCATCCGCCTTCATGCCGCGCAGGAGCACTCCCACGTTGTCGGCCACGATCTTCGTGCCCCGCCGCAGTGCCACGGTGCCAGCACCCTGACGGATGCCGATGCCCGAACTGAAATCATCTTTCGCGGCGTTGTCTTCCACCGTGATCAACGTGCCGAACAGCGTGAGGCTGGGATTTCGTTCATCCGGGTTGCCGACCAGTTCAATGCCGATGGTGTCCAGACGTCCGAATCCAGCTGCGTCGCTGCGCAGGCGGATCTCGCTGTCGCGGAGGGCGGCACGCGAGTCGCCGCCCAGCAGGATGCCGCCGTGCTGGATGAGGCTGCGCTCGGCGATCAGTGAGGAATCGCCCAGCAGTTGCACCGAATGCGTGTCGTCCTGGCCGTCGCGGGCAACCACGGCGTCAGCCAGCCGCACCCGGCTGTCAGTCGCCATGATTCCCAGTGTGCGGCCTCTGCTGACTTCCAGTCGTGCCTCATTGGTCAGTTGCCAGCTTTCCGGAATGTCGTCCTGGCCGACATACGCGTCCTCGCCGTTCAGCTCGCGAGCCATCAGCGGCGTTGTAGTGAGGCCGGCCAGCGCCAGTACGATGCCGCAGGCGGCCGGGCGCAGCGCGGGAACGGCCGAGCCGGCCGTGTGTGTGTTCTTCATCAGGTTCCTTGAAAGGGGAAGGGCAGACACGACAACGCCGGGCAGTGCCCGGCGTTGTCCTGTTCAACAGTTACCAGCGGTACGCCGCTCCGATGCGTGCGGCGGTATCGCGGTAGCGATCGTCGCCGTGGCTGGCTCCGATCTCACCCCATGCCGACAAGCCGCTGCCCAGCCGCAGCTGACCGCCGACCTTCAGTTCGGCACGCTGGCGCGGCAGGCCGCCCAGCACCGTTTCACCATCGAAGGCCATCCCGGCGTTGCGGCTGTCGCGGTAGCCGTTCACGGTGACGTATGGCGCGAACGCGGTACTGCCGGTGCTCATCTCGCCCTGCAGACGCAGGCCGAGGCGGGTGGACAGGCCACTGGCCCCGGCACTGCGCACCACGGTGCCATTGGACTCGACGTGGGCGTCGGTCGCGGCATCGGTGTAGCTCAACTGCAGCTGCGGCTGCAGGTTCAGCGCCAGACCGCCGATGCGGCCCAGGTCAACGCGATAGCCCGCTTCGATGGCGCTCTGCCAGGCGCGGCTGTCATAGCGCTCGGCCTGCAGTCCTTCACCGTGCACGGTGTTGCGGAAACGGCCGTGCTGCACCGAGGCGTCCAGGTACAGCGTGTCGTTGGACCAGTGGGCATACGCACCCACGGCACCGCCTTCCACGGTCGCTTCGGCGCGGTAGCCGGTGACGGTCGAGCGCACGGTGGCGTCGGCCTTGCCGGCGCTCAGCATCGCGCCGACGCGGCCCTGGCCGCGGTCGAACACGCCGATGTCGGCCCCGACCTGCAGGCGCTGGCGGGTGGATTTGAAGCGCTGCTGGCCGGTCAGGTGCTGGCGGCTCTCGGCGATATCGGTTGCCGCCCAGGTGCGGATGCCGTCCTCTGCACGACCAGAACCCATGCGGGTCTGTGCGCTGTGCTGCAGCAAGTGGTCCATGGCCTGCTGGTTGGCCAGGTAGGCCCCGGTTTCGGGACGCAGCACCGGCTGCGGAACCGACGGTTCTTCCGGGTCGGGGTTCTCGGGATCCGGATTCTCGGGATCCGGGTTCTCCGGGTCGGGATTCTCCGGGTCCGGGTTTTCCGGATCCGGATTCTCCGGATCAATCGGCTCTACCGGCAGGGTGATCTCGCACTGCGGCAGGGTCGGGTCCTGCAGGCATTCGTGCGGGGTTTCCGGCTGCTCGTCCAGCTGCGAGCGCAGGTACCAGTTGCCGTCGTTGCCCTTGATCAGGAAGTACTCGTACTGACCGCCGACCGCGCGACCCAGCAGGTCGAACTCGGCGTTGGAGTTGCCGCCAATGGTGATCAGTTCAATGCCCTTGTCGGTCTGTGCGCCTTGGCCGCCCGCGTTTCGCACGACTACATCGGCCTGGCCGTTGGCATCGCCGCTAATGACCAGCTTGTCGGTGGCGGATTCATCGCCGTTCAGTACGGTGTTGAAGATGATGTCGCCGCCACTGCCGTTGAAGGTGTCCAGGGACAGCGTGTTGAACTGGCCGCTGCCGGCGTTGTCACCCAGCACCACATTGCCGACCGCGCCGAGCTCCAGGTGCCCAAGCGTGCTGTCACCGGTGAGCGTCCAGCTGCTGCCGGTGCCGATGCTGGCGGCGGTGACGTTGTTGAAGATGCCCTTCAGGTGTGCGTTGGCCTGCAGTGCAACGTCGACGCGACCACTCATCCTGCTGTCGTCGAAGGTGATGTTGCCTTCCAGCGTGCTGTTGGAGACGCTGAAGTTGACCTGGCTGTTGCCGGTCGTCTGCAGGCCGTTGAAGGAGCGGACCAACAGCAGATTGCCGTCGCCGCCGGTGAGCGTGGAACCCTCGCTGACGCGGATGTCCACGGTGTTGTCAGCGTCATCCTGTGCAACCACCTCGATTGCCGCGCCGCGGCCGGACGTGATGTGCGACCCATCCAGGTGCACACGGAAGTCGTGCGCGAGTGTCTGCTGGCTGTGCACGATGACGCCGGCGTTGGCAGCGCTGATCGCCGAGCCGTTCTTCATTTCGATGCCGCCCGCGCGCAGATAGGCACCGATGCCCGAGCTGTAGGGGGCTTGATCGGCGCGGTCAGCGACGCTGACGGTGGAGTTGTCCAGCAGCACACTCGGGTTACCGGTTGCACCCGGGGCCTGGATGACGATGCCGTAGGCCACAAACGAGTTGTCGCCCATGCCCGGTGCGGAGGCATCAATCAGAATCGAGCTGTTGGTCAGCGTGCCGTGTCCGGTGCCGTTCACCATCAGGCCACCGCCGACGAGTCGGGTGCCGTTTACGAAGCCCTGCGAACTGCGCAGTTCCAGCGCGTGAGCGAGCCCGACGGCCTCGTCGCGGGTGACCAGCGCGTTGTTCAGCTCGACACGGCTGTCCATGGCCATGATGGTCTTTGTGCTGCCGCCATTGACGGTCAGCTCGGCTCCGTTTGTCAGGCTCCAGTCTTCGACCGGGGCGTTTTCATCGATGGTTTCGCTCTCGTTGTCCAGATTTCGGGCTAATGCGCTGGTCGTCGACAGGGTCGTCAGGGCCAACAGCACGCCGCAGGTGAGCGGGCGCAGGGCCGGTCGGCGGCGGGGAGTGCCGTCGTGGTGGGTCATTGCAGTGTTCCTTGGGGGAGAGGAATCCCGCAGCGTGCGGTGACGCGCGCACACGAGCTGACGCTGCGAGGGCGCGCAGTTTCAGATTTTTCCTACCCCATCCCAATGCAACTAGTTTCAAAACCGCATCATGCGACGTGATGCGGTGACAGCGCCGGAAGGGTTCCGGCGCTGTCGTTTTCGGCCTTTACCAACGGTAAGTTGCACCGATGCGCGCGGCGGTGTCGCGGTAGCGATCATCACCGTGGCTGGCACCGACCTCACCCCAGGCGGTGAGGCCGATTCCCAGCTGCAGTTGGCCACCGAGGTTGAGTTCGGCGCGCTCGCGCGGCAGGCCGCCCCGCACCGTGTCGCCGTCGAAAACCACGGCGGCGTGGCGGCTGTCGCGGTAGCCGCTGAGGGTCACGTAGGGAGCAAAGTGCATTCCCGCCGTCGTCGCCTCGCCCTGCAGACGCAGGCCGACGCGGGTGGACAGGCCACTGGCCCCCGTACCGCGCACTACGGTGCCATTGGACTCGACGTGCGCGACGGTAGAGGCGTCGATGTAGCTCAGCTGCAACTGCGGCTGAAGATTCAGCGCCAAGCCACCGATGCGGCCCAGATCGAAGCGGTAGCCGGCTTCAATGGCGCTCTGCCAGGCACGGCTGTTGTAGCGTTCAGCCTGCAGACCCTCGCCGTGCACGGTGTTACGGAAGCGGCCGTGCTGCATGGAAGCATCCAGATACAGCGCATCGTTCGACCAGTGTGCGTACACGCCCAGTGCACCGCCCTCGACGGTGCCCTCGGCGCGGTAACCGGTGACCGTCGAACGCACGGTAGCGTCGGCCTTGCCGGCGCTCAGCATCGCGCCCACGCGGCCTTGGCCACCGTCGAACACGCCGATGTCGGCCCCCACCTGCAGGCGCTGACGGGTGGACGCGAAGCGCTGCTGGCCGGTCAGCTGCTGGCGGCTTTCGGCGACGTCGGTCACCGCCCAGGTGCGGATGCCGTCATCGGCCATGGCGCGGCCCATGCGGGTCTGCACACTGTGCTGCAGCAGCTGGTCCATGGCGGCCTGGTTGGCCAGGTACGCGCCGGTTTCCGGGCGCAGCACCGGTTGCGGAACGGGGGGCTTCTCCGGGTCCGGGTTGTCGGGATCAGGGTTCCCGGTATCGGGGTCTTCGACGTCCGGATCTTCGATATCCGGATCTTCCGGATCAATTGGTTCCACCGGCAGGGTGATCTCGCATTGCGGCAGGGTCGGATCCTGCAGACACTCATGCGGCGTCTCCGGCTGTTCCTCCAGCTGCGAGCGCAGGTACCAGTTGCCGTTGTCGCCCCTCACCAGGAAGTACTCGTACTGCCCGCCGACCGCACGACCCAGCAGGTCGAACCCGGCGTTGGATGCGCCACCGATGCTGATCAGTTCAATGCCGGTTTCGGTCTGCGCCCCTTGGCCGCCTGCATTGCGCACGATCACGCCCGCCTGGCCCGTGGCATCGCCGCTGATGATGAGTCTGTCGGTTGCGGAGTCATCACCGTTCAGCACGGTGTTGAAGGTGATGTTGCCGCCGCTGCCGTCGAAGGTGTCGAGCGTCAGAGTGTTGAACTGACCATTGGGGGCATCGCTGCCTAGTTCGACCATGCCGGACTCCCCCAGTTCCAGATGCCCGACGCTGCTGTCACCCGTAAGTTGCCACGTGCTGTGGGTGTCGATTGCGGCCGAGGTGACATTGCTGAACATTCCCTTCAACCCGGCGCGGTTCTGCAGTACCACATCGACACGTCCCTTCATCAGGCTGTCGTCAAACACCACGTCGCCTTCCAGCGCGCTGTTGGATACGGTGAAGTTCACCTGGTTGTCACCGAAGGCGACACTGTTCCTGTAGGCGTGAACCCGCAGCAGGGTGCCGTCGCCCGGCTTGATGGTGGAACCATTGGCGACGGTCACGTTGAAGATCGCGTTGGCATTCCCCGATGCGGCGAACTCGATTCCGGAAGCGCGACCTGACTGGATGTGTGAGCGATCCAGCTCCAGGTTGACAGGGTGATCGCGTCCCGCCCCGACCACGACCACCCCCACATTGGCGGCGTCCATCATGGAGTCATTGCGCAGGGTCAGGGTACCCGCCGTCATGTAGGCACCGACACCGGAGCCGTAGGGATCCTGGTCGGCGCGGTCGGCCACGGTGATCCACGAATTGTCCAGCACCACACTCGGGTTCGCAATCGCGCCAATGCCGCCGTCATTGATGCTGAGGCCCCAGGCCGGGCGGGCGTTGGTGTCAAACCCGGGAGCACTACTGCGTACTTCGATGTGGCTGTTGGTCAGGGTGGCACTCGAACGGCCCGCTACCCAGACACCGCCATCCACGAAGTGGCTGTTGGTCGCGATGGCGTCGCTGCTGCCCAGTACTTCCATCGCGTAGGCCGACATCGGGTTGGGGCCGTCATTGCGGATGACCGTGGCACCGGACAGCATCAGCGCGCTGGTATCGTTCACGCTGATCGTATGCGTGGTGGCGCCGTGCACCTGCAGGGTCGCGCCATTGATCAGCCGCCACGCTTCAACGGCATGGTCCTGGTCGATGCTGATGTGCTCGTTGTTCAGTTCGCGCGCCTGTAACCCGTCCAGCGGGCCGGCGGCAAGGGCGAACAGAATGCTGCAGGCCAGCGGCCGCAGGGCAGGGCGGCGATGGGCACCGTTGGGAGTAGGCATGGTAGGGGTCTGGGGCTGTCGGAAATGGCCGCCACCATCCCGGACCGGCGCACCTGGCACCATGCAACAAATTGCAACTATTCCCAGATGTTCAGCTGGGCGGCAGCACCTTGCCGGGGTTCAGAATGCCGTCCGGGTCCAGTGCCTGCTTGATCGCCCGCATCGTCGCCAAGGTGGCAGGGCTGAACGCCTGGGCCATGAAATCGCGCTTGGCCAGGCCGATGCCGTGTTCGCCGGACAACGTTCCGCCCAGCGCCAGGGTCAGTTCGAAGACCTTCGGCAGCGCGGCATGCGCACGTGCGTTTTCGTCTGCGTCATCCGGGTGATACAGGATGTTGACGTGCAGGTTGCCGTTGCCGGCATGACCAAAGGTGACGATGACCAGATTGTGCTCGCGCGCCAATGCCTGCACGCCGGCGACCAGGTCCGGAATGCGCGAGACCGGTACCACCACGTCTTCATTGATCTTGCCCGGGGCGATGCTCTTCAGCGCCGGCGACAGCGCCTTGCGCGCGGCCCACAGCGCTTCACGTGCACTGCCTTCCATCGCCACGTCCAGCGCCAGCATGCCGTCACCCTCGGCGGCATCGGCCAGCGCCTGCAGCAGATAGGGCAGGGTGTCGTGGTCGCCATCGGCCTCGACCAGCAGCATCGCGCCGGCCTCGGGCACCTCGGCCCCGTTTCGGCGCAGCAGTTCCAGGCTGCGCGCATCCATGAACTCCAGCCGGGTCGGGACCACCGGTTGCGCCATCAATCGAGAGACCGCCGCAGCGGCCGCATCCGCATCGCGGTACAGCACGCGCAGGCCGGCCTGGGTCACTGGCCGCGGCGTGAGCTTCAAGGTGGCTTCGACGATGATCGCCAGCGTGCCTTCGCTGCCCACCAGCAGGTGGGTGAGGTCGTAGCCGGTGGCATCCTTGGTATAGGCCCCGCCACATTGAATCAGCTCGCCGGCACCGGTGACAGCAACCAAGCCGAGCACGTTGTCGCGGCTGGTGCCGTATTTCACCGCGCGCGGGCCGCCGGCGTTGCAGGCCAGGTTGCCGCCGATGCTGCAGATGTCGGCGCTGGACGGATCCGGGGCCCAGAACAGGCCGTGCGGAGCCAGCGCATGCTGCAGATCGCCGTTGAGCACGCCGGGTTCGACCACCGCACAGCGGTTGCCGGGCTGGATGTCCACAATGCGGTTCATGCGTGCGAGCGACAGCACGATGCTGCCGTTTACCGGCACCGCCGCACCGGTGGTGCCGGTGCCGGCACCGCGTGCCACGATCGGTACGCCATGCGCACGGCAGGCGCGCACGATCGCCACCACCTGTTCGCGGTCGGTGGGCAGTGCCACCCCGGACGGCAGCGCATGCCGCCACGAGTTGTCCTGCGCGTTCGCCTCCAGCGCCGCAGCATCGGCGCGCCAGCCGTCCGCGCCCAGCAGCGCACCAAGTTCAGCAGAAAAAGCAGCAGGCAAAGAAGCGTTCATCAGGAAAATCCACAATCCTCCAGCCGGAACGCCGCACGCAGCCATTTCAGCTGCACCGGCATCCCACTGGCATCGATCACATCAAACCGGCACGGTCGTTTCGCCAGCGCCGGGTGCCGCTGCAGGTACAACTGCGCCGCCAGCACCACTTTGCGCCGCTTGCGCAGATCCACCGAGGCCGCACCGCCACCAAACCGGTCATCGGCGCGATAGCGCACTTCCACGAACACCGTGGTGTCACCGTCGCGCATCACCAGATCCAGCTCGCCACCTTTGAACCGCACGTTGCGTGCCAGCAGTTGCAGCCCGGCTTCGCGCAGGTGCACCAGCGCGGCGGCTTCCACCGCCGCACCACGCTGCGCCCGTGCGCTGGTCACGCGCGGCTCAGTTGGCGACCGGCATCGGACGACCACCGCTGAAAGTGGACCATGCCGGCACCCGCAGCACGTTGCCGTTGCTGTCCAGGAACAGCGTGCCGGTGGCACCGGCCAAGCCGCCTTCATTGGCCACCTTGTCCAGATACGCGCTGATCTTCCACGCGTCGAAGCCGAACGCGAACAGGCGACCGGCCGCACCGCGCGCGGTGGGCAGGATCTGACCCGCGGTCGCGGCTGACGGCAGGCCGGCCACGCCGCGCACGTTCCAGGCTTCGTTCGGATAGACGATGCCGTCCAGCGCCATGTCTTCTTCAGGCTTGCCGGTGCCCAGCGTCAGCTGCGAGGTGCCGACGCGGCTGGCACCGCCGGCACCGGCCAGGGCCAGCTGCGGAGCCAGCTGGCGCGCCTGCGGGGCCTTCACCGCCAGCAGCACGCCATCGACCGCACCGGCGGCGCGGATCTGCGCGCCGATGTCGCCCACGGTTTCGTTGATGCCGATGGTCGCCACGACCTGCCCGCCACGCTGGCTGAAACGCTCGCGGAAGGCGGCAGCGGTACGGCGGCCGTTGTCGTCATTGCTGTGCAGCACCAGCACCTTGCTGCGCTCGCGGCCGCGCAGGTACTCGGCGGCGATGATGCCGTCGTCTTCCGGGGCCAGCGAGAAGCCGGCGCTGCCGGCCGGGGGGCTGCTCTTGCCACGGTTCAGCGCCAGCACCGGCACCGGCAGTTCGGTGCGGCCGAACACCGCGTCCACTTCATCGCGGCCCAGCGGCCCCACCACGAAGTCGACACCGGCCACGATGGCTTTGTCATAGGCGGCGATCGCACCGGCCGGGGTACCGGCGGTGTCAATGAACTGGATGTCCGGGCGGCGGCGGGTTTCACCGTAGTAGCCACTGAGCAGGCCGTCGCGGACCGGCTGCGCGGCGGTGGCAAGGCGGCCGCTGAGCGGCAGCAGCACCGCCATCTTCACCGGCGGACGGTAGCCGTCGCTGAGCGCCGGCGGGCGCTTGCTGGTGTCGAACTGGGCCACGCCGTCGCGATCAAACGGGCGCGGCAACGGGAGGCCGCGGGCAATCAGCGCGCGGCCGGCAAAGTTGTACAGCGGCTCGTTGGCCGGCAGTGCGGCGGCGCGGG
>NZ_DAMDFR010000063.1:0-22093 GCF_032103445.1 Stenotrophomonas sp.
CCGTTTGATCCCGAAATCGCCCTTGCATAGGCAGGGGCGAGACGGTATCTACGGAACGATCAGGCCCTGTAGTGACACGCCATGCGTGTCAATGCGTGATACCCGATATCAATGATCGCGAATCAGCGCATCAGCGGTCTGGACGCCACCATCCTTCCCATGCAGATACAGATGCATGTCCTGCTGCGGATACGGAATATTGATCCCGGCCTGGTCATAGCCCAGCTTGATCTGCTCCAGCAAGGTCACCTTGGTCCCGAACCAGTCCGCAGACTTCACGAAGCAGCGGATGCCCAGGTTGATCGAGTGCGCCCCCAGTTCGTACACCACCACATCCGGGGTCGGCGTTTCCAGCACCCGCGGATCGGCCTTCACCAGCGCCAGCGCGGTATCGCGCGCCAGCTGGATGTTGTCTTCATAGCCAATGCCGATCACCAGCTCGACGCGTCGGGTCGGCTCCGCGGTGAGGTTGATGATCGGTGCGGCGGTAATCAGGTTGTTGGGAATGGTGGTGTGCTGGTTGTCCGCGCCGGTGATCACGGTCTGGAAAATGCGCACTTCGCGCACGCTGCCGGTCTGGCCAGCGACGGTGACCACATCGCCGACGCGGAACGGGCGCAGCGTCACCAGCATGACGCCCGAAGCGATATTGGACAGCGAATCCTTCAGGGCCAGGCCCACCGCCAGGCCGGCCGTACCCAGCACCGCCAGCAGCGGTGATACCGGCACGCCCAGTGTGGCGATGGCGATCACCACCACGATCACCAGCGCGGCCGCATACACCACGTTGCGCAGGAAGCTGCCCAACATCGGGTCCACGCCCACCCGCGCGGTAGCGCGCGGCATCACGTTGGACAGGCGGCGGGCCAGCCACAGGCCGATCAGCAGCACCACCAGCGCCGACAGCAGCGGCAGGCCATAGGTTTCCAGAATGTGCTGCCAGTTCCAGTTGCGGAAGAAGGCGGGCGTGGTGATCGGCGCTGCAGTGGCAAGCATGGGGTCTCCGGGGTAAGGCTGGAAAAACAAAGCCCCGCATAAGGCGGGGCTTTGGATGCGATCAGTGTGGACCGAACGCGATGAACATCATGTCAGTGCAGCGCTCAGCTGTTGGCCTTCAGCTTGGCCAGACGCAGCCAGGTGTCGACCACGGTGTCGGGGTTCAGCGACACCGACTCGATGCCTTCCTGCATCAGCCATTCGGCCAGATCCGGGTGATCGGACGGGCCCTGGCCGCAGATGCCGACGTACTTGCCCTTGGCGCGGGCGGCCTTGATCGCCATCGACAGCAGCTTCTTGACCGCCGGGTTACGTTCGTCGAACAGGTGCGCCACGATCGAGGAGTCGCGGTCCAGGCCCAGGGTGAGCTGGGTCAGGTCGTTGGAGCCGATCGAGAAGCCGTCGAAGATCTCCAGGAACTCATCGGCCAGCAGTGCGTTGGACGGCACTTCGCACATCATGATGATCTTCAGGCCGTTTTCGCCCTGCTTCAGACCATTCTGGGCGAGCACCTCGACGACCTTGCGGCCTTCTTCCAGGGTGCGCACGAACGGAATCATGACCCACAGGTTGTCCAGGCCCATTTCGTTGCGAACGCGCAGCACGGCCTTGCACTCCAGCGCGAAGGCGGCGGCGAAGCTCGGGTCGACGTAGCGGCTGGCACCGCGGAAGCCGATCATCGGGTTTTCTTCGTGCGGCTCGTAGTTGTTGCCGCCGATCAGGTTGGCGTACTCGTTGGACTTGAAGTCCGACAGGCGCACGATCACCGGATTCGGGGCCACCGAGGCCGTCAGGGTAGCGATGCCTTCTGCCAGACGGTCCACATAGAAGCCGACCGGGTCGGAGTAACCGGCGATCTTCTCGTCGATCTTCTTCTTGGTCGCGGCATCCTGGCGGTCGTATTCCAGCAGCGCATTCGGATGGATGCCGATGTGGCTGGCGATGATCATTTCCAGACGCGCCAGACCGATGCCGGCGTTCGGCAGCTGGCCGAAGTCGAAGGCACGTTCCGGGTTGGCCACGTTCATCATGATCTTCAGCGGAGCCGGCGGCATGTTGCCCAGGTCCGTGGTGGTGCGGTCGAAGGCGAGGCTGCCTTCGTAGATGAAACCGGTATCGCCTTCGGCGCAGCTGACCGTCACCTGCTGGCCGTCTTCGATCACCTTGGTGGCATTGCCTGAGCCGACCACGGCCGGCACGCCCAGCTCACGCGCGATGATCGCGGCGTGGCAGGTGCGGCCACCACGGTTGGTGACGATGGCCGAGGCACGCTTCATCACCGGTTCCCAATCCGGGTCGGTCATGTCGGCAATCAGCACGTCACCGGGCTGCACACGGTTCATGTCGTGCAGGGTCTTGACCACGCGGGCCACGCCCGAGCCGATCTTGGCACCCACGGCGCGGCCTTCGGCCAGCACCTTGCCGCCCTTTTCGGTCAGCGCGAAGCGCTCGATCTGGGTGGCGTGGCTGCGCGACTTCACCGTTTCCGGGCGGGCCTGCACGATGAACAGCTTGCCGCTGACCCCGTCCTTGGCCCACTCGATGTCCATCGGGCGGCCGTAGTGCTTTTCAATGACCAGCGACTGCTTGGCCAGTTCCTGCACGTCTTCGTCGCTGATCGAGAAGGTGCGGCGCAGCTCGGCCGGGGTGTCTTCAGTGCGCACGCGTTCGCCCGGCACGTCCGAATAGACCATGCGGATCGCCTTGCTGCCCAGCGAGCGGCGCAGGATCGCCGGCTTGCCTGCGGTCAGGGTGGGCTTGTAGACGTAGAACTCGTCCGGGTTGACCGCGCCCTGCACGACCATTTCGCCCAGGCCGAAGCTGGAGGTGACGAACACCACGTCGCGGAAGCCCGATTCGGTGTCCAGGGTGAACAGCACGCCGGACGAACCCACGCCCGAACGGACCATCAGCTGCACGCCGGCGGACAGGAACACGTCTTCGTGCTTGAAACCGTGGTGCACGCGGTAGGCAATGGCGCGGTCGTTATACAGCGACGCGAACACTTCCTTGACCTTGTGCACGACGTCGTCGGCACCGGTGACGTTGAGGAAGGTTTCCTGCTGTCCGGCAAACGAGGCGTCCGGCAGGTCTTCGGCGGTGGCCGAAGAGCGCACGGCCACGGCCACGTCGCCGCCGCCGTTCTCGGCGCTCAGCTTGGCGTAGGCGGTGCGGATGTCCTGGTCCAGCTGCGGCTGCAGCGGGGCGTCGATCACCCAGCCGCGGATTTCCTTGCCGGCAGCGGTGAGCGCAGTGACATCTTCCACGTCCAGCGTGGCCAGCTTGTCGAAAATGCGCTTGGAAAGATCGTTATGGGCGATGAAGTCCTTGAAGGCTTCAGCGGTGGTTGCGTAACCGCCGGGGACCGAAACCCCCAGACCGGCCAGATTGCCGATCATTTCGCCAAGCGACGAATTTTTGCCGCCCACGCGAGCCAGGTCGGCCAGGCGCAGTTCGTGCAACCACAGGATGTTCTCGTTCAAGCGCGATGCTCCGTTTGGCCATCGCCCGAGGCGGGCTTGGATGGCCACGTCCGTAGGAAGAAGCCGATATGATGCCGGGCAGACCGCCGTCGGCACAAGCTTGTATCGACGGCCTTTTTAGGCTTCAGAGGGGTTCACAGGCACATGACGATGATCCGTCCGGTCTTTTACGTATCCGATGGAACCGGTATCACCGCTGAAACCATTGGGCATAGCCTGCTGACCCAGTTCTCCGGATTCAGCTTCATTACCGACCGCATGTCGTTCGTCGACGACCCCGAAAAAGCGCGGGAAGCGTGTGAAAGGATCCGCGCGGCGGGGGAGCGCTACCAGGTTCGGCCCATCGTGGTCAGTTCCTGCGTCGACAGCGGCCTGAGCATGATCCTGGCCGAAAGCGGGGGCCTGATGCTCGACGTTTTCGCCCCCTTCATCGAGCCGCTGGAGCGTGAGCTGGCGGTAAACCGGCATTCCCGGGTCGGCCAGGCGCACGGCATGGTGGACTTCGAGACCTACCACCGGCGCATCAACGCGATGAACTTCGCGCTGAGCCACGATGACGGCATTGCCATCAACTACGACGATGCCGATGTGATCCTGGTAGCGGTTTCACGGGCCGGCAAGACCCCGACCTGCATCTACCTGGCCCTGCATTTCGGGGTGCGCGCGGCCAACTACCCGCTGACCGATGAAGACCTGGAAAGCGACCGCCTGCCGCCCCGGCTGCGCCCCTACCGGCACAAGCTGTTCGGCCTGACCATCGACCCCGACCGGCTGCAGCAGATCCGGCAGGAGCGTCGCCCCAACTCGCGCTACGCCAACCTGGACACCTGCCGGCGGGAGGTCGCAGCCGCTGAAACCATGTTCCGGATGGAGCGCATTCCGACCCTGAGCACCACCCATACCTCGATCGAGGAGATTTCCAGCAAGGTGCTGGCGACCCTGGGGCTGCAGCGCGAACATTATTGATCCGAAGCCGGGCAAGCCCGGCTCTACGTCGGGCAATGATTGATCCGTAGAGCCGGGCTTGCCCGGCTGCTCTTTGCGGGCCCCTTTTGGCCGGTCTCATGAACCCCCACGTTTGATCTACCAACGTGTAGGATCGGATTCATGGCCCAGGCATCGCCCCGCATCGAACGCATCCCCCGACTCAGCCGGCTGAGCTGGCTGATGGGCCTGTACGCGGAGAACTACCGGCATCTGGTGCGGCTGTTCGCCCCGTCCGAGCTGGCCGCAGGCAGCTACGTGTCCTCGGTCGGCGATGGGCTGGACGTGCGCCTGGACGTGATCGAGTGCCACCGGTACACCGTGGAATTACGCCTGACCTACGATTTCGCCGACCCGGTGACCGGCCAGCCGGACCCCTCGGCCTATGTGCGCCTGTACCGTGACGCCCGCCAGGCCGAGACCACCCACTGCTATGTGGGTCGGCGCTGGCAGGACGTGGTCGGGATGTACCCGCCGCCCGCCGAGCTGATCAGCCACCGCATGCGCATGAACACCTTCCTGGGCAAATGGCTGGAGTACCTGGCCGAGCGCGGCCATGGCGTCGCCACCCTGCGCCGCGACGGCGACGTGGTTCCGGCCCTCGCCGAAATCCCGCACGCCACCGCATAAACCAACGCTTACCCCCAAAGAACCCGTACACCATGCCTTACACCCCCATCGTGGCCACCCTCGGCTACGTGCTTTCGCCCGATGGCGGGCAAGTCCTGATGATCCACCGCAACGCCCGGCCCGGTGACCACCACCTGGGCAAGTACAACGGCCTCGGCGGCAAAGTCGAGCGCGACGAGGACGTCGCCGCCGGTATGCGCAGGGAAATCCTCGAAGAGGCCGGCATCGAGTGCGGCAGCATGCGCCTGCGCGGCACCCTCAGCTGGCCGGGATTCGGCAAGCACGGCGAGGACTGGTTCGGTTTCGTGTTCGTCATTGACGATTACACCGGTACCCCGCTGGCGGCCAATCCCGAGGGGACGCTGGAGTGGGTGGACGTGGACAAGCTCGACACGCTGCCGATGTGGGAAGGCGACCGCCAGTTCCTGCCGCTGGTGTTCGACGCCGACCCGCGCCCGTTCCATGGGGTGATGCCGTATAGGGATGGCAGCATGGAGTCGTGGTCGTACACACGGCTGTAACCCGGCGTAGAGCCGGGCTTGCCCGGCTGATCCGCGCGCAGCCGGGCAAGCCCGGCTCTACTTATGCACAGGGGGTGTGGATGACCGGTGGGCAAGTTTGTGGATAAACGCCGACGATCCCCAGCCCCCCTCGCTGTCAAGATGGGTGGCGAAAAATTCACCGCAGGTCGGCATCGCGTGAGCGCCATGCGAAGGCACCGTACGGTGAAGGCTGTCACGGTCTGGGCTGCTCGCGGTACTCTTTCCGCACTACCGTTCTTCGAGCTTCCATGAAACGTCACTTCTCGATGCTGCGCGAGTTCCAGCTGGCCGACTGGTTCACCCTGGCCAACGCCTTCTGCGGCACGGGCGCGGTGTTCGCGGCCATGCGCTACCTGCAGGACGGCGAGCGCAGCTATCTGTTGTGGGGCATGGCGCTGATCCCGCTGGCCTTCATTTTCGACGCCCTTGACGGACGCATCGCGCGCTGGCGCAAGTCCAGCTCGACCCTCGGCCGCGAACTGGATTCGCTGTCCGACGTGATCTCGTTCGGCGTGGCTCCGGCGGCGCTGGCCTACGCCTGCGGCATGCAGGGCGGCTGGGACTGGCTGGTGCTGAGCTACTTCGTATGCTGCGGCGTGAGCCGCCTGGCCCGCTACAACGTCACCGCCGAGGCCCTGGCAGGCGAGGGTGACAAGGTGCCGTACTTCGAGGGCACGCCGATTCCCACCAGCCTGGCGCTGGTGGTGGTGCTGGCCGTGGCGGCCAGCCTGGGGGCCATTGGCCCGGATCTGTGGCTGGGCGGCTGGCAGCTGGGCCCGTGGCAGCTGCACCCGCTGGTGCTGCTGTTCGCGCTGTCCGGTTCGTTGATGATCAGCAAGACCCTGCGAATTCCAAAGCCATGAGCAGCAGCGCCGGCGGCAACCACGACGCAGGAGACTTCGAGGCGCTGGCGCGCCAGTACTTCAGCGCCTGGGGCGATGCGTTGCGCCAGGCCGCCGGTACGGCCGGTGCCGGGGGCGAGCATGCGCCCGGCAGCTGGCAGCAGACCATCGAAGGCTGGGCGCAGCTGATGTCTGCCCCGGGCCACGCGCCGGGCAATCGTCAGGCCGAAGACGCGGTGCACCGCTTCCGCGAACAGGCCGGTGGCTGGTACGGCACCATGCAGTCGGTGGCCGCGCAGTTTGCCGGCCAGGACGCCAGCAGCGCCGACATCGCCCAGGCCTGGAAGCAGGCCGTGGAGGGGCAGGGCGACGGCATGCTGAAGTGGATGCTGCAGGGCGCGCGCGGGCATACCCATGCCGGTGGCCCGGATCTGCTGGCCGTGCTCGAGCGTCTGCAGAAAGATCTGGAGCCGTGGTTACAGAGCCCGGCGTTCGGCCCGGCACGCGAGCACCAGGCGCGCTGGCAGGCGCTGATGCGCGCGCAGCAGGATTTCCAGGAACATGCCCGCGCCTACGTGGACCAGATCCGCCAGGCGCTGGACGATGCCTACGCCTTGTTCGAGCAGCGCCTGGCCGAACACGAGCAGCCCGGCAACCAGCTCACCAGTGCGCGCGCGATGTTCGATCTGTGGATCGAGGCGGCCGAAGAGGCCTACGCCAAGGTGGCCTTGTCCGAGCCGTTCCAGCAGGTCTACGCGTCGCTGGGCAACGCGCAGATGCGCCTGCGCGGGGCGGCGCAGCATGAAGTGGAGCGGCTGTGCGAAGCGCTGGGCCTGCCCACCCGCACCGAAATGGATGCCGCGCACCGGCGCATCACCGAGCTGGAACGGATGGTCCGCCGCATGGCGGCTGCGCAGGCCCCGGCACCCAAACCGAAAACCAAAGCCAAACCCAAAACGCCCGTAGAGCGACGCCCTGCGTCGCTTCGCGGTGCCGGGAGCACCACCGCCAGGAAGCCCAAACCATGAAGGGCCCCCTCGGTTTCAATGCCGAAGACCTGCTGCAGGAAACCCTGTCCATGCAGCGCAAGCTGATGGACGGCCTGAAGCTGCTGCCGTCGGTGGACGACGTGGACTACGGTGCAACCGCGCGCGAAGAGGTCTGGCGCGACGGCAAGGTGCGGCTGTACCGCTTCGTGGGTGAGGATGCGCCAGTGCATCGCACGCCGCTGCTGATCGTGTACGCGCTGGTGAACCGGCCCTACATGGTCGACCTGCAGGCCGACCGCTCGCTGGTCCAGCGGCTGCTGGCACTGGGCCACGACGTGTATGTCCTGGACTGGGGCTACCCGGACCGCTCCGAGCGCTACCAGACCCTGGAGGACTATCTGCTGCGCTTCGTGGATGGCGCGGTGGACCATCTGCTGGCGGCCCATGACGGCAACCCGATCAACATGCTCGGCATCTGCCAGGGCGGCGTGTTCGCGCTGTGTTATGCCGCGCTGCGCCAGCACAAGCTGGCCAACCTGATCACCATGGTCACCCCGGTGGATTTCCACACGCCCGACAACATGCTCTCGCACTGGGCGCGACATGTGGACGTGGACCTGCTGGTTGACACGCTGGGTAACATCCCCGCGGATCTGATGAATGCCAGCTACCTGATGCTCAAGCCGTTCCGGCTCAATGTGCAGAAGTACGTCGGGTTGCTGGACATCCTGGATGACAAAGCCGCGCTGGAAGATTTCCTGCGCATGGAAAAGTGGATTTTCGACTCCCCCGATCTGGCCGGCGAAGCGTTCCGTGATTTCATCAAGCAGTTCTACCAGGGCAATGGGCTGATGCATGACGGCGTGCGCATCGGCCCCGAAACCGTGGACCTGGCGCAGGTGACGTTGCCGGTGCTGAACATCTACGCCGAGCAGGACCACCTGGTGCCGCCGGATGCTTCGCGCGCGCTGCGCGGCCGGGTCGGCAGCAAGGACTACAGCGAAAGCAGCTTCCGCGGTGGTCATATCGGTATCTACGTGTCCGGTCGCGCCCAGCGTGAAGTACCGGCCACCATCACCGAATGGCTGCAGGAACGATCGGCATGATGGCCCGTACGACCCTGATGATCCTGCTGCTGCTCGCGGTGGCGGTGACCACGCACGCGGCACCGGACGACGCGGCGCGGCGCGAAATCGCTGGCCTGATCGGCAGCCTGGACGGCTCAAACTGCCGCTTCCAGCGCAATGGCAGCTGGCACGATGCGGCCGAAGCCCGCGCTCATCTGCAGCGCAAATACGACTACCTGCTGAGAAAGAACCAGGTCGACACCGCCGAACAGTTCATCGAACGCGCCGCCAGTCGCAGCAGCATGAGCGGCAAGCCTTACCGCATTGCCTGCCCGGGGCAGCCGGAGCAGACCGCCGCGGCATGGTTTGGCAGCCGGTTGGCGGCGTTGCGCCAACGCGCGCCGTAGACACCCCTCGCGGTACGGTAGCCGGCAGCTACCGCTGGAGGACTTTTCCATGAACACAGCCCCCCGAACGCTGTCGCGTTCGCTCAACGACCGTATGATCGCCGGGGTGATGGGCGGCATCGCGCATCGCTTTGGCTGGAACGTGACCCTGCTGCGCGTGCTGTACGTGGTGGTGTCGCTCGCCTCGGCCGCCTTCCCCGGCATTCTGGTCTACCTGATCCTATGGCTGCTCATCCCGAACGAAGCCGATTGAGCCTGTCGCGTGCGGCCCTGCGCGTGCTGCAGGCGCTGGGTGCGCTGTGGACGCTGCCCAATACGCTGGTCGGACTGCTCGGCGGTCTGGCCGGGATGACCGCCGGAGCGCGCCCCTACTGGAGCGGGCGCGACCTGGCGATCGTGTTTCGCCACTACCCGTGGGGTCCGGGCGGGGCCATCACCTTGGGCAACGTGATCCTGCACACCGGGCCCACGCTGGATGTCCCGTGCCGCACCTATGCCCACCAGGCCGGCTGGTGCAGCGAGCCGGTGATCGGCCTGCACGATCATGAGCGCGCCCACGTCTATCAGTATCTGGTGCTCGGGCCGCTTTACCTGCCGGTGTATCTGGCTTGTGGCGGGGTCAGCGCGCGCAACCCGTTCGAGCGCGCAGCCGATATCTATTCGCTTACCGGAAAGGGCTGGTGGCCCACGACGTTATCTGGTCGTTAATTTCGTGTAAGCAAAACGTCGGCATCGCGACGTCATCTGCATGCAAACAAACGTTATTAGCCTGCACGCCGAATCTTCAGCATCGGTGGCGTAAGCTGCATGCTGTTGTAGACGTATCAGGAGAAACACATCACATGGCAATCGTTCTTTATGTCGGTGGTAGCAAGGATGGCGACAAGGGCGTGGTGCCCCTGGGTTTCAGCAAGTCCCAGGCCGACACCGCGCAGGGGCCGGAAATATATACCGAGCGCTTCATGGAACTGCAGGGCATTGGGCGCGTGCGGGTGATGGCGTTGGAGAGCATGCTCGACGACGCGGTGCGCCAGCGTACCGCCCAGCATTATCGATAACCGCCAGGGCGGTTCCGCCCCCAACGCCGGCCGAATGTCAACGGGTTTCCCCGGCGGGCCGGCATTGCCACAATCGGGGTTTTCCGCACAGCGGCCCCGGCCGGAAGCAATGTCAGATACCAAGCTCGCCCTGCAGATCGCCCAGACCATCGCCGATGAAATCGGTGCCCAGACCGCCCAGGCCCGCGCCGCCATCGCGCTGCTGGACGAAGGTGCCAGCGTTCCCTTCATCGCGCGTTACCGCAAGGAAGTGACTGGCGGCCTGGACGACACCCAGCTGCGCAACCTGGAAACCCGCCTGATTTACCTGCGCGAGCTGGAAGACCGTCGCGCCGCGGTGCTGGCCAGCATCGACGAGCAGGGCAAGCTGAGCGACGAACTGCGTGCGGAGATCCTCGGGGCGGACACCAAGTCGCGCCTGGAAGACCTGTACCTGCCGTACAAGCCCAAGCGTCGCACCCGCGCGCAGATTGCCCGTGAAGCCGGGCTGGAACCGCTGGCCGATGGCCTGCTGGCCGACCCCGGCCAGGACCCGCAGCAGTTCGCAGCGGGTTTCGTCGACGCCGAGAAGGGTGTCGCCGACGTCAAGGCCGCGCTGGAAGGGGCCCGTGCCATTCTGATGGAGCGTTGGGGCGAAGACGCCACCCTGGTCGGTGAACTGCGTGGCTGGCTGGGCGAGCACGGGGTGATCCGCGCACGCGTGGCCGAAGGCAAGGAGGAGCAGGGGGCCAAGTACCGCGACTACTTCGAGCACGCCGAGTCGCTGGCGAAGATTCCCTCGCATCGTCTGCTGGCGCTGTTCCGTGCGCGCCGTGAGGAAATCCTGTTCCTGGAGCTCGACCCGGGCAGCGATGCCGAAGCCGGGCACGTGTATGCCGAAGGCCGCGTGGCATTCAACGCCGGCATCCGCGATGCCGGCCGTCCTGGCGATCGCTGGTTGCTGGATGCCTGCCGCCTGACCTGGCGCGCCAAGCTGCACATGCACCTGCTGCTGGACCTGTTCAACCAGGCCCGCGAAAAGGCCGAAGCTGAAGCGATCTCGGTGTTCGGCGACAACCTCAAGGACCTGCTGCTGGCCGCACCGGCCGGCCCCAAGACCGTGCTGGGCCTGGACCCGGGCATCCGCACCGGCTGCAAGATCGCCGTGGTCGACGCCACCGGCAAGCTGGTCGCGACCGAAACCATCTATCCGCACGAGCCCAAGCGCCAGTGGGAGCAGTCGCTGCAGACGATCAAGCATCTGTGTGCCAAGCACAATGTCGAGCTGATCGCGATCGGCAACGGCACCGCCAGCCGCGAAACCGACAAGCTCGCCGGTGAGGCGATCAAGCTGCTGGGCGAAGCCAAGCTGCAGAAGATCGTGGTCAGTGAAGCCGGTGCCTCGGTGTATTCGGCGTCGGAATTTGCGGCCAAGGAATTCCCGGGCCTGGACGTGTCGCTGCGCGGCGCGGTGTCCATCGCCCGTCGTCTGCAGGACCCGCTGGCCGAACTGGTCAAGATCGAGCCCAAGGCCATTGGCGTGGGCCAGTACCAGCATGACGTCGACCAGTACCGCCTGGCGCGCGCGCTGGACGCCCGCGTGGAAGACTGCGTGAATGCGGTGGGCGTGTTCGTCAACACCGCCTCGGCGGCACTGCTGTCGCGCGTGTCCGGCTTGTCCTCGACCGTGGCCGAGAACATCGTGCGGCACCGCGACGAGAACGGCCCGTTCAAGCGCCGCAAGGACCTGCTGAAAGTGCCGCGCCTCGGCGACAAGACCTTCGAGCAGTGCGCCGGCTTCCTGCGCATTGCCGACGGTGACCAGCCGCTGGACGCCTCGTCGGTGCACCCGGAAGCCTACCCGGTGGTGGAGCGCATCGTCGCTGCCACTGCGCGCCCGATCAAGGCGCTGATCGGTGATGGCAGCTTCCTGCGCGGGCTGAAGGCCGAGCAGTTCACCGATGAAACCTTCGGTGTGCCGACCGTGCGTGACATCCTGAAGGAACTGGAAAAGCCCGGCCGTGACCCGCGCCCGGAGTTCAAGGCCGCGCGTTTTGCCGACGGCGTCGAAGAAATCAAGGACCTGCGCCCGGGCATGGTGCTGGAAGGCGTGGTCAGCAACGTCGCCGCGTTCGGTGCGTTCGTCGACATCGGCGTGCACCAGGACGGCCTGATCCACATTTCGGCGTTGTCCGACACCTACGTCAAAGACCCGCGCGACGTGGTCAAGGCCGGCGACATCGTCAAGGTGAAGGTGCTCGAGGTGGACGTGGCGCGCAAGCGCATCGCCCTGACCCGTCGCCTGGAAGATAGTCCGGCTCCGGCCAAGGCTGCGGGCGAGCGTGACGCACGCCCGGTCGGTGGCGGTCGTCGCGACGGTGGCGGCCCGCGTCCAGGGGGGCGTCCGCAGGGCGGCGGCCCGCG
Source organism: Stenotrophomonas sp. (assembly GCF_032103445.1). Classification (GTDB taxonomy): domain Bacteria; phylum Pseudomonadota; class Gammaproteobacteria; order Xanthomonadales; family Xanthomonadaceae; genus Stenotrophomonas. The sequence continues at coordinate 12,402 of NZ_DAMDFR010000063.1, forward strand.
CCCGGGCACTTCGGCACCCCCCGCCAACAACGCGTTGGCTGACGCGTTTGCCCGGGCCAAGCGCGGTAGCTGAACCCGCGTTTGTCCTGATCACAGGCCGCCCTCGGGGCGGCCTGTGTCGTTTGCGGAGGCGCGTTGACAGAAGTTTGATCACGCTTTGCATTCAATCCCTGTACGCTGCGAACTGGCGGAGGGGCCAGATGACAGAACAGCAGGCACGGCAGTGCAGTCCGGTCGAGGGTGGGGCGGAAAGCCGCGCCCGCACGGTGGCGCGCGCGTGACGCCGCAGGCCGCCTTGCAGGATGCGCAGGCTGCCCTGCAGGCGGAGGCCGAGGAACGGCGTCGGCTGGAAATGATCATCGACGGCACCGGCATGGGCAGCTGGGAATGGAACTGCCGCACCGACCAGATGCAGGTCAACGAGCGCTGGGCGCAGATCGTCGGCTACACCCGCGAGGAGCTGGCTCCGATCACGGCGGACACCTTCCTGCAACTGGCGCATCCCGATGACGTGGCGCAGTCCAATGCGCTGCTGCGTGAGCACCTGGCGGGGCGCACCGCGCAGTACGAAAGCCTGTGCCGGATGCGACACAAAGACGGGCGCTGGATCTGGGTGCAGGACCGGGGCAGGGTGTACGAGTGGGATGCGCAGGGCCGGCCGCTGCGCATGGCCGGGGCGCATGCCGACGTGAGCGACCTGCAGAACGCCCGCCAGGACGCCGCCGATACCCGTCAACGGTTGCAGGCCGTGGTGGACGCGTCGGATGAGGTCGCGGTGATCGCCACCGATGTGCACGGGGTGGTCAACCTGTTCAACAGCGGCGCACAGAAACTGCTGGGCTACACGCCGGAAGAGGTGATTGGCCGGGTCAATCCGGGCCTGTTCCACGACCCGCATGAAATGCACGATTACCTGCTGCCTGAAGCCGATGCCGATGGTCGGGTGCCCACCGTGTTCGAGGCGCTGACCGCGCGCGCGGCCACCGGCACCTGGTCGCATCAGTGGACGTTCGTGCGCAAGGACGGCGAGCATCGCCAGGTACGGCTGTCGATCAGCCCGCTCAATAACGGCGACGGCCAGCGGATGGGTTACGTCGGCATGGCGGTGGACCTCACCCCGCTGCTGGAGGTGCGCGAGCAGGCCCATCTGGCGGCGGAAAAGTTCGCCGGTGCATTCAATTCCGCCGCGCTGGGCATGGCCCTGGTGTCGCTGGAAGGGCGCTGGCTGGACGTCAACGACGCGCTGTGCGGCATTCTGGGCTACACCCGTGCGGAACTGCTGGAGATCGACTTCCAGACCCTGACCTATCCCGACGATCTGGATGCCGATCTGGCCATGGTGCAGGACCTGCTGGCCGGGCGGCGCGACCATTACCACATGACCAAGCGCTACCTGGGCAAGGGCGGGCACCTGGTGTGGGGGCGGTTGTCGGTGTCGCTGGTGCGTGCCCCGCACGGCGAACCGCTGCACTTCGTGTCGCAGATCCAGGACATCACCGCCCAGCACCAGAGCGGCCAGCAACTGCGCGAATCGGCCCAGCGTACCCGGGTCACCCTGGATGCCGTCGCCGACATGGTGCTCAGCCTCGACCTGCGCGGCCGAATCGAATATGCCAATGCCGCGGCCAGCCGTGCGCTGGCCGGGGAGGGGGCTGCGTCATTCACCGGCAGCCTGATCCAGGACGTGGTGGAGCTGACCACTGAATATGCGCCGCGCTCGCCGTTGGAACTGGAAGTGCTGCTCGACCCGGACAGCAATGCCGTGGATCTGCATTCAGACCTGCTGCTGTCGGTTGGCGCTCACCTGCTGCCGGTGGACCTCACCCGGGCCTGGTTGCGCGACGAGGAGGGGGAGATCAACGGCGCGGTCTGGGTCATCCGTGACGTCACCCAGCAGCGGGCCCGTCAGCGCGAAGCCCGCCACCTGGCCGAGGTCGACCCGCTGACCGAACTCACCAACCGGCGTGGCTTCGAGGCCCACCTGCAGCAGGCCATCACCCGGGTGGCCCGGACCGGGCAGTCGGCCTCGTTGATGTTCATCGATCTGGACAACTTCAAACCGATCAACGACAACCACGGGCACCTCGCGGGCGATGCGATGTTGTGGGCGGTGGCCAATGCGCTGCGCCACGGCGTGCGTGATTCCGACATCGTCGCACGGCTGGGGGGCGACGAGTTCGCCGTCATTCTGGCCGGCTGTTCACTGCGGCGGGCGCGCCGGATCGGTACCGATCTGCTGCATTCCCTGCAGGTGCTCACCATTCCCTGGGACATGACCCGCCTGAGCGTCGGTGCCAGCATTGGCATCGCCGCCATTCACGGCGGCACCAGCGTCGACGCGGCCGTGGCCGCGGCCGACGCCCAGTGCTATCGCGCCAAAGCGCTGGGCCGCAACAACGTGCAGGTGGAAGACCCCGTGCACGGCGGGCCGGATCCGCTCGATTCCCCCGATGATGGCGGTCCTGAGTAATAAATCCCCTGGGGGGATTTACACATGAATGAATGGGCGATATAAAACTGTGACCTGGTTTTGATATTAATTATTCATTATCAGGCGAGTTTCTACTAAAGGTTATCTCCCGTTAGTCGATACCCTTCTGCGCCTGCTCCGTAGGGAGCAGGCTGGAGTGACGTCGTTGTTTGCCCCCGGACGTCTGCGTTGTTTCGTAGCCCATCCGCCAACCGAACATCGAGGATCGCAAAAATGCTTATCTCTGGCATGCAGATGCCGTTGACCGAACGCAGTGCCGTGGCGCTGCCGGCTTCTCCCTGGCGCGGACTGCGCGCGCTGTTCCATGCCCGTCGCGACCTGCGTCGGGATCACGATGCGGCACAAGCCCGTCATCGTGAGGAACTGGAAGCCCAGGTCACGGCCTTGCACCGGGTCCAGGCGGTGATCGAATTTGCCCTGGGCGGCACCATTCTCACCGCCAATGAAAATTTCCTGCAGACGCTGGGCTACACGCTGGCGGAGGTGCAGGGGCATCACCATTCGATGTTCGTGGATCCGGTTCAGGCACAGAGTGCGGAGTACCGTGCCTTCTGGGAACGACTGGGGCGTGGCGAGTTCGATGCGGGGCAGTACCGTCGCTTCGGCAAGGGCGCGCGCGAGATCTGGATCCAGGCGTCCTACAACCCGGTGTTCGACAGCACCGGACGCGCCTACAAGGTGGTGAAGTTCGCCACCGACATCACCGCGCAGAAGATGCAGGCGGCCGATTTCGCGGGGCAGCTGGCCGCAATCAACAAATCGCAGGCCGTGATCGAGTTCAGTCTGGATGGCCGCATCCTGGGCGCCAACGAGAACTTCCTGGCCACCACCGGCTACACCCTGGAAGAAGTACGCGGCCGCCATCACAGCATGTTCGTCGAGCCGGCCTACCGGGAAAGCGCGGAGTATCGCGCCTTCTGGGAAAAGCTGGGTCGCGGCGAATATGATGCCGGCCAGTACCGGCGGCTGGGCAAGGGCGGGCGTGAGGTCTGGATCCAGGCCTCGTACAACCCGATCATGGACATGAACGGTCGCGCCTTCAAAGTCGTGAAGTACGCCACCGACGTGACCGCCCAGGTACGCGATGCCAATGCCCTGCAGGCAGCGGTGGCGCAGACCCGCGAGGTGGTTGCCGCCGCGCAGGCGGGCGACCTCACCCACCAGATCGCCACGGACGACAAGACCGGCCCGATTGCCGAACTGTGCCACGGTATCAACGCGCTGATGGAGACCATGGCCGGCATCATCGGTCAGATCAAGTTTGCCGCCGATACCATCGCACTGGGGGCCAGCGAAATCGCCCAGGGCAACGCCGACCTTTCCCAGCGCACCGAGCAGCAGGCGGCCTCGCTGGAAGAAACCGCCGTGTCGATGAAGGACCTCGCCGATACCGTGCGCAGCACCGCTGAAAACGCCCGCCAGGCGAGCCAGCTGGCCAGTGGCGCGGTGGATGTGGCAGCGCAGGGCGGCAAGGTGGTGCATGAGGTGGTCAGCACCATGGCGCTGATCAACGAGTCATCGCGGCGTATCGTCGACATCATCGGGGTGATCGACGGCATCGCGTTCCAGACCAACATCCTGGCACTCAACGCGGCGGTCGAAGCTGCGCGTGCTGGCGAGCACGGTCGCGGCTTTGCCGTGGTGGCCTCGGAGATCCGTTCGCTGTCGCAGCGCTCGGCCACCGCCGCCAAGGAGATCAAGCAGCTGATCGGGGATTCGGTCGACAAGGTGGGTATCGGCACCGGACAGGTGGAGGGGGCCGGGCGAACCATGGATGAGATTGTCGGCAATGTGAAACGGGTCAGCGACCTGATCCGCGAAATCAGCGACGCCGCGCGCCAGCAGAGCGACAGCCTGGGCCAGATGAACATCGTGGTCGATCAGATCGACCAGGGCACGCAGCAGAACGCCGCGCTGGTGGAAGAGGCCTCGGCGGCCGCACGCAGCATGGAGGAGCAGTCCACCGAACTGCTGCACACCGTGGCGGGGTTCAAAGTGGAGGTCGGAGCCAGCCGGGGTTCGCGGCAGCCGGCAGCAGCCGGGCAGCCGGTGCTGCGACTCGTATAAGAGAAAAGGGCCAGATCGGGAATCTGGCCCTTTTCGTACGGCAGGTAATACGAAAACACCCCTTGGACCATCCGTGCCCAACCCCCGTTCGGGCGGCACTGCGGACTCATGCCGGTTGAACCGGTCTTTCTATTAAGTCCGCGGCCACACCGCGCGATGCGGATATTTTCCCCGGATCGAAACAAACACACCCTGCAACCTTTCGTTTGGACAGCCCCCACCGTCCATTCGTCATGCTGCGGGGTGTTCACATTCTTAGGGGCGGTGAAGGCGGTTTGCTACGTAAAGACCGCCAAAAAAGCCGTGTTTTACCCCCTACCAATGGCGGTGCACAACCGGTGTCAAATCCGCGTAGAGTAGGCGGCCTTGTGAGGATTGGTGAGTTTTCCTGACCTCTCCGCACGCAATTACAAACATTATCCACCCATTATAAATAATGCCTTCTTTGACCTTCCCGGACTTCGAGGCGTATTCCAACGCAGTCAAGGGAGTTGACGGAGAAATGCGGGTTACCGGGCGCAGCGATGCGGCCTGGGTATTGAATACGCTCGAGATTGGCGACATCAGTGTGCTGCACGGCATGGACGGTGCGCCGGTGACCTATCGCGGCGCGCTGCATTCCGCCCGTTTTGGTGTGTACCTGTCGCTGCCGGGCAGCGACACCGAACTGGAAGGCGAGCAGGTCGGTGACGACGGCTACATCTGGATGGCTCCGCGCCAGGAGATGCAGGGATTCACCCGGGTGCCGGCGCGTTTCCTGGGCGTGGACCTGGCGGAGGCGCGGGTGCTGGGGCAGGCGGTGCGGATGGGGCTGGATACCCAGGCGTTGTATCGGACCACGCATGTGCGGTCCAATCCGCAGGCGGTGGCCGAGGTGGTGGCGCTGACCCAGCGCGCCTTCGACGTGCATGCCCAGAACCCGGAGGCGTTTGCCGAGCCGGCTGCCCAGCAGGCCTTTGCCGCACAGATCACCACCGCGGTGCTGCAGTGCCGGCCACTGCCGTTGTGCCCATCGCTGGCGGTGAGTCGTCGCGGTCGTCCGCCGCTGCCGCGCAAGGAGATCGTGCGCAGGGGCATCGATCACATCCAGCGCAGCCTGCGCGGGGAGGTGCCGTACGCAGACATGCCGTTCGCAGTGGGGGCTTCGCACCGTTCTTTGAACCGCGCGTTCGGTGACGCCTTCGGCATGGCCCCGCGCCAGTTCTATGTAGTGGAGCGCCTGCACGCGATCCGCAGCGCGCTGCGCAGCGCCCGTCCGGGCGATACCGTGACTGGAATCTGTGCGCGCTTCGGCGTCTGGGATCTGGGGCGCATGGCCGCCTTGTACTCGCGCCTGTTCAACATCCTGCCAGCGCAGGAACTGTCACGCGCGCTGGCGGCGCAGGCGGGCGTGCCGGTGGGGCCGCGCCGGCGGTAGATGTGCAGGGTTGATGCGCGTTTGTAGTGGCGTGCCTACAAAGAGGGACGGGGAAGTCGGATACGGATGATGGTGTATTCCGTATCCGAGCTGCGCCGTGTGCGTGCAAGCATGAGGCCATTCAACTTCAAGAGGGCGTCATGGCCAGATGCACGGGTTCACTGGATGTCTACGAAACGCTTGCCGACGAGCGCTCCCGAGACTGGATCATGGGTCTCCTGACATTTGCCGTCGTCGAAGAGCAGAAGTTCGAGTGGATGCGGCACCATGCGGAGTACGAGGGTAGGGGTGCTACGGATGACGAGATCAGAGCATGGTACGGATCGCTTCCCGCCGGTGCTGTCGTACGTGCCCGTGGCATCGCCGAGAATGCGCTGGGATCCTACGCCGAGGAAGTAGAGGCGTCGTTCTCTGATTCCGTTCGGGAAGAACTGAAGTGTTCTGCGCTGATCGGCGAAATACGACAGGTTCGGCGGTTCTGGCCGCAGTTCGCTTTGAGCGTCGCAGCAGGGCTTGCAAGCTCTATTTTGTTCGCTGCCTTGCTCTTCACGACGGCGTTCCTGGTGCTCAACGACCGGTCCCCCGTTGAGCTTGGTGCTAGGATCATTTCAGGCACTACGCAGGAGAGTACTGATGATCATAAGTAAACGCGCGAGGGTGTTGTTCGTCAAAGCTTTGTGCAGGGTACTGAATGTGCCGGCCCCAGGCGAGCCGGAAGTTCGGGCTTCGGGCGGGAGGTCTGCAGCGCGACCGCTCCGAAAGAGGCCGCTTGAAAAGCCTTGCGATCGAATGCTGGGCGATTGGACGTTGGAGGCACGGTCGCGATATCTGGGGATCAACGATTTTTCTAAAGACAAGTGATTGAAGCCTTCGCGGAAGGTCATGCATCCTTGCCCATGCGCAGGTTCCTTGCGTCGTGCAGCGCCGTGACGACTTGCGCCATGGTCAGCTCAGGTTTGTTCCAGAATGCATCAGGAAATCTGACGCCGAATTCCTCTTCAACCGCTCGTACTACCTCCCAGGCGTCGAACGCGTCAGTGCCATCGAACGTGGGTCCGCCCAGTACAACATTCATGCGGTCATCCGGAAGAAACACTGGCGAGCGCCAGTGCAGTTGTTCCGCGTAGATCCGCCCGACCTGCTCGGCGAGCTGCTGTTTGCTGCCGCCTCCCCATGCGTTCAGAAGTTCCGGTGAGCGTGTTGCTTGCCGCACCTTCAGCGCGGGGAAGAACGACAGGTCCGGGCCCAGCCAGCGCAAGCCGATGAAGAAGCGCTTCCAGCGGTCCGTAGGCGGGTAGTGCGCAGGGTACTGAAGCGGCTGCTCAGGCATGCGGATGCATTCGGGATCGGTTGAGCCTTCAGCGTCGCACGCCAGGGCTGAATAGCAAAAGGCCAGATCTTTCGATCTGGCCTTTTCATTTCCATGGTGCCGAAGGTGGGACTCGAACCCACACGCTTTTAAGGGCGGCGGATTTTGAGTCCGCTGCGTCTACCGATTCCGCCACTTCGGCTGGCTGGCCGCGTAGTGTATACAACTCGCGCGGTTTTGGGCAGGTCTGAATGCTTCAGGGATGTGGAACGCCTTCATCCGGGCTCGACGCTATACTCATTGCGCTGAACCATACAGGGAGCCAGCGATGAGCGGGCTGCAGGATCTGCGGGTACTGGTGGTGGAGAACGACGAGATGAGCGCGACCCTGCTGCAGATGCAGCTGGTTCAGGGGGGTGCTGTCGTTGTTGGCCTGGCCGGGAGTGTGGCCGAGGCGTTGCGCCTGGTTGAGGAGACCCAGCCGCAGGTCGTTCTGCTCGACTACAAGCTGGCCCGTAACGAGACCAGTGAGCCGGTGGCTGCCGACTTGGCCGCGCGGGGCATTCCTTTTGTGCTGGCCACGGGCATGGCCCGGGAGCAGTTGCCGGATGTGTTCCGGGGTGGGGTGGTGTTGACCAAGCCGTATCTGACCGTTGAGCTGAACACGGCACTGGTGCGGGCGTTGCAGGGTCAGTCGGCAAACGCGTAGTCGCTTGGTGACGCTTGGTCGTGGAGACGCGCATGGCGCGTCACTACGCGGCCGATGTAGGGACGCGCCATGCGCGTCCAGCGCGGGGTGTCAGGCCGACTCCGCAAACTCCAGATGCACCGGCTCCCGGTCATCCAGAATCCGGTACAAGCCAGCCAGGTCTTTCGGATCCGGATTCAACCACGCGTCCAGGTTTTCTGGCCGGATCGGCACGATGCAGCGGTCATGCCCGGCTGCAGCGACTTCCACCGGCGGTTCGTCGCTGATCGCGGCGAATGACAGCAGCCGGCCTTCCGGGCCCTCCCATTCCGACCACAGGCAGGCGATCAGCAGGTCGCGCGGCGGATCGGACCGGAACTCCAGCACCACATTCTCCGCCTTCTCGCCGGCATGCAACGACCGGTGCTCCATCGCGTGCCGGGGAACGTGCTCATAGAACGACTGCACCACCACCACCCCGTGGGTATGGCCGAAGGCGTTCTTCCAATAGGCCTCCAGGCTGTCGCGGCGGGCGTTGTAGGTGCCGGGATAAAGCGCATCGTTACGCGCCGGCTTGCCTGCCAGGCGGCACTGGTAGCGCATCGGTTTGATCACCCGCTGCCCCTGCTCGGACACGATCACCGGCGCGTACACGCCCGGGAAGATCCGGCTGTCGCGCGGCAACAGGCTGGTACGGTGCAGGTCCTCCAGGCGGGCGCGGGCGCGCTCGATCCGGTTGCCGGCAATGCGGACTTCGTTGCGGGCCTTCTGCGTGGGCCGATGGGCGAGGGCGTCTTCAGCCGCCTTCAGGCGCGCCCCTTGGGTTCTCAGCTCTTCATCCAGCGTCTGCATCTCTTCTGCATGCCACTGCTGGATCTTCGCCACGATGTCCTGGCCGGCAGGCGTGCGCGCGCCGGCAAAACCATCATCCATCGCTTTCGGGGTTTTCGGGCGTTGCTTGCCCGCGTCGTGGGCGTAGAGCTGGGAAAATTCATCCAGCGACATCACTGCCCCGTATTCGCGGACCAGCTTGGTGTAATCGGCGCGGATCTGGGCGGAATAGCACATGCGGATCAGGCTAACAAAAAACCCCGGCAGGGCCGGGGTTCGTTGTGTTATTGGCGTCCCCACGGGGATTCGAACCCCGGTCGCCACCGTGAAAGGGTGATGTCCTAGGCCTCTAGACGATGGGGACGCACGAAACTTTTAATTTTTGTCACAACCCTTCAATCGGCCTAATGATTGAAGTGGTGGAGCCAAGCGGGATCGAACCGCTGACCTCCTGCATGCCATGCAGGCGCTCTCCCAGCTGAGCTATGGCCCCACAGCGATGCTGCGAGCCGCCTATCATATCGGCATTTTCAGGAAATGCAAACATTTCCTACAAAAAACCCCGGCAGTGCCGGGGTCTGTTGCGTTACTGGCGTCCCCACGGGGATTCGAACCCCGGTCGCCACCGTGAAAGGGTGATGTCCTAGGCCTCTAGACGATGGGGACGCACGAAACTTTTAATTTTTGTCACAACCCTTCAATCGGCCTAATGATTGAAGTGGTGGAGCCAAGCGGGATCGAACCGCTGACCTCCTGCATGCCATGCAGGCGCTCTCCCAGCTGAGCTATGGCCCCACGAAACACCTGGCAGGCCAGGTTTGCAGCAATGATGAGTGGCGTCCCCACGGGGATTCGAACCCCGGTCGCCACCGTGAAAGGGTGATGTCCT
>NZ_DAMDFR010000063.1:22193-25365 GCF_032103445.1 Stenotrophomonas sp.
CGCTGACCTCCTGCATGCCATGCAGGCGCTCTCCCAGCTGAGCTATGGCCCCACGTCGTGAGGAGCGAAACTATAGCGATGGCGATTTCGCTTGGCAAGCGAAATTTGCACGCATTGCTTCATGTTCCGCATGAACTTCCGTCACGACCCTGTCTGCGCACCGGGCAGGCGCTGGAAGCGCAGTCGCAGGGCGTTGCTGATCACCGACACCGAACTCAGGCTCATCGCCAGCGCGGCCAGCATCGGTGACAGCGAAATGCCCAGCGGGAACAACACGCCGGCGGCCACCGGAATGCCCAGTCCGTTGTACAGGAAGGCAAAACCCAGGTTCTGGCGCATGTTGCGCACGCTGGCCTGGGAAAGCTGGCGTGCGCGCACGATGCCGCGCAGGTCGCCCTTCACCAGTGTCACCTGTGCGCTGGACATGGCCACGTCGGTGCCGTTGCCCATCGCAATGCCCACGTTCGCGCTGGCCAGCGCCGGTGCGTCGTTGATGCCGTCGCCGGCCATCGCCACCGTGCGTCCCTGCGCCTGCAGCGTGCGGATCAACGCCGCCTTGTCAGCCGGGCGCATTTCACCGTGCACCTCGTCCAGCCCCAGCGCGGCGGCAACGGCCTGTGCAGTGGCGGTGCCATCACCCGTGGCCATCACGATGCGCAGTCCGGCGTCGTGCAGCTGCTTGATCGCCTCGGCGGTGGACGCCTTGATCGGGTCGGCTACCGCCAGCAATCCGGCCAGTGCACCGTCCACGGCCAGGAACATCACGCTGGCTCCGCTGGCGCGCAGTTGCTGTGCATCGGCGTCCAATTCGGTGAGCGCAACGCCGTGTTCGTGCATCAGTGACACATTGCCAAGCAGCAGTCGTCGGCCGTCGACGCGACCCTGCACGCCCATGCCGGTGAGCGAGTCGAAGTCGTCCGGCGCAGCAAGTGCGATGCCGCGGCTGCGGGCTTCGGCCACGATGGCGGCGGCCAGCGGATGCTCGCTGCCCTGGTCGAGGCTGGCGGCCCAGCGCAGCACGTCGGTGTCGTTGAATGCGCCCGTAGCCTGCACGTTGCGGAATGCCGGCCGGCCTTCGGTGAGTGTGCCGGTCTTGTCCACCACCAGGGTGTCCACCTTGCGCAGTGCCTCGATCGCTTCGGCGTCGCGGAACAGCACGCCGTGCTGGGCGGCGCGGCCGGTGGCCACCATGATTGTCATCGGTGTGGCCAGCCCCAGCGCGCAGGGGCAGGCGATGATCAGCACCGCCACCGCGCTCAGCACCGCATGCGTCCACGACGGTTCAGGGCCGAACAGACCCCAGCCGAGCAGGGTCAAGACAGCCACCGCCAGCACCGCCAGCACGAACCAGTACGCCACCTTGTCGGCCATGCGCTGCATCGGCGCGCGCGAGCGCTGCGCCTGCGCCACCAGCTGCACGATCTGCGCCAGCATGCTGTCGTCGCCCACGCGTTCGGCCCGGATCACCAGGTTGCCGGTGCCGTTGAGGGTCGCGCCGATCACCGTGTCGCCGGCGGCCTTGCTGACCGGCACCGGTTCACCGGTCAGCATCGATTCGTCCACGCTGGACCGGCCTTCCAGCACTGTGCCGTCCACCGGCACCTTTTCGCCAGGGCGCACGCGCACCCGGTCGCCCGCCTGCACGTTCGCCAGTTCCACATCTTCTTCGTGGCCATCGTCGCGCAGCACGCGCGCGGTCTTCGGAGCCAGGCCAAGCAACCCCTTGATCGCCGCCGAGGTCTGCGCGCGGGCGCGCAGTTCCATCAACTGGCCGAGCAGGGTGAGCGAGATGATGACGGCGGCCGCTTCGAAGTACACCCCGACGTGGCCGTGCTGCTGGAACGACGGCGGGAACAGGCCGGGTGCCATCGTCGCCACCGCGCTGTAGCCATAGGCCGCGATCACGCCGGTGCCGATCAGGGTCCACATGTTCGGGCTGCGGTTGGCGATCGACTGCGCCCAACGCTGCAGGAACGGCCAGCCGGCCCACAGCACCACCGGCGTGGCCAGGGCGAACTCGATCCATACCCGCAGCGTGGGCGAAAGCCCATGCAGCAGTGGGGTCATGGCCAGCATGGCCAGTGACATCACCGCCACGCTCAGCGGCAGGCTCCACCAGAAGCGGCGGCGGAAGTCGGTCAGCTCCGGATTCTCGGCCTCATCCAGGCTGGGCATCATCGGTTCCAGCGCCATGCCGCAGATCGGGCAGGTACCGGGACCCTCCTGCACGATCTGCGGGTCCATCGGGCAGGTGTACAGCGTGCCCGGCGGAGGCGGGTCCTTCAGTACGGTCGGGGCGGCGTGGCCCTTGTGACTGCAGCAGCTGCCATGGGCGCTCATGCGCGGGGCTCCGTCAGTGCCGCCAGGATCGGGCAGGCCTCATTGGCCCCGTGCCCGGGGCAGGCATCCACCAGCTGCTTCAGCGCGCCATGCATGCGCTGCAGTTCGGCGATGCGTTGTTCGATGTCGTCCAGCCGGTGCACGGCGGTCTCGCGGACCTTGGCCACGTCGTGGTGGCGCTGATCGCTCAGTGCCAGCAGTTCGCCGATCTCCTCCAGGGTGAAGCCCAGTGCCTTGGCGCGGCGGATGAAGCGCAGTCGGGTGAGGTCGCTGTCGGAAAAGACCCGGTATCCCCCCGCGCTGCGCTGCGCGGTGGGCAGCAGGTGCTGGCGCTCGTAGTAGCGCACGGTGTCGATGGGCACCCCGGCCTGGCGTGCAAGTTGTCCGATGTTCATGGCGGTCCTGGAGAAGGCGTGCGGACAGTCTGCACCCTGGAGTCTGGTCAAGAGTCAAGGGTTGGCCGCCGGACGGGATGTCGCGTCCGGACCAGATTTGCAACAAGTTTCATAGCTGGCGCAGAGGGTGGTCCGTACGCTCCGTTCAATCGCCGCAAATCCTTGTTTCCACAGGGTTTGCCCTCGCCAAAACAGCCCGCCAGTGCAGCCGTTCCAGGAGCGTGACCCATGGATGCATCGCCCCCTTCGTCTTCGTCCCCGTCGAAGTCCCCTCTCCTGATGGAAGTGGGGGTGCTGGAATATCCCGGCAGCCTGCGACAGGCCGCCCCGGTCCTGTCCGAACTGGCCCAGCGCTGCAACCGGACGGCCGCGGCGGGCCGCCGCCCGGGGGCGCGGATGCTGGTCACCCGCTGGACCTTGTCCACGCGCGGCACCGG
>NZ_DAMDFR010000064.1:0-24695 GCF_032103445.1 Stenotrophomonas sp.
TGGATGTTTTTGACGAGCCCCCATGGACGGGTTTACGGCGTGTCCCGCAAACCCACCCTGGCACGCCCAAACACGGGAACCGATGAACCACCGGCTGTTCGCCAGAAACCAACAGCAGCCGGGCAAGCCCGGCTCTACGGGTTACTTCAGCTTGATCTCGCGCAGACGCTCTTCCAGGAAGCCATGGGCGGTGATGGCTTCGGGGTAGCGGCTGGGGTTGTCCGGGGTGATGCAGGTCGGCAGCACGTCGATCAGGAAATCCGGGTTCGGGTGCAGGAAGAACGGCACCGAGTAGCGCGGCTGGCGGGCCTGCTCGCCCGGGGGGTTGACCACGCGGTGGATGGTCGACGGGTACACGTGGTTGGTCAGCCGCTGCAGCATGTCGCCGATGTTGACCACGATGGTGTCGGCGTCCGAGGTGAACGGCACCCACTTGCCGTCGTGCGACTGCACTTCCAGGCCGGCCGCGCTTGCGCCCACCAGCAGGGTGATGAAGTTGATGTCGCCGTGCGCGCCGGCACGCACGTTCGGGATGTCGTCGGCGGTGATCGGCGGGTAGTGGATCGGACGCAGGATCGAATTGCCGTTGTTGGTCTTGTCGGCGAAGAAGTCGATCGGCAGGCCAATGTGCAGCGCCAGCGCCGAAAGCACCCGCGAACCCAGGTTGTCCAGCGCCTGGTACAGGCCATAGCCACGCTCGCGGAAGCCCGGCACTTCGGTCGGCCACAGGTTCGGGGCCATCACGTCGCGGTACTTGGAGTCGTCCGGGATCTCACGGCCGATGTGCCAGAACTCCTTCAGGTCGAAGTGCTTGGAGCCTTTCGCCGTTTCCACCCCGAACGGGGTGTAGCCGCGTGCACCGCCCGTGCCCGGCACGTGGTACTTCAGCTTGGTCTCTTCCGGCAGCGCGAAGAACGCCTTGAACACGTCGTAGGCCGCGTCGATGTCCGCCTGCGGGATGCCATGGTTGCGGATGCCCGCGAACCCCCATTCACGGTAGGCCGCGCCCAGTTCCGCGACGAAAGCGTCACGGTCACTGTCGAAACGGGTGATGTCGAGGGTCGGGATCTGGCTCACAGCGGTTCCTGGGATATCGGTTGGGGACGGGGCCGCAGCTGTGGCCCGGCTGAATATTGTGCCAGATCGGACGGTAATCGCCGCCGATACATTGATACAAACCGATACAATGCGCGCCGCCCTGCCGCAACACAGGCCGGGCGGCCACGGACGCCGCCGCCGCCACGTCTCCAACTTCCCTCTTTGCGCGCTACCCGCTACATGGACGATTCGCTTTCCGCCGTTCCCCTGCCCCGCAGCCATCGCTGGCAGCGCCTGGGCTGGCTGACCCTGTTCACCGCGCTCAACGCCTGCGTGGCCATCGCCATCGTGCTCGGCAACACGCCGCTGCAGGACAACCCTGGCGGCACTCTGGGGCTGGCATACCTCGCCATCGCCCTGCCCGGCCATTTCCTGTTCTTCGGCGCACTGGTCTCACTGCTGCCGCTGGCCATCGGCTACTGGCCGCGCTCGCCCCGCCCCCTGCTGATCAGCGCCGTGGCGTTGCAGGGTCTTTGGCTGTGTCTGCTGCTGGTGGACGCCAAGGTGTTCGAGCTGTACCGGTTCCACCTCAATGCCATGGTGCTGAACATGGTGTTCGGCGGTGCCCTGCAGGACCAGGTCGCGCTGTCCTGGCAGACCTGGGTGCAGGTGGGCGGCGTGCTGCTGGCCGTGGCGGCTGCCGAAGCCCTCTTCGCCTGGGCCTGCTGGAGGCTGCTGCTGGGCCGTCAGCGCCGCCGGCCGGTGCTGCTGGCCTGGGCCGCCGGTGCCGCGCTGATGCTGACCGGTCAGGTCGCCACCGCCTATTACGATGCGCTCGGCGAACGCGCGGTCACCAGCCAGTGGGCCTACCTGCCCTGGGCCCAGCCGATCACCGCCAAGCGCCACATGCACAAGCTGGGCGTGCGCAGCGCGCCGCAGGCGAACCTGCCCGACCCGCGCATGAGCCAGCTGGAATACCCGCTGCAGCCGCTGCGCTGCCAGAGCCACACCCGCCCCAACGTGCTGGTGGTGGTGCTGGAGTCGCTGCGCCACGACGCGCTGGATGCCACCACCATGCCCAATACCTGGGCGCTGGCGCAGCGCTCGGAAACCTTCGACCGCCATTACAGCAGCGGCAACGCCACCCGTTACGGGCTGTTCGGCCTGCTGTATGGCCTGCCCGGTGGCTACTGGCAGAGCATGCTGAGTGAACAGCGGGGTTCGCTGCTGTTCCAGGTGCTGGGCCAGCAGGGCTACAACCTGCACCTGTATGGCAGCGCCCCGCTGTACAGCCCTGAATTCGACCGCACCGTATTCGCACAGGTCCGCGACCAGCTGCATATGGCCCCGTCGGAGCTGCCGGTCGCCGCACGCGACCGTCACATTGTCGAAGCGATGCAGGGCGATATGCTGAAGCCCACGAACTCCCCCTGGTTCGGCTTCGTGTTCCTGGACAGCACCCACGCCCCGTATCACCTGCCGGCGGACTATCCGCCGCTGGCCACGCCGATGGCGAAGGAAATCAATTTCCTGGCGCTGGACAAGGATCACGACCCCGCGCCCGAGCTGAACCGGTACCGCACCGCCGTGCACTACGCCGACAGTCTGGTCGGGCAGCTGCTGCAGACCCTGCGCGACAGCGGCCAGGCCGACAACACCATCGTGCTGGTCACCGGTGACCACGCCGAGGAGTTCAACGACCTGGGGCTGAACTATTGGGGCCACAACGGCAACTTCTCCGATTATCAGATGCAGGTGCCGTTCGTGCTGCACTGGCCCGGCCGCGACGCGCAGGTCCATGCCACCACCAGCAGCCATGAGGACTGGGTGCCCACGCTGATGCGCCATGGCCTGGGCTGCGAGAACGCACTGGCGGACTTCAGCACCGGGCACGACCTGTTCGAGGAACAGCGCCCCAACCGTCCGGTGCTGGTGGAGAGCTGGTCGCAGCGTGGTATCCGCGATGGCGATAACACCTACGTGTTCGACAAGTTCGGGAACGCGACCGCACTGGATCGCCATTACCTGCCCCTGCCCGACCAGCAACCTGACCCCGCCGCGGTGAAAACCGCGTGGGATGCATTGACGCATTTCCGCAAGCATTGACGCCTGGAACGTTCATCGATGAACACGCCCCTCCACCGCAGACCCTTGAAGATTCTGCACACCGAAGCCGCCAAGGGATTTGGCGGCCAGGAGATCTACATCTACCGCCACATGCTGGCGATGCGCGAGCGCGGCCACGACGTGTCGCTGCTGTGCCAGCCGGGCTCACGCCTGGGCGATATGGCGCGCGATGCCGGCTTCACCGTGCATTCGCTGAAGATGGGCGGGCTGCTGCGCCTGGTGCGCGGTGTATGGTCGGTGTCGCGGCTGGTGCAGCGCCAGCGCTACGACGTGGTCAACACCACCAGCCGCCGCGACGCCTTGATTGCCGCCACCGGTGCGCGATTGGCGCATGCGCCGCTGGTGGTGCGTTCGCGCCACCTGATGAGCCCGGTCAACTCGCTGCTGACCTATACCGGTCTGCCGCATCGGGTGCTGACGGTGAGCAGCTTCGTGAAGCAGTTGCTGGTGCAGCGCGGCGTGTGTGACGCACATGTTGGCATCGTGCCGCCGATTGCGGTGCCGATGCAGTGGACCGAGAACGAAGGCGATGATGCGTGGCAGTGTCTGCAGCGGACACGCGCGGAGGTGCGTCGCGAGCTGGGCTTCAACGATGACCAGGTGGTGGTGGGTTGCGTGGCCGTGCTGCGCGAACCGAAAGGCCATATCGACCTGCTGCGTGCCATTGCCCCGCTGTGCCGGCAGCACCCGCAACTGCAGCTGGTGGTGGTGGGCGACGGCGACCCGATGATGAACCGGCTCAAGGCGTTGCGCGCCGAGCTGGGCATCGAGTCGCAGGTGCACCTGCTCGGCTATCGCATGGGCGCGTGCCGGCTGATGACCGGTTTTGACATCTTCGCGCTGGCCACGCACAAGGAAGCGGCGGGCACGGTGTTCCTGGAAGCGGCTTATGTGG
Source organism: Stenotrophomonas sp. (assembly GCF_032103445.1). GTDB lineage: Bacteria > Pseudomonadota > Gammaproteobacteria > Xanthomonadales > Xanthomonadaceae > Stenotrophomonas. The sequence continues at coordinate 4,061 of NZ_DAMDFR010000064.1, forward strand.
GCGTGCCGATTGTCGCCACGCGCGTGGGCGGCGTGCCGGAAATGGTGGTGGAAGGCAGCAATGCGCTGCTGGCCCCCTTGGGCGATGAGCGGGCGCTGACGGCGGCATTGCAGGCGCTGGTGGAAGACCCGGCGCGACGCCAGCAGATGGGCCGCGCCGGCTGGGACTGGATGCGCAGCGCGCACCGCTTCACCCCGACGGGTCACACCGAGGCTACCGAGCACTATTATCACCAGTGGCTGAAGGAGCTGGGACATGGCAAACGCTAGAACGGTACCGGTGCTGATGCACCACCATGTGTCGCCTTCGCCGGGGATGATCACGGTGTCGCCGGAGAACTTCGAAAGCCAGATTGCCTGGCTGGCACGTAATGGCTGGACGTCGCTGACGCTGGATCAGTACGCGGACTTCCTGGCGGGCAAGCCGGTACCGCGCAAGTCGATCGTGATCACCTTCGACGATGGCTATCTGGACAACTGGGTGTACGCACACCCGATTCTGAAGAAGTACAACATGCACGCGGTGGTGTTCGTGGTGACGGGCTGGATGGGCGAAGGCCCGGTCCGCCCGCACGCAGGCGAGCCGGGTGCGGTGCTGCCGGCAACCCCGGACCATCGCGGCTGCGAGGCGGCGATCCTGCGCGAGAACCGCCACGACGATGTGATGATGCGCTGGAGCGAGGCGCAGGCAATGATTGCCGAGGGCACGTTCGAGGTGCATTGCCACACGCACACGCACACGCGCTGGATGAAGCAGGACATCAGCCGCGACGAGAAGCGCGCGGGCATCCGCGGCGACCTGTCGCGCGCACGTGAGGTGCTGCAGGAGAAGCTGGGCGAAGTCTCCGACACGCTGTGCTGGCCCTACGGCGACTTCGACGAGGACTACCTGCCGATCGCGCGCGAGCAGGGCTTCCGCTACCTGCATACCACGCACCCCTTCGGTCGCAACGTGGTCGGCGGCAACCCGGAACACATCTACCGCTTCGCGATCCGCAACCGCCCGGCCAGCTGGCTCCGCAAGCGCATCGCCTGGAGCTACCACCCGCTGATCGCCCCGGTGTTCAACCGGTTCAAGGCGCGCCAGAAGAAGATGGCACCCGGGCCCTGATTGCGATTGCACGGCGTCTTCCGCACCGCACTATGACTGCAATTGCACAATCAGTTCGGCGCCGCATTTTGACTGCAATTGCACAATCTCTTCGACGCCGCATTTTGACTGCAATTGCACAATCTACGTAGAGCCGGGCTTGCCCGGCTGCTGTTGGATTCGTGCGAACAGCCCTCGGTTCACGGCTCCCTTGGCTTGGCGGCTCGGGATGGGCGTTCCGGGGGACGCCGCAAGTACGTCCTTGTAGGCTCAGTCGCGGCATCCATGCCGCTCATGCCCCCTCCAGCCCACCCCGACCCGCCAGGACAGGCCATCGGTGGCCACGGGAAATCAAAACCCATCAATTGCTTGTTCTGCCGCTGGCGTGAACCACCCGCGCGCTGCCCCTGCTTTGGTGGGATCGGTCGACAGACGATCGCCGTGAACGCACCATCATTCTTTAACGCATGAACCAGAATCGAAGTCGCACTTCGTGATGCCGAATGCCACACGGACCAATCACGACATCTCTGCCTTCTCGCTCGATCCTGAAAACTGCAACATCAGTCACGCTTCTCAACATCAACACTTCCGTGCCACATACGCCAAAACCGCGCTTGACCCGTCATGTCCCCGGTGTCATGTGTCGATTGCGACGCGCGAATTGCGCATATGCACTGAAATCGCAAAAATCGATAGACAGCATCAATCACTCATTGGTGTTCGTTAGATGCAGGCTTATCCCAACGGAGCGTAGCAACTCCAGATAGATCTCCAATTGATGTCCTTCGTCGGGCCTTGGTCCTGCGTCGGGAGTGTGGCTAATACAACACCTCTTCGGAGGGAATCCGCCACGCCGTTCTCCTTGGAGATCTATCACGGTTGCTAACCTCCCGACCTCCTCGCCATCCCGGCGAGGAGGTAAACCCAGGAGAGGTTTGCCATGCATCAACAATGGGCGGACATGCCCGAAGTTGTACTACCCAACATCCCCTGCCCCATCACGGGTACCCGTCTAAGTTGTCTCCGCTTTACACAGCAGGAGGCCTGCCAATGAAAAGGCCAGCGTGGGTACGAGTGAAGGTGGAACAGAGTCTGCGGCGACAGTTCAAGAAGTTGGCGCGACGTAGAGGCCAATATCCGGCCGAGATGATCCGGGGCTATATGCAGCGGTGTGTGGATGAAGCGCCGAAGGTGCCGGCAGATGGCGCGGATGGTTCCCAGCGCGGTGTTTGAAGGCCGTACGTTCGTGAGCGGTGTTGGCAGGTCAGGCGCGGATTCGATCCGGGGTCATGCGTTACCGGGCGTTGCAGATTTCACGGCGATCGTCTTTCGACCGATCCCACCAAAGCAGGTCAAGGCCCGGGCAGGTCAAGAGCCGGATGAGCGATGAGTTGGTTTTGATTTTCCATGGCCACCGATAACCCATCGAAGGTGGGTCGGGGTGGGTTTGCGGGACCGTCAAAAACATGGATGTTTTTGACGAGCCCCCATGGAAGGGTTTACGGCGTGTCCCGCAAACCCACCCCGACCCGCCAAACCAGGGATGCCGTGAACCGAGGGTTGTTCGCATGAATCCAGCAGCAGCCGGGCAAGCCCGGCTCTACGTAGGTCGCTCGATCAGATCACGCGGCAGCGGCGGCTTTTACTGCGCCGGAGAGGCTGTCCAGCGTGGCCTGCATCAGCTCGGCGCTGTCGGCTTCGACGGTGACGCGGACCACCGGCTCGGTGCCGGACGGGCGCAGGAAGGCGCGGCCGCGGCCTTTGACCGCCTGCTGCGCGTTGGCCAGGGCCGACTGCACGCCTTCGGACTGCACGATCGCCTTGGCCGACACGCCGGCCAGACGCACGTTGACCGTCTTCTGCGGAACCTTGGTGACGTCCGCCAATGCAGCGCGCAGGGTCTTGCCCTCACGGCGCAGCACTTCCAGTACCTGCAGCGCACTGACAATGGCATCGCCCGTGGTCGCGCGGTCCAGGCACAGCAGATGGCCAGAGGCTTCACCGCCGAGCACACCGCCGCCTTCCACCAGTGCCTGATGCACATAGCGGTCGCCCACGTTGCTGCGCACAAACGGCAGACCCAGGCGCTCCAGCGCCTGTTCCAGGCCGAAGTTGGTCATCAGCGTGCCCACCACCGGGCCGCGCAGACGGCCGTTGCGCTGCCAGGAAGCGGCCAGCACGTACAGCAGATCGTCGCCGTCCACCGGGTTGCCCTGGTCGTCGGCCATCAGCACACGGTCGCCGTCGCCGTCGAACGCAATGCCCAGGTCCGCACCCACTTCGCGCACCTTCGCCGCCAGGTTGTCGATGTGCATCGACCCCACGCCGTCGTTGATGTTCACGCCGTTGGGTTCGGCACCAATAGCAGTAACTTCTGCACCCAGCTCGCGGAACAGCAGCGGCGCAATGTGGTACGTGGCACCGTGCGCGCAGTCGAGCACGATCTTCAGGCCACGCAGGTCGAACGCACGCGGCACGCTGGCCTTGCAGAACTCGATGTAACGGCCCACCGCATCACGTGCGCGCGCCGCCTTGCCCAACCGGTCCGATTCGGCCGTGGTGAACTCGCTGTCCAGCGCCGCTTCCAGCGCCAGCTCGGTCGCATCGTCCAGCTTTTCGCCATCGGCCGAGAAGAACTTGATGCCGTTGTCGTAGTGCGGGTTGTGCGACGCGCTGATCACAATACCTGCGTCCGCACCCAGGGTGCGGGTCAGGAACGCCACGGCGGGCGTCGGCATCGGGCCCAGCAGCTGCACGTCGGCACCTGCAGCCACCAGACCGGCTTCCAGCGCCGCTTCAAACATGTAACCGGAAATGCGCGTGTCCTTGCCGATCACCACCACCGGGCGATGGCCCGGACGGTGACCGTTACGCTCGGTCAGCACACGACCCAGCGCGTTGCCCAGGCGCAGCACGAAATCAGCGGAAATGACGCCCTCGCCGACCCGGCCGCGGATGCCGTCGGTGCCGAAATACTTGCGCGCACCCATCAGGCAGCGTCCGCCGGCGACTGACGGCCCAGCATGGCCAGCAGGTCGGCCAGACGATCACGCATTTCGCGGCGGTCGCAGATCTGGTCGATGGCACCGTGTTCCAGCAGGAACTCGGAACGCTGGAAGCCTTCCGGCAGCTTTTCACGCACGGTCTGCTCGATCACGCGCGGACCGGCAAAGCCGATCAGCGCCTGCGGCTCGGCGATGTTGATGTCACCCAGCATCGCGAACGAGGCCGACACGCCACCGGTGGTCGGATGGGTCAGCACCGAGATGTACGGCAGGCCGGCGTCGCGCAGGCGACCCAGCGCAGCGGAGGTCTTGGCCATCTGCATCAGCGAGAACAGGCCTTCCTGCATGCGCGCGCCGCCGCTGGCGGAGAAGCACACGTAGGGCGCGCCGATTTCCAGCGCCTTCTCAGCGGCCAGCGCAAAGCGCTCGCCGACCACCGAACCCATCGAACCGCCCATGAAGGCGAAATCGAACGCCGAAGCGACCAGCGGGCGGCCCTTGAGCAGGCCCTGCATGGCGATCAGTGCGTCATATTCGCCGGTGTTCTTCTGCGACGCCTTGATGCGCTCACCGTACTTCTTCTGGTCCTTGAACTTCAGAAGGTCGGTCGGCCCCAGGCGGGCGGCGATTTCCGTGGTGCTGTCAGCGTCGAACAGCGAGGCCAGGCGCGCGCGGGCGCGGATCGCCATGTGGTGGCCGCACTTCGGGCAGACTTCCAGGTTTTCTTCCAGCTCGGGGCCGTACAGCGCGCTGTTGCAGTTGCTGCACTTTTCCCACAGGCCCTCGGGGACACTGCGCTTCTTGCTGGGAACATTGTCGGTGCGGATGCCCGACGGCATCAGTTTGGTCAGCCAACTCATGCTTGTTGATACGTCCATTCAGGGCGGCCCGAAGGCCGCAAAGGCGGACAGTCTAGCTCACCCGCCGTTGAGCCGGGATCCCTACGGGGGCGTGTGGAGGGGGTGTGAAATGGTTCGATCCGGATGGTATGGACGCCCGTAGAGCCACGCCCTGCGTGGCTTCGCGGTGCCAGACCCGTGCGTAGTGACACCATGCGTGTCATCGGGGTGCCGGATATGGTCGAAGCCACGCAGGGCGTGGCTCTACGGGGCGTTCAATCGAGCGCTTGGCGCAGCGGGGTGAGAAACGCCTTGGCCACCGCAGCTGCGGCATCTGAACCATCCGCCTCCGCCAGCGCCGCCACCAGCGCGCTGCCGACCACTACTCCATCGGCTTCCTTGGCCATCGCCGCCGCACTGGCCGCATCCTTGATCCCGAAACCAGCCACCACAGGCACCGACGAGCGGCCGCGCAGGGTACGCAGACGCGCACTGGCGGCATCACTGTCGAGCCGGTCCGAGGCACCGGTCACGCCGGCAAAGCTCACGTAGTACAGATACCCGCGCGCCATCGCAGCCAGCTTGTCCAACCGCGCATCGGCCGTCGTCGGCGACGCGAGCAGGATCAAGGCCAGACCGGACTGCTCAAAGATCGCCAGGGTTTCTTCCGCCTCTTCCGGCGGCAGATCCACCAGCAGCACGCCATCGACCCCGGCGCTGATCGCGTCCTGCGCGAAACGTTCGGTGCCGCGGATCTCGATCGGATTCAGGTAACCCATCAATACCACCGGCGTGGTCGCGTCATCACGGCGGAACTCGCGCACGGCATCCAGCACATAGGTCAGACCCGCCCCCCGCGCCAACGCACGCTCGGAGCTGCGCTGGATGGTGGGGCCGTCGGCCATCGGGTCGGAGAACGGCACGCCGAGCTCGATCACATCGGCACCGGCCGCGGCCAGCGCATGCATCACCGGCACCGTGGCGTCCAGACCGGGATCACCGGCAGTGACGAAGGGAATCAGCGCCTTGCGGCCATTTGCGCGCAGGCGGGCGAAACAGGCATCAATACGGTCAACGGACATGTCAGGCGCGTTCCAGAGTCAGTTCAATTGCGTGGCGGGCGGTCACAGCACCAGGCCTTCGCGGGCGGCGATGGTGTGCACGTCCTTGTCGCCACGGCCGGACAGGTTGCACAGCACCAGCTTGTCTTTGGGCAGTTCGCGCGCCAGCTTGATCGCCTGCGCCACCGCGTGGCTGGACTCCAACGCGGCAAGGATGCCTTCGCTGTGCGCCAACTGGTGGAACGCGGCCAGTGCTTCCTCGTCGGTCACACCGACATACTGGGCGCGCCCGGTATCGGCCAGGAACGCATGCTCCGGGCCCACACCCGGGTAATCCAGGCCCGCGGATACCGAATGGGTTTCGATGATCTGGCCGTCGTCGTCGCAGATCACATAGGTGCGGTTGCCATGCAGCACGCCCGGGCGGCCCGCGGCGATGGACGCAGCATGACGACCGGTTTCGATACCGTCGCCAGCCGCTTCAGCGCCGACAATGCGCACGTCGCGGTCGTTGAGGAAGGCATGGAACAGGCCGATGGCGTTGCTGCCACCGCCGACACAGGCGGTGATCGCGTCCGGCAGACGACCGTAGTCGGTGAGCATCTGGGCGCGTGCTTCGCGGCCGACGATGGCGTTGAAGTCGCGCACCATGCGCGGATACGGGTCCGGGCCGGCCACGGTGCCGATGATGTAGAAGGTGTCGCGCACGTTGGTGACCCAGTCGCGCATCGCTTCATTGAGCGCATCCTTCAGCGTGGCCGAGCCGGAGGTCACCGGCACCACCGTCGCACCGAGCAGCTTCATGCGGTAGACGTTGATCTTCTGCCGTTCGATGTCGGTGGCCCCCATGTAGACCACGCATTCCAGGCCCAGCCGCGCGGCGACGGTGGCGCTGGCAACACCGTGCTGGCCAGCACCGGTCTCGGCAATGATGCGCTTCTTGCCCATCCGCGCGGCCAGGAGGGCCTGGCCGATGGTGTTGTTGATCTTGTGCGCGCCGGTGTGGTTCAGGTCTTCGCGCTTGAGCAGGATCTGCGCGCCGCCGACCTGCTGGCTGAGCCGCTCGGCGTGGTAGATCGGGCTGGGCCGGCCCACGTAGTGGGTCAGGTCCTTGTCGTAGGCAGCGATGAAGCTGGGGTCCTGGCGCGCCTGGTCGTAGGCGGCGGCCAGTTCCTGCAGCGGGCCGATCAGGGTTTCAGCGACGAAGCTGCCGCCGTAGCGGCCGAAATGGCCGTTGGCGTCCGGGTAGGCGTGGAAATCGGTGACAGGCGTTGGGGATGCGGACATGACGCGACAGCCGGTAGAGACAGGCCTTCACTCTAACGCACGTATCCTGACCGGAATATCGATATTATCTGGCGTGATTCGTCAGGAAAACTCACATGAGTGACACCCCCCTGCCCTCGCTCAACGCCCTGCGCAGTTTTGAAGCCACTGCGCGGCTGGGCGGTGTCGGCCGGGCCGCGCAGGAGCTGCATGTGACCCACGGCGCGATCAGCCGGCAGCTGCGGCTGCTGGAGGACCACCTGGGGTTTGCGCTGTTCGAGCGCGCAGGGCGTGGGTTGCGCCTGACCGCCGCCGGGGAAACCCTGCAGGCCGCCTGCGCCGGGGCATTCGGGCAGATCCGCGAGGCGGTGAGCGGGTTGCAGCGCCGGCAGCGGCCTGAAGCGCTGGTGCTGGGCTGCAGCGGCAGCATCCTGGCGCGCTGGATGATTCCGCGCCTGCAGCAGCTGCAGGCCGATCTGCCACAGCTGCCACTGCACTGGTCGGCGCAGGATGGCAGCTTCACGGCGGATCAGCAGAGTCTGGATGCGGTGTTGCTGCTGGCGCATGCGCCGTGGCCACCGGGGTGGCGGGTGCGCGAGCTGGCACCGGAACGGGTGGGCGTGGTGGTCAGTCCGCAGCATCCTGCGGCGGCGCGGCTGCGTGGGCATCCGCCTTCGGTGCTGCTGGGTGAGCCGTTGCTGCATACGACGTCGCGCCCGCAGGCGTGGCCGGACTGGGCGTTGTCGCATGCGTTGGAGCCGGCGCAGCTGGTGATGGGCACCGGGTTTGACCACCTGTATTACCTGCTGGAGGCGGCGGTGGCCGGGCTGGGGGTGGCGATTGCGCCGGAGCCGCTGGTGGCGGATGAGTTGGCGGCTGGGAGGTTGCTGGCCCCGTGGGGGTTTGGGGCGACCGGAGGGTTCTGGGTGTTGGCTGCGCCGGAGGGTGTGGTTGATGGGCGGGTAGAGGTGTTGGCGGAGTGGTTGAGTGCCCAGTTGGGGTAGTGACACGCCATGCGTGTCATCGACCATGCCCGGTGCCGCGCGGACACGCATGGCGTGTCCCTACGACGATCACCCTGCGGTTGGCGCGGCCAGCCTGGCCTGCACCTCTTCGCGCAGGCGCGCGAGTTCGACTTCGGCCTGTTGGCGCTGCTGCATGCCTTCGCGGTGGATGGTGCGTACCTCTTCGACCGTGGCGATCAGCTGGTCGTGGGCGTGGCGCAGCGTGGCCACGTCGATCACGGCGCGCTGGTTGGCCTTGGCGGTTTCCACCGAGGTCTGGCGCATCAGGTCGGCATTGCGGCGCATCAGGTCGTTGGTCGCGTCATCGATCGCATTGGACAGCTCCACCGCGCTCTTCTGCTCGCTCAGGCTGAGCTGGATGGCGAACTGGCGCTTCCACGACGGGATGGTAATGTCGCGAACCGTGTTGAACTTCTCGATCAGCTGGATCGCGTTGGCCTGGATCAGGCGGATCATCGGCAGCGACTGGTCCGCTGCGTGCTGCATCACCACCAGGTCGCCGACGCGCTTGTCGAGCAGACGGATGGCATTGTCCAGTTCGCCCTGGCGGATGCGCACCTGCGGGTCGTCGTTGCCCAACGCCGCCTGCTGCTCGCTGCGCAGCTCGGCCAGACGCTGCTTGCCGGCGGCGATATGCAGGCCCAACGCGTGGCGCTCTTCGCGCACGATTTCGTGCATGCGGTCGAACTCGCCGACCCGCTGCGCCATCAGCGCCTGCTGGCTGCCGACGTCGCCGAGCAGCTGTTCGATCTGCCGGTTGGTGTCGCTGAACTTCTGCACGAGTTCGCCCTTGGACGCGCGCAGCTTGTCGATCAGGCCGCCGATCACCGGCACCTTCGAACGCTGGGTGAGACCGTCCAGATTCAACGTGCGCGCGATGCGCACCACTTCGCCCAGTTTCTCGCCGCTGGCATCCAGGTCACGGTTGCGCACCTGATCCAGCAGTTGGCTGGAGAACGCCGCGGTTTTGGCCGCTGCGTCGCGCCCGAACACCTGCAGGTTGCCCGGGCGGATGTCTTCCAGGCTGCGGCCGATCTCGGCGATGCGCGGCAGGTCGTCCTGGGCCAGGCCCAGTGCCTTCAAGGTGGCGTCATCCACCGTGGGCGCGGCCACGGCAAGGGCCGAGCTGTGCGGCGTGTCCTGGGTCATGGCGAAGTCTCCTTGAAGGGGATGGCAATGAAATGCATGGGTCAATCCAGTCTAGCCTGCGCCGAAGCGACTTCGGCACGGATCTGGGCCAGCAGCTGTGCCGCCTGCTGGTCACGCTGCTGCTGGTCGTCAACACGACGGGCCAGCAGGGTCTGCCGCCACGCCGGCAGCAGGGTTTCGGTGATGCGCTGGCTGCGGGCCAACAATGCCGCGTTCTGTTCGCGCAGCAGCTGCCACTGCCCGGCCTCGACCTGCTGCAGTGCAGCCAGCCGACGCAGGTGGTCGAGCCGCTGCGCCAGCACGTCCTGCAGGGGCGGAGCCAGCGCCGCCATCTGCAGGTGCCCGGCGTCGACCCAGGCCTCCAGGGTCATCGCAGCATCTGCAGCGCGCTCCTGTGCCGCAGCTTGCTGCGCGAGTTGCGCACGGATGCCCTGTGCGGCTGCATCGGCCTGCACCAACAGTACCCCCAGACGCGACTGGCTGTCGTGCGCGTCCAGCTCCTGCTCTACATCGCGACCAAGCAGACGTCCCCACCAGCTGACACGACGGCGCGCAGCAGTGGGGTTGGCGGACTGCACCACCGCGCCCAGCTGGGTCAGTACCGCGAGCAGGCGTGCGGCGGCCGGGTCATGCCCGACCGGCGGCGGCGTCCCCTGCCCCAGCGCATCGAGCAACGAAGCGCCATAGCGTGACAGGCCGAGCGCGTCGGCCGCCACAGGCACCGGCACGGGCCAGCCTCGGATCATGCCGGCGCATCATCCGCAGCGCCGGTCCACTGCGGCGGCAGGGTCGATTCACCGTAGAAGTGACGCATCAGGGCTTCATCCAGCGCGCGCTCCTGCGGCGTGCTGGCACGGCGCGCGCGTGGGCGCGGCTGTGCCATCGGGCCGCGCTCCATCTGTTCGCGCACCCAGCCGGCCAGCAGCGCCAGCGTCTCGCCGGTGCGGGCCTGCTGGGCATTGGCCTGGCCGAGCAGTTGCAGCAACGGGGCCAGGCCTTCCTGCAGTCCCTGCGCAATCGGCTCGGCGGCCGGCAACGGTGGGGGTTGCGGCGCACCGGTCTCGACAGCGGCGAGCTCCGCCGCAGTCAGCGATGGCACCGGAGCCGGAACCAGGCGCTCCAACGCCGCCAGCAAGGCGGGCCACGGTGCGGGGTCTGCTGCGCTCAGCGGTGCGGCATCAGCACTGCTTTGCAGGGCACTGGCGATATCGGCAAGCTGCGCCACCACACGCCCGCCGACATCGGCGTCGCCCGCGCCCATCGCCTTGTTGCGCAGGAAATCACGCTTGATCTGCGCCCAGCGCTGCTGCTCTTCGTCTCTTAGCACGCCGCGCAGCTCGCCCAGCTTGAGCAGGTTTTCTTCCGCACCGGTGGTGAGCAGCTGCGCTTCACCGAGGTAGTGGTCGGAGATCAGCTGCTGCAGCTCGGCCTCGTTCATCACCGGCGAGATCTTCTCAGCCAGCTTGTTCATGTTGCGGTAGCTGCCCTGCAGCCGGAACGGCGGCTCGGTGCGGTAACGGTCGTCCTGCGCGGCACTGGCGATGTACTGCTGGTTGACCCGGTAAACGACGTCACGCACGCGCAGCATGCGCTGCAGGGTGGCGACGATCTCGTTGACCTCCGCACCACTATAGGCATGGCTGAGCGCATTGGTGGAGACCTCCTTGCCCATCGCGCGGTCGACCAGCAGGTACAGGTCGGCCATGTCGCGGGTGGCCAACGGGGCCAGCACGGCGTTCGAGGTGAGACTGTTTTCGATGTAGCTCAGGGTGAAGGCCTCTTCCATGCCGCCCAGCACATCACCCAGGTTGTAGATGTCGGCACGGTTGGCGAGCATGTCCGGAATCTTGAACACCTCACCGGACTCGGTGTACGGATTGCCGGCCATCACCACGCAGAACTTCTTGCCGCGCATGTCATAGGTGCGGGTTCGCCCACGCCACACGCCCTCGATACGGCGGGTGCCGTCGCAGAGCGAGATGAACTTCTGCAGGAATTCGGGATGGGTGTGCTGGATGTCATCGACATACAGCATGGTGTTGTTGCCCATCTCCAGCGCCAGGTTGAGCTTTTCCAGCTCCTGCCGCGAGGTGGCATCCGGAGCCTGCGCTGGGTCCAGCGAGCGCACCTCATGGCCCAGCGCCGGCCCGTTGATCTTCATGAAGACCAGGCCCAGCCGGTGCGCCACGTATTCCATCAGCGTGGTTTTGCCGTAGCCGGGCGGCGAGATCATCATCAGCAGGCCCATCAGGTCGCTGCGCTTGTTCTCGCCGACCGTGCCCATCTGCTTGGCCAGGTTGTCACCGATCACGCCCAGATAGACATCGTTGATCAGCTTGTTGCGCACGAACGAAGAAAGCGGGCGGGCCTTGAACTCTGACAGGCGCAAGGCGTCGCGCTCGCGCACGATGATGCGCTGGCGCACGCCCTGGTAGGCATGGAACGCCGGTACGAACTGCTTCAGGTGGGTACGCAGGCGGGCCAGGAAGTCATCCAGCGACAGCGTGAGGTGACCCTGCTGGATGCGCGCGTGTTCTCCCAGCAGCCCCTGCACCTGCACCTGCAACGCGACCTCGCTGGGACGCGTGCGCAGGGCGCGCGACACCAGCAGCAACGCGGCCGCTTCATCGGCGTAGCCGGCGTGCGCGGCATGGGCCGGCAGCTGGCACAGCGCACGCAGCCACTGACCGGCCAGTGTCCAGCGCGCAGCGAGGCCGTCCTGCTCGCGCTGCAGGGTGCGGTCGAAGGCTTCGCGCTGGCCAGCCGACTGCAGGTGCTGGGTCAACGCGTCCAGCAGTGCCTGCGCGTAGCGGCTGGTGCTGAACACCGGCTCGCCTGCACTCAGCTCAGCGGCCAGATAGGCGGCCGCCGCCTGCGCATCGGCCGGCAGGAAAGGCAGCTGCCGCTCCTGCACGAAGGCATCCAATGCGGCGGTCATCTCCGCCAGCAGCGCCTGCTGGCCCTCGCTGGAACCGAACAGGCGGGCGATGGCATCGGCACCGGCCTGGCGCGTGGACCACTGCGCCACGTCCTCGCGCCTCTGCTGCGCGGCCCAGAACAGCAGGGCCAGCGCACGTGCACGCGGTGCGTGCTGCAGCGTGCCGGCGGCCTGTTGCAGCGGCAGCAGCGCGTGCAGGATCAGGCTGGCATCGTGGTCGTGGATGCCGCGCTCATAGCCTTCACGGTAACGCGGCGCGGCGAAGTCGCGGACGATCTTCTCCAGCGCATCCGGTTCGGCAGCGGCGTGCTGCAACGCTGGAAGGTCCATGCCGTCGCGACCTTCCATCGCGGCCAGCAGCAGGCTGCCAGCGAGGTATTCGGCCCGGTACAACTGCGCGGATTCCGAATCCAGGCCCAGCTGCCAGTAGGCCTTCAGCTCGGCCAGTTCCGGGTCGTGCAGCGCTTCCAGGAAGTCGGTGCCGGTCAGGTGGATGGCCAGCTCGTCGCCGCGTGGCAGCAGGGTCAGGTCCAGCGCCTGGGTGTTGACGCTGAAGCGATGACGCGGGCCCAGGCGCACTACATTGCCCCCGGCCTCGAACAGGTCGCTGCGGTCACGCAGTGCACGCACGGCCTGGTCGCGCACGCCTTTCAGGCGCGCTTCGACATCATCAGCCTTGACGCTGTCACGCAGCTCGCGTAGCCGCTCGGCCAGTTCGCGCAGCTTGAGCACCAGCGGGTCACCGGCGAAGAAGGCGTTGAGTTCGTCGGCGCTGGCAAAGCGCTCGGTGCGTTTGGTCAGGCCGTCGAGGATGCGGGTGGCGGCGTCGAGCACCGAGCGCGCCTTGCGCTGGCGCTCGTCCAGCAGCGCCTGCTTGTGCGTTTCAAAGGCTTCGATGAGCTCTTCGCGCTTGGCCAGGATGTCGCCCAGGAACTGCTCGTGCTCGCCAAACTGGCTTTCCAGTTCTTCCAGCTGCACCAGCAGGCGCGACATCTGCTCGTCGGCGCGCTCCGGATCGGTGGCCATTCCCAGCGCACTGGTGATGGACTGGGAGAACAGCGCGAACTGGGCTGCGAACTGGGCCACCGCCTCGGCGGACCCGAGCGTGCGGCGGCGTTGTTCGGCACGCACCCGGCTCTGGTTGAGCTTTGCGTATACGGCCGAAATGGCTTCCACCACGCGCGTACGCGCGGTGGCATCGTCCACCTTCAGCCCGGCCATCAGCGCAGACAGCATGTCCAGGTCGGCGGCCATGCCACGCATGCCGGCCAGCTGCTCATCCAGCACGCGCGCACTTTCCGCCTGCTGGGCGGCTTCATCCAGCACCTGCAGGCGCTCGCCCAGCGGAGCCAGCGCGCGCTCGTCGGCAAGGAACTGGCCGGTGGCGGCGCCGATCCGGTCGTGCGCCTCCTGCAAGGCGGTGGTCATCGCATCGATCACGTCGGTGTCGATGTACCGATAGTCGCGAATGGTCAGCAGGTGGCCGCGCTGGGTGGAGATCGCGTTGAGCGCTTCCACGAACGCCTGCACGTCGGTCCAGTTCTCCGGCTGCAGCCGGCCCAGCAGGACCTTCTGGCTGGACTGTGCCTGGGCCATGGCCTGTGCGGACTGCTGGCGGATGCTCTGGACCTTCTCGTATTCGTCCAGCACCGACTCGCCGGTGGCACTGATCTCACGCAGCAGCCCCGCCGCGCCGTCACAACTTGCGTCGTCGAGCCAGTGGTGGGCGTCGAACATGCGCCGGGTGTCCTGCACCAGGCGCTGGTAGCGCTGCACCGAGACGTCCTGGCCCTCGATGGTGCGGGCGAGGTCGAACAGGTTGGAAATACCGCGGACCAGCTCGGCATTGCCGATACGGCCCATGAACGTGTTGCCCGGCGGCCGGCTGGCGGCAAACTCGTCGCTGCTGAACGGGGTCTGCCAGACCTGCATCGGGTGGATGCGGGTCGGCTCGGTGCCCTCGGCATGGAACAGCACCATGCGCCCGTCATGCATGAAGGCGTAGCCGTGGCCGAACACCGGGTTCTGCAGCACACGCTGGATGGTATTGTAGACAAACAGCGCTGAACGCCCGCCTTCACGCTCGTAGAAGATGTACAGCACGTCCTCGCCGTTGGGCGAGCCGATTGCGCGCTTGAACTGCATGCCCTGCATCGAGGCGTCAAACGCCTTGTGCTCGCCGCTCTGCAGGTAGTAGCCGCCCGGGAAAATGATGCCGTGGTCTTCCGGCAGCTGCACGCAGGCCTGCACGATCGCGTCGTTGCGCACGATCGCACCAGTGAGCGTGTTGTAGATCAACCCACGCCAGATGGTTTCGCGGTACGGCAGCACTTTGAGCAGCACCAGCGAGCCCACCCGCACGAAATCGAACTGGGCGTCGTCCAGCGACTGGGTGCTGTCGTCGACCGGCTCGCTGTAGATGCCCTGCCCGCTTTCGGTATTGTTCTCGACCTTGATGGTGAGGTCGCCACCGGTGGTCTCGACGAACAGGGTGTCCAGAATGTTCAGGTGCGAATGGCGACCACTGACCGCCATGTCACGGGTGGCACGGGTCCACTCAAAGTCGAACGGCGGCGGCAGCGCGATGTCACGCTCGCCACGCGCATCCAGGTAGGTCAGTTCACCCTCGCGGGACACCGCCCAGCGGAACACGCGCACGTCGCTGCTGCGTTCGCCGATCTGGAACGAGGCCAGCAGCTTGTCGCCGACCTTGATCAGCTGCAGCAGGCGCGCATGCTTGTAGTAGGCGTACAGCTCGCCGAAGTCGTGCACGAAGCCGGCCTGGGCCAGGAAGCTGCCCTTGGCATCCACCGGCACCACGTCGTAGCCCTCGCCCGACTGCACCAGCCGGTACAGCCCGAACACGTCCTCGACCCGGGTCTGGGTCTTCAGGCCCAGGTAGACGTTGTAGCCGAACAGCAGCAGGTCCGGCCCCACCTGCACGATGTCGCGGCCGACGCAGTTGTTCTCGCTGCGGATCCGGAAACGGCCGATGACCTCCAGCCGGCTGTCGCCGAACTCGGTCAGACGCTGGCGGTTGAGCGCGTCGGCCAGCCCGCGCAGGCGCGTGCCCTGCTCGCCCAGGCGGCGGCGCAGCACTTCATAGGCACCGCCCTGGGCGACCGCCTGATCGACAGTGGAGGTGGCTTCCGTCGACGGAGCGTCGGGACGGGGGGCGGAATCAGACATCGGCTTCCTTCCGGGTCACGGACCACCGGCCGGAGGTACCGGCCGGTGAACATGTAGAGCGGGGCCTTGCCCCGCTCAGCGGGCGTCGACCACGGTGGCCGACACGGTGTCGGTCACGGCCGTGTGCTCGTCGGCGATCTGACGCGGCGCGTCTTCGCGGGCGGTGACGCCCAGGTAACGCTGCATCAGGTCCTGCACGATCGGGCTCTTGCCGGCCAGTCCTTCAATCGACTTGCCCAGCGAGACCGCCTTGATCAGGTTCTCGAACATGCCACCGTCGCCACCGACCAGGTCGATATCCGCATTGCGCAGCGCACTGGCGATGACGCCGGCGTTCTCGCGCGAGACTTCCTTACCCGCTTCGATCGACGCCAAGGCCTGCTTGAGGCTGTTGTCGAGCATCATGCGGAACTCTTCGTGGCCGCGGGCGCTGTCGCTGAGCGAGGCGATGGCTTCGAACTTGCGCACCAGGCCTTCGGCTTCGGCCAGCAGCTTCTTCTGCACCACACCGGCCTCGGCACCGCCGACCGACTCGGTCGCGGTGGCACGGGCACGGCCCATCTGCTCCTCACCCTGGGCCTGGGCCTGCAGGGTTTCGGCCAGCACGCGGGCGTCGTTGGTGCCCTGCTTCAGGGTAGCCTCGGCCTTGGCCTCGATCACGCGGGCCTCGGCAATGCCGACCTTCTCGATGGCCAGTGCCGAGGCTTCACGCACCTGCGCTTCGGCCAGGCCCGGTGCGGCCTGTTCGGCACGGGTACCGTCGGCCAGCAGGCGCTTGGCTTCGGCCTGCTTGCCGGCGGCTTCGTGTTCGGCCTGGGCCAGCGTGGTGATCTCGACCGCGCGGTGCTTGGCCGCGGTTTCTGCCGCCTGCGCTTCCTTGACCTGGCGCACCAGCAGTTCCTGCGCCTTGGCTTCGGCTTCCAGGATCAGCACCTGCTTCTGGCGGTCGGCCTCGGCGACTTCACGCACTTCCTTGATGCGCTCTTCCTCCTGGGCCACGGTCTTGTCGATGGCAACACGTTCGCGGGTGATGTTGGCCACGTCCATCTTGCCCACTTCGACCACCTTGTCGCGCTCCACGCCCTGCAGCTGCACTTCGCGTTCAGTGGTGACCTGTTCCAGCTGGCGCGCACGTTCGACGCGCTCGGCTTCAATGGCGACGGCGCGCTGGCGGTTCTGCTCGGCGACTTCGACTTCACGCAGGCGGTTCTGCTCGCGGATGTCGATCAGCTCCTGGGCCTCGATGCGGGCATGTTCGGCCAGCTGGCGCTGTTCTTCCTGCACCTTGGCGGTTTCAGCCTGCTCGCGCGCCTGGATGGTTTCGATCTCGCGCTTCTGGCGGGCTTCGGCTTCGGCCTGCTGGCGTTCCAGCGCCAGCAGTGCTTCACGCGCCTCGACGTTCTTCTTGGTGATGGCCAGCTTTTCGTTCTGTTCCAGCTCATTGGTGACCACGTTCTGCGCGGCGGTCAGCTCGGTGATCTTGCGGATGCCCTGGGCATCGAGAATGTTGTTCTGGTCCAGCAGCAGCTTGGGGGTCTGCTCCAGGTAATCGATGGCGACGTCTTCCAGCGCGTAGCCGTTGAGGTCGTTGCCGATCACCGCGATGATCTCGTCGCGGAACTCCTGACGCTTTTCGAACAGTTCGGTGAAGTCGAACTTCTTGCCGACGGTCTTGAGTGCTTCGGAGAACTTGGCGTTGAACAGATCATCCACCGCGTGCTTGTCCGAGGCGCGATCGGCTCCGATGGCCTTGGCCACGCGCAGCACATCGGCCTGGGTTTCATTGACGCGCAGGTAGAACGCCACAGCGATATCAGCGCGCATGTTGTCGCGGCAGATCAGGCCTTCCTTGCCGCGACGGTCGACCTGCAGGGTGATCAGGCTGATCCGCATCAGCTCGGCGCGGTACAGCACCGGGATGATCAGCGCACCGGTGAAGTGCACTTTCGGCTGGGAGCTCATGTCATTGACGATCAGCGCGACGCCCTGGTCCACCTTGCGGTAGAACGCCTTGAACAGGCCGGCAAGGCCGAGCAGCAGGACTATCAGTACGCCCACGCCGATCAGGAACGGGGCCATGGCAGCAACACTCATCGATGGATCTCCTTATCGCCCGCAATCAGGCTGTCTTGGAACGAAAGCGCCGGGTGACTGTCTTCGGCAGCGACCCGGTAATGGTTGTGTTCGGCAACGTAATCGATCAGCACCACGCGTGATCCGCGCGGCAGGGTCTGGCCCTCGGGCAGGCGGACCTGCAGGATCAGCCCGGCACCGCCATCGTCAACGGTGGCGTAGCCGGTGCTGGCGGTGACGTGGGGCGAGGCAATCACGCCGATGCGGCCCAACAGTGACGTTTGTGGCACGGCGCGCAGACGCAGCAGCAGGCGACGCACGGGCCGCAGGATGAGGGCGGTGAGCGGCACGGCCGGCACCAGGGCCAGCAGTGCCACGGCGCTGCCGGCGGCCCAGCGCAGCGGCACCGGCAGCGGCTGCAACAGGAACAGATGGGTGAGATAGGTGCCGGTCCAGCCGAAGAAGGCCAGCAGCGCGATCACCAGCATGACCGGTGCGCCGCCGAGGCCGAGCCGCGAGAACATGCCGGAGATGCCGTGCAGGCCCTCCTCGCCACCGCCCAGGTCGATGCCGTCGGTGGCGAAGCCGTCGTCGACCACGCCGCAGGCGGCCAGCAGCCAGTAGACCATGGCAAATGCCAGCACGATGCTGTACGGCAACGTGGGGAATGTCAGCGCGACATTGAGAAATTCGGCCATTTCACGACTTCCTTGCATCGGTGCCGCGGTTTCCCCCTGCGGCGTCCCTGGGAACGCGCTCCGGCGTTCCCTTGTTTCGTCGATGCTACGTGAAATTGGCGGTCGCGCACATAGGGGGTTTCTGACCCTGTGCTTGCAGAGCAGCCGGGCAAGCCCGGCTCTACGGTGTTGCGCCCCTAATCGGCCTCGTGGCAATCGGCGCGGCGGACTTCTTCGACGAACTTGCGCATCTTGTAGCCGTCCTTGATGCCGGGTTCGGTCTCGATGCCGCTGGAGACGTCCACGCCCCACGGCAGGGTGGCAACGATGGCGTCGAACACGTTGTCCGGGGTGATGCCGCCGGCCAGCAGGAACGGACGATGCAGCCCGGTCGGCAGGCGGGTCCAGTCGAAGGTCACCCCGGTACCGCCACCACCGCCCGGCGCATGGCTGTCGAACAGGAAGCCGGCAGCGCTGGGATAACGCAACTGCAGCTGGCGGGCGTTGACCTCTTCACGCCCGCCCATGGCGACCGCTTTCAGGTAAGGCATGTTGAAGCTGCGGCAGAACGCCTCGTCTTCGCCACCATGGAACTGCAGCAGGGTGGGCCGCACGGTGCGCAGTACCTCGCGCACTTCTTCCTTACTGTTGTCCCGGAACAGGGCGACCACGTCGACCATCGGTGCAATCGCCTGGCGCATGGCGCGGGCTTCGGCCGGGGCCACCCGGCGCTTGCTTTCACGGGCGAAGATGAAGCCCACGGCGTCCACACCCAGCTCGCCGGCCAGGCGGACGTCGCCGGCGCGGGTCATGCCGCAGAACTTGATGCGGGTGCGGTAATAGGAGCGGCTCATAACGTAACCTCGGCAGGCAGGTGCCAGTTGTCGGGATACAACGGGCCAACAAACACAAGACCCTGAGGCGGTGCGGTGGGGCCGGCCACGGTGCGGTCCTGGCCGGCAAGCAGCTCGGCCATCCATGACACCGGTTGATCCCCACAACCGATCAGAATCAATGAGCCGACAATATTGCGCACCATGTGATGAAGAAATGCATTGGCCTGAACGCAGACCTCGATCACCTCGCCCTGCCGGGTCACGCTGATCGCCTGCAGCTCGCGCCGGGCATGCAGCGCCTCGCACTGCACACTGCGGAACGCACTGAAGTCGTTTTCGCCCAACAACGCCTGCCCCGCCTCGTGCATGCGGGCCGCATCCAGTGGCCGGCGCTCCCAGCTGAGGGTCTGCCGGTACAGGGCCGGACGCACCTGCCGGTTCAGCAGCCGATAGCGGTAGCGCCGCGCCCGGGCAGAGAAACGGGCATGGAAATCGTCGGCCACCGGCACACACCAGCGCACCGCGATGGAGCGCGGCAGCCGCGTTGTGGTGCCCAGGGTCCAGCCACGCGGGTCACGCACGGCGTCGGTGTCGAAATGGACCACCTGACATTCGCCGTGCACGCCGGCGTCGGTGCGCCCGGCGCAGGTCACCTGGATCGGTGCATCCGCCACCGAGGACAGCGCCTCCTGCAGGCTGGCCTGCACGCTGGGGCAGCCGCTTTCCCCCAGTTGCTGCCAGCCCTTGTACTCACTGCCGTCGTACTCCACGCCCAGTGCGTAGCGCATGGTCAACCTCGATTACGTCGTTGAAGGCCGGCCCTGCGGCCGGCCAGGGCTTGCGCCCGGTGTGTCACGGCAGGCGGGCCAGCAGCTCGCGCGCCTGGATCTGGCTGTGGATGTCGCCGGCGGCGGCTACTTCCTGCAGCAATGCACGGGCGGTATCGGCATCCCCCAGGTCGAGGTAGGCGATGGCCAGCTCCAGCCGCTCGCGCCCCGGGGTGCCCAGCGTTTCCGCCCCGGCGACCGGCTCGCTGGCCACCGCAGCGGCGGCGGGCTCAACCGGCTCCTCTGCCGCAACCGGCGCAACGGGCGCGACAGGCTCTTCGGGGAACTCGAACACGCCGCGATAGGACGGCTGCGCCGCCGCATTCCAGGCGTGCGCGGGAACCACCACGTGATCATGATCCGCCACGCCTGCATCGGCGGCAGTGCCGCCCTGGCCGGGCTGCGGTTCCAGCGCGAACACCGGCTCGCGACGCGCCACTTCAGCAGCCACCTGATCGGCAGTGCTGTCGTATTCGGCCGAGTCGTACGCCAGCTCGGCGTCCTGGTCGGCCTGCTCCTGGTCTGCGCGCTCCTGTGCCGCCAGCTCGTCGACGTAGCCGGCAGCGGGCACCGCAGCCGCCAGTGCGGTAGCGTCGAAACCATCACGGCGCAGCGGCGGCAGCGGCGAGGGCTTGCGGCGGCGCGCCAGCGCCCAACC
>NZ_DAMDFR010000065.1:0-24458 GCF_032103445.1 Stenotrophomonas sp.
GACGCCGTGCGCCGCGCCTTCCTGGCCCGCCTGCGGCGTCGCGCGCCCACCGCCGCCGCGCTCAGTGGCGACGCCCAGGCCCATGCCATCGCCACCCTGCTGCAGTGGCCCGTTTCCCGTGTACAGACCGCGTTGCAGTCGCCGGCGTCCCAGGACACCAAAGCGCTGCGTGAACGCATCCGCCTGCTGATCCAGATGAGAAACCTGCTATGACCGAGCCGAACACTCCGCCGCCGCTGTCCCCGTCCGCGCCGTCCGGGCAGAACCTGGTCGAGCGCGTGGATGCCATCCGCGAAGCCGTGGGCCGCGCCTTCATTGGCCAGGCCGAGGTGCTGGACCAGATCCTGATCGCGCTGCTGGCCGGCGGCCACGTGCTGATCGAAGGCGTGCCCGGGCTGGGCAAGACCCTGCTGGTGCGTGCGCTGGCGCAGGCGCTGGAGCTCGACTACGGCCGCGTGCAGTTCACCCCCGACCTGATGCCCAGCGACGTCAGCGGGCATGCGGTGTACGACCCGAAGTCGGAGAGCTTCAAGATCCGCCGCGGCCCGGTGTTCACCAACCTGCTGCTGGCCGACGAAATCAACCGCGCACCCGCCAAGACCCAGTCGGCGCTGCTGGAGGTGATGCAGGAAGGCCAGGTCACCATTGAAGGCAAGTCGTTCGCACTGACTCCGCCGTTCCTGGCACTGGCCACGCAGAACCCGGTCGAGCAGGAAGGCACCTACCCGTTGCCCGAAGCCCAGCTGGACCGTTTCCTGTTGAAGGTGCTGATCGACTACCCGCAGCTGGAAGACGAAAAGCGCATGGTGGATGCGATCACCACCGGCCGCAGTGCGTCGGACTTCGACCTGTCGCAGGTGCCGCGCGTGCTCAACGCCGCCGAGGTGGTGGCGCTGCAGCAGGCCACGGCCGCGATCACGGTGGACCCGGAGGTGATCGACTATGCCGTGCGCATCGTCGCGGCTACCCGCCGCTTCCCGGGTATCGCACTCGGTGCTGGTCCGCGCGGCAGCATTGCGCTGGTGCGTGCAGCGCGCGCCCAGGCAGTGCTGTCCGGCCGCGACTTCGTCACCCCCGACGACGTGCGCGAAGTGGCCCGCCCTGCCCTGCGCCACCGCATCGCACTGGCTCCGGAACTGCAGATTGAAGGCCAGTCGGCCGACGATGCCTTGGCCGCGTTGCTGGCCAAGGTGGAAGCGCCGCGCAAGTGAGGCCCGCGCCGCTCCTGCTGGCGTTGCTGACCTGCTGGGGCCTGTTCGGCCTGGCGGTGGCGTTTGGCTATGCGCCGACATGGGCATGGTGGGCGACTGCCGGCGGCATCGCGCTGCTGGCGCTGATCGATGCACTGCGCCTGCGTGCGCAGCCCTCACCCACGGTGCAACGCGAACTGCCGGAAGCGCTGGCGCTGAACGTGGAGCGCAGGGTCACTGTGCGCCTGGAATCCAGCCTGCGCCAGCGCGTGGAGCTGTTCGACCTGGTGCCGGGCGAATGGTCGCTGCAGGGCCTGCCGCGCACGCTGGCGCTGAAGCCGCTGGTCGCAAGCAGCGTCGAGTATCGGCTGACCCCCACCGCGCGCGGCCGCTTCACCTTTGAAGGCGTGCATCTGCGCCTGCATGCACCGTGGCGGCTGTGGCGGCAGCGCCGCCTGCTGCCACCGGCGCTCACGGTGCGGGTGTACCCCAACTTCGCCCCGCTGACCCGTTTCGCCTTGTTCAGTGCCGAACAGGCTTCGCGGCTGGTTGGCGCGCACCTCAAGCGCCGCCGTGGCGAAGGCACCGACTTCCACCAGATGCGCGAGTACCGGCTGGGTGACAGCCTCCGCCAGATCGACTGGAAAGCGACTTCACGTGCGCGCAAGCTGATCTCGCGCGAGTACCAGGATGAGAAGAACCAGCAGCTGGTGCTGATGATCGACACCGGCCGGCGCATGATGGCCAGCGAAGGCGGTCTCTCGCACTTCGACCACGTGCTCAACGCCTCGCTGGTGGTGTCCTACCTGGCGCTGCGCCAGGGCGACGGTGTCGGCCTGTTCGCCACCGGCGGTGACAGCCGCTGGGTGGCCCCGCAGCGCGGCATGGGCGCGATTGATTCACTGCTGCGCGCCAGCTACGACCTGCAGGCGCAGCCAGTGGCCACCGACTACCTGGCCGCCGCCACCGAACTCAGCCTGCGCCAGCGCCGGCGTTCGCTGGTGATGCTGGTCACCAACGTGCGTGACGAGGACATCGAAGACCTGCTGGTGGCGGTGCGCCTGCTGCAGCGCCAGCACCTGGTGTGCGTGGCCAGCCTGCGCGAGCGCGAGCTGGATACCGCGCTGGAGGCCGAAGTGGAGACCCTGCAGGACGCCGCCCAGGCCGGTGCGATTGCGCGCTACCTGCAGCAGCGCAGCGATGCGCATGAGGCGCTGCGCAGCCACAAGGTAATGGTGCTGGATGTGACCGCGGATGCGTTGCCGGGAGCGTTGGTGGAGCGGTATCTCGCGGTGAAGCGCGACGGGTTGCTGTAACCGCGTACCGACCAACGGTCGGTACCTACCGCCACGCCCTGCGTGCCTTCGACCCTGCTGGATCACGCGCAGCCACGCAGGGCGTGGCTCTACAGCCGTATCGCCGGTAGGTCACGACCGTTGGTCGTGACCTCGCCATGTCAGACGAAAATGCGGGTGGGGGCTTCGTCGATGATTGCGTGCGGCACGAAGCGGGCGCTGTCGCGGGTGATCCGGCTGTTGTCTTCGCGGATGCCCATGCCACAGGCGTGATCGCCCACCACCCAGCTGCCGATCAGCGGGTAACCGCCGTCGAACGCGGTGAGCGGATGTGCGGCCTGCCGGATTGCGGGACCGGTGTACGGGCCTTCGCTCTCCTGCCAGCTGCCATCGGCCAGATGCAGGGCGATGTTGGCCCCTTCGCGCGAGAACAGCGGCTTGCGCACCCAGCCGGCCGGCAGCGCGCTGCCATCGTCGAAGTGGGCTTCCAGCAGGTTCGGGTGGCCGCGATGACGCTGCCACAGCAGCGGCAGCACGCCCTTGTTGCTCAGCACCGCTTTCCATGCCGGCTCCAGCAGCTGCACGCCCGAAGCCGGCAGTGCCTGACCGAACGATTCGTTCATCAGGTCTTCCAGCGGGTACAGCTTGAACAGACTGCCGATGACGGTGTCATCCAGCGCGGTGAAGCGGCCATCCTCAGACAGTCCGATGTCTTCAATCGAAATCGCTTCGCCACGCAGCCCGGCCTGCGCCGCGCAGTCACGCAGATAGGAAACGGTGCCCTGGTCTTCCTCGGAACTGCCTACGGCGCTGAAATACAGCGGCGGCGGCAGCTGCGCGGACAGCGCGCCGAAGCGCTCCACCAGCGCCTCATGGATGGCATTGAACTGGTCGGCATGGGCCGGCAGGCGGCCCTGGTTGCGCTGGTCTTCCAGCCATTGCCACTGGAAGAACGACGCCTCGAACAGCGAGGTCGGCGTGTCGTAATTGAGCTCATAGAGCTTGGCCGGGCCGGAACCGTCATAGGCGAAGTCCAGCCGCCCATACAGATGCGGCTCGCGACGCTGCCAGCTGCCGGCGATCCAGTCGCGGAACGCCGCCGGAATGGCCAGCTGGTCCATCAGCTGTTCGCTGCGCACCACCTCATCGACCAGATCCAGCGCCATCGCGTGCAGCTCGGCGCTGGGGTCTTCGATGTCCTGTTCGATCTGGCGCAGGGTGAACGCGTAGTACGCGGTTTCATCCCAGTACGGCAGGCCATCAATGGTGTGGAAGCGAAAACCGGATTCCTCGGCCCGGGCGCGCCATTGGCTGCGCTCGGCAATACGCACGCGCTGCATTGATCAGCCGCCGAAGCTGCTGCGGCTGCTGCTGGTGCTGCCAAAACCGCCACGGCTGGCGGTAACGGCACGGTTCGGGGTGCTGGTGACCGGGGCCAGACCGGCCTTGCCTGCGCCGATGCCGCTGGCGGTGTTCAGGCCGCCGGTACCGCCCGGAGCCGGACGCGCCCAGCCCTTGGCCTTGTCCTGGTAGGCCGGGCTGGCCGCCGGGGCCTGCGCCAGGCCGGCACCGCGGTTGTTGAGCATCTGCGACATGAAGAAGCCCATCATCATCGGACCGATGAACGAGTGGCCGGTGCTGGTTTTCTGCTCCACGCACTGTTCCGCGTTGTACTCGGCTTCGCATTCGGCACGCGAGGCGTACTTGGGGGCCGCATCGGCTGACTGCTTCTGCGCTTCGGCAAAGGCGGTACGGCACGCCGACGGGTCGCCGGTGGCATCGGAGCAGGCCTGCACCGAGGTGTACAGCCCTTCCTGCACCTGCACGGCTTCATCCTTGGAGCAGGCGGTGAACAGCAGCGGCGCGGCGCTCATCAGCAGCAGCGCGGTGGTTCTGGAACGTTTCATGGCGTCATGCCCCCCTTTTCGGTTAACCCCCCAATGATGCCTGATCGGGGGCTGCAACCAAAATCAGCAAAGTCCGGAAAGTGAACGGCATTTCAGGAATCCGGGCACCGGCAGTTGCAAACGCAACCCTTTTTTTTGGGCAGAATCGGGGAAAACCCCCGCCGTACGGCCCGCCAGATCGCTGCCAGCCCCATGCCTGAATACCGCTCCCGCACCTCCACCGCCGGCCGCAACATGGCCGGGGCCCGCGCCCTGTGGCGCGCCACCGGCATGACCGACGCCGACTTCCACAAGCCGATCATCGCCATCGCCAACTCGTTCACCCAGTTCGTGCCCGGCCACGTGCACCTCAAGGACCTGGGCCAGCTGGTGGCGCGCGAGATCGAGCAGGTCGGCGGCGTGGCCAAGGAGTTCAACACCATCGCGGTGGATGACGGCATCGCCATGGGCCACGACGGCATGCTGTATTCGCTGCCCAGCCGCGAGATCATCGCCGACTCGGTCGAATACATGGTCAACGCGCACTGCGCCGACGCGCTGGTGTGCATTTCCAATTGCGACAAGATCACCCCCGGCATGCTGATGGCCGCGCTGCGCCTGAACATTCCGGTGGTGTTCGTGTCCGGCGGGCCGATGGAAGCCGGCAAGACCAAGCTTGCCGAGCACAAGCTGGACCTGGTGGACGCGATGGTGATTGCCGCCGACGCCAGTGCGCCGGATGAAAAAGTGGCCGAATACGAACGCAGTGCCTGCCCGACCTGTGGCTCGTGCTCGGGCATGTTCACCGCCAACTCGATGAACTGCCTGACCGAAGCGCTGGGGCTGTCGCTGCCGGGCAACGGCTCCACCCTGGCCACGCATGCCGACCGCGAGCAGCTGTTCCGCCGCGCCGGCCGGCTGGTGGTGGAGCTGTGTCACCGCTGGTACGGCGGTGAAGACCCAAGCGCGTTGCCACGCGGCATTGCCACCCGCGACGCGTTTGAGAACGCGATGACCCTGGATATCGCCATGGGCGGGTCCACCAACACCATCCTGCACCTGCTGGCCGCCGCGCAGGAAGCCGAGGTGGATTTCGACCTGCACGCCATCGATGCGTTGTCGCGCCGCGTACCGCAGCTGTGCAAGGTGGCCCCGAACACGCCGAAGTACCACATGGAAGACGTGCACCGCGCCGGTGGCGTCTACGGCATCCTGGGCGAACTGGCGCGCGGCGGACTGCTGCACGATCAGGTACCCACGGTGCACAGCCGCACGCTGGCCGACGCGATTGCGCGCTGGGATGTGGCGGTCAGCGATGACGCCAAGGTGCAGGAGTTCTTCCGTGCCGGCCCGGCTGGCATTCCGACCCAGGTCGCCTTCAGCCAGTCCACGCGCTGGCCGACGCTGGACGTGGACCGCGCTGAAGGCTGCATTCGGTCAGTCGCGAACGCCTACTCGGCGGAAGGCGGGCTGGCGGTGCTGCGTGGCAATCTGGCCGAGGACGGCTGCGTGGTGAAGACCGCTGGCGTGGATGAGTCCATCCATGTGTTCGAAGGCAACGCGCGCGTGTTCGAAAGCCAGGACGCGGCCGTGCAGGGCATTCTGGCCGACGAAGTAGTGGCCGGCGACGTGGTGGTGATCCGCTACGAAGGGCCGCGCGGCGGACCGGGCATGCAGGAAATGCTGTACCCGACCAGCTACCTGAAGTCGAAGGGGCTGGGGAAGGCGTGTGCGCTGCTGACCGATGGTCGGTTCTCGGGTGGCACGTCCGGATTGTCGATCGGGCATGCCTCGCCGGAGGCGGCAGCAGGCGGTGCGATCGGACTGGTGCGCGATGGTGACCGCATCCGAATTGATATTCCGGCGCGACGGATTGATCTGCTGGTGAATGCGGTGACGTTGGATGCGCGGCGCGTTGAACAGGACGCGTTGGGATGGAAGCCGCGTGCGGAGCGGCCGCGCAAGGTGACCGGTGCGTTGAAGGCGTATGCGTTGTTGGCGACCAGTGCCGACAAGGGCGCGGTGCGGGATTTGAGCAAGGTGTAACCGTCGGGCGGTGTGGGTTCGCGAAGCCACGCAGGGCGTGGCTCTACGGGTGTGCACGGTGACCCAATTATCCGATGACTCGCTTGAACGGCGGCAGCGCATCAATGATGCGCTTGCCATAGCGCCGGCTGAGCAAGCGCGAATCGAGGATGATCACCCGGCCGGTATCGGTCGAGGTACGAATCAGACGCCCGGCGAACTGGGTCAGCGTGCGCAGCGCGTGCGGAATCGCGATCAGGTTGAACGCGTTCAAGCCCCGGCTTTCCATCCACTCGCTCAACGTGGAGGTCTGCGGATCCGTCGGCACCGCGAACGGCACCTGGGTGATCACCACGGTGGTGCAGGCTTCACCGGGCAGGTCCAGACCTTCACCAAACGAATTCAAGCCAAACAGCACCGAGCCCTCGCCCGCCGCAGTGCGCCGCAGATGCTCGTCGATCATCTTCTGCTTGGCGGTCTCGCCCTGTACCAGCACCTGCTTGCGCTGCGCCGCCGGCATCAGCTCGGCGACCTTTTCCATCTTCCAGCGCGAAGTGAACAGCACGATGCTGCCCTTGCCCCAGTCGAGCTCACTGACCAGATATTTCGCCACTTCCTTGGGATGACGCTCCCGGTCATCCGGGGTCACCGGGAACGCCGGTACGATCAGCTCGGCCTGGTTGGGCAGGTCGAACGGCGACGCCAGCGAGACCATTTCGGCCTCCTGCGGAATGCCGTTGTCGATCGCCAGGGTCTGAAAATCACCGCCGCCGGTCAGCGTGGCCGAGGTCATCACCACCGAATCCACTTCGTCCCACAGCAGCTTGCGCAGCACATTGGCGGCCGACACCGGCGAGCCGTGCAGGATCAGGTCGCCATCACGTGACAGGGTGATCCAGCGCGCGGTGGGCGGCTGGCCATCCTTGTCCTCACGCCGCCAGGTGGTCCACAAATTGTGCTGCTGCTCCACCATCTCCAGCGCCATGCCCAGGTTGCGCTGCAGGCGCTCACGCGCGGCGTCTTCCGGCTTGCCTTTCGCCACCTGCGCGGTCGCGGCATGCGCCCAGTTGAACAGCGAACGGGTGTCGTCGGCCAGCGCTTCGATGTCGGCCATCCACACCTCCGGCAGGCGGCCATTCGGCGCGCGCCACATCGGCTCCTGCGCGGTCGGATCCGGCTGCCAGCTGCGATTGATGATGTCGTGGAAGGCGCGCAGCTGCTTGCTGACCTTGGCCGCCACCTCAATGGCCTCGTTCGGCAGCAGGTTGCCCAGCTTGTCCTTGTCCACCGCGCGATAGGCGGCAGCGATCAGCACCTGCAGGCGGCCGGTGCGCTTGGCCATTTCATCCAGGGCCAGACTGGCCGCGCCCTGGTCGATGGCCACGTTGCCGATGTGGTGGCCTTCGTCCAGCACCAGCAGCATGTCCGAGGGCGGTGCGATCAGCGGCTGGCCGTTGTCGCTCTCGCCAATGGACAACGCCGACAGCAGCAACGCGTGGTTGGTGACCACGATCTGCGCGTCGCGCACGGTGTTGCGCGCACGCAGCACGGCACATTGGGAGGAATAGGCACACTTGCGCCCGGCGCAGCCGGAGGCCGGGGTGGTGATGCGCGAGCGCAGTGACGGGCTGATGGTCTCCGGTGCGTTGTCCAGGTCGCCGTTCCAGCGGCCCTCGACGAATTCCTTGCTCAGCTTCTGCGCCAGGTCCATCTCGATAGGGGCCAGCGGGCGATCGAACAGCGGCTGTTCGTCCTCGAACATGCCTTCCTGCGCGCCCTCGCCGTGGGCCTCGGCGGCGTTGCGCGTGCACAGGTAGCGGGTGCGGCCCTTGGCCAGCGCCACGGTGGCGTCCAGGCCGGTGGCCTTGAGGAAGTTGGGAATGTCGCGTTCCACCAGCTGCGACTGCAGGGCCACGGTGCCGGTGCTGATCACCAGCTTCTTCTTGGTGGCCAGTGCAATCGGCACCCCGGCGGTGAGGTAGCCCAGGCTCTTGCCGACGCCGGTGGGGGCTTCGACCACGCCGACACCGCCGCTGTGCGACAACGCGCGCGAGACCACACCGATCATCTGGCTCTGCGAACGCCGGGTGCTGAAGCCGGGGGTATTGGCCTGCAGCTTGGCGTAGGCGTCACGGATGACGGTCTTGAGTTCGTCGTTCAGCGCGCGCGGGGCTTCAACTTTTTCGGTCACGCCGGCGGGGTCCTGCCATGATTCATGGCCGGTATTTTCTCATGACCCGACGGCCCGGGGCCGTCGGGATTTGCCGCGATGGTTCAGGTGCGTGACGGAGGCGCGGCCGGCGGCGTGCGGTCGCGCAGCGACCGGGTCATCGCCCAGACCACCAGCACCACCGACAGCGCCATGAGCAGGTTGAGTCCGAAATGGACGAACCCCATCACCATGCCGATCCCGCGCATGGCATCGAAGTTGCCCTGGTAGATCAGCACCTGCGGTACCGCATTGGCCAGCATGCCAAGCAGGCTGGTGAACGCCATCAGCCCCAGGCCCCACAACGCCACGGTGCGGATCTGACTGCGCGGGCTGCCCAGCACCCAGACCACCGATACCGCGACCGCGATCAGGATCGGCAGCCGCATGGCCGCCGAGCTCAGCACCGACAGGAACAGGTCGGCGATGGAGCCGTTCACTCCTCACCCGCCAGCGCGTTCTTCGCCCGCAGCTCGGCGTACACCGGATCGGTGTCCGGGCGCACTTCGTGCCACTGCTGGAAGCTGGAGGCGGCCTGCTCGACCAGCATGCCCAGGCCGTCGACGATGTTGCGGCAGCTGGCCGCGCGCGCCCAGGCCAGGAAGGCGATGGCGGCGGTGCCGTAGTTCAGGTCCACGGCCGTGGTCATGGTGTTGACCAGCGACAGCGGCAGTTCGAACTTCGCGTCGCGGTCGCGGCCGGCCGAGGTGGCGTTGACGATCAGCTCAAAGTCACCCAGGTCGCGCAGGTCGTCCCAGTAGCGGCTGAGCGCGCGGCCCGGCTCGCCGATGGCGTCGACCAGCTCATCCGCGCGTTCCGGGGTGCGGTTGACCACCACCAACTCGCGGATGCCGGCATCCAGCAGGGCCGGGGCCACGCTGCGTGCCGAACCACCGGCACCGAGCAGCAGCACGCGGCGGCCGCGCAGGTCCAGCTCGTGGCGGTCGGTGAGGTCGCGGACCAGGCCGACGCCGTCGGTGGTGTCGCCGTGCCAGTAGTCGCCCTTGCGCAGCAGCGTGTTGACCGAGCCGGCCAGCTTGGCGCGCGAGGTGAAGGTCTTGCACAGCGCGAACGCGGTTTCCTTCAGCGGCGCGGTGACATTGGCCCCTGCTCCGCCGCTGGCGGCGAAGCTTTCCAGCGCGGCGGCAAAGCCTTCCGGCGAGGATTCAATGGCGGTGTAGTCCAGCTCGATGCCTTCCTGGCGCGCGAACGCGGCATGGATGTGCGGCGACAGCGAATGGGCGATGGGCTGACCGAAGACGGCGTAACGGGGGCTCATGGGTGTTCTAGACTCCGGAACTGGATTGACTGCAAACCCGGATGGAAGACCGCATGCGACCTCCCACGACATGGCTCGCGCTGAGCCTGAGTTTACTCTTCACGCCTGCATCGATGGCGCTTTCCGAGTTTGGCATCGAGGGCATGGGTGTGGTGTCGACGAAGGCCAACGAGAGCCAGGCCACGATCAGCCCGGATGGCCAGCGCATCGTCTGGGCCAGCGACCGCCCCGGCGGCGCGGGCGGCTGGGACCTGTGGCAGGCGCGGCTGGTCGATGGGCGCTGGCAGGATCCACAGCCGTTGGGCCTCAACAGCGCGCGCGATGAGCGCGACCCGGCCTACAGCCCGGACGGGCGCTGGCTGTACTTCGCTGCCGACCGCAGTGGCGGGCGCGGTGGGTTTGACCTGTACCGGGCGGCAGTGGCCGCTGACGGCAGCGTGGGCAAGCCTGAGCCGATGGCCGGGCTCAATACCCGTGATGACGAGCGCAGCCCGGCCTTGCGGCCGGATGGGTTGATGCTGCTGTTCGCACGCAACGGGAAGCAGGGCGAGGGTGGGTTTGATCTGTACCGGGCTGATGTGCGGGCGGACGGGTTCGGCCTGGCGCAGGCGTTGCCGAAGCCGTTGAATTCGGCCGCCGATGAGCTGGGGGCGACGTGGTTGGATAACCGCGGCGCGCTGGCGTTTACCCGGGCGGCGGAGGGTAAGTCACAGGTGTGGGTGGTCGGGTGTGATTACGCGCAGGCCGCCGTGCCGCTGGTGTTGTCGTTCAACACCGCGGACGGGCAGACTGATTCACCGGGGGTGGATTGGAACAAGCCGGGGGAGATGGTGCTCAGCGGGCAGGCACGGTCGCCGCGGGCCGGCGGGTTGGATCTTTATCGGTTGAAGAAACCGGTGGTGGATGGGGGTGCGTGCGGTCCGTAATTCCCGCGCTGACGGGCATGGCCCGTCACTACGCGTTCGCAATCCATCCCGTTACGCGTTCGCAATCCATCCGGTGTAGCGACGGGCCATGCCCGTCGAACGTAATGCCCGATGCCCGTCGACCGGGAAACCCTCACCGCCCGCGCAACAACTCCGCACGCTGCTGCTCGTACTGCGCCTCGGTGATCTGGCCCTTATCCTTGCGATGATTCAACGCCGCCAGCTCGGCCTGCACTTCCGGTGCCAGCTTTGCCTCACGCGCGAGCGCCGCCGCCGCCGACGGCTGCTCCGGCGCGCGCCGGGCCGCACGCAGCACGCTGCGGATGATCAGGCCGATCACCACCGCGAACACCGTCACACCGGTGCCCCAGGTCAGCCACTGCACCCATCCCATTGTCTGCTGCATCGTCGTGTTCCTTTCTCAGTTGGCGCGTATTGTCAGCGCTCGCGCAGCCAGCGCGCCACCTGCGGCGCGAAATAGGTCAGCACGCCATCGGCCCCGGCGCGCTTGAAGCACATCAGCGACTCCAGCACGCAGGCGCGTTCATCCAGCCAGCCGTTGCCCACCGCCGCCTTCAGCATCGCGTACTCGCCGCTCACCTGGTAGGCAAAGGTCGGCACCCCGAACTGCTGCTTCACCCGGCGCACCAGGTCCAGGTACGGCATGCCCGGCTTGACCATCACCATGTCCGCGCCCTCCTCCAGGTCCAGCGCGATCTCGCGCATGGCTTCATCGCCGTTGGCCGGGTCCATCTGGTAGGTCTTCTTGTCGGCCTTGCCGAGGCTGGCCGAGCTGCCCACCGCGTCGCGGAACGGGCCGTAGAAGGCCGAGGCGTACTTGGCCGAGTAGGCCATGATGCGCACGTTGATGTGGCTGTCGGCATCCAGCGCGCGGCGGATCGCGCCAATGCGGCCGTCCATCATGTCCGACGGCGAGATGATGTCCACGCCGGCTTTCGCGTGCGAGATCGACTGTTTGATCAGCGCCTGCACGGTGATGTCGTTGAGCACATAGCCCTTGTCATCGATGATCCCGTCCTGGCCATGGGTGGTGTACGGGTCCAGCGCCACATCAGTCATCACCCCGAGTTCGGGGAAGCGCGACTTCAGCGCGCGCACGGCGCGTTGGGCCAGGCCGTTCTCGTCCCATGCTGCCGCGGCATCCAGCGACTTTCCGGCCGGGTCGATCACCGGGAACAGGTCGATCACCGGAATGCCCAGTTCCAGCGCTTCCTCGGCCACCTTCAGCAGTTCGTCGATGGATAAACGCTCCACGCCCGGCATCGAAGCCACCGGCGCGCGGCCGGACAGCTCATGCACGAACACCGGATAGATCAGGTCGTCGGTGGTCAGCGTGTTTTCGCGCATCAGCCGGCGCGAGAACTCGTCGTGGCGCATGCGGCGGGGGCGGTAATCGGGGTGTGCCATCGGAAAACTCTCCGTAACGGAATACTGGGATGCGCAGGATTACTGCAGCAGATAACGGTGCGGCTGCAGCGGCGCGGGCAGCGGCTGCACGCCCAGGCTGTCGAGCAGATCAATTTCAATGGTGCGGACCATCGCGTCCAGCGGCAGGTCGTTCGGTTCCAGCCCGAACGGTTCCTCCATTTCCTCGCCCAGCTGGTCCAGCCCGAAGAAGGCATACGCGAGCACCGCCGACACCACCGGCGTGGCCCAGCCCAGCGAACTGGCCAGGCCGAACGGCAGCAGCACGCAGAACATCCACGCGCAGCGGTGCAGCAGCAGGGTGTAGGCGAACGGCAGCGGCGTGGACAGAATGCGCTCGCAGCCGGCCTGGATGCTGGACAGCGCGTGCACGCGGGTTTCGAACTGGGCGAACAGGATTGAATCCAGATCACCCGCGCGGTGCGCGGCGGCGGCCTCGGCGGTGATCATCGCCAGCAGCTGGTCCGGCGTGTTCTGGCGCTGCGCGAGGCGGGCGTGGTCGGCCTCGCCCACCCACGGCAGCGCGGCCAGGGCCGCGTCGCGGCCGCGCAGTTTGGCCGCCAGCGAATGGGCAAAGCCGATGCCCAGGCGCACCATGCGTGCGGCACGGGCCGGGTCGGCTTCCAGCACGGTGCTGCACAGCCGGGCCAGGCTGCGCGACTCGTAGACCAGCTGACCCCACAGCTTGCGCCCTTCCCACCAGCGGTCAAAGCAGGCGCTGTTGCGGAAGCTGAGGAAGATCGACAGCACCAGGCCCAGCAGGGTGAAAGGGGCCACCGAGACGCGCTCGATGCCCGGCGGGTGCCAGAGTTCGGTGAAGGCGGCCACGGCAATGGCCAGCACCAGGATGGCCAGCACTTTGGGTGCCACGGCCTGAACAATGGAGCCGCGCAGGATGTACAGCAGCTGCCAGCCGTGGGGACGGGGGCGAATGATCATGGGCGGCCATTCTACGCCTGTGGCTGCGGCGCTTTGACGCCTGCGACGCAGGGTCGCATGTAGAGCCGGGCTTGCCCGGCTCCAGCGGGGCAAGCCCCGCTCTACGTGAGGGCGCGGTCCCGATTAAAGGATGCCGCCGCCCAACGACAACCGGACGATGCCCACCACCACCACCACGGCGTTGAGCAGCAGGCCGGTCCAGGCCCGGCTGCGCTTGCTCGGGTGGGTGAACAGAATGCCCAGTGCACCGATCACCGCGCCTACCGCCGCGAACGGAATCAGGAACCAGTTGCCCCACCCCAGCAGCGGGATCAGCGCCAGGATCATCCACAACACCGCAAACACACCCCACAGCAGACTGATCAGGCCCATGACACGTTCTCTCCATAAATGCTGCGCGCACCTTAATGCTTCAGCCGCCACGTGCGCGTGAGGGGCGGATGGGTTCCACGTAGAGCGGGGCTTGCCCCGCTGCGCCGCGCCGGTTTCACCTGCCCAGTGGTACGTTGATGCCAGGACGTTGGCCCCGATTCAGTGGCCGGCGCGGATGATCCAAGCGCGGGCCGTACCCGGCCCACCAACGGGGGTGAGCCCATGAACATTCGAACCTTGACCGTGCTGGGCGTGCTGCTGGCCGTAGCCGGCTGCGCCAGCACCTCGCGGGTGATGCTGGGCCAGACCCGGCCGCCCACCGACCCGGCTCTGGTGCAGATCTATTCCACGCCGCCGCCGGGATCGCAGGAAATCGCCCAGCTGGAGTCCTCCAGTGCGGTGGGCTTTGGCACCCAGGGCCAGACCGATGCCGCCGTGGCGCGGTTGAAGAAGGAAGCCGCCGCGCTGGGCGCGAACGGCGTGATTCTGATGGGCGTGGGTTCCAGCGGCTCGCCGGTGGGCATGTCGGTGGGTGCCGGCAGCTACGGCTCGCATGTCGGCGGTGGCGTCGGCATCGGTATTCCGACCACGCAGAAGCGCGCGGCCGGGGTGGCGATCTGGGTGCCGAACCCGCCGCCGGCGGATCGGTTGCCCGTACAGACCATTACGCCGGAGAAATAACCGGGAACGGGACGACTCCGGTAGTGCCGGCCGCTGGCCGGCAACCACGCATGCGCGTCCGAAGGTCATGAGGTTGCCGGCCAGCGGCCGGCACTACCCGCACCGTTACCGGTGCTTCGGAATGAACACCTCATTCACCGCCTGCGCCAGCTGGTCCGGCGGCAGCAGGCCCTGATCCAGCAGGAAGTTGTTGAACGCCAGGCGGTCAAACTTCGGCCCCAGCGCCAGCTCGGTCTGCATGCGCAGCTCCATGATGCGGGTGTAGCCGTAGAAGTAGCTGCCGGCCTGACCGGGCGAGCGCACCATGTAGCGGTCCAGTTCCTGCGTGGCCATCGCCTTGGACAGGCCGACTTCTTCAATCAGCATGC
Source organism: Stenotrophomonas sp. (assembly GCF_032103445.1). Classification (GTDB taxonomy): domain Bacteria; phylum Pseudomonadota; class Gammaproteobacteria; order Xanthomonadales; family Xanthomonadaceae; genus Stenotrophomonas. Next base: position 14,617 of record NZ_DAMDFR010000065.1, read on the forward strand.
GCTCGGCATTGGCACGGTCGATCAGGCCAAGGTTGAGCATCGGGTCCAGCATCGCGCGGGCGGCGCGCAGCAGGCGGAACTGCAGCGCGATCAGCTGCCCGTCCAGCGGCTCATACGGCACCATTTCGGCTTCGGCATACAGCGCCCAGCCTTCCACGTTGACCGAATTGAACGCGAACATGGTGCGGGCCAGCGAGATGCCGCGCTCCACCATCGCGGTGAACTGCAGTTCGTGGCCGGGGCGGCCTTCATGCGCGCTCAGCGTCCACGCCGCCGAACCGAAGTTGAAGTCGTCGTATTGTGCGGCATCATCGCCGGCGGCCGGGTTGCCCAGCGGCAGCACGAAAGTGCCCTGCTGGCCGGTGTTGCCGACCAGCGGTGCCGGCAGGAAGTGCGGAGCCGGCGACGCCGCGCTTTCCGCTTCCGAGCCCAGGCGCATCTGCATCGGGCGCTGCGGCACGTCCACGATCTTCTGCGCGCGGATGATCGGGTCGATCTGGTCGATCACACCGCGGTAGTGATGTTCCAGCTGGTCGTTGGCGATCTTGTCGCTCTTCAGCGCGCGGATCACCGCCACCACGTCGGTCGGGTCGGCGACCTTCAGGCCCTTGGCCTTCACCACCAGCGGAGCCAGCTGGCGCATCGCCGAGCGGGTTTCCATGAATTCCAGCTGGGCGCGCTGCATCAGCAGCTTCGGGTCGATGTCGATGCCCACACGTTTGAGCTGGAACGCGTACAACGGTTCCGGCAGCTGCGCGTCAGCCCGCGCCTTCGGCAGCACTTCGGCGCGGGTCCAGTCGCGGTACTCGCGCAGCTGGGTGGCGATGGTCTTCAGCGCTTCGTCGGCACCGGCGATCTTGTACTTGCCGAACAGCTTTTCGATGCCGGTGATGTAGGTGTCCACATTCTCCAGCGACTGCTCGACCTCGATCTTCGTCGGCTGCAGCAGGCTCTTGTTGGCCAGGGCCTCTTCATAGCGCTGGCGCGACAGGGTGGTCACCGCGGTGCTGCCCGGAGCCAGCCCGGCGTACGCCTTCAGGCGGTCCAGCGCCTTGGCGCGGCGCGCTTCCGGCACCTGGTCGGACAGCAGCAGGTTGATGCCGCTGAACACCAGCTGCGGGGTATCGGTCCACGGCAGCAGGTACTTTTCGTTGAGCTCGCTGCCTTCGATGTTCTGGGTGGCCGCGGCGATCATGATCGCCAGGTCCTGGCGCACGTTCGGGTCACGCTCGGTGGCCAGCTTGGCCTGCAGCTCGCTGCGCGCCTTGGCCATGGCGGCGCGGTAGCGCGCGGCGTTGTCGGGGCCGAAGTCGGCGACCTTGTCGTCGTAGCCGGGCACGCCAAAGAAGCCGGTTTCTTCCGGCTGGAACGGGCCCTGCGCGTCCAGCAGAATCTGCGCCAGCTGGTTGCTGCGGGTCACCCAGGCCGGGCTGGCCGGTGTCTTGCTGGCGGCCGGGGCAGCGGCCAGGGCAGCCGGCGGCGCGCTGAGCGCGGCAGGAACGGAAAGGACCAGCGCGACGGCAAGGGCAAGCGGCTTCATGCGGAACTCCGGGGTGTTGGGTGATTGCGAACGTACCCACTGGAAGGGGTTACGGCAATCGGCCGGAGGTCATGGGGCGGTATCAATCCATCGGCTGCGGCGGTGCCGGCAGACAATGGTTCTGCTCGCGACACTCCTGCAGCGCACACACCTTCGCCGCCTCCGCGTCATCCAACGCGGTCAGATCAACCGCCTCGGACGTCTCGGTCAGCACATACATGCGCGGGTAATCCCAGCGCCCGTCTTCCCGGCGCGCCTCCAGGAACAGCTGGCCGGTCCCCTTCGACCCCTTCACATCCACCACGAACTCGCTGTACCCCGTGCCGTCGGCGCTGCGCTGCATGTTGCCACTGGGCAGGTAGCCGTCCTGGATCGGTTCGCCCAGCGCATGCCGCAGCTCGATGCTGCAGCGCGCGCGACGCATCGCTTCCTGGTACGGCTCGCTGCTGCGGCTCCAGTGCGACCACTGCGCCAGCGCCAGCCACACCACCCCCACCAGCCCGGCAATGCAGGCCAGCACGCCCAGCGGCATGGCCCAGCGCCAGTGTCGGCTCCACCAGCCATTGGATTGGGCCTGGGGCAGCGCAGGGGGTGGGGTCATCGGCGTCCTCCTTGAGCCAGGTGAGTGGGCTTACGGGGTCAGGCAGCGGCCCAGGAAATCCTCGGCCAGACGATAACGGTGCAAGGCGTTGCTGCCGGACAAACCGTGCTTCGCGCCCGGGTAGGTCATCAGCTCGAACGGCTGGCCGCGCTTCTGCAACGCGCTCATCAGCTCGGTGGAGTTGGTGAACAGCACGTTGTCGTCGGCCATGCCGTGAATCAGCAGCAGGCGCGAGCGCAGGCCGTCCACATGCGCCAGCACGCGCGCTTCTTCATAGCCCTTCGGATTGTTGGCCGGCAGGTCCATGTAGCGTTCGGTGTAGTGGGTGTCATACAGGCCCCAGTCGGTCACCGGCGCACCGGCCACGCCACAGGTGTACTGATCCGACGCCTTGGCCAGCAGCATCAGGGTCATGTAGCCGCCGTTGGACCAGCCCCGCACGCCAATGCGCGCCGGGTCCACCCACGGCTGCTGCTTCAGCCATGCCACGCCCTTGAGCTGGTCGGCCACTTCCACAGTGCCCTGCACGCCGTACAGCGCGCCGCCGAAATCGCGGCCGCGACGCGGGGTGCCGCGGTTGTCCAGCGAGAACACCACGTAGCCGCGCTGCGCCAGGTACTGGTTGAACAGGTGATCGCCACGGCCGGGCCAGCTGTTGGTCACGGTCTGGCTGGCCGGGCCGCCATATACGTACACCGCCACCGGGTAGCGCTTGGCCGGGTCGAAGCCGGCCGGCTTGATCAGGCTGTAGTTCAGTTCAGTGCGGCCATCGGCGGCGGTCAGCGTGCCGAACTCCACCGGGCGCTGCGCCTCCAGGTAGCGCGCATACGGGTGCTGCGGGTCAGCGAGGTTGTTTTCCACCAGCGTGGCGATCTTCTCGCCATTGGCGCGATGCAGCGAAATCTGCGGCGGCGTGGTGGTGTTCGACCAGCTGTCCACATACACGCTGGCGTTGCGGGCGAAGCTGGCGGTGTGCATGCCATCGGCCTGCGACAGGCGCTTGATCGCGCCACCGGTCAGCGGCACCGAATAGATCTGGCTTTCGCGGGCCGAGTCCACACCGGCGCGGAAGTACACGGTGCCGGCGTCTTCATCCACCGCCAGCAGTTCGTCTACCGGCCACTTGCCTTCAGTCAACGCGGTGACCGACTTGCCGTCAGCCGCCACGCGATACAGATGCTGGAAGCCGGTGCGCTCAGACGACCACACAAAGCCGCCGTCCTTCAGGAAGTGCAGGCCGTTGTGCAGCGGCACCCAGGTCTTGGAGGTTTCGGTGGCCAGGGTCTGCTGCTTGCCGCTGCCCAGATCGGCCTGGATCAGCTCCAGCTTCTTCTGGTCACGCGACTGGCGCTGGAAGGTGAGCTGCTGCGGGCTGCGCCAGTCCACACGGGCCAGGTAGATGTCCGGGTTGCTGCCCAGATCCACCCAGCGCGCGGACGCAGCGGCCTTCGGGGCCACCACGCCCAGCTTCACGGTGACGTTGTGGTCGCCGGCGGCCGGGTAGCGCTGCTCGATCATCTCCACGCGGTCGGCATACATCTCATAGCGCTTCTGCACCGGCACCGGCGATTCGTCGATGCGGGCGAAGGCAATCGCCGAGTCGTCCGGGGCCCACCAGTAACCGGTGTGGCGGTCCATTTCCTCGTCGGCCACGAATTCGGCCACGCCGTTGCCGATGGTGTCGCTGCCGTCGGTGGTGAGCTGGATCTGCTTGCCGCTGGCCAGGTCGATCACCCACAGATTGCGGGCGCGCACGAAGCTGACGAAGCCGCCCTTCGGCGACAGCTTGGCATCGGTGGCGAAGCCCTCGCCGTGGGTGAGCTGGCGCACCGCGACCTTGCCCTGCTTGGACAGGTCGTACAGGTACAGCTCGCCGCCCAGCGGGAACAGCAGGGTGTGCGCGTCCGGCGACCACTGGTAATCCACGATGCCGGTCATGGCCGCGATGCGCTGGCGCTCGCGGCGGGCCTTTTCGGCGTCGCTCAGGGTTTCCTCGCCCGGCAGCACCACCTTGGAATCCACCAGCATCCGGGTCTGGCCGCTGGCGATGTCGTAGGTCCACAGGTCCAGCTGGTTCCGGTCGGCCTCCTTGCCGCGCAGGAAGCTTACCTGCGAGCCATCCGGAGCCACCTTGGGCTTCATCAGGGTCGGGCCCGACAGCGGCAGCGGGCCGGTAATGGCCTCAAGCGTGAGTTTTTCGGCGTGGGCGATCGAGGTGGAGGCAATCATCAGGGCAAGGCTGGCAACAAGGTGGCGCATGGAGGGTTCCGGCGACGTCAGACCCCAATCGTACCGTACCGCCGAAAATCGGTAGTGCCGGCCGCTGGCCGGCTCCTCATGACGCTTACTACCCCGGGGAGCCGGCCAGCGGCCGGCACTACCTTGTGGGCTGCCTTACCGCTGCCCGAACAGATGCTTGCGCTCTTCCTCGCTCAACGGCTTGCCCGCATTCGGATTCACCTTCTCCTTCAACGCATACGCCCGCTGGGTGGCCGGGCGCGCGGCAATCGCCTCATGCCAGCGCTTCAGGTTCGGGAACGCCGCAAAATCCGGCGGCAGCTTGTCGTACGCCCCGATCCACGGGTAGCTGGCCATGTCGGCAATCGTGTACTCATCCCCGGCCAGATAGGCACTCTGCGCCAGGCGCTTGTCCATCACCCCGTGCAGGCGGCGCACCTCATTGCCGTAGCGCTCGATGGCGTACGGAATCTGCTCCGGCGCATACACGTTGAAATGGCCCATCTGCCCGCTCATCGGGCCCAGCCCGGCCATCTGCCAGAACAGCCATTCCAGCACCGCCACCCGCCCGCGGGTGTCGGCCGGCAGGAACTTCCCGCTCTTCTCGGCCAGATACAGCAAAATCGCGCCGGACTCGAACACGCTCTGCGGCGCGCCGCCGTCGGTCGGGGCGTGGTCCACCAGCGCCGGCATCTTGTTGTTCGGCGAGATGGCCAGGAATTCGGGCTTGAACTGGTCGCCCGACCCGATGTTCACCGGCTTGATCTGGTACGGCAGGCCCAGCTCTTCCAGCAGCAGGGTGACTTTGTGGCCGTTGGGAGTGGGCCAGTAATACAGGTCGAGCATGACGGCACCTTCGGGTTGGGAAAGGGTGAGTGTATGTCGTGAATGGCAAAGGTACGGTGTCGCGGCGGGAACGGTTCGTCCCGTGCCGTTACCCCCCAAGCCGCTACCAATAGGGCTTTCAGCCGGCGCGGTCACGTTTCGTTCGATTCCGATGCAGAGCACACCAGGGATCAAGATTAAATGAGTGCCGTGCGTCGCCGCGACGGACGGCTCCGCAGACAGCGGAGCGAATGCAGATTGAACGGGAGAAAGGGCGTGCTGAAGGATGCATTGATGCGATGGACACGAGATGGATTCCCCGTAAACATCTGCATCCGTCCGGCGGGCCTGCTGCTCGCGGTCGCCTACGGGTTGGCATACTGGTCATCACGTCAGATATCGCACGATCCGTTCTTCCTGCCGGCCGGCATTCGTGTAGCCGCCCTGCTGCTGTGTCCGCCAAGACTCTGGCCCTACCTTCTGCTTGGTGAGATTGCGCAGTTCTGGTGGCAGCGACACCCCTTCATAGACAGGTACGGGATCATGTGGATGACCCTTGCACCTGTGTTTCTGCTCCCTGCAGTATCTCTGGTGGTCCATCTCCACCGCAGGCTGCTCGAACAGCGTGCGGACGTCTGGCTCTTTTCCGTCGCAGCAGCTTCGTCGGTTGCCACGACCGTGATCAATCTGTCGCTATCTGCGCTTCTATGGCCGGACGCACTGCAGACATCGCTTGCTGCAAAGGCAGAGCGCTACATCGTTGGTGACTTCATTGGGATACTCACGGTGGCACCGCTCGCCCTTCTATGGGTGCGGAGGCACGTGGAAGCAGAATGGACAAGCCGCTTCCTGGCACCTGCAATGCTCGGTTTGACCGCGATGGCTGTACTTGGATTCTCAGCCAGCTGGGCGACCGACTCCGCCGGGAACCTGAAACAGTACCTTCAGATCGCCATGGTGGTTCCTGCGATTGTGATGACGCGGATGCTGGGCTGGCGTGGAGCCGCACTCAGCGTGCCGCTGCTTGGTCTGGTGATCGGACTGTCACTGCCTTGTGCCCCTGGCGCACCTGCCGACCCGGCAACCCTGATGACGGCGCAGATCATTCTTGTTGTGGGTATATCACTGCTCGCGTTGGGAGCAAGCATAAGCGGATACTACGAGCGGCTTACCTCAAAGGAGTCGGCGGAGAAGTTCGCTGTCAAACACGCCCGCGGCTCCCACATGTCAGGTGAGCTCGGCCTGCGCGAGCGCGCCATCGATATCAATCGCATCGGCGACAGAATTGACGCGCACCTCAGTGAAACAGCCGATTGGCTGAAGCGCCAAGGGCACGCGAGAGTGGCAGAAACATTGATAGACACCTCTGTCGTCTACTCAAGGAAGTTTCGAGAGCAGGCCAGCATGGTGTATCCCACCGCGTTGGAGCACCTAGGCCTCTACCTTGCACTTCAGGTAAGCGGGATCAGCGAAGCGTGGGCCGATACCGACCGGATCGTTCCACCCAGGCTGGTGGGCGACCCGTGCGGACTGAGTGTGGGCCTCCAGCTGGCCGCGTATCGAACGCTGACGGAGGCCGTGTCCCTGATCCTTCAGAATGAGCCTGGGCAGGTCAGAGTACATGCGCGCTGTGGCTATCTGCCCAAGGCTCGGGGGATGCTGATCATGGTGGAGCTGCTTGATCGGAATCAGACGCTGTCCAGCGCAACCGTGGCGCTTGCGCTGGAACGACTTACCGGTCGCACGTTGGCTTACGGCGGCAGCCTGCGCTGCCGCAGGAACCGCATATGCATGCTTTTTACCGAATCAATTCAGACTCACAGGCTGTCGCTGATGGATTCGACCGCCCAGACCGTTTCCCCGCCTGATCTATAGGTGTTCAGGCTGAAGCGCTCGTTGCTATAGACAACAGATTCCAAGACAAGGGTGTGCTGCACCGAGGGGTCGCCGGGCAGAATTACGCGCGCATGCGGATCACCCGCTGGCAGCAGCCAGAACACCCCATCCGCATGGCCGATGATCAGCTGAATTTTCCCGGCGCGGTCGTTGACCTGGAAGTACTCCATTCCGTCACGGCCGAAGCCATGCACGTCCCAGTCTGGGTGCGCATTCAGGGGAGTGGCCTGCAGTCCGGGATCGCCCAGTCCATTACGCTGCAGTTGTACGTTTCGATCACCGTCATCGCCGCAACTGCATCTGGCCTCCATGTCGACGTCCAGGCCCTCGCTTGCAGCCGCAGTGAAATGAACTCCGACAAGAAAAGCGGTGGAAACCGCCGACATGTGTCGCTTCAGGGACATATTTACCTCGTTTCGCGTGGTGTAGCAGACGTTCATGCGGGAACGTTGCAGTCCCCCCATCGCGTCTGAAACTGTAGATGCCGGCCAAGACCGTTTCTTTCGTTCGTATCTGAGATCGGGCGAGCCGGCGGAACCGGACTCGAATGGTGCTGTTGGATTCGTGAGTCCTTAGCGTTCGGGGGCGTCCACATCCAGTCGCCATACAGCCCCTTCTGAATCGACCTTCAAGTGCAATGAGAACTCGCTATTCATGGGCTTGGGCTGCATTGGCAGCCGCAATCCTGCGCTGGATTCTGCTACAGGCAGCGCCGAGTAGACGCCATCGATTTCTCCCACAATCAGGTGCACGGTTCCCGAGAGATCGCTGACTTGGTAGTAGATGGCACCGTCGCGCTCGAAGCCATGTACGTTCCAGTAGGGATGAACACTCATGTCGCGAGCTGCAGGATGTTGGTGCCCGGCCCCCCTGCTGCGGAGCTGGACGGTGTGGTCCGTCCCGGGGCAGCAGACTTTTCCAGCCGCTTCGGGCGGAAGCATCGCCGGAGCTCTGTCGGCGGAGGAGAGGTCACCGGCGGCTTGGCTGACGATGGGTGTCGCGATCAGCCCCAACGCTGCTGCCAGTACGCCATAGGTTGATGGCCGCACGGATATCTCCACTAAAAATGAGGAGAGAGGACTCTAGCCGGGGGCTGTGCGGACATCCCTGATAGAACTCCGAGAGTTGGGGGTGCGGGTTGGAGCAGCCGGGCAAGCCCGGCTCTACAGGTCGGCGCGAGCCTGAGCGGCTGTTCATGGCGGGCGGTGGCCCTGCCTTGGCACCGTCACCCGCTCCGGGTACCCTTCGGCAACCCCGCATTTCTCCTATTCAGCCCCATGAGCTCGTCCCCCTCTACCGGCATCAGCCCGCTTTCGTCCCTGATCTTCGCCTCGCGCTGGCTGCAGCTGCCGCTGTACCTGGGCCTGATCCTGGCGCAGTGCGTCTATGTGTTCCTGTTCGGCAAGGAGCTGTGGCACCTGGTCCACAAGGCCAACACCATGGGCGAGCAGGAGATCATGCTGCTGGTGCTGGGCCTGATCGACGTGGTGATGATCTCCAACCTGCTGGTGATGGTGATCGTGGGCGGCTACGAGACCTTCGTCTCGCGCCTGCGCCTGGAAAACCACCCGGACCAGCCGGAATGGCTGAGCCACGTCAACGCCAGCGTGCTGAAGGTGAAGCTGGCCCTGTCGATCATCGGCATCTCCTCGATCCACCTGCTGAAGACCTTCATCGGCGCGGGCGCGCTGGACGGCCTGCCGCTGTGCGGCACCCAGGAATTCTATGAAGCCTTCAACGCCGTGACCGCGATGGCCGGCCCGGAGGCCGCCAAGAGCCTGAAGTGCGCCACCATGACCACCAGCGGCGTGATCTGGCAGACCGTGATCCACGGTGCCTTCATTCTGTCGGCCATCGGCATTGCCTATACCGACAAGCTGATGTCGCACGCGCCGAGCAAGTCGCTGTCGCATTAAGCCTGGTCGTGGCGCGCCGGAATTCCGGCGCTGGCACAGTCACCCACATCAACGCCATGTGATGGTAGATTGAAGGTTCTGGCCGCCGGGCACCGCCCGGTGGTACGGCCCGGTGCGTCGGGAAACGCGCCGGGGTCCGGCCGGCCTGCCGTCTCAGGCCTTACGTATCGTCGTTCTTCAAAGGGGAGTTGGATGTCGCACGTCACTACTTTCGCCAAGGCGCGCCTGTGGGTGCCGCTGACCCTGGCGGTGGCTCTGGCCGCCTGCTCGGGCAAGGATGAACCGGCGGCTCCGGCTGCTGACACCGCGACCGCCCCGGCGGCCGCCCCTGCCGCGGCTCCCGCGCCGGCACCTGCCGTTTCGGCCCAGGTGCAGTCGATGGGCACCGAAGACCTGCGTGATTCGGCCAGCAAGGCGCTGCGCGAGAACCGCATGTACGCCCCGGCCGGCGACAACGCCATCGAGTACTACCTGGCGCTGCGCGACAAGACCCCGGACGACGCCTCGGTGAAGAGCGCGCTGACCGACCTGCTGCCCTACACCGTCATCGCCGCCGAGCAGAACCTGGCGCGTGAAGACTTCACCGAAGCCCAGCGCCTGATCGCTCTGGTGGAGAAGGTGGATGCCAACGCACCGGCGCTGGCCCGCCTGAAGCAGGGCGTCACCGGCGGCATGCAGACCGCCCTGAAGCGCACCCAGGAAGAGACCGACAAGGTCAAGAAGGACGCCGAAGCCCGCGCCAAGCAGCTGGCCGACCAGCAACGCCAGCAGCAGGCAGCCGAAGCCGAAGCGGCCCGTAACATCGCCGCTCAGGCCGAAGCCGCCC
>NZ_DAMDFR010000066.1:0-24416 GCF_032103445.1 Stenotrophomonas sp.
CGCCGCATCCATGCGGCTCATGCCCCCTCCAGCCCACCCCGAGCCGCCACGACAGCATGTCGGTGGCCATGGGAAATGCCACGTCAACGGCGGTGTCGATCCGGGGTCATGCGTTACCGATTGTTGGGAGCTTCACGGCGATCGTCTTTCGACCGATCCCACCGGGGCATTTCCGATCCCACCGGGACTACGTGCTCTTGATCTTCAATGGCCACCGGCCATCTGTCTGGGGCGTGCCGGGGTGGGTTTGCGAGACCGTCAAAAACATGGATGTTTTTGACGAGCCCCCATGGATGGGTTCACGGCGTGTCCCGCAAACCCACCCCGGCACGCCCAAACACGGAAACCGATGGCCCCCGGCTGTTCGCCCAAATCCCACAGCAACAAAAAACCCGGCCGGAGCCGGGTTTTTCGCGCAATCAAAAACAGCGAGCGATCAATCGCCCTGCTGCTTCTGCATGTGCTCCCAACGCTCCTGGGCGTCGATGGTGCGCTCGGCGGTAAGACGCGCTTCGAGGCGGTCCAGGCCGATCTCTTCACCGGTGTCGACGCAGTAGCCGTAGTCGCCGGCTTCCAGGCGCTTCAGGGTGCTTTCGATCTTGCCGATCAGCTTGCGGTAGCGGTCGCGGGTACGCAGTTCGAGCGAATTTTCCGTTTCGCGGGTGGCGCGTTCGGCTTCGTCGCCGATGTCGCGGACTTCTTCCTTGAGGTTCTCGATGGTCTGCTTGGACTCTTCGACCAGCTCAGCACGCCACTGCTGCAGGCGCTGACGGAAATATTCCGTCTGCAGCGGGCTCATGTATTCCTCTTCTGCGCTCGGCTTGTAGCCGGCGGGCAGGATCGGACGGCCGGTGGCATCGTCGGTCTTGTACTCCACCACCTTGACCTTGGTACGCGGAGCCGGGGCGGACGAGCGCGCGGCGACGGCCACGGCGACCTTGCCGACAGGGCGCTGCACGGCAGGCTTGGCGGTGGGCTCGGACTTGGCGGGGGTTTTTGCAGGCGATTTCGAAACGGGCACGGGATTCTTGTTTTGCGGGGCCTTCGGAGCGGGGGCAGCCGCTGCCGCCTTCGGCGCAGCGGCCGGGGCAGGAGCAGGCTTGGCCGCGGCCTTGGCCGGGACAGACTTGGCCGGAGCCGGCGGAGCCGACTTCGGTGCGGACTTCACTACGGGTGCTGCGGCCGGCTTGGCGGCCGGCTTGGATGCCACGGGCTTGCTGGCAGCCTTGGCCGGTGCCGGCTTGGCAGCGGCCTGCTTCACCGGCGCGGGCTTGGCCGCCGGCTTTGCGGGTGCTTTGACGGCTTTGGCCGGAGCGGCGACCTTCTTTGCAGGTGCCTTGGCGACCGGCTTGGGCGCAGCCTTCTTCGCCACCACCGGCTTCTTCACCGGTGCCTTGGCTACAGGCTTGGCCGGAGCCGCCTTTTTCGCGGGCTTGGCCGGAGCGGCAACCTTCTTCGCCGGTGCCTTCGGAGCCGGCTTGGCAGCCGCCTTCTTTGCCACGACCGGTTTGGTCGCCGGCTTCTTGGCAACGGACTTGGCCGCCTTCTTTACTACAGGCTTGGCGGTTTTCTTGGCGGCCTGGACGGCCTTCTTTGCAGTTTTTTTAGCAGCCACGAAACGCTCTTCCTTGGTTTCCCCCGGGGCCCGGGAAAGCGGGCCTTTATAGCCTACCCGACCCGCAGCAGCAACCACGTGACGGACTCCGTTCATGCGCGGAGCCGTCTGCGGTGACATCGGGCCCCGGATGGGGTGGACCGACGTGCGCAGTTCGGTACCTGACCCGGTGCCTTCGACACCGGGGCGGCCTGCCCGCGCACCAGGCACGGACCGGACCAACAGCCCATCCTGCGACAAATGCGGCCTTCATGCCAACTGCTCTAAGATGGGCAGGTGATCTCACGCCTGCTCATCGCCCTGCTCCGCTTCTACAAGCGCCTCATCAGCCCGCTGCTGGGACCGCGCTGTCGCTTCATGCCCAGCTGTTCTGAATACGCCATGCAGGCCATTGCCATGCACGGCCCCGCGCGCGGTAGCTGGCTTGCCGCCAAGCGCCTGGGGCGTTGCCACCCCTTCCATCCCGGCGGTATCGACGAGGTGCCGCCGCGCACCGATCGCGCCGCCTGTCGCTGCCCAGGAAACCACTGAAATGTCCTCCACGCTCATCGTCAACGCCCGTCTGGTCAATGAAGGCACCATCACCGAAGGTGACCTGCGCATCGAGAACGGCCGCATCGCGCAGATCGGCACCGGCCTGGAAGCGCGCCCCGGCGAAACCGTGGTCGATGCGGCCGGACGCTGGCTGCTGCCCGGCATGATTGACGACCAGGTGCATTTCCGCGAACCGGGCCTGACCCACAAGGGAGACATCGCCACCGAATCGGCCGCGGCCGTGGCCGGCGGGCTGACCAGCTTCATGGACATGCCCAACACCAATCCGCCGACCCTGAACGCGGCTGCGCTGCAGGCCAAGTACGATGCCGCCGCCGGCCGTGCGCGCGCCAACTACGGCTTCTACATGGGGGCCAGCAACGACAATCTGGCCGACATCCAGATTCTGGACCCGAAGACCGCGCCGGGCATCAAGGTGTTCATGGGCGCGTCCACCGGCAACATGCTGGTCGACAACCCGGAAACCCTGGACGCGATCTTCCGCGACGCGCCGACGCCGATCATCACGCACTGCGAAGACACGCCGATGATCGATGCAAAGGCCAAGGAGTACGCCGAGAAGTACGGCGACGCCCTCAGCGCCGAGCAGCATCCGGACATCCGCTCGCGCGAGGCCTGCCTCAAATCGTCGCAGCTGGCGGTGTCGCTGGCGAAAAAGCACGGCACCCGCCTGCACGTGCTGCACATTTCCACCGCCGATGAACTGGCGCTGTTCGAGAAGGGTCCGCTGATCCGTGCCGATGGCAGCCGCAAGCAGATCACCGCCGAAACCTGCATCCACTTCCTGCGCTTTGACCGCACCGATTACGCCCGCCTGGGCAACCTGATCAAGTGCAACCCGGCAATCAAGGAAGTCAGTGACCGCGAAGCACTCACGCAGGCCGTGGCCGACAATGTCATCGACGTGCTGGCTACCGACCACGCCCCGCACACCTGGGAAGAAAAGCAGAAGCCGTATGCGCAGGCACCGTCGGGCCTGCCGCTGGTGCAGTACGCGCTGGTGGCGGCACTGGAGCTGGTGCACGAAGGCAAGCTGAGCATCGAGCAGGTGGTGCAGAAGTTCGCCCACGCACCCGCGCAGCTGTTCGATGTCAGCCAGCGCGGCTACCTGCGCGAAGGCTACTTCGCCGATCTGGTGCTGGTGGAAGACGTGCCGTTCACGGTGAAGCGCGAGGACATCCTGTCCAAGTGCGGCTGGTCGCCGTTCGAAGGCATGACCTTCCGTTCGCGCATCGCGTCGACCTGGGTCAACGGCGAGCTGGCCTGGGACGGCACCGCCCTGGTGGGCGCGCCGAACGGCCAGCGCCTGAGCTACGACCGCTGATGCGGGCATGGATGATGGGCCTGGGCCTGCTGGCCCTGGCCCCGGTGGCCGCGACGGTACTACTGCCCGCCCCTGCCCTCGCCCAGGCCGATACCCGCATTGTGTTTCCGGCCAGCGCCTCGCAGGGCGCGATGGTGATTGGCAAGGTGCCGCCCGGCAGCACGGTGACGTACGCAGGCCGCACGCTGCGGGTGAGCGGGTATGGCAGCGTGGTGTTTGGCGTTGGCCGCGACGAGAAGGGTCCGCTGCAGGTGCAGGTGCAGCGGCCGGACGGCAGCCCGGAAACCGCACGCATCGCGGTGACCCCGCGCGACTGGCCGGTGGAACGGGTCAACGGCGTGCCGCCGAAAACCGTGAATCCGCCGCCGGCGATTGCCGAACGGATCAAGCGCGAGCAGGCGCAGGTGACCGCAGCGCGGGCGCGCGATGACAACCGTGCCGACTTCGCGCAGGCGTTCATCTGGCCGGTGCAGGGCCGTATCAGTGGGCGTTTCGGCAATGCGCGCGTGTACAACGGGCAACCGGGCTCAGGCCATTCGGGCATGGATATCGCGGTGCCGACCGGTACGCCGGTGAAGGCTCCGGCAGCGGGCGTGGTGACGTTTGCCGGGCCGGATCTGTATCTGACCGGGGGCACGTTGTTGCTGGATCACGGGTTCGGGATCAGCTCGAACTTCCTGCACCTGTCGCGGATTGACGTGAAGGTGGGCGACCGGGTGGAACAGGGTCAGGTGATTGCCGCCGTCGGGGCGACCGGGCGGGCGACCGGGCCGCATCTGCATTGGGGCATGAACTGGTTTGATACGCGGATTGATCCGCTGTTGGTGCTGGAGCGCAAGCCATAACGCCACGCATGGCGGGTCTACGTGCGCAGGATCATGGCGTTGACACGCATGGCGTGTCACTACGATCCATGGTCGCCCGGATTTGGTGGTCGCCCGGATTTGGTGGCCGCGCGGTTTGGGGTCGCGCGGGTTTGGTTCATCGGGCGACCTGTAGGGACGCGCCATGCGCGTCCAACGGGATCTCACCCGCGCCCGGCCCACCAGGTGCGCAACAAGGTCCGCAGCGGCGTCACCTGCGGCGCACGCCCTTCGGCAAACGCCTGCAACCGCGTGCGCGCCAGTGACGCATACATGCGCCGCGGACGGGGTCCGGCCACACGCGCCGGCCACGGCTGCAGCAGCTGCGCGGCATAGCGCTGCGGCGCATTGCCATCGTCCTGCGCCAGCAGCGAACGCGGCACGGCGGCCACACCCGCTTCCTGCAGGCGCTGGCTCAAGGTCTGCAGCAGCACCGGCGTAGACACATCACCTCGCGCCGGGGTATCGAACATCACTGCTTCCACCGCCGCCACTGCCGCCGCATAGGCCATCAGCGCCTTCCGCGCATGCGCGGCATCCACCGGCACCGCGCGCGCTTCCACCAGGTCCGGCAGGGTCTGCGCCAGCTCCGCCCAGGGCGCACGCACCGGCTCCAGCAGCCGCCCCAGCGGGTGGCGCGAACGCTGCCCGGCCCAGCTGCGCAGCTCCTCACCCCACCACGCCAGCTTGGCGTCAGCGGGCAGCGGATCGCCGGCGGTATTGAGGATGTCGTCGAATTCCTGCAACAGCGAGAACCACGCCACCACCAGATTGCGCTGGTGTTCGGGAACGAACGGCTCGGCCACCGACCATTCCGGCCAGCGGGTGCGCCATTTGTCGAGGAAGCTGTCGAGGGCGCTGGAGGTGGTCATGGCGATGATCCTGTAAATCCGGTCGTACCCGGCCAAGCGCAGGGATTGTGCAGCTGCGACGGGGTTTCCACCATCACCTCCGCGCCCCACGCCAGCGGGTTGTCGTCATCCAGACGATAGCCCCACAGCGCCGCCACGGAAGGCATGCCGGCCGCCTGCGCAGCCAGGATGTCGCGCTCGTCGTCGCCGACGTAGACGCAGGTATCAGGTTCAATGCCCATGCGCCGCGCGGCCTCCAGCAGCGGCAGCGGGTGCGGCTTGCGCTCGCTCAGGGTGTCGCCACCGATCAGCACCTGGCAGCGCTGCTGCCAGCCCAGCTGTGGCACGATCAGCTGCGCCAGATACTCGGGCTTGTTGGTGACAATGCCCCACGCCGTGCCAGCGGCATCCAGCGCATCAAGCATGCCCGCCACACCGTCGAACAGCACCGCGTGCTGACCAATCAACGCTTCGTAGCGCTGCAGGAATTCCGGAATCAGCGCATCGCGCGCGGCCGCATCCAGCTCGGGAAAGGCCACCGACACCATCGCCCGCGAGCCCTTCGACACCACCGGGCGCAGCACCTCCAACGTGATCGGCGCACGCTCACGCGCGGCCAGCATCGCGTTGGCAGTGGCCAGCATGTCCGGCGCACTGTCGAGCAGCGTGCCATCCAGATCGAACAGCACCGCCTTCGGGAAACCCGTCTTTGCAGCCAACACTTCAGCCACCGACGCTGTCTTCCGGCTTGACCGCATGGGCCAGGTAATTGATGTCGGTACGCGAACTCAGGCGCGCGCGATTGCGCCACGGCTCATAGGCCATGCCACTGACATCGCGCAGGTTGAAATCGGCCTCGCGCAGCCACTTGCCGAGCTCGGCCGGCTTGATGAATTCCTGGTAGTGGTGCGTGCCCTTGGGCAGCAGCCGCGCCACATACTCGGCACCGACAATGGCGACCGCGAAGGCAGCCGGGGTGCGGTTGATGGTGGACAGGAACAGCTGGCCGCCGGGCTTCAGCAGACGGTGGCAGGCGGCGATGATCGCGCCCGGGTCCGGCACGTGTTCCAGCATTTCCATGCAGGTGACCACGTCGAAACTGCCCGGCTGTTCCGCGGCCAGATCTTCCGCGGCCTGCACGCGGTAGTCGACCTTCACCCCGGACTCCAGCCCATGCAGGCGGGCGACCTTGACCAGCTCGGGGGCGAGGTCGATGGCGGTCACGTCCGCACCGGCCTGGGCCAGCGCTTCGCTGAGCAGACCGCCGCCGCAGCCGATATCCAGCACGCGTGCGCCGCGCAGCGGGGCGCGGTCAGCAACGTACTTCAGGCGCACCGGGTTCAGCGCGTGCAGCGGCTTCTGCGGGCCGTCGGCGTCCCACCAGCGGTTGGCCAGCGCGGCGAACTTGTCCAGTTCGGCCTGATCGAAATTGGTGGAAGCGTGGGGGCTGTTCATGGGGTTACCTTCTTGAACCGGTGCGACGCAATCACGCACGGATGTGTCGAATACGCTCGCGCCACTGGCGCGCATTGGCGACGATGGCGGCGGTGTCCATGCCGACCAGCTCACGCTGCACCAGCTTGGGCTGACCGGCAATCCAGACATCGCTGACCTGGTGACGGCCAGCGGCATACACCAGCTGCGACAGCACATGATGCAGCGGCTGGGTTTCCAGCGCGGACAGGTCCACGCAGACCAGGTCGGCCTGCTTGCCGACCTCGATGGAACCGATGCGGTCACCGAAGCCCAGCGCGCGGGCGCCGCCAAGGGTGGCAGCACGCAGCGTGGTGGCCGCATCCAGTGCGGTGGCGTCGTTGGCCACCGCCTTGGCGAGGATGGCCGCAGTGCGGTTCTCGCTGAACATGTCCAGGTCGTTGTTGCTGGCGCAGCCATCAGTGCCGATCGCCAGGTTGACCCCGGCACGCTGCAGCGCGCAGGCCGGGCAGAAGCCCGAGGCCAGCTTCAGGTTCGATTCCGGGCAGTGCACCACGCTGACGCCGCGCTCGGCGCACAGGTGGATTTCCGCTTCGGTCAGCTGGGTCATGTGCACCGCGATCAGGCGGTCGTTGACCAAGCCCAGACGGTCCAGGCGCGCCAGCGGGCGCTGCCCGTGCAGCTTGATCGAGTCGCTGACTTCCTGCGCGGTTTCATGGGTGTGCAGGTGCACCTGCATGTCCAGCTGGTCGGACAGCATGCGCACGCGTTCAAAGTTCGCGTCGCTGACGGTGTACGGCGCATGCGGTGCGAACGAGGTACCGATCAGCGGATCGCCGCGCCACTGGTCGTGCAGCTCACCGGCCTTGGCGAAGTACTCGTCATCGGTCTTGGCCCAGGCGGTGGGGAAATCGATGACCACCGCACCCACCAGCGCACGGAAGCCGTGCTGCTTGTACACAGCGGCCTGCACGTCGGCGAAAAAGTAGTTTTCGTTGGCGCAGGTGGTGCCCCCGCGCAGCATTTCGGCAATCGCCAGGGTGGTGCCGTCGGCGACGAACTCCGGCCCGATCACCGCCGCTTCCACCGGCCAGATGTGCTGCTGCAGCCACACCATCAGCGGCAGGTCGTCGGCGACGCCGCGCAGCAGGGTCATCGGGTTGTGGGTATGGGCGTTGACCAGGCCCGGCATCAGCGCGGCATCCGGGCGCGACACGGTCTGCTTCGGGGCGAAACGGGCGCGGGCTTCGGCGCGCGGCAGGATCGCCACGATCTCGCTGCCACGGACGGCCACGGCATGGTCTTCCAGCACCACCGCATGCGGCTCGATCGGGACCACGTACCCGGCTTCGATCAGCAGGTCACAGGCTTCGGGGATGCGGGAGGTGTCGGTCATGCGGTCTCGCTCTGGTGTGGCCGGTGGCCCGACGGCGCGGGCGACCGCGGTGGTTCGGTGATGCGGGGGGTGCCGGCCAGCGGCCGGCACTACCGGTTCGGTCGGGTTGTGCAGCCAGGCAGGGCCTGGCTCTACAGTGATTCGACCGAAGGTCGAATCACTTCACGCGTGCGGAGTATTCGCCCGAACGGGTGTCGACCTTGATGATTTCATCCTGGTTGACGAACAGCGGCACGCGCACCACGGCACCGGTTTCCAGGGTGGCCGGCTTGCCGCCGCCGCCGGAGGTGTCACCACGGACGCCCGGGTCGGTTTCGGTGATCTTCAGTTCGACGAAGTTCGGCGGCTGCACGAAGATCGGGGCACCGTTGAACAGGGTCACGATGCAGGCTTCTTCGCCCTTCAGCCACTTTTCCGCGCCGCCCATGCCGGCCTTGTCGGCCTGGACCTGCTCGAACGATTCCGGGTCCATGAAGTGCCAGTACTCGCCGTCGCTGTACATGAAGTTCATGTCGGTATCGACAACGTCGGCCACTTCCAGGTCGTCGGTGGCCTTCATGGTCAGTTCGACCACGCGGCCGGAACGGATGAAGCGGTACTTGACGCGGGTGAAGGCCTGGCCCTTGCCCGGCTTGACGTATTCGGTGTCCGTGATGACGGCTGGTTCATTGTTGACCAGGATCTTCATCCCGTTCTTGACGTCGTTCATGCCGACAGTGGCCATGCGGTAACTCCTGAATGGGCAAACGCCGCGCGGGCGCGGCGAGCCGGATAGAATGGAAAGCCCCACCGGTACCGGCGGGAAGTCACGTTGTTCTGCCCCCTATGATAACCGCAAGGCCCGCCTTTCATGCAGCTCTCCGCCACGCCCCTGCCCTCTCCCGTCCGCTGGCAGCAGCTGTGGCGTGACGCGGTCCGCGACCCGCGGGTGCTGCTGGCGCAGCTGGGGCTGGATGCGGCCGGGCTGCCTGTCTCGGACGAGGCGCTGGCCCAGTTCGCCCTGCGAGTGCCGCAGGGCTTCATCGCCCGCATGCGCCACGGCGAGCCCGCCGACCCGCTGCTGCGCCAGGTCCTGCCGATCACCGACGAACTTCAGCTGGCCCCCGGGTTCACCCTGGATGCGGTCGGCGACGGGCTGGCCCGCAAGGCCACCGGGGTGATCCAGAAGTACCACGGCCGGGCCCTGCTGGTGACCACCGGCAGCTGCGCGATCAACTGCCGTTACTGCTTCCGCCGCCATTTCGACTACGGCACCGAAAACGCCGCCCGCGAGGGCTGGCGTGAGGCGGTGGATGCGATCGCGCAGGACCCCGGCATCGACGAGGTGATCCTGTCCGGCGGCGACCCGCTGTCGCTGGCCACCCACAAGCTGGTCGAGCTGACCGATGCGCTGAAGCAGATTCCGCACCTGCGCCGCCTTCGCATCCACAGCCGCCTGCCGGTGGTGCTGCCGGAGCGGGTGGATGCGGATCTGGTGCAGTGGATTGCCAGCCTTCCCTGGCCGGTGGCGTTCGTGATCCACGCCAACCATGCCAACGAATTCGATGCCAGCGTGGATGCGGCCATGGCCCGCCTGCGCGATGCCGGCTGCACCCTGCTCAACCAGGCGGTGCTGCTGCGCGGGGTGAACGACAGCCTGCAGGCCCTGCAGGACCTGAGCGAGCGCAGCTTCGCCGGCGGCGTGCTGCCGTATTACCTGTACCAGGTGGACCGGGTGCAGGGCGTGGCCCATTTCGAAGTGGACGACGCCACCGCCAAGTCCCTGCACGCCCAGCTCACCGCGCGTTTGTCGGGTTATCTGGTGCCGAAGCTGGTCCGCGAGATTTCCGGGGATTCAAGCAAACGCCCTGTATAGGGCGTTTGCGGGTAGTGACGGCCGCTGGCCGTCAACCAGGCAAATCCAAAATCAACCGGCGTCACCGCCCCGATTCAATCATGTGCACCACATCCGTCGCGCTGACCGGGTGGCTCAACCAATAACCCTGGGCGAGGTCGCAGCCGCGTTGGGCCAGCAGGTCGAACTGGACCTCCTGCTCGATGCCTTCGGCGACCACGGTGATGCCCAGGGCATGCGCCATGGCAATGATCGCAGTGGTCAGGGCCAGATCGTCCGGGTCGCGCTGCATGTCGGCGACGAAGCTCTTGTCGATCTTCACGCCATCCACCGGCACCTGGCGCAGGTGACTCAGCCCGGAGAAGCCGGTACCGAAGTCGTCCAGCCACACCTTCACACCGGTGCGGTGCAGCTTGTCGAGCAGGGCCGCAGCCAGCATTTCATCGCCGATCACCGCGGTTTCGGTCAGCTCCAGGTGCAGGCGCGAGGCCGGCAGGCCGGTTTCGCGTAGGCAGTCGGCGACCAGGGTGGGCAGTTCGCCGCCCCGCAGCTGGCGCGGTGACACGTTGACCGACACGAACAGGCCCTCGCCATCGCTGGTCAGCGGCCACTGGATGGCCTCCATGCACGCCGCGCGCAGCACCTTCGGGCCGATCACCTCGATCAGGCCGCTTTGTTCGGCCACTTCAATGAAGACCGACGGCGGAATGGTACCCAGCGTCGGGTGCTGCCAGCGCAACAGTACCTCCACGCCGCACAGGCGGCGGTCGCGGGTGCGGAAGATGGGCTGATAGACCAGCCGCAGCTCGCCGCGCTCCCAGGCACCGCGCAGCTCCTGCTCCATGTGCACACGGCGCTCGACGGCGTGGTCCATGGCCCGGCTGTAGTAGCGGTAACAGTTCTTGCCGGCCATCTTGGCCTGGTACATGGCAATGTCGCCGTTCTTCAGCAGCGTGGTCGCGTCGGCGGCGTCGTCCGGGAACAGGGTGACGCCGATCGAGGTGCCCAGGAACAGCTCCCGGCCCTGCACCACCAGCGGCTTGCCGAGCTCACGAACCAGCACTTCGGCCAGTTGGCGGGCACCGGCGGCCACATCCCCGTCGCCGATCAGAATCACGAACTCATCGCCGCCGAAACGTGCCAGCAGGGCTTCATCACCACCGGCCTGCCCTACCGCCGCGCTGATGCGCTGGGCGAACTGCAACAGCGCTTCGTCGCCGGCCTCGTGGCCGAGGGTGTCGTTGACCCGCTTGAAGTCGTCCATGTCGGCAAACAGCAAGGCCAGCCGATGGTTGGACGCACGCGCGGCCATCAGGCGGTGGTCCAGCGCCTCGCGGAACGCGAGGCGGTTGGTCAGCCCGGTCAGCGCGTCGGTATACGCCATGTGCCGCACTTCGCGGTCGTGCCGGGCAATGGCCTCGCTCATCCGCGCGAACGCGCGCACCAGCTCGCCCACTTCGCCGGAACTGTTGCTCTGGCCCAGCTGCGGGCGGTAATCACCGGCCTCGATCTGTCGCGCGGCCGCGGCCAGCCCACGGATCGGGGCGACCAGGGTGCGCTGCACATAGATGATGACCACCACGCCGATGACCAGCAGCAGCCCCAGCATCAGCAGCAGCCAACCCAGGTGGCGCTTGCCGACCTGCTGCAGGCGGTCACCCAGGGTCCGGTTGGCGGTTTGCTCCATGGCCTGCACGTCGTCCAGTGCCATGCCGACCCGCACCCCGCCAATGCGCTGATTGCCGATCATGATCGGCATCGCGTTGTCGAGCACCTTCGGCGACTGCTGCACCACCAGGGTGCGCGCGGCGACCGCGCCGGCCGCCAGCGGGTCCTGCATGGGCCGGCCGAAGTCGGCCACGTCGGTCGAGCCGTCGTGGATCAGCTTGCCGTCCTCGTCGAACACCAGCACATAGCGCACCACCTGCTGCCGCGAGGTATTGCGCACCAGCGCACCCACCTGCTGCAGGTCGTTGTAATACAGCGGATTGGCCAGCGCATCGGACAGTTCCCGTGCCAGGGCTTCGCCCCGGCTGCGCACGCTGCGGTCGAACAGGTCATGGATGACCGTACCGCTCAGGTGCTTGACCTCGTCCTGCATCGACGCCTGGCGCCCCAGCACCACGGCCACGATCGCCACCACCACCACCATCGCCCCGCCCATTGCCAATACAAAGCGGGACTGCATTCCGGAACCCAACGGCCTCATTCCACTTCCATCCGCACGCGTGTAAGACCCTGTTTCAATTCATCCAACCGGTGTTGCGTCTGCGCATCCACCCGATGGAACCCGGACGTACCAAAAAACTTTTCCAGCGCCCCCTGCGCCTGCGGGTCGGACGCCGCCTGCAGCAACACCTCCTGCAGGCGCTCGCGCACCTTCGGCTCCAGCCCGGCGCGCACCACCTCCACCGCCCGCGGGTAGGCATCGGTACGGTACAGCACGCGGAAGTCGCGTTTGAAGCTGGCCGGCACCCGCTGCGGGTCGGCCCAGTCCACGCTGCTGACCGCGCCGGCATCGACCAGGCCTTTGTGCACGAAGGTGGCAATGTTGGCCTCCGACCGCGCAAACACATAACCCACGGTATCCGGTGCGGCCGCGTCGCGCGCGGACAACAGGATCTCCGGGGTCAGGCCGTGCTGCAGCAGGGTCATCACCGGCACCAGATAGGCACTGGTGGAGGCCACGTTCTGCAACGCCAGCGAGTGCCCCTTCAGGTCGGCCAGCACCCGCACCGGGCTGTCGCGGCGCACGAAAAACACGGTGTGGTAATCACGCACGCCGCTGCGCTCGGTCAGCAGCAGCGGCTGCGCCCCGCTGCGCAGCCCCAGGGCCACGGCGGTGCCGGTGGTTTCGGTGACCCAATCCACGCGCCCGCGGCGCAGGTAGCTGGCCATCTGCTGGGCATCGGGAGCCATCAGGATGCGGCCTTCGGTGATGCCGACGTCGCGCATGCGCGGCACCACGTAGTCGAGCAGCGGCTGCAGTTGCGCATGGTGTGCTTTGGGATTGTCGCTGATCCGGCCCAGTACCAGAACGTGGCCGCCATCGGCCGTGTCAGGCCCGGCCTGCGCGGTACCGGTCATCGCAACGATGCCCAGACACAGCAGTCCCCCCTGCAGCAGCCTCCGCAGCACCGGCAATCCCATCTGCTCCCCCCAAAGGAATCGAGACAGCCTACCTGAAAAAGTGTGACGTGCGTCAGGCCACGGCGGCTTATTTCTGCGCCAACCGTGCCATCCGCTGGGCATCCGCCAGAATGCCGCGCAACAACCTTACTTCCTGTTCGCTCAATTCGGTGCGAAGGAACAGACGGCGCAGCTTGCGCATCGCCGACTCCGGCGCACGGCCCTTGTGGAAATCAATGTCGTCCAGGGTCTGGCCGAGCTGACCGAACAGGCCCTCGAGCTGGGCGTGGCTGGCCGCCTGCTCGCGCGGCTCGTCATCGGCAGCGGCGGCCGCCGGGGCGGCCTCCAGATGGGCCATGCGCAGTTCATAGGCCAGCACCTGCACGGCGGCGGCGAGATTCAGCGAGCTGAACTCCGGATTGGACGGAATGTGCACGGCCAGGTGGCACAGTTGCAGCTCCTCATTGGTCAGCCCGGTGCGCTCGCGGCCGAACACGAAGGCGACCTCGCCCGGGTCGGCGGCATCGCCGGCCTTGGCCAGGGCGCGCTGGGCAGCCACGGCAGGTAGCAGCTCCTCCAGCTGCACGCGGCGGGCACGCGCGGTGCAGCCCAGCACCAGCCGGCAGTCGGCGACCGCCTCGGCCAGGGTGGCGACCACCGGGGCATCACCGAGCACGTCCTCGGCCCCGGCGGAGCGGCGGAAGGCTTCTTCATCCAGGGGCTTTTCCGGGGCCACCAGCACCAGCCGGCCCAGGCCCATGGTCTTCATGGCACGGGCGGCAGCGCCCATGTTGCCGGGGTGCTGGGTGCCGACGAGGACAAAGCGGATGCGGGTTGGAGCGGTTTGCAGGGACATGAACAGGCCAAACGCGAGAAGAACTGCGACAAATGGTAAACTGTGTCACCGGCCTGTGCGCCGGCACCGCTCTTTTCCCCCGCCAATCCCCCCTCTGCCTTTCCGGGAGCTTTTCGCCATGCAGAAACCCGCCGTCACCGTCATGGTCAAGGCCGCCCGCCTCGCCGGCAACGTTTTGTTGCGCAACATCAACAAGCTGGAAGCACTGAACGTGGTGCAGAAGGGCCGCATGGATTATGCGAGTGAGGTGGATGCGGACGCGGAAAAGGTCATCGTCAAGGAACTCAAGCGCGCCTACCCGGAATACGGGATCATGGGCGAGGAAGGCGGCGTGCAGGCGGTGAACCGCTACATGTGGGTGATCGACCCGCTGGACGGCACCAGCAACTACCTGCGTGGCTTCCCGCACTACTGCGTGTCGATCGCGCTGACCGAAAACGGCGAACCGACCGACGCGGTGATCTTCGACCCGCTGCGCAATGAGCTGTTCACCGCCAGCCGTGGCGCAGGCGCGGTGCTGAACGACCGCCGCATCCGCGTGGCAGACCGCAAGGACCTGTCGGGCGCAATGATCCACACCGGCTTCGCCCCGCGCGAACGCAACCGTGCCAGCTCGCAGCTGAAGGCGCTGGACGCCCTGCTGGTGCAGGCCGAAGACGTGCGCCGCACCGGCTCGGCCGCGCTGGACCTGGCCTACGTGGCCTGCGGCCGCGCCGACGCCTACTTCGAAGCCGGCGTGAAGGCGTGGGACATCGCCGCCGGCGTGCTGCTGGTCCGCGAAGCCGGCGGTCGCGTCTGCGACTTCAAGGGTGCCACCCCGGCCCGCATGGACAGCCGCGGCCCGGAAACCCAGCAGATCGTTGCCGGCAACGTGAAGAACAGCGAAATCCTGCAGAAGGTCCTGGTCAACACCGGCTACGCCGCCGAGTTCGACGCGAAGTTCTGAGTTTTCTGACGACATCTCGCTAGAAGCACAACGGCACCTTCGGGTGCCGTTGTTGTTTTTGGGATTCCGCAAAGCCGCCGCGCTCTCTCTGATTGCACGATGTACGTAGAGCCGGGCTTGCCCGGCTGCTGTTGGATTCGTGCGAACAACCCTCGGCTGTCGATTTACGTGTCTGGGTCCGGCGGGTGGGGGGTACGGGACACGCCTTAAATCTCCCGTTAGGCTCGGGCGGCACATCCATGTGCCTTCACGGTCCCGTACCCCCCACCCGCCGAACCCTCGATACATTGTCGGTGGCCATGGGAAATTCCAAATCAACGGCGATGTCGATCTGGGGTCATGCGTTACCGGATGTTTGGGATTTCACGGCGATCGTCTGTCGACCGATCCCACCGGGGCTACGTGCCTTTGATCTTCGCTGGCCACCGACGCACTGTCGATGGCGGGTCGGGGTGGGCTGGAGGGGGCGTGAGCCGCATGGATGCGGCGATCGAGCTTACATGGACGTACTTGCAGCGTCCCCCGGAACGCCCGCCCCGACCCGCCAAACCAAGGATCCTGTGAGCACCGGCTTTTCGCCTGAATCCAACAGCAGCCGGGCAAGCCCGGCTCTACGTAGGTCATGCAATCCGATAAACCGGAGGCTGCAACCCCAGAAACCAGAACGCCCGGCACGATGGCCGGGCGTTCAAGTACTGCTTCAACCCATCGATTACATGGCGGTGTTGTTGTTGGCAGCACGCAGGGCAGCGATGCGGTCTTCCAGCGGCGGGTGGCTGAGGAAGAACTTGCGCAGACCCTGGCCGATGCCGCCGGCGATGCCGAAGGCGGCGACCTGGGTCGGCAGGGTGCTCTGGCCGTGGTTGAGCTTCAGGCGTTCCAGCGCCGCGATCATTTTCTGGCGACCGGCCAGGTGCGCACCGCCGGCGTCGGCGCGGAACTCGCGGCGACGCGAGAACCACATCGCGATCATGGTCGCGAACAGGCCGAACACCATTTCCAGCGCGAACACGATGATGAAGTAGGCAAAGCCACGGCCGCCGCCTTCGCGGTTGCCCGACAGCGCGCTGTCGATGATGCCGCCCACCACGCGGGCCAACACGATCACGAAGGTGTTCAGCACGCCCTGCAGTAATGCCATCGTGATCATGTCACCGTTGGCCACGTGGGCGATCTCGTGGCCCAGCACCGCTTCGGCCTCGTCTTCGCTCATGTTCTGCAGCAGGCCGGTGGACACCGCCACCAGCGCGTTGTTGCGGTTCGCACCGGTGGCGAAGGCGTTGATTTCCGGGCCGTCATAGACCGCCACCTCCGGCATGCCAATACCGGCTTCGCGCGCCTGGCGCTCCACCGTGGTCAGCAGCCAGCGCTCGGTCGCGTTGCGCGGCTCGGTGATCACCACCGCGCCCGTGGAGCGCTTGGCCATCCACTTGGACATCAGCAACGAAATGATCGAACCCCCAAAGCCGAAGATGGCTGCCATTACCAGCAGACCGCTCATCTGGCTGGAGTTCACGCCCAGCAGCGACATCACCACGCTGGCCAGGGCCAGAACCGCGAGGTTGGTCATCAGGAAGAGAGCAATACGACTGAACATGGGAAAAAGCGCTCGATTGACGGGATTTGAATCCAAATCTGCGGTGACTGCCGCTTGAATTCAAGTGGAATCCTGACCGACGATTCATAGTTCATGTTCAATTCTGCCTACCGCGGGCGCTTCGCCCCCTCGCCCACCGGCCCCCTGCACCCCGGCTCCCTGCTGGCCGCGCTGGGCAGCTGGCTGCTCGCCCGGCATGCCGGCGGTGCATGGGGCATCCGGATCGAGGACGTCGATCCCCCACGCACCGTGCCCGGTGCTATCGCAGGCCAGCTCGCCACACTGCAGGCGTTCGGGCTGAACAGCGACTTCCCCGTCGTACACCAGAGCCAACGTGATGCGCTGTATCAGGCGGCCATTGACCGCCTGCTCGCCCAGGACCTGGCCTTTGCCTGCCACTGCAGCCGCAGCGACCTGGCCGGCCAGCATGGCATCCATCACCGCTGCGTGGCCCAGGCCGAGCGCCCCACCCCGGCCATCCGCCTGCGGGTGCCGCCCGGCAGCGTGGTCACGTTCGAGGACGGGCTGCGCGGGTCCATCCAGCAGGACGTGCATGCCGAGGTCGGCGACTTCGTGCTGCGCCGGGCCGATGGCTGCTGGGCCTACCAGCTGGCCGTGGTGGTGGACGACCATGCCCAGGGCATCACCGACGTGGTGCGCGGGGCCGACCTGCTCGATTCCACCCCGCGCCAGATCCTGCTGCAGCAGGCACTGGGTCTGCCCACGCCGCGTTACCTGCACCTGCCGCTGCTGCTGGATGCGCAGGGGCACAAGCTGTCCAAGTCCGGGGCCGCCGCCCCGGTCGACCCCGCCGCACCGCTACCGGCGCTGCAACAGACCTGGGCCTGGCTGGGTCAGGAGCCGGCTGCGCTGGCGGG
Source organism: Stenotrophomonas sp. (assembly GCF_032103445.1). GTDB lineage: Bacteria > Pseudomonadota > Gammaproteobacteria > Xanthomonadales > Xanthomonadaceae > Stenotrophomonas. The sequence goes on from NZ_DAMDFR010000066.1 coordinate 17,279, forward strand.
CAGCGCAGCCGTGCCCGAGTGGCTGGAACGTGCGGTGACGCACTTCGATCCCGCCCGGTTGCCACCGCACGACATCGTGATTACGCCGTTGGGCTGAACGACCGCCCCTTTTGTGCGCCGATGTTGCAGAATCGATCTCCCCCCCTTGTTGGCTGTGGCCATTCGGAGTAGCTGCTCATGACATCGCGCGTTGCCTTGGTTACCGGTGGTACCGGCGGGATCGGGTCTGCCATCTGCCAACGCCTGTGCGAACAGGGGCATCGGGTAGCGACCAACTACCGCGACGAGGCCAAGGCCCTTGCCTGGCAGGAGCGCATGCGTGCGCGCGGGTGCGAGGTGGCGATCTTCCCCGGCGACGTCTCCGACCCGGCCTCCGCCGAACAGATGGTGCAGGCCGTGGAAGCCGCGCTGGGCCCGGTGGAGATCCTGGTCAACAACGCCGGCATCACCCGTGACACCACCTTCCACCGCATGCGCGCGGACCAGTGGCATGACGTGATCAACACCAACCTCAATTCGGTGTTCAACGTCACCCGCCCGGTGATCGAGGGCATGCGCCGTCGCGGCTGGGGCCGGGTGATCCAGATCAGCTCGATCAACGGTTTGAAGGGGCAGTACGGCCAGGCCAACTACGCCGCCGCCAAGGCCGGCATGCACGGCTTCACCATCTCGCTGGCGCGCGAGAACGCCGGGTTTGGCATCACGGTGAACACCATTTCGCCCGGGTACGTCGCCACCGACATGGTGATGGCGGTGCCGGAGGAAGTACGCGCCAAGATCATTGCCGACATTCCGACCGGGCGGTTGGGCAAGCCGGAGGAGATCGCGTACGCGGTCAATTTCCTGGTGGCCGAGGAAGCCGCGTGGATCACCGGGTCGAATCTGGACATCAACGGCGGCCACCATATGGGGTGGTAACGGTTTCAGCGCCCGCCATCCCGTAGAGCCACGCCCTGCGTGGCTTCGCGGTGCCAAACGTGGTCGAAGCCACGCAGGGCGTGGCTCTACGGTTGCGATGACCTCACAATGCTGCACCTTTTGTTGCGCAGCATGAACAAGCGTCGGATGTGACCTAAGGAGGTTGCAACCGGTGCTGCGCTGCGCAATCATGCGCCCCTACGTTGACGAGTGCTTGCTTCATGGCTGCGAACCGCATCATCAAGAAGTATCCGAACCGTCGTCTCTACGACACTGAGATTTCCAGCTACATCACCATCGAGGACGTGCGCCAGCTGATCCTGGACGGCGAGGACTTTGAAGTCCGCGACGCCAAGAGCGGCGACGACCTGACCCGTTCCGTGCTGCTGCAGATCATTGCCGACCAGGAACAGGACGGCGAACCGATGCTGTCCACCCAGCTGCTCAGCCAGTTGATCCGCTTCTACGGCGATTCGCTGCAGGGCTTCATGGGCAACTACCTGGAGCGCAGCATGCAGGTCTTCCTGGACCAGCAGCAGCAGTTCCGCCAGCAGATGGGCAACCTGCTGGGCCAGACCCCGTGGGCAATGATGAACCAGCTCACCGAGCGCAACCTGGAACTGTGGAAAGACTTCCAGCGCAACATGGGCGCAGGCTTCGGTGCGCGACCGAATCCGCCGGGCACCAGCACGGGTACCGGTACCGGCAAACCGGAAGCACCGGTCGGAACCAAGACCCGCCGCTGATCCGCGCAGGCGGACGCACAAAAAAAGGCGCAGCTCATGCTGCGCCTTTTTTGTGTTCCAACGGTACCGTTCAGCGTTTGGGCTTGGCGCACCCGGTGCACACCCGCTCCACCTTGAAGCCCTTGGCGCGCAGCTTTTCCACCACGCCGTCCTCGCCCAGCAGGTGCAGCGCGCCCACCACCACCAGGGTACCGCCCTGCCCGGCCTGCAGCTGCTGCTGCAGCTTGGGCACCCAGGCCTCGTTGCGGTCGGTATTGATGCGCTTGTACAGCTGCGGGTACTGGCCGCGCATGTCCACCGCCATTTCATTCCCCAGCATCTTTTCGTCGCCGCGCCGCCACGCGTCGTGCAGCGTGCGGCTCAGCGCGTCGGCCTGCTCGGCCTGGTCCAGCGCCTCGGCCACCATCTGCTGCTGTTCCTTGTCCGACATCTGCGCGAACACCGCAATCTGCGTGTCGATGCTCTCCAGACCACTGGTCGGCTTGCCGGCATCGGCCGCGCGCTTCATGAAGTAGCGGTCCAGCCCCAGTTCCGGGTCCAGGCCCATGCGCGCCAGCTGGCTCAGGGTGATCGTCAGACCGACGAACCACGGCTTCATGCCCTGCAGCTGGGCCAACGGCATGTTGTTGGCGGCCGCGTAGGCCTGCAGCTTGGTCCAGGTGGGCGCATCCAGATCACGGCGCAGTTCGCTGCCGTCGGTGCGCATCGCCGCCTGCATCATCTTGCCGACCAGGTCGGGTGACTGCATGTCGGCCGGCGACAGTTCGAACATCAGCCGATTGGATGCAGCAAACGCCTGGTCCACATCGGCCGCCAGCGGATAGTCATCCGCGCGCAGCATGTGGAACGAGCCCAGCAGGTAGACCCGGCTGTCGCCGGGTCCGGTCACCTTCCACAGCAGGGGCACCGGCGCGGTGGAGCCGACCTTGGCGGCGGGCGCGGCAACGGCCGACCCGGTCAGCAGGCAAGCGCCCAGCAGCAGCGAAGACAGTACACGCTTGAACAACATCAGGTTCCTCCTTGTGGGGGGTGATACACCTTCTCACCCGCTTCCACACGCAGGTCCAGGCGGTTTTCCGGCGGCGTCAGCGGGCAGGTCGCGAACGGGGTAAACGCGCACGGCGGGTTGTAGGCGTGGTTGAAATCAATCACCACCTGGCCGCTGGCGTCCGGTGCGGGCAGGTCGAGGTAGCGGCCGGCCGGATAGCTGCCGTGGCCACTGGTGCGGTCGCCGAAGATCACAAACAACTCGCCGCCGGGTTCACCCAGCGCTTCCAGCCGATAAGGCGTGCCGTCCTTCTCGAACTCCAGCGCGCCGGGATTGACCATCTCGGTGGTGAGGCCGGTGATGTCAACGATGGACAGGCGTTTGCCGGCGGGATGCGGGACGAAACGCGCGGTGACCTTCCACGCTGGACCGCCATCCCAGTAGGTCAGACCGGTGAAGCCGGTGCGGGTTGCTGCATCGGCATGCTTCACCCGCAGCGCGAAACGCTCGCCACGGTGGATCAGGCTGAGCTGGCCACGGCCGTCGTCGAAGGCGATCTTCGTGGGTGTGGCATCGCGGTCGCTGAAGAAGCGGATCCGGCCGGTCACCGGCTCCCCTTCCACGGTCATCGGCACACCGCGCTCGGGGGTAAAGGTCACGCTGTTGCCGTCACGCGCCACCATGCCCAGTTTGTCCGGTCCCACCGCCAGACGAATGCCGCTGCCGGGGCCGCTGCCGATGTAGTGCGCCTTGTGCTCCAGCCAGTGCAGGCCGACCAGGCTGGTCCAGCCGTCCGGCGCGTTCAATTCGGTGTAGCGCTGTTGGCGCCATTGCTGCTGTTCGGCCGCGAACACCGGGTCGACCGGTGCGACCACCGGTGCGATCTCCTTGTCGCCGCAGGCGGCCAGGCCCAGCACCAATGCGGCCACCGCCATGCTGCGCCGCCAATGACGCGTCCCCATCAGACTCTTCCCCTTCAAGTGGCTTTCCCCTTCAACGTCCACGCAGGAACCAGCGGTCGATCTCCGCCAGCGAAAAACGCGCCCAGGTCGGTCGGCCGTGATTGCACTGGCCGGACCGCTCGGTGATTTCCATGTCGCGCAGCAATGCATTCATTTCCGGCACGGTGAGGCGTCGGTTGGCACGCACCGCACCGTGGCAGGCCATGGTCGACAACAGCTCGTCGCGTGCACTGGCAATGCGCCGGCTCTGGCCATGTTCGCGCAGGTCGGTCAGCACATCGCGCAGCAGGCCTTCGGGCTCGGCGTTGGCCAGCAACGCAGGAATGCTGCGCACATGCAGCGAGCCCGGGCCGGAGCGGGTGATCTCAAACCCCAGCGCGGTCAGTGTTTCGGCTTCGCGCTCAGCGGTATCGGCATCGCGCTCGCCCACCGCCAGGGTGATCGGCACCAGCAGCGGCTGCGCGTGCAGGCCGATGCCGTCGTGCGCGGTTTTCAGCCGTTCGTAGCCAATGCGTTCGTGCGCGGCATGCATGTCCACGACGATCAGCCCTTCGGCGTTCTCGGCGAGGATGTAGATGCCATGCAGCTGCGCAATGGCGTAACCCAATGGCGGCACACCGCTCTCAGCGGAGGTGACCGGGAAGCCGTTTTCGCTGGGCATCGGCGGCAGCGCGGGGCTGTCATTGCCTTCGGGGCGTGCATACAGCGCGGCATAGGCAGACGGGGCATCGGCCACGCGCAAGCCCAACGGCGACTGCTGCGGTCGCCAGCCGCCCATGCCGCCACCAGCGCCCCCCCCTCCACCGCCACCCGCCAGCGCATAGCCGGTGCCGGCTGCGGCATTGGCGTACGCCCGTGCACCGGTTTCTGCATGCGTTTCGCCGGCGGCCGCAGTCGCGGTCATCCCGGCGCGGGTCTCGGCCAGGGCTTCTTTCAAGGTGCGGTAGACAAAATCATGGATCAGCCGCGAATCGCGGAAGCGCACTTCGTGTTTGGCCGGGTGCACATTGACGTCGACGCGGGTCGGGTCCAGCTCCAGGAACAGCACGTAAGCGGGCTGGCGACCGTGGAACAGCACGTCGCCATAGGCCATCTTCACTGCGTGGGCAACGCTGCGGTCGCGCACGGCGCGGCCATTGACGTAGAAATACTGCTGGTCGGTGCTGGCGCGCGAGTAGTGCGGCTGGGCAATCCAGCCGTGCAGGCGCAGTCCGGCACCGGTGTGGTCGACACGCAGCGCCTGGGCGGCGAAATCATCGCCCAGGGTTTCGCCGAGGCGGGCATCCGAATACAGGTCGCCCGGCTTGTAGCGGCGCGAGGGTTTGCCGTTGTGCGAGACGCGCAGTTCGACATCGGGGCGGGCCAGCGCCAGTGAGCGCAGCCACTCTTCGATGTGACCCAGCTCGGTGCGCTCGGCGCGCAGGAATTTGCGTCGTGCCGGCACGTTGTAGAACAGCTCGCGCACTTCGACGGTGGTGCCGGGCGCATGCGCACGCGGGGTGACCTGGCCCACCTTGCCGCCTTCGATCTGCAGGGCGGAGCCGTGTTCGTCATGGGCGCGGCGCGAAGCGAGGGTAAAGCGGCTGACCGAGGCAATGGACGGCAGCGCTTCGCCACGGAAGCCGAGCGTGGCAACGGCTTCCAGGTCGTCCAGGCTGGCGATTTTGCTGGTGGCATGCCGCGAAACTGCCAATGGCAGCTCCTCGGGTGCGATACCGCCGCCATCGTCGCGGATGCGGATCAGACGCACACCGCCTTCTTCCAGGTCGATATCAACACGGGTCGCCCCGGCATCCAGCGCGTTCTCCACCAGTTCCTTGACCACGGACGCAGGCCGCTCCACGACCTCGCCGGCGGCGATCTGGTTGATGAGGATTTCGGGTAACTGACGGATGCTCATGGTGTGATGATAGCGAAATGGGGCTTCGTAGAGCCGGGCTTGCCCGGCTGCTGTTGGTTTTTGGCGAACAGCCGGTGGTTCATCGGTTTCCGTGCTTGGGCGCACCGGGGTGGGTTTGCGGGACACGCCGTGAATACATCCCTGTAGGCTCGTCAAAAACATCCATGTTTTTGACGGTCCCGCAAACCCACCCCGGCACGCCCCAGACAGTGGGCCGGTGGCCAAGGAAGATCAAAAGCACGCAGCCCCCGGCGAAATAGAAAATGCCGCGGTGGGATCGGTCGAAAGACGATCGCCGTGAAATCCCCAACGTTCGGTAACGCATGACCCCGGATCAACGCTGCTGTTGATCTGGCATTTCCCATGGCTGCCGACTCACTCTCGATGGCGGGTCGGGGTGGGCTGGAGGGGGCGTGAGCCGCATGGATGCGGCGATCGAGCATCAAGAAGTTGCCGGCCAGCGGCCGGCACTACCCAGCGTCCCCCGGAACGCCCATCCCGAGCCGCCAAGCCAGACAATCGATGAGCACCGGCAGTTCGCACAGATCCAACAGCAGCCGGGCAACGCCCGGCGCACGTAGATCGTCGAATGCCGATAGCAGCAACACGTGCAGACAAACAAAAACCCGCCGAAGCGGGTTTTTACTTGCTGCCGCCGGCGACGGTGCTGGCGGCGTCGATCTCGGCCTGGGCGCGGGCGGCGTACAGGGTGCCCGGGGGCGGCTGGCGGCTGAAGAAGGTGTGCACGCCGTCCAGTACCGCACCGGCGATCTGGCGCTGGTAGGCCGGGTCCATCAGGCGGCGCTCTTCGTCCGGGTTGGAGATGAAGGCGGTTTCCACCAGCATCGCCGGCATGTCCGACGTGCGCAGCACGGCGAAGTTGGCGCGCTCGATGTTCGGCTTGTGATTCTTGCCGATGCGCTTGAGACCACCCAGCACATGGCCGGCCGCATCTTCCGAGGCCTTCATGTAACCGCTCTGGGCCAGATCCAGCAGCACGTTGGCCAAAGTGCCCTCGGTCTGCTGCAGGCGCACGCCACCGACCAGATCGGCCGCGTTTTCCTTGTCGGCCAGCCAGCGCGCACGCTGCGACGACGCACCCTTGGTCGACAGCACGTACACCGAGGAGCCCTTGGCCGCGCGGTTTTCCGCCGCGTCGGCGTGGATCGAAATGAAGATGTCGGCCTTCGCCGAACGCGCCTTCTGCGCGCGCATCGGCAGCGGAATGAACACGTCGCTGTCGCGGGTGAGGTAAGCCTTGAGGCCCGGCGTGGCATTGACCTGCCGCGCCAGCTCACGCGCCACTGCCAGGGTGATGTCTTTTTCGCGCTTGCCGGTCGGGCCAACCGCGCCCGGATCCTGGCCGCCATGGCCCGGGTCGATCGCCACCACCAGCGGGCGCATGCCCGCCTGCATCTTGATGCGCGAGGCGTCGCTGGGCATCACCGGACGCGGTGCCTGCACCGGGACCACCGGCGTGGGTGCCGGAGCCGGTGCCACTGCCGCGGTCGGCTGGCCGGCCAGAATGGCCGCCGGCGACATCGCATTGCTGGCCGCATTGGCAGTGCTGGCCGACGCCACCGTGCCGGTCGCTGTTGGTGCGGCAGGAGCCGGCACCGGAGCC
>NZ_DAMDFR010000067.1:0-24224 GCF_032103445.1 Stenotrophomonas sp.
CGGTTGCCGCCGGACGCTCGTTCACCGGAGCCGGCATCGTCGTTGCGGCCGGCGCGGTGGACGCAACCGAGGTGGACGTCGCCGCCGCCGCTGGCACCGAGCGACCTTCCAGTGCCGCCTGCGAGCGCTGGGCTTCCGCCTTGGCGCGACGCTGCTCTTCGGCACGCGTGCTGGCCGCCAGTTCCGCATCCGACATTTCCACTTCCTTGCCGGGCAGCAGGGTGTAGAAGTCGTACTGGGTGGCCGCCGGCTTGGCCGGTTCGGCGGGCTTGGTCGCACCCGGGCGCGGCAGCTCGGTGCCCACGTCGGTGTCGGCGTCGCTCACCGGGGCCGGCTGTGCGTTCGGGTTCGGCTGCGGGCCGACCCGCAGGAAGCCGTCACCTTCGCTCTTGAACAGGTTCGGTGCCGCCAGGAACACCACTGCGGCAATCGCCACGCCGGCCACCAGCCACACCCACCCGGGCGTGCCTTGGCTGCTGTTGCGCCGTGCCTGACTCTTGCCGCGTCGTGCTGCCATTTACCGCTACTCCAGTGATTACATTTTTTCCGGGGCGGAAACGCCCAGGAGGTTCAAGCCATTGGCCAGCACCTGGCGCGCCGCGCACGCCAGCGTCAGCTTGGCATTGCGTTCGGCATCGTCAGCCACCAGCACCTGCGTGCCGTGATACCACGTGTGGAAGGCGTGCGCCAATTCACGCAGGTACTGCGCGATCAGGTGCGGTTCCAGCGCAATGCCGGCCGCTTCCACCACTTCCGGGAAGCGCGACATTTCCACCATCAGCCACAGCGAAGCGTCGTCGCCCAGCGTGGCCAGCGCAGCGGCGTCACCCTGGCTGAAGCTCAGGCCCTTCTCCTGGGCCTGGCGCAGCAGGCTGCACACGCGGGCGTGCGCATACTGCACGTAGAACACCGGGTTGTCATTGCTCTGCTGGCGGGCCAGGTCGATATCGAAGGTCAGCTGCGAATCCGGCTTGCGCGCAATCAGGAACCAGCGGGTCGCATCGCGGCCGGCTTCGTCGATCAGGTCGCGCAGGGTCAGGTAGCTGCCGGCACGCTTGGACAGCTTCACTTCCTCGCCGCCGCGCATCACCGTCACCATCTGGTGCAGCACGTATTCCGGCCAGCCCTTGGGAATGCCCACGTCCAGCGCCTGCAGGCCGGCGCGCACACGTGCCAGCGAGCCGTGGTGGTCCGCACCCAGTTCGGTGATGGCGCGCTCGTAGCCGCGCTGCCACTTGCTCAGGTGGTAGGCCACGTCCGGCAGGAAGTAGGTGTAGGTGCCGTCGGACTTGCGCATCACGCGGTCCTTGTCGTCACCGAAGTCGGTCGAGCGCAGCCACAGCGCGCCGCCTTCCTCATAGGTATGGCCGGCCGCGTTCAGCTGGGCCACGGTCTCTTCGACCTTGCCATCCTTGTACAGCGAGCTTTCCAGGAAGTAGATGTCGAAATCCACCCCGAATGCCGCCAGGTCCTGGTTCTGCTCGTTGCGCAGGTAGGCCACGGCGAAGCGGCGGATGCCGTCCAGGTTGTCCGGGTCGCGCTCGCCGACCACGGTGTGGCCTTCCAGCTCGACCTTGGCCCCGGCCAGGTAGGCATCGGCCACGTCCTGGATGTAGTCGCCGCGGTAGCCCGCTTCCGGCCAGCCGGCGTCGTCAGGCTTCAGGCCTTTGGCGCGGGCCTGGGTGGACAGGGCCAGATTTTCGATCTGTACGCCGGCGTCGTTGTAATAGAACTCGCGCTTGGCGTTCCAGCCGTTGGCGTCCAGCAGGCGCGCCAGGCAGTCGCCGATGGCGGCGGCGCGGCCGTGACCGACGTGCAGCGGACCGGTCGGGTTGGCCGACACGTATTCCACGCCCACGGTGCGGCCGTTGCCGCTCAGGTTGTGGCCGTAATCAGCCCCTTCCTTCAGCACGAAGGCGGCCTCGCGCTGGTAGGCGCTGGCCGCCAGGCGGAAATTGATGAAGCCCGGGCCGGCGATGTCCACGCCGGTCACGTCGTCGCTCTTCGGCAGTGCATCGACCAGGGCCTGGGCCACGGCGCGCGGATTGCTGCGCGCGGCCTTGGCCAGCAGCATCGCGGCATTGGTGGCGAAATCGCCGTGCTCACGGGTCTTCGGGCGTTCCACCACGAAGTCCGGGGTGAGGGTATCGGCCGGCAGCGTACCGTTGGCACGCAGGGCTTCAATGCCCTGGTTGATCAGGGCGCGGAGGAGATTTTTCACAAGGCCTGCTTTGAGACTGGAGCGGCGGAATCGGCAATTTTAGCCCAGATGGGCCCCAAACCATTGAACCGCCCCCCAGCAAGGGGGCTAACCCGGTAGCGCCGGCCGTTGGCCGGCCCACGACGAACCGTCTAATACCTCGACCTGACCGCCCCGTTCAGCCTCAAACCCGCCCCAGCCACCCGCGCTCGGCCATCGACACCGGTTCCCCCTCCCCGACCACGATATGGTCCAGCAGCCGCACCCCGACCAGCTCCAGCGCCGCTTTCAGCTCCACGGTGACATGCCGGTCCGCCGCCGACGGCTCGGCATGCCCGGAGGGGTGGTTATGGCCGACGATCACGGCCGCCGCGTTGTGCAGCAGGGCATGGCGGGCGACTTCACGGGGGTAGACCCCGGACGCGTCGATCGTGCCGGAGAACAGCTCTTCGAAGGCCAGCATGCGGTGGCGGTTGTCGAGGAAGAGGGCCGCGAACACCTCCACAGGCCGGCTGCGCAGACGCTGCTTGAAGTAGCACTGGGCAGCGAGAGGGTCGCTGAGCAGTTCTCCCTGGGCGAGCTTCGCCGAGAGATGACGCCGGGCCAGCTCCAGACTTGCCACCAGCATGCAGGCCTTGGCCATGCCCAGCCCCGGCAACTTCGACAGGTCCTTGGCCGGCATATCGAGCAGCCTCCGGAGAGGTCCGTGGGCCTCCAGCAACTCGCGCGCGATCTCCATGACGTGGCGTCCCTTTTGGCCGGTCATCAGCAGAAGTGCCACGAGCTGGGTATCGGTCAAGGCAGCCGGGCCCCTGGCGATCAGTTTCTCGCGCGGACGTTCATATGTTGGCCAGTCACTGACGTTTGGCATCATCCTTGCCTTGACTGTACTTCCGGTGAGCTATGACGGACCAGATGCCAGTAGCGAGGCCTAGCACCGATACTACGACTGAGGCAACGACGACGAACGTCATTCAGGTTCTCCCATTTGTTGATTTTCTGACGCGGAAATCTTGTCGAGCACTGAATGGCTTGTGAGGAGAGATGCAGTGATTAGCGCGATTGCACAGACCACCAAAGCAACAGTCTCGATGACCGAGGATCCAATCAGGACGAGCGTGTAAAGAACGCAGTACAGCGAGATCAACGTGATGGACGTTCCGTTCTGCGTCGTCTTCCACTTCCTGCCCGGATCCGCGATGTGCTCGATCTCATTTATGTTGGAGATCTGCAGAATCAGTCCAAATGCGATGACGTCGGACGCAGAGAAGATGTCGACCACGCCCTTCTTCGTGACCGCCCACGCCATCAACCTGGTCAGGATCGGTATCAGGCCGATCATGACGGTGTACACAAGCCACTTGGTCTTTCGGTTTCCTTGCTCCATCCGGGGGTGCTCATTTTTTGGCCAGTACCTGCGATCGACAATGGGTGGTGTTGTCTCGCAACTTCGGATGGACGCTACGCTCTCCTTCGAACAGCCGCGAGGCCATCAGCGACATCAGCCTGGCATATGCCTGAAATCGCCGCGTATTCGATGGGGTAATCAATACGGCGCGGCGATCACACTTGTGTCGCCAATGGCTTCTACGCCCACTGAAATGTGCGACTCTTACGATTGACGGAAGTTCGCGCGCCCCATAGTGTCGAGGTCGTCGAGTCAATTCGACCTACGAGACTGCACGCGATTCACAGACACAGTCTGTGCGCTAGCTGCAGCAGGCGGACCAGGTGACGACAAGCCGGGTCCACGCCTTAAAAACGGCCCTCGGCAGCCAGCTGCCGAGGGCTCTGTCTCAAACTGCTCTTTACTGCGCAGCACCCTTGCCCGGCCCGCGATACCGCGACAACCAATGCGCATACGGTGCTGGCAGCGTCCACGCTGGATTCTCCTCACCCAGCGCAATCGCCAGCTGATACGGATAGTGCGGGTTGGCCAGATGTGCCCGCGCGATCAGCACCAGATCCATGCTGCCCTCGGCAATCGCCTTCTCCGCCATGTGCGGATCATCAATGCACCAGCTGGCCGCCACCGGCATCTGCACGTCGTGCTTCAACCGCGCGGCCACCGGCACGAAGAAGCCCGGTCCCCACGGTGCCTTGCTGTTCAACGTGGAGAAACCAATGCTCGCGTCGATCAGGTCCAGCCCGCCGTCGCGCATCTGCCGTACCAGCTGTGCGGCTTCGGGATAGAAGCTGTAGTCCTGGCCGTCGTACTCCACCACGCCAAAACGCGCGGTCAGCGGCAGGTGTTCCGGCCACACCGCGCGCACGGCTGCCAGTGTTTCCAGAAGGAACCGGCCCCGGTTCTCCGCGCTGCCGCCGTAGCGGTCGGTGCGCTGGTTGGCCACCGGCGAGAAGAAGCTCTGCGCCAGATAGCCGTGTGCGAAGTGCAGCTCCAGCCACTGGAAACCGGCCGCCAGTGCGCGTTTCGCTGATGCCACGAAGTCAGCCTGCACCCGCGCAATGTCGTCCAGGGTCATCTCACCGGGCACCTTCGGCAGGCCCGCGCCGAAGGCAATGGCCGAGGGAGCCAGGGTCGGCCAGCCGCGACGGTCGTCTTCGGGGATATGGTCATCGCCTTCCCACGGCAGGTTGGCACTGGCCTTGCGCCCGGCGTGACCAATCTGGATGCCGGGCACCGCACCGGCGGCCTTGATCGCACTGGCGACCCGGGCCATGCCCTCGATCTGGCCGTCTTCCCACAGCCCCGCACACCCGGGAGTGATGCGGCCTTCCGGGGACACGGCGGTAGCTTCCACGATCACCAGGCCGGCCCCGCCTCGGGCCATGCTCGCGTAGTGGGGCGCATGCCAATCGCTCAGGTAGCCCTCATGGGCGGAGTACTGGCACATCGGGGGAATGGCGATGCGGTTGCGCAGGGTGATGTCTTTCAGCTGGAACGGGGTAAACAGGGCGGCCATCAGGGTCTCGAACCGGGGAATTTCACCCGATAAGGGTAGGGGCCCCGGACCCATTGATGCTCTAATCGAACCTTATCCTTCGGATAAGAGTTCGTTATGCACAATCCGCAATGGCTGCGCTCATTCGCCACCGTCGCCAGCACCGGCGGCTTCACCCGTGCCGCCCACGCGCTGGGACTCACCCAGGCGGCGGTGAGTCAGCACGTACGGCATCTGGAAGGCGAGTTCGGTCCGCTGTTCATCCGCCGGCCGCGCCAGATCGAACTGACCCCCGCGGGCGTGGCCCTGCTGGCCTATGTGGAGGACACCGCGCGCGCCGAGCGCAGGCTGCGGGCGAGCCTCAGTGATGCCGTTACCGACGTCGGCGAGGTGAGCTTCATCACCCCGGGCAGTGTGGGCCTGGCGCTCTATCCCATCCTGCTGGACTACCAGCACAATCATCCGGGTCTCTGCATCCGGCATCGCTTCGCGCCCGACCCGGACATCCTGCAGGCGGTGTTGCAGAAGCACTACGAGTTGGGTCTGGTGACGCTCAGGCCAGACGATCCCCGGCTGGTTGCTACGCCGTTTACCGAGGAATCATTGGAACTGGTCGTACCCGCGGGTGAGAACGTGGAGCAATGGAGTGACCTGCAGCGGCTGGGCTTCATCGACCACCCGGACGGTCGCGGCATGGCCACTCGATTGCTGTCCCGCCGCTACCCGGGCAACCCGGGCATCGGCACGTTGCCGGTTCACGGCTTCACCAATCAGGTCGCACTCATTCTGGAACCGGTGGCGCGCGGGCTGGGTTTCACCGTCATCCCGCGACACGCGCGCGAGTCGTTCGCTCACCCTGAGGCGCTGCGCGTGGTGGACTGTGGCGATCCCGTGATCGACACGCTGTGGCTGATCCACCGCGCCGAATGGCCACTGTCGGGGCAGGCGCGATGGTTGGTGGAGCAGTTGCGGGGCGTGCCGAGGTTCCAGCAGCGCCGATCCTGATCTACTGCTTGCCCGAACACTGCTCCATGGCCCCGCCCAACGCCACGGCGAAGTCTTCAGGAACCTTGCCTTCGTTGATCTCGGCCATGCCCTTGTCGCCGTAGTGCTTGAGCACGGCATCGAACGTGCACTGACAGACGCTGCGGGCGGCGTTGGCCGCGCATCCGTCAACGAACGAGGTTTCGAACTCGGTGGGCTTGCGGCTGCAGGCGGCGAGGAGAATGGCGGTTCCCGCCAGGAACAGACTCTGTGCAATGTGTCGGGTGTTCAAGATGTTCATCCTTGGTGGGGCAGCCTTTTCCGATTATGCGGGGCTGAGCACGGTTCGTGCCACCCGGGAGCTTGAATCCCCGCAGCCAGAAAGGCAATCATCCATGCGCAGCTGCCAGTCGCGGGCCCCCAAGTTTTCCCACTTGAAGAGGCCGGCAGTTCATCAACGGCAAATCGCGACCGTTTTTGAGCGCTGGTCGATCAGCACCACACTCTGCTGCAGCGCTTCTGCACCTACCAGTGGTTCGGGAAACTTTGCCGAAACCCTGATCTCCACGTCCTCCAAGCTTGCCTGGCCCACACGCACAGGCCCATGCAGCGTTGCGCGCCACGTCTCGAGCTGACCGTTGGTCAACTGCGAACGCAGCGCTTCCTGTAGCGGAACGTCCGAGATTCCTTCATACACGGCCTGCGGCAGCACCAGGTTGACGTTGGCTCCCGTGTCCAATTGGGCGACAAGCGCGTGCCCGCCAATGCTGACAGGAATGCGGAACGCGCGCTCATAGGGCAGGGCGTTCTGATCTGAAGGCGACATCGCATGGCGCTGGGTAAAGCTCAGAATGCTGCGCGGGTAATCAATCACCAGCAGGCCATCGCCGAAGAACTCACGGCCGAGAATGCCGTGGAATGCAGCCTCGGGGCTGTTGCGCCTGTTGTAGTCACGGGTAATCAGTTCAAGGTCGCGATGGACCACTTCGCCCAGCGCCAGTGACTGCACCCGGGTGGTTTCGACCGCAGCCGTGCTGACCCCGTCGGACGTGGTGGACTCACCGTGCTTCTCAAGGTCAAGCAGTGCGACCAGGCTCGCATCCACCCTGCCCATGCCACTGGCTCCAGTGTCCACGGCGAACCGGTACGGGCCGCGCCCGTTGACGGTGGCTTGCACGTAAATACGCCCCTCCACGATCTGGAAGGGCTGGTGAACCATTGCGTCCGTCTTCGCCACGCCGGCAAGCTGACAGGCGTCGGAGGGTGCCTCGGCCAGCACACCGGGTGCCGTTAACAGAGAGAGGGATGCCACCAACCATCCTGTCCACGTACGCATGTAGACGTCCCTGTACATCGGCAAGCCCCGGTTTCCAATGGATGGTCAGACTGCCCGGCGTCAATCGTCCGAACAAGCCGCCCTGCGATGCAGGCGCCATCAGGCCGACGAAACGCCCGGCAGGACTGACGAAGCCCTGGCGATGGCCAGCACCGAAGCAGCGAGCGCAGCATCAGCCTCTTCCTTCCGGGTCATTGGCGTTACCATCGGATTCTCCATTTTTCGGCATCCGGGTGACACATGCTCAACCACGTCATGGTCGGCTCCAACGACATCGAACGCTCGAAGGCCTTCTACAACGCAGTGCTGGGCGGTGTCTTCGGTGCCCGCGAGCCGTATGAGAACCGGGCCGATTCCGGGCATGTCCGCCTGTTCTACCGCCATGACGGCAGCAGCTTCTGTGTCAGCCAGCCCATCAACGACGAGCCGGCCACGCCCGCCAACGGAGCCACCATCGGCTTCAAGTGCACGTCGCCGGAACAGGTCCAGGCCTTCCACGATACGGCGGTGGCGGCCGGCGGAACCTCCATCGAGGCCCCGCCGGGACTGCGCGAGAGCAACATGGGCAACGCCTGGCTGGCCTACGTCCGCGACCCGGATGGCAACAAGCTGTGCGCGATCTATCGGCCGGTCTGAGCCACGCGGGCGAGCACCGCTCATAACCAGAAATCCCCCACTCATGCCCCTGGCGCATCAGGGCCGCCACATCGCATCGGGTAAGCTACCCGCCTCAGATCTACAGGAATTCCGCAGGTGGCTGACTCCCCCCAGGCATCCCCGGCGCAGGTGCGCCCGCTGGACGGCCAGAAGCTGTTGTTGTGCGTGGGTGGCGGTATCGCGGCCTACAAGTCGCTGGACCTTGTGAGACGCCTGCGTGACGCGGGTGCCCAGGTCCAGGTGGCGATGACCGCCGGTGCCCAGCAGTTTGTCACCCCGCTGAGTTTCCAGGCGCTGTCGGGCCAGCCCACCCGGACCACGCTGTGGGACAGCGCGGCCGAACAGGCCATGGGCCATATCGAGCTGGCGCGCTGGGCTGACCGCATCGTGGTCGCGCCGGCCACCGCTGACCTGCTGGCGCGGCTGGCAAACGGCCACGCCGACGACCTGGTCACCACGCTCTGTCTGGCCACCACCGCGCCGCTCACCGTGTGCCCGGCGATGAACCACCGCATGTGGCTGCACCCGGCCACCCAGGCCAACATCGGCCTGCTGCGCGAGCGCGGTGCCCAGGTGATCGGTCCGGAAGATGGCCCGCTTGCCGAGGGTGAGTCCGGTCCTGGCCGGCTCAGCGAGCCGCATCAGATCGTCGCCGCGCTGGCGGCGCTGCGCGCTCCGGCCGCTGCAGATGGCGATGCGGCATCGCAGGAACTGCAGGGCCTGCGCGTAGTCATCAGCGCCGGCCCCACTTATGAAGACCTCGACCCGGTGCGCTACGTCGGCAACCGCAGCAGCGGCAAGATGGGCTACGCCCTGGCCGCCGCCGCCGCCCGCCAGGGCGCGCAGGTGGTGCTGGTCAGCGGGCCGGTGCATCTGGCCACGCCGCCGGGTGTGCAGCGCGTGGACGTGCGCTCGGCCGCGCAGATGCGCACCGCTGTGCTGGATGCGCTGCCGGCCGACATCTATATAGGAGCCGCTGCGGTCTCGGACTACACCCCGCGCCAGATCGCGGCACAAAAGCTGAAGAAGACCGCAGGAACGCAGACGTTGACCCTCGAACTGGTGCGCACGCCGGACATCCTGGCCGAGGTCGCGCAGCAGACCAACGCGCTGAAGCTGGTGGTCGGTTTTGCCGCCGAAACCCACGACGTGGAGAAGTACGCGCGCGGCAAACTGATCGACAAGCGCCTTGATCTGGTGATCGCCAATCAGGTCGGCATCACAAACGGCGGTTTCGAAAGCGACGAGAATGCCGCGACGGCCTACTGGCAGGGCGGGGAGCAGGTGTTCCCCGGCACCAGCAAGACGCGGCTGGCCGAACAACTGTTGTCCCTGATTGCCCAGAGGTTGCATGCATGAGTGTTGATCCGTCGCTCCAGCCCTTGCAGGTCAAGCTGCTTGACCCGCGTTTCGGCGATACCTGGCCCCTGCCGGCCTACGCCACCGAAGCCAGCGCCGGGCTGGATCTTCGCGCCGCACTGGAGACCGAACTCACCCTGCAGCCCGGCGACGCCGCGCTGATTCCCAGCGGCATCGCCATACATATCGCCGACCCCAACCTGTGCGCGGTGATCCTGCCGCGCTCCGGGCTCGGCCATCGCCACGGCATCGTGCTGGGTAACGGCACCGGTCTGATCGACGCGGACTACCAGGGCCCGTTGCTGATCAGCACCTGGAATCGCGGCCGCGAGGCCTTCACAGTGCAACCCGGGGACCGTATTGCACAGTTGGTGGTGATGCCGATTGCACGCGTAGGGCTGCAGGTAGTGGATACTTTCACCGACAGCGCCAGGGGAACGGGTGGATTCGGCCATACCGGGGTGCGCTGACAGGGGGTTGTAGATGAGCAAGGCAAAGGCGGAAGGCAAGCGCCAACTCAGCGGTTCGCAGAAGCAGTGGCTGCTGGTGGTGTTGCTGGTGCTGTTGGCTGCATGGTTTGTGTGGGGCGGTGTCCGCCAGTGGCAACAGGCCTCGGCGGGGGCGGCGCTGGAGGAGTCGCGTGACCAGATCGCCGGTGGCCTGCTGACCGCCTGGAGCGGCCAGGTTTCCCAGCTGGAAAAAGTGCTCAAGAGCGAACGCGTGACCACCGCGCTGGCCAACGGCGATGCCGATGCTGCCGCCTTGGCAGTCCGCGAGGGCTGGCCGGGCACCGAAGAGGTGCAGGTGCTGCCGGCTGCGCTGGATGCCGGCTACAGCGATCCCAAAACCTTTGGCTATGCCCGTCTGGCGCTGCTTGAAGCGGCGCTGGCCAACGAAGCCGTTGCAGCGCGCGTGGTGCGCGATGCCGGCGGTCAACGCCTGGGCCTGGCCGCACCGGTGCAGCTGGGCTCCCAGGGCCTGGCCGTGATCTACGTGCGCCAGCCGCTGCTCAAGCTGATCGGCACCTTCGACCAGGTGCGTGTGCCCGGCAACGGCTATCTGGCCCTGCGCCAGGGCAGCCACAGCGTCATTGAACAGGGCGACACCGCGTTGGCCTCCCGCGCTGAAGGTCTTGCCCGCCCGATCGGCAAGAGTGGCCTGCGCCTGGCCGCGGCCGTGCCGGACGTCGAACCCGGCCCGCTGGGCCTGGGACCCATCCCGTGCCTCATCGTGGGCGTGTTGCTGTTGGTCGTGGCCGTGCTGCTCAAGGTAGGCAAGGGTCGAGTGAAGCTTCCGGTGCGCCGCACTGCGGCAGCCACCGTCGACGAAGGTCCCACGCTCAGCGAAAGCCTCGCGCGCGAACCGGTGCTGGCAGCGGCCGCTGCGGACGAGGGCGCTCCGCCGCCGGTGCCGCGCGGTCCGGGCAACGAGATCGCCGAAGACATCTTCCGCGCCTATGACATCCGCGGTGTGGTCGGGCGCGAATTGACCCCGCCGGCGGCGGCGCTGATCGGCCAGGCCATCGGTTCGGTGCTGCAGGTGCAGGGGCTGCGCGACATCGTGGTTGGCCGCGACGGTCGTCTGTCCGGTCCCGAACTCAGCAACAGCCTGATCGAGGGCCTGCGCCGTGCGGGCTGCAACGTCATCGACATCGGCCTGGCACCCACCCCGGTGGTGTATTTCGCCAGCTACCACCTGCGCGCCGGCAGCTGCGTGGCCGTCACCGGCAGCCACAACCCGCCGGACTACAACGGCTTCAAGATCGTGGTGGGTGGTGAAACCCTGGCCAACGAAGCCATCACCGAGCTGTATCACCGCATCCGCAATGGCGACCTGCATGTGGCCGCCGAACCGGGCAGCCTGCAGCAGCGCGACATCAATGCCGACTACGTGCAGCGCATCGCCGACGACGTGCAGCTGGATCGTCCGCTGAAGGTCGTGGCCGACGCCGGCAACGGCGTCGCCGGTGAACTGGCCCAGCCGCTGCTGGAAGCGATCGGTGCCGAGGTCATTCCGCTGTACTGCGATGTGGACGGCACCTTCCCGAACCACCATCCGGACCCGAGCGATCCGGAGAATCTCGAAGACCTGATCCAAACCGTGAAGCGCTTCGATGCGGACATCGGCCTGGCCTTCGACGGCGATGGCGACCGCCTCGGCGTGGTTACCAAGGAAGGGAAGATCATCTACGCCGACCGCCTGCTGATGCTGTTCGCGGCCGACGTGCTGATGCGCAACCCCGGCGCGCTGGTCATCTATGACGTCAAGTGCAGCGGCAAGCTGTCCGACTACGTGCTGCGCAATGGTGGCAGCCCGATGATGTGGAAGACCGGGCATTCGCTGATCAAGGCCAAGATGCGCGAAACCGACGCCGAGCTGGCCGGCGAGATGAGCGGCCACTTCTTCTTCAAGGAGCGCTGGTTCGGTTTCGACGACGGCCTGTATGCCGCTGCGCGACTGCTCGAGATTCTGGCGCAGCGCGAGGAAACCCCGTCCGAAGTGCTCGATGAGCTGCCCGACAGCGTGTCCACGCCGGAACTGAAGGTGCCGGTGGAATCGGGCACGCCGCATGCGCTGGTGTCGCTGTTCGTGTCGGCGGCGCAGGGTGAGGAGTCGCCGTTTGCCGGCGCGCGCCTGTCCACCATTGATGGCCTGCGCGCCGACTTCCCGGATGGCTGGGGACTGCTGCGCGCGTCCAACACCACCCCGGTGCTGGTGCTGCGCTTCGAGGCGAACGACGAAGCCGCGTTGAACCGGATCAAGGGCCTGTTCCGCGAGCAGCTGCAGCCGTTGCTGCCGGATGTGGAATTGCCGTTCTGATCGATGTGCCGGCCAGCGGCCGGCACTACCCCTTGAACCGCAGGCCGACACCCGGCTCGGTAAACAGATACCGCGACTCCAGAGCGGAGTCGCCCAGCTTGTGCCGCAGCTTGCCGACCAGAATGCGCAAGTAGTGCGTATCGTGC
Source organism: Stenotrophomonas sp. (assembly GCF_032103445.1). Lineage (GTDB taxonomy): Bacteria > Pseudomonadota > Gammaproteobacteria > Xanthomonadales > Xanthomonadaceae > Stenotrophomonas. The sequence continues at coordinate 12,406 of NZ_DAMDFR010000067.1, forward strand.
TGGTGGGTCGGACCCCAGATCTCCGCCAGGATCTGCGGCTGGGTCACCACCCGCCCGGCATTGCGCAGCAGCAGTGACAGCAACGCGTACTCCTTGCGGGTCAGCGCCACCGGCGCGCCGTCCAGGTGCACTTCGCGCCGCACCAGGTCGACATGCAGATGCCCGTCGTCGAAGTGAGGCAGGGCACCATCGGCGTTCACCGTGCGCGAGCGCAGCAGCGCGCGGACCCGCGCCATCAGCTCCTGCGTGCCAAACGGCTTGGTCACGTAGTCATTGGCACCGTTGTCCAGCGCCTTCACCTTTTCGGTTTCGCTGGCACGCACAGTCAGCATGATCACTGGCACCTGGCTCCACTGACGCAGCTCGGCCAGCACCTGGTGCCCCTCCATGTCCGGCAGGCCGATATCCAGGATCACCAGTTCGGCCCCTTCGGTCACCAGCAGTTCCAGGCCCTGCTGCCCGGTTTCGGCCTGCAGCACGCGGTATCCCTGCGCACGCAGGCTGATGTCGAGGAAGCGGCGGATCTGGGCTTCGTCGTCGATCACCAGCACGCGGGCCGGTGGTACGCCTTGGGCGGTATCAGGATTCGTCGTGGTCATCAGCAGGCTGAGGTTTGAGCAGGGGCAGCGTGATCCGGATCAGGGTACCGCGTCCGTCACGTCCTGGCAGGGCCTGCACGCGGCCACCGTGTGCGCCGATCATGCCCTGGCAGATGGTCAGGCCCAGGCCGGTGCCATGACGGCCACGGTCGCCGCGCTCGACGGTATAGAACATGTCGAAGATGCGCGCGCGTTCTTCATCCGGAATGCCGGGGCCGGCGTCGAGCACGTCGATGCGCAGTTCGCCCTCGACCAGCCGCGCGGTGACTTCCACCGCCGCGCCAGGCGGTGAGAACTTCGCTGCGTTCTCCATCACGTTGAATACCGCCTGTTCCACCAAGGCCGGGTGCACCCAGATCGGTTCCAGTGTGGCGGGAATGTCGAGCTGCAGCTTCACGTCGGGCTGGTAGCGCTGCAGGCGACGCGCGGCCGAGCCGATCAGCTCGTCCACGCCGATCCAGTCACGATTGATCTGCAGGCCTTCATGGCCCAGCCGGGTCATGTCGAGCAGGTTCTGGATGTAGCGGTCCAGACGCTCGCCTTCGACCAGGATGGTGTTGAGCAGGGCGCGGCGATCGGTGACATCCATCGCGTCGGAATAGCTGGACAGGCTTTCGGCCGACCCGATCATGGCGGACAGCGGCGAACGCAGGTCGTGCGACACCGACGACAGCAGCGCCGAGCGCAGGCGTTCGGTCTCGTTGCTCACGTGGGCTTTTTCCAGGTCTGCGACCAGGCGGGTGCGCAGCGCGGCCTGGGCGATGTCATCGACCATGGCCTCGGCCAGCTGGCGTTGCTCAGGCACCAGTCGTGGCACGCTGCGCGCAAAGCGCATGCCGGCCACGCCGATGGGCTTCGCTTCGCCGTCCAGCAAGGGCAGGAACCACCACTGCGCGCCGGCGAGGGTGTCGGTGAAGCGACCGCTCGGCTGCCCGTGCCGCTGTGCCCAATCGGCCGCCGCCATATCGGTATCGCCGGGTACGCCACTGCCGCTGGCACTGGTGTCGCCGCCAATGCGCAACCACGCCGGTGCATCCAGTGCCTGTTCCAGTGCCTCGCGCCCGGCCTGGGCAACCTGTTCGATGCTGGCCGCTCGGGTCAGCTGGCCGCCCAGTACCTGACGCGCATTGGCGTGCCGGTTGGCTGCGCGCAGCGCCACCACCTGCATGCGCAGGCGTGAGGCCAGCCGACCCGCAACCAGTGCCGCCGCAAGGAACAGGAACACGGTGATCACGCCTTGGCGTGCGCTGATCGCAAACGTGAAACGCGGGGTGATGAAGAAGAAGTTGTAGGCCAGGAAACACAACGTGGCTGCCATTACCGCCGCGCGGGTGCGGCTGCGCGCCGCCACCAGCACCACCGCCACGATGAACACCATCGACAGGTCGTACAGCCCCACCCAGCGCTCGGCAATCGCTGCGACCAGACACGCCATTGCGGTGGCAGCTACCGCCTGCAGCGCATCGGTGCCCGCGCTCAGCGTGGGCATCGACAGCCCGTGGCGACGCGCATGCGCGCGCGCCTGCGGGGTGCCGATGATGGTGATCTCGTAATGCGCGCCGCGCTGCACCAGCTGCTGGGTCAGGGTGCGGTTGAGCATGCGCGCGAACGGACGTTCGCGGGTGCGGCCCAGCACGATGGTGGACACGCTGTTGTGTCCGGCATGGTCGAGCAGCGCATCGGCGACGCTGGTGCCGTGCAGCAGTTCGGCTTCACCACCGAGCCGGCGGGCCAGCGCGAAGGCGGCATCGATCTCGCGCTGGGTACTCTCGTCCCAGCGCCGGTTCTGCACGGTCACGACCGTCCACGGTGCGTCGCGGCGCTCGGCAATACGCCGGCCCACGCGCACCAGGTATTCACTCTGGCCACCGCCATCGATCGCCACCAGCACGCGCCGGCGCAGCGGCAGATTGCCTTCGCCTCGGGCAGCACGGGTTTCGCGCAGGCTGGTGTCGACGCGGTCGGCCGCTTCCTGCATCGCCAGCTCGCGAAGCGCGGTGAGGTTGGCCGGCGAGAAGAACTGGGTCAGGGCCTGTGTCGCCTGTTCGGGCACGTACACCTTGCCCTGCTGCAGGCGCTCGATCAGTTCGCGCGGGGGCAGGTCGACCAGCACGATGTCATGCAGGCGGTCCAGCACCGCATCGGGCACGGTTTCGCTGACACGGACGCCGGTGATCCGCATCACCACGTCGTTGAGGCTTTCCAGGTGCTGGATGTTGATGGTGGTCCAGACGTCGATGCCGGCGTCCAGCAGTTCCATCACGTCCTGCCAGCGGCGCTCGTGGCGGCTGCCGGGCACGTTGCGGTGGGCCAGCTCGTCCACCAGCACCAACGCCGGATGCCGTGCAAGCACGGCATCCAGGTCCATTTCATGGAGGGTGTGGCGCTGGTAGGTCCGCTCCAGCAGGGGCAGCTGTGGCAGGCCCTCCAGCAGCGCCGATGTCTCGGCGCGGCCGTGCGTTTCCACCAGTCCCACCACCACATCCACGCCACGGCGCAGCTGTTCGTGGGCGCGGGCCAGCATGCTGTAGGTCTTGCCTACGCCGGGGGCCGCGCCCAGGAACACCGTCAGTTTGCCGCCAGCTTCGCGCTGCAGGCCTTCCACCAGAGCATCGGCCTGCCGGGTACGGGAATCAGTCATGGGAGAGGATTGTGCTCGCAACCGCGCCACAACAACATCACAGCCCCGTAGAGCCGGGCTCTGCCCGGCTGCTCTTCACGCCATCCAACGCCACGTTCAACATCAACACGTTGACCCGAGGCTGCCCAAACACCCCCCACGTCTTCCCCTCGATATTCGCATCCACCACGGCCTGCACCTGTTCAACCGTCATCCCACGCGCCCTGGCCACGCGTGCCACCTGCACGGCCGCAGCGGCCGGCGAGATGTGCGGATCCAGGCCACCACCGGACTGGGTGACCAGGTCGGCGGGCACGTCGGCCACGGCAATGCCTTCGCGGGCGGCCACCGCCTCGGTGGCCTCCTTCACGCGGGCCTGCAGGTCCGGGTTGGTACGGGCCATGTTGCTGCCCGCAGCGGCCATCGGGTCATAGCTGGCCGCCGACGGACGCGACTGGAAGTAGCCGTCGGCCACGAACGGCTGGGCCACGAGGCGCGAGCCACGGACCTTGCCGTCCTGGACCAGCAGGCTGCCATTGGCCTGGTCGGGGAAGATGGCCCCGACCACGCTGGTGGTGGCCACCGCGTAGGCCAGGCCCAGTACCAGCAGGCTGGCGACACCCAGCACGATGGCCGGGCGCAGCGCGGTGCTGTCCTCCAGCGCCACCATGGTGTCGGCGCGCGAAGGCAGGGGGCGGGAAAGCGAAGCAGTCGTTGAGCGGTTCATGCGCCGAACACCGTAACAAGGAAGAGATCAATCAATTTGATGGCCGCGAACGGCAGCAGCACGCCGCCCAGCCCGTACACCAGCATGTTCCGACGCAGCAGCGCGGTGGCGGTGGCGGGACGGAAGCGGACGCCACGCAGCGCCAGCGGAATCAAGGCCGGAATGACCAGGGCATTGAAGATCAGCGCCGCCAGCACCGCATTGCGGGGGCTGGACAGGCCCATGATGTTCAGGGTTGCCATGGCCGGCAGGGCAGCAGCAAACAGCGCCGGCAGAATCGCGAAGTACTTGGAGACGTCGTTGGCCAGCGAGAAGGTGGTCAGCGCACCGCGCGTGATCAGCTGCTGCTTGCCCACTTCGACCACCGCCAGCAGCTTGGCCGGATCCGAATCCAGATCGACCATGTTGCCGGCTTCCTTCGCCGCCTGGGTGCCCGAGTTCATGGCCAGACCGATGTCGGCCTGGGCCAGCGCCGGGGCGTCGTTGGTGCCGTCGCCCACCATCGCGACCAGCCGGCCACCGGCCTGTTCGGCACGGATGCGGGCCAGCTTGTCTTCCGGGCGGGCTTCGGCGATGTAATCGTCGACGCCGGCTTCGGCAGCAATGGCAGCAGCGGTCAGCGGGTTGTCGCCGGTGATCATCACCGTGCGGATGCCCATCGCGCGCAGCTGGGCGAACTTCTCGCGCATGCCGTGCTTGACCACGTCCGACAGTTCGATCACACCCAGCACGTGGCGGCCTTCGCACACCACCAGCGGCGTGGCACCGTTGCGTGCGACCTGCTCGACACGTCCGGCCAGCTCGGCCGGCACGGTGCCGCCCTGCTCGCGCACGTAGGCGGTGATGGCGTCCGAGGCACCCTTGCGGATGCGACGGCCACCGTCCAGGTCAACGCCAGACATGCGGGTCTGCGCAGTGAAGGCCAGATATTCGGCACGGTCGGGTTCGGCGGTGACGCAGCCCTGTTCGCGCGCCAGGCGCACGATCGACTTGCCTTCCGGGGTCGGGTCGGCCAGCGAGGACAGCAGCGCCGCTTCGCGCAGCTGGGCGGCATCGATGCCCGCCAGTGCGTGGAAGTGGGTGGCCTGACGATCGCCGTGGGTGATGGTGCCGGTCTTGTCCAGCAGCAGCACGTCGACGTCGCCGGCCACTTCCACCGCCTTGCCCGACTTGGCCAGCACGTTGGCGGCCAGCGCACGGTTCATGCCGGCAATGCCGATGGCCGGCAGCAGGCCGCCGATGGTGGTCGGGATCAGACACACCAGCAGGGCGATCAGCAGCAGCGGGTCGACATTGACGCCGACGAACGAACCGATCGCCGGCAGCGTGGCCACCACGACCAGGAAGGTCAGGGTCATGGCCGCCAGCAGCAGGGTCAGCGCGATTTCATTCGGCGTCTTCTGGCGGTTGGCCCCTTCGACCAGCGCGATCATGCGGTCGAGGAAGCTGTTGCCCGGCTCGGCGGTGACTTTGACGATGATCTGGTCGGACAGCACCTTGGTGCCACCGATCACACCGCTGCGGTCGGTACCGGCTTCACGCAGCACCGGGGCCGATTCACCGGTCACCGCCGCTTCGTTGATGGTGGCCAGGCCCTGCACGATCTCGCCATCGGCCGGCACCAGTTCACCGGCACTGACGATCACGTGGTCGCCCGGGCGCAGTTCCGCGGCCGGCACATGGGTTTCGCTGGCACCGGCATGGGCGGCGGCCAAACGGCGTGCGGTCAGGTCCTGACGGGCACGGCGCAGCGACGCGGCCTGGCCGCGGCCACGGGCCTCGGCCACCGCTTCGGCGAAGTTGCCGAACAGCACCGTCAGCAGCAGGATCGCGGTGACGGTCAGGCCGAAGCCCAGCGGTGCGTTGCCGGTCAAGGTGACCAGCAATGCCACGAGGGTGCCCACCATGACCACCGCCATGACCGGGCTGTGGACCAGGTGACGCGGAGACAGCTTGACCACCGAATCGCGCAGGGCACGGCGCAGGCCGGCCCCATCCAGCAGGCGCTGGCGGCGTGGGGAAGACGCATTCAAGGGAAGAGTGCTCATGGAATCTTGTCTCACTGCAGGGTCAGCGACAGGTGGTCGGCCACGGGGCCAAGTACCAGTGCCGGCATGAACTGCAACACGGTCAGAATGACGATCACCGCAATCAGGGTGATGCCGAAGGTGGGCGTTTCCAGTTGCAGCGTGCCGGCGGTTTCCGGGGCACGGCGCTTGGCCGCCAGCTGCGCGCAGATGATCAACGGGACGATCAGCAGCGGGTAGCGGCCCAGGATCAGCACCAGGGTGCAGGTCAGGTTCCACCACGGCGTGGCGTCGCCAAGCCCTTCAAAGCCCGAACCATTGTTGGCGTACGCCGACGTGTATTCGTAGAAGACCTGGCTGATGGCGTGGAAGCCGGGGTTGGAATTGCCGGTCAGCGAAGGCACGGCCAGGGTGATACCGGTCAGCACCAGCAGGGTGATCGGCTGCAGCAGGATCAGCAGGGCCAGCAGGCGCACCTGCGGGGTTTCCAGCTTGCGCCCCAGCAGTTCCGGGGTACGGCCGGTCATCAGGCCGGCCAGGAACACACCCAGCAGCATATAGACGATGAACTGCAGCAGGCCGCAGCCAATGCCGCCCCAGATCGCGCCGACCAGCATGTTGATCATCGGTACGGCACCGGCCAGCGGACTCAGCGAGTCATGCATGCCGTTGACCGAACCGTTGGTCACCTGGGTGGTCACGGCCGCCCACAGCGCGGTGCCATCGGAACCGAAGCGCACTTCCTTGCCTTCCATCAGCAGCGGGCTGCTGGCGGTCGAGGAATAGCCCTCCAGCCACACCGTGGCCGCGACCGAGACGCTGGACATCGCCAGCATGCAGCCGAACACCAGACCGGCCAGGCGGTTGCGCCCGGTGAACGCACCCAGCATGAACACCACGGCGATAGGAATCAGCAGAATGCTGATGATCTCGATGGCGTTGGCCAGCGGGGTCGGGTTCTCCAGCGGTACGGCGCTGTTGGGGCCATACCAGCCACCGCCGTTGGCACCGAGCTGCTTGGCCGCCACCATCGCGGCAACCGGACCCAACGGCAGCTTCTGGCCTTCCATGCCGGCCGATGCGTCGATCGGCGTTGCGGTCGGGCCACCGGCCAGCGTGGACGGAACGCCCTGGCTGGTCAGCAGCACCGCCCATAGCAGGCACAGCGGCAGCAGGAAGCGCACGCACGAACGCACCACGTCGGCGTAGTAGTTGCCGACGTTGACCAGGCGGTCACCGTTGACCACCGGCTCGGCCTGGGCCGTGGCCGCGTCGGTCTTGACGAACAACGCACGCAGCGTCGCCACCAGCAGGGCCAGGCCCATCATCGGGGTGACCACCTGCAGGCCGGTGATCGCGGTCATCTGTGCGAAGTAGGACAGCTGCGCCTGGCCGGAGTAATGCTGCTGGTTGGTGTTGGTCAGGAACGACACCATGGTGTGCAGCGCGGTATCCCAACGCATGTTGGGAATCTGGTCCGGGTTGAACGGCAGCCAGGCCTGGGTCATGAACACGATCTGCACCAGCACCGCGATCACCACGTTGCTGAGCAGGAACGCGCCCACATAGCCGCGCCAGTTCATCCCGCGGGCCGGGTTCACACCGAGCGCCCAGTACAGGGGCTTTTCAATCAGCCCGAACAGCGCATCGCCGGCCATGGGGCCGCCGCGCATCACCCGGGCAAGGTAAAGCCCAAGCGGAAAGGCCAGCACGATGCTGGCCAGAATGATCAGAAGAATCTCGGTCATGGTCGGCTCCGATCAGAACTTTTCGGGCGCAAGCACGACGTACAGGAGATAAGCGGCGGCAACGATCACCAGCACGCCGCAGACCAGGGCAAGCCAGGCGGGCAGGGTAGGCGGCGTTGCGGCAGCAGCGGCAACAACAGGCAGAATCAGGCTCATGGGACGTCCAGGTGGAACCACTCCACGTCAGATCGCCATCGTCCGCCTCAGCCGCGTAAACACGCCACGCCCGCCCCGCTGGGCGAGCGTAAAAAAGCCATAAAAATCGGGATCAACCCCGCGGGTCGTTCGCCACTGCGGTTCCCTTCAACACCCGGTACCGCTGCAACGTTTCCTCGATCTCCGTATCCAGCGCCTCGCGCTGTGCGATGAACGAGGCCTGCAGGCGCTGCTGCGCCACCAGTTCGGTATGCCGCTGCCGGATGTCCTGGGTCTGCTTGTCCGTCACCGGCTGTCCTGCCAGCTCGCGGTCGCCGGCACCGGACAGCAGGGTCACCAGTGCATCACGCAGGCTGGCGACGTTGTAGCTGGCGGTGTTCACGTTGTTGTCCAGAATGCCGGTGCGTTCGGTGAACACCCGGCGCAGGTCATCCTCGTCCTCGTAGGTGGACAGCATGGCCTGTTCGGTACGCTTGCGGGTTTCCTCAGCGGCCTGGTCCAGCTGGCGCTGGGCAGCGGCCACCGCTTCGGTGGCGCGCTCTTCCTCGGTCAGGGTGCGGTCCACGCTGCCCCGGCGCAGGCCGCTTTTCACCCCGAATTCCTCACGCGCGCTGTTCACCGCGTCCTGCGGCAGGGCATCGCTGCAGATCCGCTCATTGCCCTTGTTCCAGCAGTACAGCTTTTTCGGCTTGGCCTGCACATTCTGGTACTTGGGTGCCTGTGCCTGCTGTGCCTGCAGTGCCGGCGCGGCCAGCAGCAGGGCCAGCGCGGTGACGGTCAGCGATAACGTGGTGAACCTGGACATGGTGAGCAGCCCCCTGCTGCAATCAACGCGTAGGACGGCTGCCGTAACGGGACCTGTAGTCCTCCAGCGGCTGCCGGTACCCGACAAGTTCCGGATTTCCGGAGGCAAAATCAAGCAGATCGGCCAGCGTGGCCACCGCCACCACCGGAATCCCGGCTTCTTCGGCCACCGACTGGGCCGCCGAGCGGCGGTCGGTTTCCGAGGCGATCTCCTGGCGGTCCAGCGCCACCACGATGCCGGCGGGGGTGCCACCGGCACCCTTGATGATGGTCAGGGCCTCGCGGATCGCGGTGCCGGCGGTGATCACGTCATCCACGATCAGCACGCGCTTGCCGTTCATGTCTGCGCCGATCAGGTTGCCGCCTTCGCCGTGGTCCTTGGCTTCCTTGCGGTTGAACGATAGCGGCAGGTCGCGGCCGCGCTGGGCGAATTCACAGGCGGTAGCGGTGGCCAGCGGAATGCCCTTGTAGGCCGGGCCGAACACCACGTCGAACTTCAGCCCGGTGGCTTCCACGGCGTCGGCATAGCAGGCCGCCAGCTGGGCCATGCGGGCACCGGAGTCGAAACGGCCGGCATTGAAGAAATAGGGGCTCAGCCGGCCGGACTTCAGGGTGAACTGGCCAAAACGCAGCGCGTCGGCGGTCAGCGCCAGCTGCAGGAAACGGTAACGATGGTCGCTCATCTAATGACTGTTCAATTCTCTTTGGAGCGCAGATGCTAATGCATTGGCCCCAATTCAGGCTCGCGGCGGGCGGTCGCAGGCCCCCAGCAGCGGCCGGATCCGGCCAGCCGCCGGCCCGGGCAACCCGGTATGCTTTGTCGGTTCCCGCACCAACCCTGGAATCGCATGCGCATCATCAGTTTCAACGCCAATGGCATCCGCTCCGCCGCCAGCAAGGGCTTCCTTGACTGGTTCCGCGCCCAGAATGCCGACGTGCTGTGCATCCAGGAAACCAAGGCCCAGGAAGACCAGCTGGCCGACCCCATGTTCCGCCCGGACGGCCACCACTGCTTCTACCGCGACGCCATCACCAAGAAGGGCTACAGCGGCGTGGCCATCTACAGCAAAAAGGAGCCGGACCAGGTCATCACCTCGCTGGGCTGGGCTCCGTTTGACGATGAAGGCCGCTATATCGAGGCCCGTTACGGCAATCTCAGCGTGGTCTCGTTCTACATCCCCTCCGGCAGCTCCGGCGACCTGCGCCAGGGCTTCAAGTACGAGGTGATGGAATGGCTGCGGCCGATCCTGGCGCAGTGGCTGGCCAGCGGCCGCGACTACGTGCTGTGCGGCGACTGGAACATCGTGCGCTCGGCGCTGGACATCAAGAACTGGAAGTCCAACCAGAAGAACTCCGGCTGCCTGCCGCCCGAGCGCGACTGGCTCAACGGCCAGTGCGTGGATACCGACCAGGCCATGGACATCGCCGCCGGCCAGGGCTGGACCGACGCCTACCGCCTGCTGCACCCGCAGGGCGAGGACTACACCTGGTGGAGCAATCGCGGTGCCGCCCGCGCCAACAACGTCGGTTGGCGCATCGACTACCAGTTCGTCAGCCCCGGCCTGCGTGAGCGCCTGCGCAGCTGCTCGATCTACCGCGACGAGCGCTTCTCCGACCATGCCCCGTTCACGGTGGACTACGCTCCATGAGTGAAGCGGCTGCTGCCAAGCGCCAACGCCCGTGGCAGCGGGTGCTGGCCAACCTGACCGATCACAAGGTCATGGCCATGCTGCTGCTGGGATTCAGTTCCGGCCTGCCGATCTATCTGGTTGGCAACACGCTCGGCTTCTGGATGCGCAAGGAAGGCATCGATCTCAGCACCATCGGCTTTCTGTCGTGGGTCGGGCTGGCCTATACGCTGAAGTTCCTGTGGGCCCCGATCGTTGACCGCACCGATGTGCCGGGCTTCGCTCGCCTCGGCCGCCGCCGTGGCTGGATGCTGCTGTCGCAGATTGTGGTCGTCGCCGGACTGATCGGCATGGCGCTGGTGCAGCCGAAGGGCGGGCACATCCAGTTCCTGGGCATCGCCTGGGAGCACATCGTGGTGTTCGGAGTGATGGCGGTCATCGTCGCCTTCGCTTCGGCCACCCAGGACATCGTCATCGACGCGTGGCGCATTGAAAGCGCCAAGGACAGCGAACAGCTCGGCCTGCTCACATCCTCCTCCGCGCTGGGCTACCGCAGTGCCTTGCTGGTCACCGACGCGTTGATCCTGCTGGTCGCCTCGCGCGTGGGTTGGCAGATCTCCTACGAGCTCATGGCCGTGCTGATGATGGTCGGCGTGGCGGCCGTGCTGGTGGCGGACGAGCCCGCGCGGCAGACCGCAGCAGGGCAGGGCCAGACCGCCGCGCTGTGGACCCCTCGCGGCCTGTTCGACGCCGTCGTTGGCCCGTTCGTTGCCTTCATCAAGGAGCACCGCAGCGGGGCCATCCTGATCCTGGTCGCGATCAGCGCGTACCGCATGGCCGACTTCATCATGGGACCGATGGCCAACCCGTTCTATGTGGACCTGGGGCTGGACGAAGATGTGGTCGGTGCCGTGCGCGGCTCGGTCGGCCTGGTCGCCACCTTCGTCGGCATCGCGCTGGCTGGTCTGATCGCGGTGCGCTGGGGCGTACTGGTCACTCTGGTGGTGGGTGCGGTGCTGGGGCCGTGTTCCAACCTGGCCTTCGCCTGGCTGGCCTATGTGGGCCCGGACACGACCCACTTCGCGGTCGCCATGGCCATCGACAACGTCGCCAGCGGTTTCGCCGGCACCGCCCTGATCGCCTACATGTCCAGCCTGACCAGCATCGGCTACACCGCCACCCAGTACGCGCTGCTCAGCTCGTTCTACGCCATGCCCGGCAAGGCGCTGAAGGGGCTGTCCGGCTGGGCGGTGCAGAGCCTGGCGCAGGGCCGTACCCTGCTGGAAGGCTACGCGCTGTTCTTCATCGGCACCGCGCTGATCGCCATTCCGGTGGTGCTGCTCTGCCTCGGCCTGATCTGGCAGCAGCGGCGGCAGACAGAGAAGGCCTGAACAATGGGGAATGCTCTGCGTAGAGACACGCCATGCGTGTCTTCGCGGTGCCGGATTCACGCGAGACACGCATGGCGTGTCACTTGTGTCTCGGACTGGGCCCTGATCAGGCACAATCC
>NZ_DAMDFR010000068.1:0-23857 GCF_032103445.1 Stenotrophomonas sp.
TGGCCGCTGCGCGTCGGCCTGGGTCTGGCCGCGGGCCTGGCCGTGCTGCTGGTCGTGCCCACCGCGCCACCGCCGGTGGTGCAGCCGAGCCCGCTGCAGCATCAGGCCGATGCCATCGCCCAGGAGTACCAGCAGGCCATTGCGACCCTGCCGACCGACACACTCGCGCCGGACTGGCAGCCGACCCTGCATGAGCTTGATCGCAGTGCCGCCAGCATCCGCGCCGCCATCGCTGAAAACCCCCGCTCGCGCTATCTGCTCGGGCAACTGCAACGCACCTATGCGCTGCGCCTTGAACTGACCCAGCAGGCGTTGAACGCCGCTGGCCTGCCATCCTGAAGGAGAACCCCATGCACTACCGCCTGCGAATGTTTGCCGCCCTGACCCTGCTGCTGCCCCTGGCACTGCAGGCGGCAACCCGTGTCGACGAGCGCCATCCCCTGGCGGCCGGCGGTCGGGTGGAGGTCAGCAACATTGCCGGCAAGGTCACCGTGCGTGGCTGGGACCGCAACGAGGTGGCGCTGAGCGGCAGCCTGGCCGATGGTCTGCGCCTGCAGCAGGACAAAAGCACCAACCGCGTGCGCTGGGAAGTGATCTACCCGCGCAACAGCCGCAACAACGGCAGTGCCACGCTGGAGCTGCGTGTGCCGCGCTCGGTGGAGGTGCAGCTGGGCACGGTCAGTGCGGACATCGACGTGGCCGGTGTGGACCTGCGCCGGCTGGCTGCCAATGCGGTCAGCGGTGACATCACTGCCGCCGGTCGCAGTGGCGAGGCCGCCTTGGCCACGGTCAGTGGCAGCGTCCGCGCGCAGGTCCAGACCCAGCGCCTGGCACTGCGGGCGGTGAGCGGTGACATCCAGGCCGGAGGTGGCATTGCCGGTGAAGTCGCGGCGGAAACGGTGTCGGGCGACATCCGCCTGGAAACCGCCCAGGTGCAGCGACTGGCCGCTGAAGCAGTGTCTGGCAGCTTGAGTGTGGGCACCACCGGGTTGGCTCCTGGCGGCAAGGTCACGCTGGAAACGGTCAGCGGCTCCATTGCGCTGGCGCTGCCGGCCAAGGTCTCGGCGCGGCTGGCGGTGAAAACCTTCAGTGGCGACATCCAGTCCGATGCCGGCGAGGTGGAGCGGCCGCGCTACGGTCCGGGTCGCAGTCTGGACACCCGGCTGGGCGCTGGAGATGGCGATATTTCAATCAATGCCCATTCGGGCAACGTGCGGGTAACGCTGGGCGGTCGTTGATTACAGCCACCGCACCGGCAGTGAAGCCGGTGCGGACGGCGGACGGGCTCAGCTGGCCTTCTTCAGCGCCAGGGTATTGCCGAGGACTTCGATCTTGCCACCGCTTTTGCGGAACGCAGCCAGATCTGCGGCGATGCTCGCACTGTTGATCGCCGTGCTGGCGGTCTGCTTGCGGTCAACGCGGACGGTGTTGCCGGCCTTGGGGGAGGTCTTTGGCGAACGTGCCATGGATGCTCCTTTCTAGTTACAGCGTGGAGAAAATCGCCGACGAACATGCGGTGTCGGCGGAGGTAGCGCCGCACGGGGCGGCTGCGATGTCGCCGGTCGTGGACTGGCGACAAATACGGGAAAGCACTCCCAGGCCCGGGGCCGGAGCCTCGGGTGGCAGCTTTGGCGAAGGAGGGCGCGCCTGCGGCGGGCCCGGGACGACATGCGCGTTGCGCATCAAAGCCGGAGAATGATAGTCGTTCCGGCGTAACGTTTTGTTAATGCGGTCGGCTGGACCGCCGGGAACTGCGCATTATTTCAGTTGTATCAATGGCTTGCGGCCCAGGCCAGGCCGTGGACGACGCCGAACGAGGGGTTGCCACGGACCAGCCGCGCCTGCGGGAATGCCGCCGCCACGGCCTGCTGCAGGTAGCCGGCGCGCGACATGCCACCGGTCAGGAACACGGCGGCGGGGTCGCGGCCGATGTCCTCACGGACCTGTGCCAACAGCTGGGTCAACTCGCCGACGTAGCCTGCAGCGGCGGCACCGAGCTGCCCCGCGCTGGTGTGCAGTGCCAGATCGCGCTCGATGAAGTCCAGCACGCTGCCATGCGTGGACGCACTGCTCAGGGCGATCTTGCAGCGTTCCACTTCGCGATAGAGCCGTGCCGTGTTGCCGGTGTCCTGCAGCGCCTGCAGGCGCTTGCCCCAGGGGGCATCCACATCGCGATAGTTGTGCTGGCGGAACTCGCGCTGCCGCGGCATGTCCTGCACCATCGCCGCTTCCACGTAGTGATGCGCGGGTACACGGCTGATGCCGCGGCCAAACAACGGCATGTAGCCGGACAGGCTGAGCGCGAGGTCAATGTCGGTACCCCCGCGGGCAATACCCCAGGCGCGGTGGATGGTCGGTGCCTGTGTACCGCCCACGCGGGCATGCGCGATATCGGTGGTGCCGCCGCCAATATCGACCACCAGGGCATCGTGCTCGTCGGCGCTCTCAGCGTGGTAGTGCATCGCCGCCGCCGCCGGTTCCTCGAGAAAATCGACGCTGTCGAAACCGGCCGCGATGGCGGCGGTGTGCAGAATCTCCAGCGCCTGGTCATTGCCCGCCGCACCGATCGAGCTGCGGAACTGCACGGGCCGGCCCAGCGTGGCCGTACGCACCGGTGCATCCAGCTGCCGGGACGCGGTCAGGCGGATGTGTTCCAGGATGTGGGTGGCGATGCCGGTAATGGTCTGGCGGGCGCGTGGATGCAGGTTGTAGCCCAGCATCGACTTTGGGCTCTGCACCAGATTGCCTTCGTTCTCTTCGAAATAGGCTTCCAGCGCGTCGTCGCCGTACACCGCGTTCTGCAGCAGCGTGGTGGAGCTCAGCGGCTGCCGCATCTGCTCTTCCATCCACTGCCGACGCACCACACGCAAAGCTTCGCGGCGCAGCGCGTCGGGCGCGCGTTCCTGGCCCGCGGCGCGGGCCTCGCGGGCGGCGGCATCGATCAGGCGGTGCAGTTCATGCTCCAGCGCCGGGGTCAGCTCGAAATCATTGGGATCGCGCATGACCTCGGGGAAGTACACCGTGGTGCGGAACTGTTCGGCCTCGCCAAAGCGGATCGGCACCACCCGGCCCTCGATCACGGCGGCGGCGGCGGAGTTGCTGGTACCAAAGTCGATGCCGATCTTCATGCGGGCCGGGCCTGATGGAAGGGGGCGCGCACTGTGCGGCAAGCGGCGTGCGGGCGCAAGGGGCAGCAGCGCGCCGGTTACAATGATGAACGTTTCACTCTTTTCCGAAGGCCCCCATGTCTGCCGTTCCTGCCTGTCCGCAATGCACCCTTGAAAACACCTATGCCGACGGGGCGCTGTTCATCTGCGCCGATTGTGGCCACGAATGGGCGGCGGGCGACGCCGATACGGCCGGCGTGGTGGTCCGCGACAGCAACGGCAACGTGCTCGCAAGCGGCGACACGGTCACCGTGATCAAGGACCTCAAAGTGAAGGGATCCTCCATTCCGCTCAAGCAGGGCACGGTGATCCGCAACATCCGGCTGGTCGAGGATGACGCCGAGCATATCGAAGGCAACTCGGACAAGATCAAGGGACTGGTGCTGAAGACCTGCTTCCTCAAGAAAGCCTGACGTCGCGCGCTGCCCCGCACTGCCGTCAGTTGGCCGCGGTGCGCTTCTGCCAGCGTTTCAGGCTGTCCAGTTTGGCCTGGTAGGCCGCGCGCAGTACCCCGGCGTCCTCGCCGGCGAGATCACGCGCGCGCTGCATTTCCTTGGAGGCGCGGGCGTTGTCTCCGGCCAGGAAATAGGCCCGCGCCAGCCCGAAGTGGAACTGGTGCGCGGTGCCGTACAGGCCAATGGCCTGCCGGTAATAGTGGATGGCCCTGGTGTAGTCCTTGCGCTCTTCAGCCTGGTTGCCCATCCGGAACTGGGCAAAGGGGTCTTTGCGCTCCACCTGCTGCAGCCGCTTGGCGAGCTGCTGTGCCAGCTGCGGTTCGCCCAGGCGCTGGTACAACTTGCTGGCATTGGTCAACGCGGCCGCATGGCGCGGCTGCAGGCGCAGCGCGGTCTCGAAATCCTGCCGAGCCTGCGGCATGCGGCCTTCGCGCGTGTCCAGCACGCCCAGGTTGTTCCAGCCCGGGGTGAATTCCGGTGACAGGTCCAGCGCGGCCTTCAGATAGGTCCTGGCCGTCGGCAGGTCGCCCGCCGCCATCGCCTGTGCGCCGCGGTTGTTGTAGAAGTGCGCCAAGGCGCGTTGTTCGGTGATCGGGCGTGGACCGTAACGGTCGTAGAGCACATTGCGGTCCAGGTCGACCACGGCGGTGCGGTTGTTCAGTTCCACACCCGCATTCACATGCCCGACGCTGTAGATCACGCCTTCGTCCTGGTACCACGTCATCACCTGCGCCACTTCCTGCACCCGCGCATCAATGCCGGCCGCGCGTGCCAGGGTGACGAACAGCAGCGTGAATGACAGGCAGTTGGCACGCCCGGTCTGCCAGGTTTCAGACAGCGTGTGGGTGGCGTAGGGGTCGTACTCCAGATGCATGCCGTCAGCGTCAAAGATCAGGTGCACCAGCTTTTCCAGCCGTTGCTCACGCGAGTTGGCGGCGGCGATCACCCTTTGCTGCAGCAGGGTCCGCAGTTCGGGGGGAATCGCCAGGATCTGGTCCGCGCTGGGCGGCGTGCCGATCGATGGTTCGGCGGCAACCTGCACGGCGGGGAGGGTCACCGCTGGGGCGCGCGGCGGGTCGGCCCGCACCGACGTGGCGGCCAGCAGCGCCATCAGCGGGGGGATCAGCAGGGTGCGAACGTTCATGGCAGACATCGCGGTTACCTCCCAGTCCACGCGGCGGTCCGATGCCAGCATAGGCCGGTCCGGTGGCGGTGGCGTGCCGCTTGTCGGCCCGCTGCGCCCTTTACCGCTTGCCAGCGGCACCCTTCGCAGCCAATCATGCCGCCATGACCTTCGCACCTGTGCTCCTGCCGGCGGCCATGCAGGCCGATCTGGAAGCGGCGTACGCCATGCCGCCCCGGGCGTACCACAGCTTCGCTCACGTGCGCGCCGTGCTGCGTCACTGCCAGGAGGTGGCCGAAGGCCCCGGCTGGACCCAGCCGCGCGAGGTACAGCTGGCCGCGCTGTACCACGATGCGATCTACGATGCCGGACGCAGCGACAATGAAGCGCGTTCAGCCGCCCTTGCACGCGCACAGATCGAGCGCTGGTTGCCTGGAGCCGGCGTCGACGTCGGGCGGGTGGAGCAGCTGATCAGCCTGACCGCGCGTCACGGCGCGCTGGGGCGGGGCGACGTGGACGACCAGGCTGCGCTGTTCCTGGATTGCGACATGGCCATTCTGGGCGCGCCGGCCGAGGTCTTTGATGCCTACGACCGTGGCATCGCCGAGGAGTATGCCGGGCATGTGCCGGGCTTCCTGTTCCGGCTCAACCGGCGGAAATTTCTGACCCAGCTGCTGAAGCGGCCACGCATTTTCCTCAGCGACTTCTTCCACCAGCGCCTGGATGCGGCAGCACGCGCCAACCTGCGTCGTCGGCTGGGCCGCTGAGCCTCGTTTACACTGTCGGGGTTCACCTGCATGCCGTTGCGCCGATGCCTGATCCCGTTCCGCTGCCTGATGCCGACCCCCGCCCGCTGCCGCCGGAAGAACCCGGTCCCAACGAATGTTGCGGCAGTGGCTGCCCGTTGTGCGTGCTGGATCTGTACAGCGAAGAGCTGCAGCGCTACCGCACTGCGCTGGCGGCGTGGAAGCTGCGCCACCCCGATGCAGCTGATTGAGTCTGCCCGCGCATGACGGCACCCGTCGCTGGCCGCTCGCATACCCGTGCCCATGCATCGATTGCGATGGTGGCGTTGCTGGCGTTGTGCGCCTTCGTGCTTACTGCGCTGTGGACCCAGTGGGCCCGCGAAGATCTGGACTGGGTGCAGGCAACCCTGAGTCTCTATCTGCACGGCCCCTGGGGACTGGCATTGCGCACCGCCTACTGTGTGCTGGCGGTGGCGATCATGCTGCTGGCGTGGTCGCTGCATGCAGGGCTGCAGTCGCCGCGGCGCAGTGCGGCCGCGCCGCTGCTGTTCGTGGTGGCCGGCCTTGGCCTGATGGGGGTCGCCATCGGTGACAGCTGGCTGCCGGAGACGGCTCCCTTGCTGGCCCCCCTGGTGCACGGTCTGGCAGCCAATACCGCCTTCCTGTGCGTGAGCGTGGCCATGCTGCTGCAGAGCTGGTACCTGCGCGCAGACCCGCGCTGGAGCCGCTGGGCGGCGCTGGCATGGTGGTGGGCCTGGCTGTGCTTCGCGCTGCTGTGGCTGCACGTGCTGTGGCGCGGTCCGCCGCGTGGGGCAGGGCAGAAACTGGTCATCGCAGTGGTGGTGCTGTGGCTGGCGGCCGTCGCCCTGCAGCAGTGGCGACAGACCCGCCATCGATCCACGTAATGCCGGGTCTTGCCCGGCATCCTCACCTCGCCACGCTCTGTACATCCCCTTGGCACGCCACCGGCGTATCGTGGGCGGACTTTTTCCGGGAAGTGTCACGATGCGGGCAATCAGCACAGGCAGGCGGCCGTGGTGGGGTGGAGTGCTGTTCGGACTGTTGAGCCTCGGCGTGCAGGCCGCACCGCAGCAGGTCAGCCACGGACGCTTCCAGCAGGTGCCGGTGTACCTGCCGGAAGGACAACCGCAGCGGGTGGTGGTGTGGTTCGACGGCGGTCGGGAAGCGGCCTTGACCACACGGCGCATCGAGGCCCTGCGCACGCAGGGGGCATTGGTGGCTCGGGTGGATGTCACGCAGCTGCACCAGGTGGTTGCCGCCGATGGTGGCAGCTGTGCCTTCGGTGCCGGCGACGTGGAGAATTTCTCGCGCTTTTTCCAGGCCTATCTGCACGTGCCGGGTTACCACCTGCCATTGATCGCCGGCGATGGCAGCGGTGCTGAGCTGGCCTATGCGATAGCGGCACAGGCCGACACCCAGGTGTTTGCGGGCGTGCTGACCACCGGCTTCTGTCCCGACGCGGTGCGCGAACGGCAGGTCTGCGGGGCTGGCGTCAGTCACGGTCGCCTGCAGCCCACCGAACTGAACGTTCCCTGGGTGAACGCTGCGGGCGATACGCAGTGCCCGGCGGGCAGTGCTGCCGCATTCGTACGCAAAGTGGCGATGGCGCGCGAGTTCCGGCGCACCGGCAGCGGCGACGATGTGCCGGGGCTGCTGGCCGCCGCGCGGGTGCTGGGCGCGCAGAAAGGCGTCAGCCTGGCTCCGCCGCCGCAAGGGTTGAGCGGCCTGCCGGTGGTGGAAATTCCGGCGGCCAAGGCCGGTGACACGCTGGCCATTTTCGTCTCAGGCGATGGCGGTTGGGCCGGGCTGGACAAGGAGGTGGCCGCAGCGCTGGCTGAGGCGGGTGTGGCCGTGGTCGGCGTGGACTCGCTGCGCTACTTCTGGACCGAGCGCACGCCGGCCGGTTTCGCCCGCGACCTCGAGCGCATTGCCGCGCATTACCAGCAGCAATGGCAGCGCAAGCGGCTGCTGCTGGTGGGCTTTTCGCAGGGTGCGGATGTGTTGCCGGCGGCGATCAACCAGCTTGATCCGGCCACACGCGATTCGGTTGCGTTGATCGGTTTGATGTCGGTCGGGCGAAATGCCGACTACGAATTCCACGTCAGCAACTGGCTGGGCGGTGGCGGCGATGGCCTGCCGATCGCCCCGGAGATCGCCAGGCTGCCGGCGCAGCGCACGCTGTGCCTGTATGGCAAGGAGGACGAGGACGCGCTGTGCCCGGACCTGCCCGCAGGCCAGGCCAAGGTCATCGCGCTTCCCGGCGACCACCATTTCAAGGGCGACTACGACCTGCTCGCCCGCACGTTGCTGGAGCATGTGCCGTAACGGTGTCTACGCTGTTCGGGTACCGGGCGGAACCCGGCTGATCAACCGCGTCGCATCCAACAACGCCGCCGGCAGGTGCATGCCGCCGGGTGCGGCCAGATAACGCGCGCGCCAACTCGGCGCGAACTTCGACTTGAACCGCCGCAGTCCGCTGAATCCATAGAAGCGTTCACCATGTCGCGCCACCAGGTTGGCAAACCGGTTCCAACGCCCGGCCAAGCGGTGCTGCGCCAGGCCCGACAACGGTGCCATGCCCAGTGAAAAGCGTTGGAAGCCCTGCGCGCGCCCCCACAGGAACAACTCGATGAACAGGTAGTCCATCGTGCCCTTCGGGGCGTCGTCCACATATCGCATCAGATCCACGGACAGCTCATGGCCGGCCGGTGCCTGCCACAGATTGGCAAACGCCACGATGCGGCCCTCTGCCTCCACCAGCGCGACCGGGAAACGGGACAGGTACGCCGGGTCGAAACTGCCCAGCGAGAAGCCCTTTTCGTCGCCGGCCTTGTCGTCCAGCCATTGCTGCGAGACCTCGGCCAGTGCGGGCAGTAGCGCCGGCACCTCTTCCGCGCCGGCGACGCGGAAGCTCAGGCCTCCGCGCTTGCCGCGATTCCAGGCCTGGCGCAGGTCGGCACGCTCGCGACCTTCCAGGCTGAAATCGTGCAGCGGCACCATCGCTTCCTCGCCCAGCTTCACCAGGCTCAGGCCCAGGTCCAGATAGGTCTGCCAATAGGCTTCGCCAACCTGGTAGAACACCGGCCGCAGCCCCAACCGGTCGGCCTCCTCGCGGAAGCGCCAGATCAGTGCCCGTGCCACCTCCGGCGGGCCGACCGGGTCGCCCATCGCAATCAGCGACCCGCCATGGCGCTGCATCATCACGAAGCCGCGCTGTGCGTCGTCGCGCAGCACCGCCTTGTCGGCGGTCAGCACCAGGCAGGCCTGCGTGTCTTCGGCACCGGCCAACACCGGGGCCAGCGCATCCAGTGTCGCCGCGTCGGCCGGCGCCAGGGGAGTGCGCGTGCTGTGCAGCAGGCGCGCCAGCCCGAATACGGTCAGTGCGATGGCCACCAGCAGCAGCGCACGCAGCGCACGCGGCGCATTGCCCTGCACCGCGAACTGCCACCACAGTTCGTTCTGGTACTCGACGTGGCTGTAGACGAAGAACAACAGCCAGATCACCGCCACCAGCACCAGCCCCAGGTTGCGGATCCACGGCCACGACCAGGCCTCATCCAGCAGCGCGCCCTGGCGATAGAACTCGCGACGTGAGGCCCACAGGGCCATGGCGACCAGTACCGCCGACAACGCGATCAGCAACTGCCCGCCGCGCAGCCAGATCGGCAACGGTGCCATCACGCAGATGCCCAGTGCCAGCATCCAGGCCGCGTGGCTGCGCCGCTGCAGGCCCTGGCCGATCAGCAGCAGTGCCACCCCGGCCAGGCTGCCCAGCAGGTGCGAGGTCTCCAGCACCGGCAGCGAGGCATGCAGCAGATGACGGCGTGGCGTGGGCAAGGTGCCGTCGATCACCAGCGCCGCGCCCACGCTGAACACCGCCAGCGCGATGATTTGCGGCAGCCACGGGCGCAGTGCGGTCCAGCCAGCGCGGGTGGCCCCGGCACCCGCACGCAGCGGACGCCGCAGCGCTGGCGCAACCGCCAGCACCGTCGCCAGCAGCAGCGGCAGCACGTAGTAGGTGACCCGGTAGATCAACGCCGCGGCGAGCACCGCGGCCGGGGGCACCTGCGGCAGCAGTTTCAGCAGGCTCCATTCGAACACGCCCAGCCCGGCCGGCACGCTGGAGATCAACCCGGCCAGCACCGCCACCAGGTACAGCCCGACGAAGCCGGGCAGTCCGGCGGGGGTGTCCATCGGCAGCAGGACATAGAACGCTGCTGCTGCCAGCACCAGTTCGACCACGCTCAACGCGGTGACGCCGAGCATGGTGCGCCGGTCCGGCAGCCAAAGTGCATGGCCACGGATCTGGAAGGTGCGTCCTTCGCGACCGACCAGCAGCACCGTCACCGCATAGGCCAGCAGCGCCAGCACACCGAGCGCGCGTACTACCGCCACCGACACCGGCAGCGCCAGCGCGGCGGCCCCCGGTTCCAGCACGAAGGCCAGCGCAAGCAGCAGCCATGCACCAAACAGGAAGCCCAGCGTGCTCATCAGCACCACCTGACCGATCTCGCCCAGGCTCAGCCCGGCGCTGCCATAGCCGCGCAGACGCACCGCGCCGCCGGTCAGGGCGGCAAAGCCCAGGGTCTGGCCCAGCGTGTGGGCGAGGAAGGCGGTGATGCCGACGCGTGCCGGATGCAGGCGCTTGCCACTGCGGCGCAGGCCAATCGCGTCAAACCCGATCAAGCAGGCATAGCTGGCCAGGCCCAGCAGCACGGTCAGTGCGATCTGACCGGTGCCCAGGGCGCGGAACGCCTCGCGGATGGCGCGGTAGCCGTGATCGTCGAACTCGTTGGCCAGTCCATGCAGGGCGAGCGCCAGAATGCCCAGGCTGAACACCACGGTGGCAGCGCGCCGCCAGCCGGGATGCGCCGTTGCTGGCGCAGGGGAAATGTCGGTCATCTGGACAGCGTGCTCCGGGCAGGGCGATGAGGGCGTCAATACGCGCGGCACGGCGCGACGGCGCATCGTGCGCCTCGGCCGCGACCTTGCCAAGAGGTCCGGTTGTGCCCGCTGTGGCGGGTTTGATCACGCTCACGGACGGCCCCTCCGGCATCGGCGACAATGGACCTCCATTGCAGAGGAGACTTCCCCATGTTGGAGCGTTTTGACGTCGGTCCGCGCATGTCCGAAATGACCGTGCACAACAAGGTCGCCTATTTGTCCGGGCAGATTCCCGAAGACACCAGCCAGGACATTACCGGCCAGACCCGGCAGGTGCTGGCGGAGATCGACAAGCTGCTGGCACTGGTGGCCAGTGACAAGCAGCACATCCTGCGCGCGGAAGTGTTCCTGGCCGACATCAACGACTTCGCCGGCATGAATGCCGCGTGGGACGAATGGGTGGTCGCGGGTATGACCCCGGCGCGCGCCACGGTCGAGGCCAAGCTGGCCGACCCGGCATGGAAGGTCGAGATCGTGGTTACCGCGGCGCTGCCGTAATCAAATCGATGCAATCCACCGGGCACGGTGGAATGCACAGCTCGCAGCCGGTACACAGGTCGGCCAGGACGGTGTGCATGTATTTGGCACCGCCTACGATGGCATCGACCGGGCAGGCCTGGATGCACTTGGTGCAGCCGATGCAGTCGGCTTCCACCACCACCGCGACCTGGGCGGATTTGTGTTCGCCCCGGCTGCGATCAAACGGCACGGTGGTCACGCCCAGCACCTGCGCCAGCGCCCGCGCGCCGGCGTCGCCGCCCGGCGGGCAGCGTTCCACGCCCGCCTCGCCGCGCGCCATGGCTTCGGCATAAGGGCGGCAGCCATCGAAGCCGCATTGCCCACACTGGGTCTGCGGCAGCAGCCGGTCAAGGCGTTCGGTCAGGGGCGTGCGAAGGGCATTCATGCGTGGCGTCGGCTGCGCGGGACATTCATTTCATCGGTTTGCGAACTTCAACGGTCTGCGGACCTCGTAGAGCGGGGCTTGCCCCGCTGCTTTTCAGCAGTTTGCCGCGATACCAACGCTCATGCGCAAGCGCGAGCATCGGCTTATCTTCTCGACTGTCCCCATACGCGTGAACGCGCAGGTACCGTGACAGGTCATAGCGCTTGCGAATCCGTTCGGCTTTTCGCGGCCCGCAGTCGCCATCGGCATAACGCCCGGTAAGCCGGCCATCCTTGCCTTCCAGGCGGTTGCAGATCAGCTCCACGCCCAGGTTCTCGCACCACGGGCGCAGGTACAGATCCAGCGACCCCGACACAATCACCACGGTGTGGTTCTGCTTCAGGTGCCAGCGGATCTGCTCCAGCATCTTCGGCTGCACCACGTCCGGCAGCACCTCACGGGCAAAACCGGCGGCCTGGGCGGCAATGTCGTCGCCGTGGCGGCCGCGCATCACCAGCCGGGTGACGCGCGCGCGGATACGCTCGGCCGAAATAAGCTTCAGCCGGTACGCCAGCAGCCACGGCCCGACTTTCCACCAGGCATGTGCCAGCTGTTCGGGCGTGGCCACCCGGCGCAGGAAACGGGCGTAGGTGTCACAGTCGGTGACGGTGTTATCGAAGTCAAACAGCGCCAGCTCCACGCCCGCGCCCGATCAACGAACCGGCATGCCCGGCTGCGCGCCGCTGTCGGCATCCAGCAGTGCCAGCGCGCCGCCGTCGAAGCCGGCCGACAGGATCATGCCTTCGCTCAGGCCGAAACGCATTTTGCGCGGGGCCAGGTTGGCAATGAACACCACGCTGCGGCCAACCAGCGCTTCGGGTTCGCCGTAGCTACCGCGGATGCCGGAGAAGATCTGGCGCTTGCCCAGCTCGCCGGCGTCCAGTTCGAAGCGCAGCAGCTTGTCCGAGCCTTCCACGAACTCGCACACCAGCACCTTGCCGATGCGCAGGTCGAGCTTGGCGAAATCGTCGATGCCGATGTAAGCCGGTGCAGCGTCGGTGGCCGCAGCGGGAGCTGGAGCAGGCGCGGCAGCTGCCGGCTTTGCGGCCTTGGCCGGGGCGGCAGCCGCCGGAGCGGCAGCGAGGGTGTCCTTGGAAGCGTCGGTCATGGCGTCGATCAGTTTCGGGTCAATACGGGTGAAGAGCGGGACGAACACCGCAATGGTGTGCGCGGTGAGCGGGCGGACGATGTCGGTCCAGGTCTGCACCGGCGAAGCCAGGAAGGTTTCGGCCTGCGCGGCCGTGGCCGGCAGCACCGGCTTCAGTGCGGTGACCAGCACGCGGAACAGATTCAGCCCCTGGGTGCAGACCGCCTGCAGCTGGGCGTCGGCCCCTTCCTGCTTGGCGATCACCCACGGCTTCTGGTCGTCGATGTAACGGTTGGCTTCGTCGGCCAATGCCATGGTCAGGCGCAGTGCCGCCGCCGGATCATTGCGTTCGTAAGCCTCGCGGATCGGCCCCAGCGCCGCCACGAAGCGGTCGTACTGTGCTGCATCGGGCAGCGCATCGGCCAGGCGGCCGTCGAAGCGCTTGCTGATGAAGCCGGCGCAGCGGCTGGCCAGGTTGACGAACTTGCCGACCAGGTCGGCATTCACGCGCGCGACGAAGTCACCCAGGTTCAGGTCGAGGTCGTCAACGCCGCCGCTGGACTTGGCCGCGAAGTAATAGCGCAGCGCTTCCGGCTCCAGGCCCACGTCCAGATAGGTACGCGCCATCACGAAGGTGCCGCGCGACTTGGACATCTTCGCGCCTTCCACGGTCAGGTAACCGTTCACGTGCAGACGGGTCGGCGCGCGGTGCCCGGTGCCGTGCAGCACCGCCGGCCAGAACAGGCCGTGGAAGTTGACGATGTCCTTGCCGATGAAGTGGTGCAGCTCGGTGCTGGTGCCGGCGCGCAGGTGCGACTCGAAATCTTCGCCGGTCTTCGCGCACAGCGCCTGGAAGCTGGACAGGTAGCCGATCGGCGCATCCAGCCAGACATAGAAGTACTTGCCCGGCTGGCCCGGAATCTCGAAGCCGAAGTAAGGCGCATCGCGCGAGATGTCCCACGCGCGCAGGCCACCTTCAGCATTCAGCCATTCGCCCAGCTTCGCCTTCACGCCCGGCAGGGCCACGTCGCCGGCCAGCCATTCGCGCAGGAACGCCTCGAAGCGGCCCACCTCGAAGAAGAAGTGCTCCGAATCGCGGATTTCCGGCGTGGCACCGGAAATGACCGACTTCGGGTCCTTCAGGTCGGTCGGGGCATAGGTCGAACCGCAGACCTCGCAGTTGTCGCCGTACTGGTCAGCGCTGCCACAGGTCGGGCAGATGCCCTTGATGTAGCGGTCGGGCAGGAACATGCCCTTGTCCGGGTCATAGAACTGCGCCACCGAGCGCCGCGAGATGTGGCCGTTGGCCTCCAGCTTGGCGTAGAAGGCTTCGGTCAGGGCGCGGTTGCCGGCCGAGTTGGTCGAATCGTAATGGTCGAAGTCGACCCCGAAGGCGGCAAAGTCGCGTTCGTGGCTGGCCTGGATGTTGGCGATGAACACTTCCGGGGTCACCCCGGCCTTTTCCGCGCCGAGCATGATCGGGGTGCCGTGGGTGTCGTCGGCGCACACGAACCAGGTCTTGCCGCCGCTCATTCGCCGCGCGCGCACCCAGATGTCAGCCTGGATGTAGCCGACCAGATGGCCAAGGTGCAGGGGGCCGTTGGCGTAGGGCAGGGCGGTGGTGACGAGAGCGGTGCGGGTCATGATGAACGCAGTTGCCAGGGGAACGCGGGATTATCGCATGCCCTGTCAAGACAAAAGGCCGAAGCGTTGCCGCTTCGGCCTTTGGAGGGTTGTGAACGGCCCGGAGGGCGCTGCTTACTCGCGCACCCAGGTCTGGGCGCGGCAGATGAAGGCCACGCAGCCGGACATGTCCAGCTTCTTGCCGCCCGGCTGCAATTCCAGCTTGGACTTGTAGGTCTTGCCGTTGGCGGGATCCAGCACCGTGCCGCCCGACCACTCGGTGGTGCTGCCCTTGTCCTGCTTGAGATTCCACAGGATGGTCATGCCCTTCACCGGCTTGCCCTTGTTGGCACCGCTGCAGTCGTCGCAGACCGGGTTCGGACCCTTGTCCGAATGGAGCACTTCGACCACCTTGCCGCTGAGGGTACCGTTGGCGGCCTGGCTGATTTCCACGATCGACTTCACCTTGCCGGTCTTGTCGTCAATGGTCTTCCAGCGGCCCACGGCGCTGTCAGCGGCGCTGGCCGACATTGAGGCCATCACCAGCGGCAATGCCAGCAGCAGGGTCTTGAACGTCTTGCGCATGGTTCCCCTCCCAGGGATGTTCATGAAAACCGGCGCGATGCCGGCACCTCGCGACTGTATACCCATTCGCACGGGTACGGAACGCACCCCGTAAAGCGGGGCTTGCCCCGCTGCTCTTCACATGAACTTATTCATCCAATCTCATACAACTCCAGCGGCAGCCCGTCCGGATCGGCAAAGAACGTGAACCTCCGCCCGGTGTATTCATCCACCCGGATCGGCTCGAATTCCACGCCTTCGCCCGCCAGCCGCGAGATCACCGGCTCCAGCGCTGCCACCCTGAACGCCAGATGCCGCAAGCCCTGCGCCTCCGGCCGGCTGGGTCGGGGCGGGGCAGCCGGGAATGAGAACAATTCCAGCTGACCGCCATCGGGCAGGGCCAGGTCCAGTTTCCAGGACTCCCGGGCCTCCCGGTAATGCTCGGCCAGCACGGTCAGGCCCAGCACCCGTACGTAAAAGTCGCGCGAGCGCGGGTAGTCGGCGCAGATCAGCGCGACGTGGTGAAGACCCAGCAGGGGGGAGGACATCGGGGACTCCGGAAAAGCTGTCGTTTCTGAACACGTTGCCCGGTATACCGCATTCCGCCGTCGCTTTCGAATTTCTTGTAAAGCCTCGCTCCGCCCCCGTCGCCATCATGCCGGCCGTGTCCAAGAGGGTGCCTGTTGCGCCGTCCACGTTTACGGATCTGACCGGGAGATGAGGGATGCAGGTAATCGTCAATGCAGGCCAGGACACCGTCCAGTTCAACTCCGCCGGCAACGTGGTGCGGCTGGCTCCGGGGCAGCGCCTGCTGCTGGCCGGCTCCACCGCGCCGCGGCATCCGGCCCTGCAGGTCGTACCGCTGGCCGGCAGTGGCATGGCGCGTGCGCTGGCGCATTTTGACCACGTGCGCGACGCGGTGCGTCACAGCGCCGAGCCGCCGGTGGTGTGCTGGCCGGTCGCGGCGGCGGTGGAAGAACCGGAAGTAGCGGCCGCCTGGTTGATCGACCAGCTGGCGCGTGCCCCGCAGAGCTTGGCGGTTGACGTTGCCGATTCCACCCCGCTGGCGGCGCTGCTGCGCCATCTGGCCCGCAGTGAGAGTTACGGGCTCATGCGCTTTCTGTTGAAGGAA
The DNA here is from genome assembly GCF_032103445.1 of Stenotrophomonas sp. Taxonomy (GTDB): domain Bacteria; phylum Pseudomonadota; class Gammaproteobacteria; order Xanthomonadales; family Xanthomonadaceae; genus Stenotrophomonas. Next base: position 15,806 of record NZ_DAMDFR010000068.1, read on the forward strand.
GGCGGCGAACACAGCGTGGCCACCCTTGCCGAGCGTTATGGATTGTCCTCGGCCCAGTTCCATCGTCGCTGCCGGCAGGTGCTGGGGCGACCCCTGAAACGCGAGCTGCGCATCCTGCGCGCCGCGCGCACCTTGCTGGCCTACCCGGGGCGGGCGCGTTCGTTCACCTATCTGGCCGCCGACCACGGCTACGCCTCGTTGTCGCATTTCTGTACCGACATCAAGGCCCTGATCGGCTGCTCCCCTTTGTCCGTCTACCGCGCCGTCAAGACGCCTGCCGAGTAATCCATGCGTTTCCTGCCGTATTCCCTGTTGCTGTTCACTGCCGTTGCCGTTCTTGCCGCTGCGCCCGCTGTCCGCGCGCAGACCCCGCTGGAAGGCACCGCCATTTCCGACCGCGCCGATCTGCCGCATGCGGCCGGCTTCGTCTCGCGCGCCGAAAGCGCCGAGCACCTGCTCAATGCCATCGGGGCCAAGGCGCGTCAAGCCGTCGTGGTCAGTGCCAAGGCGCAACGCAAGAAGGTCAGCGGCAGCTTCGACCTGGCCCGCCCGTTCGACGTGCTCAACAAGGTCTCCGCCGATGTCGGCCTGGTCTGGTACAGCGATACCCAGTCCATCTATGTGTACGAGGCCAGCGAGCAGAAGAACGCGGTGGGCCGGCTGCGTTCCACTTCGGTGGCCACGCTCAACGACTTCCTGCGCAAGGCCAAACTGGCCGACCCGCGCTACGTGGTGCGTGGGGGCGGGGCCGACGGCACCTTCTACGTGGCCGGCCCGCCGGTCTACGTGGACATCGTGCTCAATGCCGCGCGCTACCTGGACGAACTGTATGAAGGGGCAGATGCCAGCCCGAATCATGTCGAGGTGATCAAACTCGAGCACAGCTTCGTGCATGGCCGCCGTTACGCCGTGCGCGGCGAAGCGCAGAGCGTGCCGGGCATGGCCGATGTGTTGTCCCAGGTGCTGCAGATGGGAGATTTCGGCACCGTGGTGAAGCAGCCGGCGGCCCAGCCAGCCGATGCGGCATTGGTGATGGAGGAGGCGCTGCCGCCGGCCGCCCAGGTGCAGATTCCCGCGCCGCAGCCTGCGAGTACGTCGAGCGGCCCGGGCCCGGCCCGGGTCATGCCGTATGCGGAAACCAACAGCATCATCGTGCGCGGCACGCTGGCGCAGATCGAGCAGATCAAGCGGCTGGTGGCCGAGCTGGATACCCCGCGCAAGCAGATCGAGCTGTCGCTGTGGATCATCGACATCAAGAAGACCGAACTTGACCGCCTGGGCGTGAACTGGAGCGGCGGCATCAACATCGGCAACCGCCTGCAGATCGGCATCAATGACGGCATTCCGGCCACCACCCTCGATGGCCCGCGCTTCCTGGCCTCGGTGCAGGCACTGACCAGCACGGGAGACGCGCAGATCGTTTCGCGCCCGGTGCTGCTGACCCAGGAGAACGTACCGGCCTACTTCGACAGCAACCAGACCTTTTACACCCAGTTGATTGGCGAAAAAGCGGTCGAGCTGGATCAGGTGACCTACGGCACCCTGGTCAGCGTTCGCCCGCGTATTTCCAGCATGGAAGAGGTGGAGCTGCAATTGGCGGTGGAAGACGGTGGTGCCAGTTCGTCCGGCTTCGACACCGGCCTGCCGCTGGTCAGCCGGACCATGATCGACACCGTCGCGCGCGTGCCGCACCAGCTCAGTCTGCTGATCGGCGGCTATACCCGGCGTCAGCTGGACAACGGCAAGAGCGGCATTCCCGGTCTGCGCCGTGTGCCCGGGGTCGGCAAGCTGTTCGGTCAGGACACCCGCAGCCACGACAACCTCGTGCGCGTGTTCCTGATCCAGCCGCGTGTGCTCGGCGAGCGCGACATGCTCAATGCTGCCCGCATGCAGCAGCTGTATGGCCAGGATGTGGGCGAGCCGTTGCAGGATGTGCTGGAGGAACTGAAGCAGGGCTTGCCCGCGCTGGAGGCCGCGCATGGCGCTTCCCGCAATTAATCCAGCCCCGCGCGCAATACCGGTGCCCGCCCCCCGGCAGGCGGCAACCCAGCAGACTGAAGGCAACGACGACAACCGCACCCAGGCACCGGCCCCGCGTCGGCCGGGCGCGCTCGCGACCGCATTGGCGATGAGTGACGACATCGGGGCTCTGATGGCCTCGCTGCAGCGCCGTCGCGACCAGCAGAACGCTGCCGGTACGGGTGCCCCCGAGGCGTGGATCGACCACGTGCTGGACGAAAAAGTCCACCAGAAGCTGTCCGGCTTCCGTGAGCAGCTCGGTGGCATGCGCAGCCCCTCGCAGGTGATGTCGCTGCTGAAGCAGCTGTTCCCCGATCCCAGCGATGTGCTGGCGGTGCTGCGCGCGCTGCTCGCCGAAGACGAGCTGGAAGCCATGCGCGAGCTGCTGGAAGCCACGCTGGAACAGCTGCTCGAAGAGCAGGCCGCACAGGGCAACGGTGCGGCGATGCGCGGCGGTGCCAACGTCGCGGTGAAGGCGCGGCTGGCGTCCAGAAACGCGCAGCTCTCGGCGCGCGCGCTGCGTCAAAGCTATCGCGATTTCCTCGGTAACCCGCAGGACTGCGCGGGCGAATACATCGCTTGGATCGAGCAGTACGGATTCGAACGCCGCGCGGTCATCGTCGACTTCATGGAACAGGCCATCGCCGCCGACATGTTCTCGCTGGACCCCAGCGCTTCGCTGCTGGAGTTCGGCTACCTGCTGGGGCAGGTGCGCAAGCTGGCGGTGCTGCGTTCGGTGGACCAGCTGCTGGTGGACGACATCCAGCGCACCGGCCTGCTGACCCGCATGGCTACCCGCGCCGACACGGTGGTGGTGGGCCTGCTTGATGTCGTGCGCGGGCTGCAGGACTGGAAGGGCCTGTTCACCGGGCCGCTGGCCGCGGCGCGTGTGGCGCTGGGAACCGAACAGCGGGTGCGTTTGATTCAGGCACTTCGCCGCGCCCTCAAGGACCTGCCCGATGCCATCTGGATCGGGCCGGAGGCGCGCGAGGTGGCCATGCAGCAACTGGAGACGATGGTGGTGGAAAGCATGAAACGTGATCGCGGCCACACCGGCGGCTTCACCGGGGGGCTGGCATGAGCGCGGCCTTGAACACCGGCGGCTTGAGCGCGCGCATGCGCGGCATCCTGCGTCCGGAACTGGCACTGGTGGTGCTGATGGCGGTGGTGGTGGCGATGCTCATCATCCCGCTGCCGACCCTGGTGGTCGACCTGCTGATCGCACTGAACATGGCGGTGGCCATCGTCATCTTCCTCAGCTCGTTCTACGTGGAGCGCATTCTCAGCTTCTCCACCTTCCCCTCTGTGCTGCTGTTCACCACGTTGATGCGGCTGGCGCTGTCGGTCAGCACGAGCCGTCTGATCCTGGTTGACGCCGATGCCGGGCATATCATCAATGCCTTCGGCGAATTTGTGGTGGCAGACAACCTGGTGGTCGGTGCGGTCATCTTCGCCATCATCACCCTGGTGCAGTTCATCGTCATCACCAAGGGTTCCGAGCGTATCGGTGAAGTGGTGGCACGCTTCTCGCTGGACGGCATGCCCGGCAAGCAGATGAGCATCGACGCCGACCTTCGCGCCGAAGCCATCACCTCGGAAGAGGCGCAGCGCCGCCGCCGCGACGTCGAACGCGAAAGCCAGTTGTACGGCTCGTACGACGGTGCAATGAAGTTCGTCAAGGGCGACGCCATCGCCGGCATCGTCATCGTGTTCGTCAATCTGTTCGGCGGCATCGCGGTGGGCATGCTGCAGCACGGTATGCCGTTCGGTGAGGCGCTGAACACCTTCACCCTGCTGACCATCGGTGATGGTCTGGTGGCGCAGATTCCCGCGCTGCTGATCTGCATCAGCGCCGGCTTCATCGTCACCCGCGTCAGCGGCGAGGGCAACAACCTCGGTGCCAGCATTCTGGGCGAGCTGTTCAACAGCAACGTGGTGCTGGCCATCGGGGCCATCCTGGTCCTGCTGATGGGCTTCCTGCCCGGCTTCCCGCTGCCGGTGTTCGCTGGCCTCGCCATCGGCCTGGCGGCCATGCTGTTCTTGCGCATGCGCCGCGGGTCCACCGCGGAATCCGCAACCGGCGGTGCCGCTTCTGGTAGTGCCGGTGCAACCGGCAGCACGGACCCCAGCAGCGCCGCTGCCGGAAACCTCACCAGCGAAACCCTGCCGCTGATCCTGCTCCTGCCCGGCCCGCTGCATGACGCGGCCACCGCCGGCAAATGGGAAGAACAGCTGCGTAACGATGCCTTCATCAACACCGGCATGCAGCTGGCTGCGTTCGTGCTGCGCCCGCACGAGCCCGCCCAGGAACACCAGGTCAAAGTGCTGATCAACGAGATTCCCGCCGCAAGCGGGCAGGTGGTCGGTGGTCACGTGCGCGTGCTCGGCCGTCAGGACGAACTCGACGCGCTGAACATGGGCCTGACCGTGCCGCATGACGGCGCGGTGGCGCGCTGGGTGCCGGTCGCGTCGCAGGCCGATGTGCTGGCGATGGGCTGCGAAGTCGCAACCGATTACGAGGAGCTGCGTCGCCTTGTGCATGGCGCGGTGCTGCGCAACGTCGGCGAACTGTTCGGCATCCAGGAAGCCAAGTACGTGCTGGACGCGCTGGAGAAGCGCTTCCCCGAGCTGGTCAAGGAAGCGTACCGGCACATGCCCATCCAGCGTGTGGCCGAGGTCCTGCAGCGTCTGCTGCGCGAGGATGTCTCCATCCGCAACATGAAGGTGGTCCTTGAAACCCTGGCCCAGTGGGGGCAGCGCGAGAAGGACGTGATCCTGCTGGTGGAGCACGTGCGCAGTGCACTGGCGCGGTACATCTCGGCGCGATTCGCCCGCGACGGCCGCATTCCCGCGATTCTCGTTTCCAGCCAGGTCGAGGACCAGATCCGCAGCGGCATCCGCCAGAGCCAGGGCGCGGCCTACCTGAATCTGGAGCCCACCGAATCCAACGAACTGATGGACCGCTTTGCCCTGCACGTGGGCGAAGTGTCCGCCTATCGCCCCGATGTGGTGCTGATGGTGGCCCCGGACATCCGCCGCTTCGTCAAGCGGTTCATCGAAAACAAACTCCCCTCCACCCCGGTGCTTTCGTTCGGTGAAATTTCCGACGCGGTCACCCTTGATGTCATGAGAAGCATATGAACCACCTGCTCGATACCCTCAACGCTGCCTTGAACGAGCTGGGGTGCGACCCCTCGCGGTTCGAGTTCGATACCCATTCCTCGGTGGTGATGGGCTTTGCAGACGTCGGCGAACTGCTGCTCGATCCGGTGGGCGACACGGTGTTCCTGTGGGGCCGTCTGGATACCTCGCCGGACATGCGCTTCAGCAATCGTGCTGAAGAGCTCTTGACCGCGCTGTCGGCACCGTCGGCGCATTTCGCCAACGGCTGCCTGTCGCTGCGGGTCATCGACGACGCGTGCCTGGTCGGCGGCATGCTGCTGACCGACTGCCAGCATCAGTCCTCACTGATGGCCGAAGCCATTGAGAGCTTCCACGGCCGCGTGCTCGACCTGCAGGCGCTGCTGCGGTGAATCCGGCCGTGCCCTTGTGGCGTCCCTGTGCGCGACCGCTGGCGCTGCGCGCCGGTGAACTGCGCGTGCCACTGCCGCAGGTTGCGGTGGGGGAGCATTGCCACGTGCGGCGCTCCGCCGGCGATGCCGAGCTGCTGACCCACGGCGTGGTCACCCGCGTGGACGAAGGTGTTGCCACCGTGGCCCTGCTCGGCGCGCCATCTCGGCTTGCCGCCGATGTGCTGGTGGTGCCTACCGGCCAGCCACTTCAGGTGCAGTTGGGTCCGCAGCTGCTCGGGTGCGTGGTGGACGGATTTGGCGAAGTCGTCGAGCGGCTGGGCAGTCCGATCGCGGAAGCCGAGCTGTCGGCCAGCGCAGTCGGTCGCGCGGCCTCGGTGCAGTCCGCGGCGCTCGACTACCGTCAGCGTCGCGCCATCGACACCCCGTTCGACACCGGCGTACGTGCCATCGACGCGCTGCTCACCGTAGGCGAAGGCCAGCGCATGGGCGTGTTCGCCGCCGCCGGCTGCGGCAAGACCACCCTGGTGGAAATGCTGCTGACCAATGCCGACTGCGATGTGCGCGTGGTGGCCCTGATCGGCGAACGTGGGCGCGAGGTCGCCGCTTTTGTCGAATCCATCAGCAGCAGCCCGCACGCTGCCCGCACCATCGTCGTGCAGGCCACCTCCGACAGCTCGCCGGCCACCCGCGTCAACGCCGCCATGGTGGCGACCCGCATTGCCGAGTACTTCCGCGAGCAGGGCAGCCGCGTGCTGCTGGTGATGGACTCGGCCACACGCTACGCGCGTGCACTGCGCGACGTGGCGCTCTCCGCCGGTGAACCACCGGCACGGCGCGGCTTCCCGGCGTCGGTGTTTGAAGCTCTGCCGCACCTGGTCGAGCGCCCGGGCAACACCGTGCAGGGCAGCATCACCGCGTTCTACACCGTGCTGCTGGAGGACGACAGCGATCCCGACCCGGTCGGCGAGGAAGTGAAGTCGCTGCTGGACGGGCATATCCACCTCAGTGGACGCCTGGCCCAGCGTGGGCACTTTCCGGCCATTGACGTGCTGCGCAGCGCCAGTCGTCTCTATCCGCGTCTGGCCAATGCCGCGCAGGGGGAAGCGGCGAACCGACTGCGCAGCCTGCTCGGCCGGCTGGAAGACCTGCAGCTGCTGCGCGACATCGGCGAGTACCGCCCAGGTGCGCAACCGGACCAGGACGACGCGGTGGCACGCGAACCGAGGCTCAACGCATTCCTGCGCCAGGGCCTGCATGAGCGCGTGCCGGCTTCTGCGGCGGTGGAGGCCCTGCATGCCGTCGTCCGCTGACCCACGCCGCATCGCACGCTGGGTCGACCAGCGCGCACAGCGACTGCGCCGTGATGCCGCCGCGCAGTCTACTGTTGCGGAAGCGCATGACGTACAAGCCGGCGAGCTGCGCGTGCAGGCCAATGCGCGGCTGCTCGACGCGCAGGTGCAACAGGAGCTGGGCCTGGACCGGCAGCGGCTGTTCGACCGACTGCGCGCCGTCGCCATCGCCCGCGCCCACGTTCTCGAGTGCGACCTGCGCGCCCGTGACCTGCTGGCCCAGGCCGAGCAGGCGCGGCAGCAGGAACAGGAACTGCGGCGCAGTGCCGCCCAACAACAATCACGTGCACACCGGCTGGATGCCGCCGGTGCGCGTCTCGAACGCCATCGTCGGCAGGCGCAGCAACGCCGCGACGAACGCCAGATTCAAGAGGAGTACGCATGTCGTTGACCATCCAGAAACAGCCCGCCATCGCGGCGATCAGCGCAGTGACCGGCGTGCAGCCGCTGCTGCAGCGCATGGAAGAGGCGCACCACAAGGGAAGCGTTTCGATGCAGCACGGGAGTGCGCAGGCGCACGCCGATACGGCGTCGTCCGCCAATGCCGGCAATGACGACAACGTGTCCGGGGCTTCCGCGGCGGGTAGCAGTGGTACTTCGTCGCCCACATCGGTGGAGGCCTTCGGCGATCCCGGCAGCGGTGGCATCGACACGCCGCCCGCGCTGGAAGAACCCGGCTTGCTGCCGATTGATGACGCCGACGATATACCTGACGAAGGTGCCGAGTTCGAGTTCGATGATGAATTCGACGACGAGCGCGATGCCTACATCGAGCGCCTGGTGAGTGGCACGGATGCAGATGCGCCGTTGCTGCCGCTGTGGCCGGGCCTGTCGTTGGTCGCAGCGCGTTCGGACACCGCTGCCGTCCGTCGTGCATCCACCTTCACAGCCGCAGGCACTCCGACGCCAACCGCACAGTCGACGTCGACGCAGCCGCAGTTGCAGCCGCAGCCGCAGCCGCACAACCGCGGATCCAGTGCGGCTGCCGGGCAGGGCACGCAGGCCAGTGGTCCGGCATCGCCGGGGTCGCTGTCGGGCACGCCCGTCGAATCGTCCGCCACGCCGTCCAGCACGATGACCGGCTCTGCAGAATTGCCGCCGCCGGTGACCGCTGCCGGGGCCGCGCTGCGCGCTCTGCGCGAAGCGGATGC
>NZ_DAMDFR010000069.1:0-23659 GCF_032103445.1 Stenotrophomonas sp.
CGTTTGATCCCGAAATCGCCCTTGCATAGGCAGGGGCGAGACGGTATCTACGCGGGCCCCCGCCGGGCGTGCCCGGCGAACGGCGCGATCGTCCTGCGCACGTAGCAATTCGTAGTGACGCGCCATGCGCGTCAACCGCGCGCAGCGCGGCACAAGCATCCGAAGCCTATTCCACGCCGGTCAGGTAAACCTGACCGACGTTTAGACCAGGCCGAAGCGATCCATCACCCCGCGCTTCCCCCAAGCGCCTTGAACAACGTCACATCGTTGATCAACTGACGCTGCTTCACCGACGCCAACGAAAGCTCCGCATCACGCCGGGTCTGCTGCGCCTCCAACCACGTACGCAGGTCGGTCGCGCCCACGCGATAACGCACTTCGTACATGCGCTCGATCTCCACCGCCTCGTCATACGACGCCTGAGACGCCGCTACCTGCGTGGCGAACTGGGTGCGCGCCGACAACGCGTTGTCCACCTCGGACAGCGCGGTGTACAGCGTGCTGCGGAAGCTGTTCGCGGCAATCTGGTAATCCGTGCCCGCCACCTTCGTATCCAGCTGCGCCTGGCGGATGTTGAGGAACGGCAGTGACAGGCCCGCGCCCAGCGTGGCCACCGGATTCCTCAGCACATCCGACAGCGAGGTCGCACTGCTGTTCACGCCGCCACTCAGGCTCAGCGCCGGGTAGTAGCTGGTCGCGGTGACCTTGATGTTCTTCAGGCTGTTGCGCAGGCGCAGTTCGGCCGCGCGCAGGTCCGGGCGGCGACCGAGCAGCTCAGCCGGCAGGCCTTCGGCCAGCGGCGGGCTGCCGACGCTTTCCAGCACCTGCGGCTCATCCGCCTGCGGCCATGGCTGGCCATCCAGCAACACGGTCAGCGCATTGCGTGCCACCACCCGCTGCTGCTCCAGTGCACTCTGCGCCGATCGCTGTGCTTCCAGGCTCTGGCTGGCCTGACGCACTTCCAGCCGCGACACCGCACCGGCATCGAAGCGCGCCTGGACCAGATCGCGGGTGCGTTCCAGCCGCTCCAGGTTGGCCTGGCCGGCCGTGATCGACTGGTTGAGGAAGGCCAACGTCCAGTACTGCGTGGCGACGTCGCTGACCACCAGCAGGGCGGTGTTCTGCAGATCTTCCTCGGTGGCCTGGGCCTCCCACTGGGCAATGTCGCGCTGGGTGCGCAGGCGGCCCCACAGGTCGATTTCCCACTGCAGCGACACACCGGCCGAGCTGCCGCGGTTCCAGTCCGCGCTCTGGTCAATGGCGCGGCTGCCGCTGCTGCTGACACTGCCCGAGGGCTGCGGCCACAGGTTGTTGTCGGCCAGACCGGCCTGCAGACGTGCACGCTGCACCGCCAGGCCGGCCGAGGCCAGGTCGGTGTTCGCCTGCAGGGCACGGGCGATCACCCGGTCCAGGCGCGGGTCCTGGAAGCCGGTCCACCAGGTGTCCTGGCGCACATCGGTGCGCGCGACCTCGGTGCTGTCGACGCTGGCCTCGGTAGGCGTGTTGATCTGCGCATCGCCACGGCCATAGGCGGCTGGCACCGTCGGCGCATCCACCTGGTAGTGACCGGTACTGGCGCAGGCCGACAGCAGCAACGCCAAGGAGCCAGCCAGCACGGTTTGTTTCGAAATACGGGACATGTTCATTCGCGGGCCAACGCCTCCACGGGATCAAGTTGGGCTGCATTGCGAGCCGGAAGGAAACCAAACGCCACGCCGATCAAGCTCGAGCAGGCAAACGCCGCCACGATCGACGCGGTTGAAAACAGCATCTGGAAGTCGGGCGCGAACTTGCCGAACAGCCACCCGACCAGCAGCGACAAACCCACGCCGAGCAGGCCACCGAGCAGGCACACCAGCACCGCCTCAATCAGGAACTGCTGGCGGATGTCGCTCTGCCGCGCGCCCACTGCCATGCGCACGCCGATCTCGCGGGTACGCTCGGTGACCGACACCAGCATGATGTTCATCACCCCGATCCCGCCCACCAGCAGCGCGATGGCGGCGATGGCGCTGATCAGCAGGGTCATCGTGCGGGTGGTCTGCTCGATGGTTTCGCGGATCTCGGCGCTGTTGCTGAGGAAGAAGTCCTCGGTGCCGTGGCGCATGATCAGCAGCTTGGAGATGGCCGCCTGCGCCGCGTCCATCGGCGTGGAATCGTCGACCCGCACGGTGATGCTGGACACGTGGCTCTGGCCGAGCATGCGCGACATCACCGTGGTGTAGGGCACCCACACGCTCAGGTTGGTGCTGCCGCCGAAGCCGAAGCTCTGCGGCTTGGCCACGCCGACCACGCGCACCGGCACATTGCCGAGCAGGATCACCTGGCCGATCGGATCTTCGCCATTCGGGAAGAACTGCGTGCGGGTGTTTTCATCGATGACCGCCACCTGGGCCAGACTTTTGATCGCGTCGGCTTCAAAGAAGCTGCCGGCACTCAAGGTCACGCTTTTGACCCGGAAGTACTGCTCGCCCACGCCGCTGACCTGGGCGGTGGCCGACTGGTTGCGGTAACGCGCCGTCACCGACGAGGACACGCTGGGCGTGGCGCTGTCGATGTAGCTCTGCTTTGCCAGCGCATCGGCATCGCTGGCCTTGAGCGTCTGCACGCGGCCCGAGCGCATGTCACCGAAGCCGCGACCAGGGTAGACGTCGATGGTGTTGGTGCCCAGCGCGCTGATGTTCTGCAGGATCTGCTGCTGCGAGCCATTGCCCAGCGCCACCACCGAGACCACCGAGGCGATACCGATGATGATCCCGAGCATGGTCAGGAAGGTGCGCAGGCGGTGTGCGTTCATCGCCAGCAGGGCCATGCGGAACGCTTCGGTGAAGCGGTCGCGCGCGGCCCGCCAGCTGTTGCCCTTGCCGGCGGCCACGGTGGCGTTGCGCTGCGCGCGGTAGTGCGGAGCCTTGTCATTGGCGCGGTCGGCGATGATCTCGCCGTCGCGGATCTCGATGATGCGCTGGGCGTGTTCGGCAACGCTCATGTCGTGGGTGACGATGATGATGGTGTGGCCTTCCGCGTGCAGCTCGCCGAGGATGCCCATCACTTCCTCGCCGGATTTCGTGTCCAGCGCACCGGTCGGTTCGTCGGCCAGGATCACCTCGCCGCCGTTCATCAGTGCACGCGCAATCGACACGCGCTGCTGCTGGCCGCCCGAGAGCTGGCCCGGCTTGTGCTGCATGCGGTCGCCGAGGCCCAGCCGCTGCAGCAGCTGTTCGGCACGCGCGCTGCGCACCGGCCCCGGGCTGCCGGCGTACACGGCCGGCACTTCCACGTTGCCGCGCGCGTCGAGATCGCCGAGCAGGTGGTAGCGCTGGAAGATGAAGCCGAAGTGCTCGCGGCGCAGCTCGGCCAGTTCGTCCGGCAGCATGCGCCCGGTCTCGCGCCCGGCGACCTGGTAGCTGCCGCGGGTGGGGCGGTCCAGGCAGCCGAGGATGTTCATCAGCGTCGACTTGCCCGAGCCCGACTGGCCGACAATGGCGACCATCTCGCCCGCGGCGATGTCCAGGTTGACGTCGCGCAGCACCGCGATGGTTTCATCGCCTGCCGGAAACTCGCGACGCAGGTCGCGCAGCCGCAGCAGCGGCGTAGCGGCGGATGGGCCTTTCATCGGCGCGGCCCCATGCCCGGGCCGCCCATGCGGATCTGCGGACCCCGATTGCTGCTGCCGCTGGCGGACGCCGTGCCGCCTTCGCCGACCACGACCTTGTCGCCTTCCTCCAGGCCCGACTGCACTTCGGCGTTGGCCCCGTTGTTGATGCCGATCTTGACCTTGCGCGGTTCCGGCATGCCGTCGGCGTTGACCACCCGCACCAGGTACTGGCCGTCGCGGCTCTTCGGACCCAGTGCCACCGAGGGCACCGTCAGCACGCCCTTGGCCTGCTTGAGCATCACCGACACCTGCGCGGTCATGTCGATGCGCAGGGTGCCGTCCGGGTTTTCCACGTCGAACAGCGCGTTGTAGTACACCGCCGAGCTGGAGCTGGAACTGGACGAGCTGGAGCTGCTCGAGCTTTCATTGGCAATCGACGACGGAGCCGGATTGATCTGGCGCAGGGTGCCGTGGTACTTGCGGTCGGGGTCACCCAGGGTGGTGAAGTACACAGGCATGCCGGCCTTGATCTTGACCACATCGGCTTCAGACACTTCGGCATTGACCGTCACCAGGTCCAGCCGTGCCAGCATCACGATGGTCGGTGCGGTCTGGTTGGCGTTGACGGTACGGCCTTCTTCGGCCACCACTGCGACCACGGTGCCGTCCATCGGCGCGGTGATGCGGGTGTAGGCCAGGTTGGCGCGCGCGGTGCCGAGTTCGGTCTCGCGCCCCTTGATCTGCGCGTCGTACGACTGGATCTGCGCGCGCGCGGTCTTCAGCTGGGCCTCGGCGGTGTCGTACTCGGCGCGCGAGGTGGCTTCGGCCTCCAGCATCTGCTTCTGCCGCGCGAATTCCAGCTCGGCCTCGCGCAGGCTGGCCTGCTGCACGGCGCGCTGCGCGCGGACCTGTTCCAGCGAGGCCTCGGCGTTCTGCACCTGGTTCTGCTGGGTGGTGGCGTCGATCTCGGCGATCAGGTCGCCTTCCTTGACCGTGTCGCCCAGCTGCACCTTCAGTGACTTGATCTGGCCCGAGGCCTGCGCACCCACGCTGACCAGCTTGTAGGCGTCAATCACGCCGGTGGCTTCGACCGTCTGTTCCAGGTCGCCCCGGGTGACCGGGCTGGTGGCCAGGGTGGGCGCGGCCGGCTTGCGCAGGGTCCATGCGACAATCCCGGCCACGACGAGGGCGGCAATGATCAGCAGCAGCACGCGGCCGCGGCGGGTAGTAGGCAGGCGGGGCTTCACGATGGGGGCTCAACTCGGCAGGCCGACATGCGGCGTTGTCAGCATTGTGAAGAGCGGGGTCTGCTGGCTCAACGCTCGCTGTGTAACTGCACGTAACCACTGCCGAAGAAAAACATGTCGCCGTGTATCAGCGGCAACGCTTGAAACACGCCGACGCAAACCCGAGGATGCGGTTCAGCTCCCGACAGGGGATCATGGACGCATGGAGACCATACCCACGATGCAACGCCTGTTGATCGTCGATGACGACAATGACATCCGCCAGCTGCTGGCCGAACAGCTCGGCCGTGCCGGCTACCAGGTCAGCACCGCCAGCGACGGCCACGGCATGCGCCAGGTGCTCGAACGCGAGCACGTGGACCTGATCGTGCTGGACCTCAACCTGCCGCGCGAAGACGGGCTCACCCTGTGTCGTGATCTGCGCGCGCGCTCCAGCACGCCGGTGATCATGCTCACCGCGCGCAGCGAGCCGATTGACCGCGTGCTGGGCCTGGAAATGGGCGCGGACGATTACCTGGGCAAGCCGTTCGAGCCGCGCGAGCTGCTGGCGCGGATCCGCAACGTGCTGCGCCGGACCGAGGCACTTCCGGCCAATCTGGAGCCGCTGGCCATTCGCCGCGCGCGCTTCTCGCAGTGGACCTTCGACCTGGAACACCGCCATCTGGTCGACCCGGACGGGCGCGTGGTGGTGCTGTCCGGGGCCGAGTTTCGTCTGCTGCGGGTGTTCGTCGGCCACGCCAACAAGGTGCTGTCGCGCGAGCAGCTGGTGTCGCTCAGCAGCGGCCGCAACTACGAGTCGCAGGACCGCGCCATCGACCTGCAGGTCAGCCGCCTGCGCAACAAGCTGGGCGGTGACGGCGGCAGCGACGGGCTGATCAAAACGGTGCGCAATGAAGGCTACGTGCTGGCAACGGCGGTCACCCTCGAATGAAACGTCTGCGCGGCTTCTTCGCCTCGATGGTGGGGCGTCTGTTCGTGATCCTGCTGCTGGGCATGAGCGTGGCCGCCATTGGCGCGACCATGCTGGCCGGTGCCAAGCGCCAACAGGAGTTCGAGCGGCAGAACCTCAATCGCCTGGCCGACCGGCTGCAGGGCTTCGTCAACCTGCTTGACGGTGATCCGGAGCTGCGCGGCCGGCTGTTGCAGGTCGGTGGCCCGGCGGTGCGCAGTTTGCCCGAAGATGCGCGCCTGGGGCGCGAGGACACCGCCTTCATGGCGGTGCTGGAAGACCGCCCGGGTGCAGTGGCGCATGCCACGGTGCACTTCACCTCGTTCCGTTCCTGCCTGCCCAAGGCGCAGGAACTGCTGCCGCCGCCCCCGCCGCCACAGGCCGGGCGCAAGCCGCCGCATGAGCGCGATCCGGCCTTCATTCCGCCCAAGTGCCGCGCGGTGCAGTTGCCGCTGAGCGACGGCACCCAGCTGTCGCTGGCGCTGGAGTCGCCGGCGGTGGCCCATAACGGCATCCTGGCGGTGGACCCGCTGTTCCTGACCCTGCTGGTGCTGGCGATCGGCGTACTGGCGTACGTGGTCGCACGCATGGCCAGTGCACCGCTGCAACGGCTGGCCGCGGCGGCCACCGCACTGGGCGACGACCTGCAGCGCGAACCGATGCCGGTGACCGGCCCGCTGGAGGTGCAGCGCGCTGCGGAAGCCTTCAACGCCATGCAGACCCGCCTGCAGCGCACGCTGGGCGAACGCACCCAGATGCTGGCGGCGATCACCCACGACCTGCAGACCCCGGTGACCCGCCTGCGCCTGCGCCTGGAGAACGTGACCGACGACGCCCTGCGCGAGCGCCTGATCGGCGATCTGGCCGCCATGCAGGCGCTGATTCGCGAGGGCCTGGAGCTGGCCCGCAGCGCGGAGAGCGCCGAGCAGCGCGCCGCGCTGGATCTGGACTCGCTGCTGGAGAGCATCGTCGAGGACGCCGCCGAGGCCGGTGCCGAGGCGAGCTTCGAGCAGGGCAGCGGCGCGGTGCTGATGCTGCGCCCGCTGGCCATGCACCGGCTGTTCTCGAACCTGGTCGATAACGCGGTCAGCTATGGCCACGCGGCGCAGGTGCGGGTCGAGGAGGGCGCGGACGGCGTCACAGTGCGCGTCCGCGACCAGGGCCCGGGCCTGGCCGAGGACGAGCTGGAGGCGGTGTTCGACCCGTTCGTGCGGCTGGAGACCTCGCGTTCGCGCGAAACCGGCGGAGCCGGGCTGGGCCTGACCATTGCCCGCGCGCTGGCCGAGAAGGATGGCGCGCGGCTGGTGCTGCGCAACCACCCGCAGGGCGGGCTGGAGGCCGTGGTGCACTGGCCGGCACCGGCCTGGGCCTCGGCCCAGCGTCCGGGCTGAGATTCACGAAGCAAAGGGCCGCGGTTTTGCCTACTATTGGCAACCCCACGCCAGCATCTGCTGCATGAGTGCGCCCTTTGCCCACGGCTGCCCGCACCGCGTGACGTCTCGCTTCCGTCTTTCGCCCGGTTCGTGCGGATGACGGAAAGGGGGCGCGACACCCGGTGGCGGCCGGTACAACCCGACAGCCTCTGGCAGCGCCTGCTCACGGCGCTGCTGTTGGCGTGCCTGTGGTGTGGGCTGCCCGGGGCCGTGCTGGCCCAGGACGGGCCGCCGCCGCTGCGCGACTACGCCATCGACGTCTGGACCTCGCGCAACGGCCTGCCGCACAACTCGCTGCGGGATATCGCGCAGACCCCGGAAGGCCACCTCTGGTTCGCCACCTGGGAAGGCCTGGTGCGCTACAACGGCCTGGATTTCACCGTGTTCGACCGCAGCACCCGCCCGGGCCTGCGCGACAACGGGGTCGGCGCGCTGTACGTGGACCGCAACGGCGGGCTGTGGATCAGCGATTCGCGCGGCAACGTCACCCGGCGCAGCGCGGATGGCCGCTGGCAGGTATTCGAGCGCCGGCCGCCGGCACCGCAGGTGCTGATCCAGGCCATGCAGATGGACAGCCACGGCAAGCTCTGGCTGCTGTACGAGGGCAACGGCATCGGCACCCTGGCCCCGGATGGCCAGTTCCACTACGAGGCTCCGCCGCCTGGCGTGCCGATGGCGCTGAGCTTCACCAAGCTGGTGGTCGACGCACAGGACCGGGTCTGGGTGGGCACCCTGGACGGGCTGGTGGTGCGTGGCACTGACGGCGTGCTGCGGCGTGCACCGGAAAGCTTCGGCCTGGGCCGCGGCCTGGTCTGGCCCTACCGGGCACCCGATGGGGTGCTGTGGATCGTGGCCGGCGACCGCATCTACCGTATGGTGGACGGGGTGCCGGAACTGCAGCACCAGCTCAGCGGCATCCAGCACATCACCGCCATGCTGCAGGACCGCCACGGTGATCTGTGGCTGGGCACCGAGAATCAGGGCCTGGTACGGCTGTCCCGGCACGGGCTGGAGCGCCTGCCGGCCGGCCTGAACCTGCCCGGCGGGCGGGTGGTGAGCCTGCGCGAGGACGCGGAAGGCAGCATCTGGGTCGGGGCCAACGGCGGCCTGTACCGCCTGCGCGAAACGTTGTTCAGCAGCTTCACCGAACGCGACGGACTCAGCGGCGACTACGTGCGTACCGTGCTCGAAGACCGCCAGCGGCAGCTCTGGGTGGGCAGCGCCAGCGGCCTGGACCGCCGCGACAGCCAGGGCGTGTTCCATCCGGTCGGGCTGCGCAACAGCGGGGGCAAGCCGCCGTCGGTGCTGAGCCTGGCGCAGGGCCGCAACGACGACCTGTGGGCGGGGACGTTCGGCGACGGCATCTTCCAGCTGGATGCGCAGGGCCACACGCGGCGGCAGTTTGGCGAAGGCCAGGGCGTGCCGGGCGGCAACATCCGGGCGATCGCCGTGGACCGCAACGGCGTGGTCTGGGCCGGCACCCAGAAGGGCGTGGCGCGGATCGAGGGCGAACGGGTCAGCGTGCCGGCGGTAGCGGGCATGCCGACCGGCCTGATCACCGCGCTGGCGCATGACGGCGAAGGCGACCTCTGGATCGGCACCATCGAAGGCGTGCGCGTGCTGCGCGGCGACCACGTGCAGTCCATCGACCTGAGCGCGCTGGGCGGTGGCCGCAGCGTGTTCGGTTTCCAGCAGGTCGGCGATGCGATGTGGATCAGCACCGACCGCGGTCTATATCGCTACCAGGACGACCGTCTGTCGCGGGTCGGGCTGGAGCAGGGCATGCCGGTGGATACGGTGTTCCAGCTGGTGCCCGACCGGGTTGGCAATGTGTGGATCAGCAGCAACCGGGGCGTGCTGCGCACCGACATGGCCATGCTCAATGCCGTGGCCGACGGCACCCAGCGCCGGCTCGAGGTCGAGCACTACAACGAAATCGACGGCATGGCCAACTCACAGGCCAACGGCAGTTCCGGCCCGTCGGCGATCCTGCGTCAGGACGGCACCTTCTGGGTGGTCACCGCCGGCGGCCTGAGCACGGTTGATCCGCTGCGCCTGCAACGCTTCCGCGAGCGGCTCGCTCCGCCAGCGGTGATTGAATCGGTACTGGTGGATGGCGTGCCGCTGCACTGGCAGGGCAGCAACCACAACGCGCTGCCGGGTGGCGGCCGGCTGAGCATCAGCTACGTGGGCCTGAGCTACCTGATGTCCGAGCGCATCCGTTACCGCACCCGGCTGGACGGCCTGGACAGCGGCTGGATCGAGCGCGGCCAGCAGCGCAGCGTCGAGTTCATCGGGCTGCCGCCGGGTGAGTACACCCTGCATGTGTCGGCCGCGCATCCGGGCGGCACCTGGAGTGGCAGCGAAGCCACCTGGTCGTTCACGGTCAAGCCGTTCCTGTGGCAGCGCCGCAGCGTGCAGATCATCGGTGGCCTGTTGCTGCTGGCGGGGCTGATCGCGCTGTACCGCTATCTGATCGACCGCTACAAGGCCAGCAACCTGCGCCTGGCGCGCAAGGTCGACGAGGCCACCCGCGACCTGCAGGCGCAGACCGCGAACCTGCAGGCGCTGAACCAGGAAAAGACCCAGCTGGCCGACCGCCTCAAGCTGCAGTCCGAGCAGTTCGAACGGCAGGCGCGCGAAGACGCGTTGACCGGCCTGCCCAACCGCCGCGCCTTCGACGAAACCCTGGCGCGCGACTTCGCCCGTTCGCAGCGCAGTGGCCATCCGCTGTGTCTGGTAGTGCTGGACATCGATCACTTCAAGGACGTGAACGACACCCACAGCCACAGCGTCGGCGACGTGGTGCTGGTGGAAGTGGCGCGCCTGATCGCCTCCGCCTGCCGCGATTCGGACATGCCCGCGCGCACCGGTGGCGAAGAGTTCACCCTGCTGCTCAACGACACCCGCCTCGGTGAAGCCGCGCACGTGTGCGCGCGATTGCGCGGGTTGTTCCACGATCATCCGGACTGGGCGGGCATTCCAGGGCTGAAGGTGACCTTCAGTGCGGGCCTTGTCGAGCTGGATGCCGCGGATCGCACGCCGATGCTGCTGTATCAGCGTGCCGACCGGGCGCTGTATCGGGCCAAGAGCGAAGGCAGAGATCGCACGGCGATCGGTTGATCCGACGTTGCGTTGACACGCATGGCGTGGCCGCGAACGCAGGATCATGGCGTTGACACGCATGGCGTGTCACTACGACCCTTGGTCGGGCGACCTGTAGTGACGCGCCATGCGCGTCAACGCAATCTCACACCGCAGGACGCGGCCACCCGTTGGCGATCTTGCAGAACAGCTTCGCCGTCTGCTCGGTGTCATACACCGCGCTGTGCGCCTCATTGGCATCCCAGCCCAGCCCGGCCGCCGTGGCGGCACGGGCCAGCACGGTCTGCCCGTAGGCCACGCCCGCCAACGTCACCGTGTCGAACACGCTGAACGGATGGAACGGATTACGCTTGTGCCCGACCCGGTTCACCGCCGCGTTGACGAAGCCCAGGTCGAAATGCGCGTTGTGCCCGACCAGGATCGCGCGCTGGCAGCCGTACTTCTTCATCGCCGCGCGGACCGGATTGAACACGTGGTCCAGCGCATCGTGTTCGCTCTTCGCCAGCCGGAACGGGTGGTCGAGGATGATGCCCGTCACTTCCAGCGACTTCGGATCGATCTCCAGTCCTTCCGCCGGCACCACGTGCGCACTGGCGGTCTGGCCCGGGTACAGCAGGCCCTCGTCGTCCATTTCGATGGGCACGGCGGCGATTTCCAGCAGCGCGTGCCGGTGGCAGTCGAAACCGCCGGTTTCCACGTCCACCACTACCGGCAGAAAACCACGGAAGCGGGTGGCCATCTGGCGCTGGGCGACAGACGGCGAGGCAGCAGCATCCACGGGCGTGGCTGCAGACGGGGGCAGGGGAATGGTCATGGCGGAAGTCTAGCAGAGGCACCCTGACGGCCCCTTTCATGGCAGCGTTCATGCCGATGCCTGCTGGGTGTTGCAGGCCACCAGCAACAGGACCCCTGCCGCCAGCAGCAGGCCCAGCGCGGCAGCCGGCAGCAGCCAGGACAGCGGCAGGGCCACGGCGGCAGCCAGCAGGCCCCAGCTGCGCGGCGTGCTGGCCACGCGCGCCAGCGGATGGCGCTGCCACCACGCATCCAGACTCAACGCCCCGGGGCCGTTGAGCAGCAACGGCAGCAGCATCACCACGTACAGCAGCGGCAGCTTGAAGTTGCCAAAGCCCTGGTCGGTGATGGCATAGCCCTGAGCCAGCTCGGCCAGCGAGTCCCACTGCGTGGGCCAGTGCACGGCGGCCGTGGCCACCACGGTCAGCCCGATCAGTGCTGCGGCCGTGGTCCGGGTCGCCAGTCCCAGCAGCAGCATCAGCGCCCCGACCAGCTCCATCCACGTGGCCAGCTGCCAGTTGAGCGCGGACGGCAACCAGCGCAGCGGCAGCGGAAAGCCGGCCTGGATGTCGTCGAACCAGTTGCTGCCCTGCCACTTCTCGCGGCCGGATTCGAAGAATTCCCAGGCCAGCAGCAGGCGCAGGCCCAGTGGAGCGAGCCAGCGGCCCAGGGCGTGGAGATGGGCGTGCAGCGCACGCGTGGTCTGGAACAGTGAGGGCATCAGCGCAATCTCAGGTAGGAGTGTTCCTACAAGAGGACCGGCGCAGTACGAAGGATGCGCCGGCCTGCGCGGTTGTTCAGCCGGGCGTCGGCAATACCGGTCCAATCACGTCAGCGGCCAGCAGCTGGGCCAGCAGCGCCCGCCCCTCCGCTTCAATCTGTGCCGGCGAAAGGCCGTGCTGCGCCGCCAGTGCCTGCAGGTGCTCGCCGCCGGAGTCTGGGGTGCCGCTGCCGATCTGTTCCAGCAACTGCCAGGCCAATGCGCTGAGTGTCGCGAACACCACCTCGCCGCCGGCCACGCGCCGGGCCAGCAGGAAGGTCGCCTGCGCGGGCGGCTGCACGGGCTGGTGATCGCGGCCCAGCTGCTGCACCGGCCAGTGGTAGCCCAGCGGCCAGGCCAGGCCGGATACCTGCAGGACGGATGTCCACGGATCGGTGCCGGGCGGTGCCGCCGGCAGCGGGTCGGCTGTGCTGCCCTGCAGGGCCTGTTCGACCCACTCGTAGTGCGCCAGCTCGGCCAGGAACGGACGCGGCAGGTCGTCGCAGGTCTGCAGCCAGCCGACAAACTCGGCGGCCAGTTCGGTGAACAGTGGTGAGCTGCAGCGGTAGTCGGCGAAGTAGCGTCGGCACAGCGCGTCCCATTCGGTGGCGTCCAACACCTGCAGCAGCACCGGAAAACTGCCCGCCAGCAGCGCCTGCAGATTGTTGAACAGCAGATCGCGGTAAACCTGCAGGCGGGTGTCATCGAGGCCGGCCGGAGCCGGCTGCCGCCCGGGGTCGCGCAGATGCGCGGTCAGTGCATGCTGTTGCGCGCGCAGGGTATCGCTCATGCCGCCTCCCGGTGCGGTGCCTGCTGGAGGATGCGCCGCACCTGGGCCAGTTCCTCGCGCAACTCGGCATACGGCGGGAAGTTGAAGTCGCGCTCCAGCAGGGTCGGGCGCGGACTGAAACGGGCACAGGCCTGGCGCAGCAGCGCCCACACCGGGTCGATCACCGGGCCGCCGTGGGTGTCGATCTTCAGCTGCGGGCTTTCGTCGTAATGGCCGGCCACATGCATGCAGACCACCCGTTCCGCGGGCAGGCCGTCGATGAAGGCGGCGGCGTCATAGCCATGATTGGTGGCGTTGACGTACACATTGTTGACGTCCAGCAGCAGGTCGCAGTCGGCCTCTGCAAGCACCGCGAGAGTGAAGTCCAGTTCGCTCATCGCCGCATGCGGGGTGAGGTAGGTCGACACGTTCTCCACCGCGATGCGCCGGCCCAGACGGTCCTGCACCTGGACGATGCGCGCGGCGGTGTGGCGCACCGCTTCGTCGGTGAACGGCAGCGGCAGCAGGTCATACAGATGACCGTCGTCGCTGCAGTAGCTGAGGTGTTCGCTGTACAGCACGGCATTGTGCTGGCGCAGGAAGGCCCCGACCTGGTCGATGAAGGCCAGGTCCAGCGGCGCGCTGCCGCCGAGCGACAGCGACAGGCCGTGGCAGGTCAGGGGATAGCGGGCGCTGAGCGCCTGCAGGCGTTCGGCCCACAGCCCGCCGAGGCCGATCCAGTTTTCCGGCGCGCACTCCAGGAAATCGAGGTCGCCCGGCGCGGCGCGTTCGAGGTCGTCCAGCAGCGCCCGGCGCAGTCCCAGTCCCACCGCCGCCGCTGGCAGCGGCGGTGGGGCGTGGTGACGCGGGGGCGTGGCGTCAGTGCGAGGCACCGCACTTGCCTTCGCCGCACTTGCCCTCGCTGCCCTTCTTCTGGGCGGCGGGCTTGGGCGCGGCCTTGGCCTTGTCGGCTCCGCACTTGCCTTCACCGCACTTGCCCTCGGCCGGCTTCTTGTCGGCGGGCTTGGCGTGGCTGGAGCCGCACTTGCCTTCACCACACTTGCCTTCGGCGGCCTTGGCCTCGGCCTTGGGGGCGGCCTGCGCGGCCAGGGCGTAGCCCTGGGCCAGGTCGGTCATCGAGAAGGCCGAGGCCGTGCCCGCCAGGCCAAGGCCGCCGGCCAGGGCAGCACAGGTCAGCAGGGAAACGCGGGTGTGGATCTTGCTCATGGGAACTACTCCTTGAAAGGTCCGGAAAAGCCGGGGTGGTGCGGAGGGGAGCATGCCGCAATCGCGGCACGCGGGGAACATCAGGCCAGGTATTCGCGCGCCATGACGCGGGCACGATGCAGCCGGGCTTTGATGGTGTCGGGGGTGGTCAGCAGCTGGTCCGCCATTTCGGCAATGGACAGCCCTTCCAGGTCGCGCAGCAGGATGACTTCGCGGTAATGCGCGGGCAGAGACTCCAGCGCGGCGGCGCAGTCGCGCCGCAGTTCCTCGGTATCGCGCGGAGCGGGCGGCAGGATTTCCTCGCGCAGTTCTTCATGCTGCCAGTGGCAGCGGGCGCGCTTGAGCCGGTTGCATTCGCGCTTGACGATGCGGAAGGCCCACGAGGTGAAGCATTCGAGCACGCGCAGGCCGGTCAGTCGTCGCGACACGGTGATCAGGCTTTCCTGCACCGCATCTTCGACGTCGTTGATGACGCAGTGATATTCGGCGTACCGGCGCAGATGCTGGCGTGACTGGCCCAGCACCCGTTCGAGCGCATCCCGGTCACCGCGATGGGCGGCAGCGAGTTCGAGCGGGCAGAGATGTTGCATCGCGGCGGAGTTCCTGTGTGTCAGTGGCACAGGATAAGAGGCGCAGGGCAGGGAATCGGATGCGCGGCGCATACTGGTCCTGACAGCAACGGTTCAGGCAAAAAGCACAGGCGGCGAAGCGAGTCGATTCCGTCAAAAAACGAACATCCCGCGCCGGCACAGGCCGACGCGGGATGCGGGGTCGGACGTTACTGGCGCGGACCTCAGCGGCCGTTGAGCACCACATTCGCAATCAGACCGGTGGCGACGGCGATCAGCACGTAACGCCCATCGACCTGACGCCATTCCTGGCCGCGTGCCGGAGCGCGCAGGCCGTGGCGATGGTAATCACGCACGTAGCTGCCGCGGTGGTCGCGGGGCAGGTAGCCACCGCGCTTCGGCGGGGCTTTGTAGGCGTGGCCATGCGAAGGACCCCGGCGGTCGTCGCGGTGATCATGACGCTGGTCGTGACGGTCGTAGCGATTGCGGTCGTCATGATGGCCGGGGGCGGCAAAGGCCGAGCCGGTGGCAGCCAGCAGACTCAGGGCGAGCGAGGCAGCGATCAATCGTTTCATGGCAATCCCTCTGTGTGCGACGCGTCGGTTGGAACGCAGGTCCAGAGTGGAATTTTTTTGCTGAATAGGCAATTAAAAAGGCCGATACCGGGGTATCGGCCTGTAACAGCGTGTAACGCGCTTCCGGCGATCGGTCAGATCTGTCCGGCGCTGCTGGTCTCGTCGCGCTTCTCGCGCGGCGGCAGTGCCTGCTCGCCATGCACCAGGAACCACACGTTCTCGGCGATGTTGGTGGCGTGGTCACCCACGCGCTCCAGGTTCTTGGCCATGAACAGAAGATGCGTGCACGGCGTGATGTTGCGCGGGTCTTCCATCATGTAGGTGAGCAGCTCGCGGAACAGCGCGGTGTACTGCGCGTCCAGGCGGGCATCGTCATCGCGGAGTGCCAGCGCGGCCACGGCGTCGTTGTCGCGGTAGGCTTCGATGGCACGGCGCACCTGCTGCGCGGCCAGCCGGCCCAGCGCCCGCAGGCCCTGGATCTGCGGCAGCGGCGGAGCCTTGCTGAGCGCGATCGAGCGCTTTGCCACGTTCGCAGCGTAGTCACCGATGCGTTCGATGTCGGCCGGAATGCGCAGGCCGGCCAGGATCTCGCGCAGGTCGCGCGCCATCGGGCCACGCAGCGCCAGGCGCATCACGTCGTGGCTGATCTGCTGTTCCAGTGCATCGATGGCTTCATCGTTGGCGATGATGCGCTGGGCGGCATGGTCATCACGCTTCTCGATGACGTCCATCGATGCTTCCAGCTGGGCGACGGCCATCTCGCCCATGCGCACGATCTCGGCCACCAGCCGCTGCTGTTCTTCGTCGTAGCTCTTGACGATGTGGTCGTTGGGAATGCTCATGTCGGTTTCCGTAGAGCCGGGCTTGCCCGGCTGATGGGGAGGTAGAGCCGGGCCATGCCCGGCTGGAATGTTGAACCGCGCGACGACGCTTAACCAAACCGCCCGGTGATGTAATCCTCGGTCTGCTGCTTGTTCGGCTGCGAGAAGATCACTTCAGTACGGTCGTGCTCGATCAGATCGCCCAGGTACATGAAGGCGGTGTAGTCGGACACACGCGCCGCCTGCTGCATGTTGTGGGTCACGATGACGATGGTGTAATCGTGCTTGAGCTCTTCCACCAGCTGCTCGATGCGGCTGGTCGAGATCGGATCCAGCGCCGAGGTCGGTTCGTCCAGTAACAGCACATCCGGGCGCAGGGCCACCGCACGGGCGATGCACAGACGCTGCTGCTGGCCGCCGGACAGACCCAGCGCGCTCTGGTTGAGCTTGTCCTTCACCTCGTCCCACAGCGCACCCTGGCGCAGGGCCTGCTCGACGCGGTCGTTCATGTCCGCCTTGGACAGCTTTTCGTGGTGACGGATGCCGTAGGCAACGTTCTCGAAGATGGTCATCGGGAACGGCACCGGCTTCTGGAACACCATGCCGACCTTGCTGCGCAGGCGGTTCATCGGGTACTTCGGCGACAGGATGTTCTCGCCATCCAGCAGCACTTCACCCTTGGCTTCCAGCTTCGGGTACAGCGCGTAGATGCGGTTGAAGATGCGCAGCAGGGTCGACTTGCCGCAGCCGGAGGGACCGATCAGCGCGGTGACGCGCTTTTCCGGAATCTCCAGGTTGATGTTCTTCAGCGCGTGGAACTTGTCGTAGTAGAAGTCCAGACCGCGCGCGGCAAGCTTGGTCGGGGCCGCATGCAGTTCTGCCTGCGAGGTCGGCACCGCGATGCGCATCGGGTTGGCGTTGGAGAGATCGTTCATGGCGATGTCCGCGGAAAAGTCAGTCATGGGAGATACGGTTGCGCAGCAGGATGCCGCGGGCGGTCAGGCTGACCAGCAGCACGAACAGGGTCAGCACCAGGGCACCGGCCCAGGCCAGGGTCTGCCAGGATTCATAGGGGCTGCCGGCGAACTGGTTCATCACCACCGGCACGCTGGCCATCGGCTGGAACACGTTGCTGTTCCAGTACTGGTTGCCGAAGGCGGTGAACAGCAGCGGGGCGGTTTCGCCGGAAATGCGGGCCAGCGCCAGCAGGATGCCAGTGACGATGCCGGCCGAAGCACTGCGGTACAGCACCTGCACAATCACTTTCCACTGCGGGATACCCAGCGACAGGGCGGCTTCGCGCATCTGCGAGGGCACCAGGCGCAGCATTTCATCGGTCGTGCGCACCACCACCGGCAGCACGATGAAGGCCAGGGCCAGCGCGCCGGCGAACGCGGAGAAGTTGCCGCCGGTCTGCATCACGTACAGGGTGTATACGAACAGGCCAAGCACGATCGACGGGGCCGACAGCAGGATGTCATTGACGAAGCGGACCACGGTGCCGGCCTTGCGGGCGTTGCCGTACTCGGCCAGCCAGGTGCCGGCCAGCACACCCAGCGGGGTGCCGATGGCAATGGCCAGCGCACACATCACCGCGCTGCCGAAGAAGGCATTGGCCAGGCCGCCTTCCTGCATCGGCGGCGGGGTCATCTGGGTGAACAGGTTCCAGTTGATGCCGGCCAGGCCCTTGGCCGCCAGCGTCCACAGGATCCAGCCCAGGAAGAACAGACCGAACAGCGCGGTGGCCACCGACAGGGCGATGGCCACGACGTTGCCGATGCGACGGCGCAGGTACAGCGAATCAGCGGCGGTGGACATCAGTTGCCCTCCTTGCGGGCCAGGCGCATCAGCATCAGGCGGGCAATCGCCAGCACCACGAAGGTCACGATGAACAGCACGAAGCCGAGCAGCAGCAGCGCCGAGCGGTAGGTCTCGGTGGCTTCACCGAAGTCGTTGGCGATCAGTGCGGCAATGGTGGTGCCCGGTTCCAGCAGCGACGGCGACAGGCGCACGCTGTTGCCGATCACGAAGGCCACCGCCATGGTTTCACCGAGGGCGCGGCCGAGGCCGAGGAAGACACCGCCGATCACCGCCGAGCGGGTGTAGGGCAGCACGATGTCCCAGCTGACTTCCCACTTGGTGGAACCCAGTGCATAGGCGGATTCCTTCAGGCGGGTCGGCACGGTCAGGAACACTTCGCGCATCACCGAGGAGATGAACGGAATGACCATGATCGCCAGCACGAAGCCGGCGGTGAGGATGCCGATGCCCAGCGGAGGCCCCTGGAACAGCGGGCCGATCAGCGGCCATTCGCCCAGGGTTTCGTTGAGGGTAGGGGTGACATATTCGGTCATCACCGGCACCAGCACGAACAGGCCCCACATGCCGTAGATGATCGACGGAATGCCGGCCAGCAGTTCAATGGCGGTACCGACCGGGCCGCGCATCCAGCGCGGAGCCACTTCGGTAAGGAAGAAGGCAATGCCGAAACTCACCGGTACGGCGATCAGCATCGCGATCAGCGCGGTGACCAGGGTGCCGTAGATCGGCGCAAGCGCGCCGAACTTGTTTTCCACCGGATTCCATTCGGAGGAATAGAAGAAGCTCAGGCCCTGCTCCTGCAGGGCATGACGGCCGCCCCACAGCATCGACAGTGCCGCGCAGGCCAGCGCAATCAGAACGAAGACAACGGTGGCGACCAGCACCCCTTTGAAGATCTTGTCATTGCGGGCATCACGCAGGTCGCGTGTGGACGGTGCAGGTACAGGCTGGGCGATGGCATTCATGGGAAAGGCGAGGGCCCGGGGTTGTGGAGCGATGCAGGGAATGACGCTGTGTAGAGCCGGGCTTGCCCGGCTGTTCGTAGAGCCGGGCTTGCCCGGCTGCACGCGGTGTTGCGGTGGTCCGCAATGCCGGGCAAGCCCGGCACTACGCAAAGGGGCCCAAGGGCCGCGTTCTTATTTGAACTCGGTCGACCAGTAGCCTTCGATCTGGGTCACCAGTTCCGCCGGCAGCGGCACGTAGTGCAGTTCGTTGGCCTGGGCCTGGCCGTTCTCGAAGGCCCACTTGAAGAACGCCAGGGTGTCCTTGCTGCGCTTGGCATCCTTGGGCTGCTTGTGCATCAGCATGAAGTTGGTGGCGGTGATCGGCCATGCCTGGTCGCCCGGCGCATTGGTGATGACCAGGTTGAAGTCCTTGGCGCTGGCCCAGTCGGCGCTGGCGGCCGCGGCAGCGAAGGTTTCAGCGGTCGGCTGCACCCAGTTGCCGGCAGCGTTCTGCATCGAGGCGTACGGCATGCCGTTCTGCAGGGCGTAGGCCAGTTCGACGTAGCCGATCGAACCCTTGATCTGCTTCACGTACGAGGCCACGCCTTCGTTGCCCTTGCCACCCACGCCGTCCGGCCACTGCACCGAGGTGCCTTCGCCGACCTTGCTCTTCC
This sequence comes from Stenotrophomonas sp., assembly GCF_032103445.1. GTDB lineage: Bacteria > Pseudomonadota > Gammaproteobacteria > Xanthomonadales > Xanthomonadaceae > Stenotrophomonas. Next base: position 19,282 of record NZ_DAMDFR010000069.1, read on the forward strand.
AGTCCGGGCTGACCTTGGACAGGTAGTTGGAGAAGTTGAAGGTGGTGCCCGAACCGTCGGAGCGGTGGACCAGGGTGATCTTGCCGTCGGGCAGCTTTACGCCCGGGTTGGCGGCGACGATGGCCGGGTCGTTCCAGGTCTTGACCTTGCCCAGGAAGATGTCGGCCAGCAGCGCGCCGCTCAGGCGCAGCTTGCCGGCTTCCAGGCCTTCAATGTTGACCACCGGCACCACGCCGCCGATGGCGGACGGGAACTGGCCGAGGCCGGCCTGGGCCAGCTCTTCGCTGGACAGCGGCTTGTCGGAGGAACCGAAGTCGACGGTGCCGGCCTTGATCTGGGCGATGCCGCCACCCGAACCGATCGACTGGTAGTTGACCTTGGCACCGGTGGCGGCGTTGTAGTCAGCCGACCACTTGGACACCAGCGGGAAGATGAAGGAAGCGCCGGCACCGGAGATCTCGGCGCTGATCTTGTCGCCAGCCGCCGGGGCAGCAGCGGGGGCGTCGGCCGCCGGGGCGGTGGCCTGGCCTTCAGCAGCCGGCTTGCAGGCGGACAGGCCCAGGGCGATGGCCAGGGAAAGGGCGGCGAAGCCGGCCGATTGCAGTTTCATGCGTCACTCCATAGCGGGAAAAGGGCCGGGCTGGCCGGCTGACGCTGCTATGAAATGATGTTTTTGTTACAGCCGTATGACGCACCTGCCGGTTGTGGGGTAATGCCTGTTGAAACAATGGCTTACGCGGATAAATGGCTGAAAGCGAGAGGCGGCCGGGCGGGTGCCTGAAACAAAAAAGCGCGGATCAGATGATCCGCGCCCGGGGGTGCCGGCAGGGGGAGAGAGGACCTGCCGGCACCGTTGCCTTGTTCCGGTAGGTCACGACCGTTGGTCGTGACCGGGTCCATCAGTACTTCAGGTTCTGCGACCAGTAGGTGTCGATCTGCTTGACCAGCGAGTCCGGCAGCGGCACGTAGTCCAGCTGCTTGGCCTGGGCGTCGCCGTTCTTGTAAATCCAGCGGAAGAACTCCTGGCTGGCCTTGGCACCGGCGGCGTTCTTCGGCTGCTTCTGCATCAGGATGAAGTTGGTGGCGGTGATCGGCCACGCTTCAGCACCCGGGGCGTTGGTCATGACCAGGTAGAAGTCCTTGGCGTTGGCCCAGTCGGCGCTGGCAGCAGCGGCCGAGAAGGAGGCGTCGCTCGGCTGCACGATCTTGCCGGCGGCGTTCTTCATGGCGGTGTAGGCCAGCTTGTTCTGCAGGGCATAGGACAGTTCGACGTAGCCGATGCCGCCCTTGATCTGCTTCACGTAAGCGGCGACGCCTTCGTTGCCCTTGCCGCCGATGCCGACCGGCCACTGCACCGAGGTGCCTTCACCGACCTTGCTCTTCCACTCCGGGCTGACCTTGGACAGGTAGTTGACGAAGTTGAAGGTGGTGCCCGAACCGTCGGAACGGTGCACGACGGTGATCTTCTGGTTCGGCAGGGTGACGCCCGGGTTCAGCGCGGCAATCGCCGGGTCGTTCCAGGTCTTGACCTTGCCCTGGAAGATGTTCGCCAGGGTGGGGCCGTCCAGCTTCAGCGCGCCCGGGGCGACGCCGGCCACGTTGACCACCGGTACCACGCCGCCGATCACCGACGGGAACTGGGCCAGGCCGGCAGCGGCCAGTTCTTCCGGCTTCAGCGGAGCGTCGGACGAGCCGAAGTCGACGGTCTTGGCCTTGATCTGGGCGATACCGCCGCCGGAACCGATCGACTGGTAGTTGACCTTCTTGCCGGTGGCGGCGTTGTAGTCGGCCGACCACTTGGACATGACCGGATAGATGAACGATGCGCCTGCGCCGGTGACATCGGCGGCATTGGCGGCAAACACGGACGACGCGGCGATGACGGCAACGGCAAGGCGCGACTTGAAGGCGTGGATCACGGGGTGGCTCCTGGGATGGATGACGGTGCGGGGTGTCCCGCCCGGCGCTCATTCCATAACGATTCAATGACAGCGCAGCGACTGTCATATGACGCAGGTGTGACATCGGTGATGTGCGGCCGTTTGACGTCGGGCGGCAGGGTGGGATGGGGTAGCGTCGGTCGCAAGACGACGGCCGTGAACGCGCCAACGCCCGGTAACGCATGACCCCAAATCGAAAACGCGAAAAGGGCGCAGCCCAAGCTGCGCCCTTTTTATTACAACCAGCTACCCGGACTTACCAGAAGAACTGCAGACGCGCTTCCAGGATGTTCGGGTCATCATTGACGAAGGTACGGCTGGTCGAGCTGTACTTCTTGCTGTCCACCATCACGTAGTTCAGCATGAACTTGGTGTTGGAGCGCCAGTAGTAGTTCACGCCCACGGTCCAGATGTCCATCTTGCCACCCAGCACGCCGTCGACGATCGGCGGGCGACCGGCGACCGGGTTGGTGGTCAGGTTGCCATCGTCCAGGTTCATCGAGTCGTAACGCGCGCCCAGTTGCCACATGCCGCGGCCCGGCTCGTCCGGCAGGCCGGTGCTCGGCACGCCGCTCTTGTAGCCCCAGGTTTCGCCGGTGATGTTCCACACGCCGCTGACATAGAAGCCGTCGCTGGTGTAGTTGTCGCGCGTCATGCGCTTGGCCTTGCTGGTGTAGTACTCGGCCTGGGCCTTGAACGGACCGCCGATGTACATCGCTTCTGCACCCAGGGTGCTGACCTTGTCGGTGTCGGTCATGTTGCCGCTGTCGACCAGGCGCGCGGTGGCGAGGTCGGCATTCGGACGGGCACGCACGCGCAGGGTGTCGGCGTCGGTGTCGTAGTCGACATAGCTCAGGCCGAAGTGGAGGACCTGGCCCTTCTCATTGATCGGAGCCCAGGTACCACGTGCGCCGTAGCCGCTGCCGTGGGCCAGGTTGCGGGTCAGCTCGCGGCCGAAGGCGGCGGCGGTGATCGACCAGTTGTTGTCACCGTAGCTGTAGGCACCACCCAGACGACGGGCGACCGCGTAGGTGTTGGTGACCGCAGCCTTGGAGATGAAGTCGTTGTTCTTGGTGCTGGACAGTTCTTCCAGGCTGTTGGGCTGCTTGAACTGGCCGGCCTGGATGAAGTGGTTGGAGTTGCCGCCCAGCTTGTACTTGACGTTGGTGTCGAGGAACTTGTCGGCCTTGGCGTCGTAACCGACGACCCATTCCAGGTTGCCCGGGCCCTTGCCCTTGAGCACCAGCTCGGCGCGGCGCAGTTCGAACTCGCTGTCCTTGCCGTTCGCTGCGTCGCCGCCGTTGAGGTCGGTCACATCGTTGTCGAACCAGTTACCGTCGGCCTGGACCAGGCCTTCAAAGGTGATCTCCGAACCACCGATCACGTCGATGGCCACTTCGGCGTGGGCGGCCGGCACGTACAGCGCGGCGACCACGGCCGCAGTGAGGAGTTGGCGATGCAGTTTCATGGAGAGGAGCCTTGCAGGCAGGTGGGAAGATGCTGCGCAGGCTAGATCGTGAAGATTGCGTAAATGTGACAGTTCCAGACAATACGGCACCGGCACGGAGCCACACGCCGTCAAGGGCTGCCATTGATGCCAGAGCCAGATGACTGCGCGATTGCGCGCAGATGGCAGTCACGCCGCCCGGTTCAGGCGGCGGTTTTCTGCTTGAAGCGGCACAGGTCGCGGATCACGCACTGCGGGCAGTCCGGCTTGCGCGCCTTGCACACATAGCGGCCGTGCAGGATCAGCCAGTGATGGGCGTCGAGCAGGAACTCGGCCGGAATCACCTTCACCAGCAGGTCTTCAACCGCGCGCACGTCCTTGCCCGGGGCCAGGCCGGTGCGGTTGGCAACCCGGAAGATGTGGGTGTCCACGGCCATCACCGGTTCGCCGAAGGCAGTGTTGAGCACCACGTTGGCGGTCTTGCGGCCCACGCCCGGCAGTGCCTCCAGCGCGGCGCGGTCGCGCGGCACTTCGCCCCCATGCTGTTCGATCAGCAGGCGGCAGGTGGCGATCACGTTCTTCGCCTTGGCGTTGAACAGGCCGATGGTGGCGATGTATTTCTTCAGGCCCTCTTCGCCCAGTGCAAGGATCGCCTGCGGCGTGTTGGCCACGGGAAACAGTTTGCGGGTGGCCTTGTTCACGCCGACGTCGGTGGCCTGCGCGGACAGCGCCACGGCGACCAGCAGTTCAAACGGCGTGGTGTATTCCAGCTCGGTTTTCGGATGCGGATTGAGTTCACGAAGGCGGGTGAACATTTCCACCACGTCGGCTTTGGGCATGCGCGCGCTGCGCGGCGCAGCCTTGGTTGCAGGGGGCATCAGGTCGGTTTTCCGGCGGCCTTGGCCTTGGCCCGCGCCAGAATGGCGGCGGCAGCGGCGGGCAGGGCGGGTTTGAGGTCGGGGGTGGGGGCAGGGGGCGCGCGCCGGGCGTC
>NZ_DAMDFR010000070.1:0-23345 GCF_032103445.1 Stenotrophomonas sp.
ATTGTGCCTGATCAGGGCCCAGTCCGAGACACAAGTGACGCGCCATGCGCGTCAACGTGGACCGTTCCCGGGCGTGGAGCCTCGGCAATGAACGAAACCGATACAATGGCCCACCATTGTTCGACACATCGAGGCATCCATGTCCCGCCAGATCATCAACACCGAAAAGGCCCCGGCCGCGATCGGTCCGTACTCGCAGGCCGTGCGCGCCGGCAACACCGTGTACTTCTCCGGCCAGATTCCGCTGGACCCGGCCACCGGCGACATCGTCGGCGTGGGTGACGTGGAAGCCCAGGCCCGCCGCGCCTTCGACAACCTCAAGGCGGTGGCCGAAGCCGCCGGTGGCTCGCTGGACAAGGTGGTGCGTCTGGGCCTGTACCTGACCGACCTGGCCGAGTTCGCCAAGGTCAACGCGGTGATGCAGGACTACTTCCAGGCTCCGTTCCCGGCCCGTTCCACCATCGAAGTCTCCGGCCTGCCCAAGGGCGCCAACTTCGAGGTCGACGCGGTGATGGTCATCGACTGACCCTGACGTGGCACGCAAGGCAGCGGCAACTCCGGCCCTGGCACCGTCCGGCGAGGCATCGCTGTCGATGCTCGCCGGCGTCGGTCCGGCTGTGGCGGCCAAGCTGGCCGCCCGTGGTCTGCTGACGCTGCAGGACCTGTGGCTGCACCTGCCGCTGCGTTACGAAGACCGCACCGCGCTCACCCGCATCCAGGACCTGCGCAACGGCGTGCCGGCGCAGGTGGAGGGCCGGGTGGTGGCGGTGGAACGCGGCATGCGCTTCCGGCCCATGCTGAAGGTGGCGGTGGAAGACGAAGGGCAGGGCACGCTGGTGCTGCGCTTCTTCCACTTCCGTCAGCAGCAGGTGGCGCAGTTCGCCAAAGGCACCCGCCTGCGCTGTTTCGGCACGCCCAAGGCGGGCCAGTTCGGGTTGGAGATCGTCCATCCCAGTTACCAGATCCTCGGTCAGCACGAAGAGGCCGCGCTGGGCGACAGCCTGGACCCGGTCTACCCGGCGGTGGAAGGCATCGGCCCGACTACCCTGCGCAAGCTGATCGGTCAGACGCTGGATCGGTTGCCCGATGAAGCCACGCTGGAGCTGCTGCCCGCAGGCTGGCTTGATGGCCTGGCGCTGCCATCGCTTCGCAGTGCATTGCTCACCGTGCATCGCCCGCCGCCGGATGCGGATCTGTCCGCACTGGCAGCCGGTCGTCATCCGGCACAGCGGCGGCTGGCCATCGAGGAACTGCTGGCCCATCACCTCAGCCTGCGCCGCCAGCGCATGGCATTGCAGGCGCATCACGCGCCTTCGCTGCGGGGCAGTGGTGCGCTGGTGGAGCAGCTGCGCAGCAGCCTGCCGTTCGCGCTGACCGGTGCGCAGCAGCGCGTGTTCGAGCAGATCCGCAAGGATCTGGCCAAAGCCCATCCGATGCTGCGTCTGGTACAGGGCGACGTGGGCTCCGGCAAGACCGTGGTGGCCGCCCTGGCAGCAATGTTGGCCGTGGAGCGCGGCAAGCAGGTCGCGCTGGCCGCGCCCACCGAACTGCTGGCCGAGCAGCATCTGAACAATCTGCGCGGCTGGCTGGAGCCGCTGGGCGTGCGCACGGCGTGGCTGGCTGGCAAGGTCACCGGCAAGGCGCGCGCCAAAGTGCTGGCTGACGTCGCATCCGGTGAGGCACAGGTGGTGGTGGGCACGCATGCGCTGATGCAGGAAGCGGTGGTGTTCGCCGACCTTGCCCTGGCCATCGTCGACGAGCAGCACCGCTTCGGCGTGCACCAGCGTCTGGCGCTGCGTGACAAGGGGGCCGACGGACGCAGTGTGCCGCACCAGCTGGTGATGACCGCTACGCCGATTCCGCGCACGCTGGCGATGTCCGAGTACGCCGACCTGGATGTCTCGGCCATTGACGAATTGCCGCCGGGACGCACGCCGGTGCAGACGGTGGCACTGAACAACGATCGTCGCCCCGAATTGATCGAGCGCATCGCGCTGGCCTGCCAGGAAGGCCGGCAGGTGTATTGGGTGTGCACGCTGATCGAGGAAAGCGAAGAGCTGGATGCCACTCCGGCGCAGGCCACCTTTGAATCGCTGCAGGCATTGCTGCCCGGCGTGCGCGTGGGGCTGGTGCACGGGCGATTGAAGGCCGCCGAAAAGCTGGCCACGATGGTGGCATTCAAGGCCGGGCAGATTGATCTGCTGGTGGCCACCACGGTGATTGAAGTGGGTGTGGACGTGCCCAATGCCTCGCTGATGATCATCGAGAATGCCGAGCGCCTGGGCCTGGCCCAGTTGCACCAGCTGCGTGGGCGGGTGGGGCGCGGTTCGGCGGTTTCACGCTGCGTGCTGCTGTACCAGGCCCCGCTGTCGCAGATGGCGCGCGAGCGGCTGGAAACGATGCGCCAGACCAACGACGGCTTCCTGATTGCCGAGAAGGACCTGGAACTGCGCGGCCCCGGCGAACTGCTCGGTACCCGCCAGACCGGCCTGGCCGCGTTCCGCATGGCCGACCTGGCCCGTGATGCGGACATGTTGCCGGGGGTGCATGCGCTGGCCGAGCGGTTGTTGGCCGAAGCCCCAGATGTTGCCGACCGTGTTGTTGGTCGGTGGATAGGAAGCGCAGTCCGATTTGCGTCGGCGTGATCTAGGACCGCTTGGGCCGGCCAACGGCCGGCGCTACCGGAGGCATCGCACCGACATCGGTAGCGCCGGCCGTTGGCCGGCCCAGGCGGTCCATCCCGCTTCATGACCCCGGAACCACCTTGTATTTGTCATGAAGGCGGTGCGACACTCCCTTGCCGCTAGAAAAGACGGCAATGATGACCAAGAAGATTCCGCTGTTGATCGACACCGATCCGGGTGTCGACGATGCCCTGGCCCTGTTGATGGCCTTTGCCGATGACCGCCACGACATCGTGGGTCTGACCATCGCCGCCGGCAATGTCGGCCTGGACCACACGGTCCGCAACGCCCTGAAGCTGTGTGAAGTGGCTGGCCGTGAAGACGTGCCGGTGTTCGCCGGTACCCCCGATCCGCTGATCCACCCCTCGGTGGATGCCGCCCATGTGCACGGGGCCGATGGCTTCGGCGACGTGGACCTGCCGCCGGCCGCACGCCAGGCCGAAGCCGAACACGCCGCGCTGGCGATCCTGCGCCTGTCGCACCAGTACGCCGGCGAGCTGTTCCTGGTGGCGCTGGGCCCGCTGACCAACCTGGCACTGGCGCTCAAGCTGGACCCGACCCTGCCGCAGCGCGTGAAGCGCTTCCTGGTGATGGGCGGGGCGGTGACCTGCCACGGCAACATCACCCCGGCCGCCGAATTCAACATCGCCTTCGACCCGGAAGCGGCGCATGTGGTGTTCACCCAGTTCCCGCAGATCGAAGTGGCCGACTGGGAAGCCACCGTCGCTCACGGCCTGCTGCACAAGGATGTCGAGCAGTGGCTGGCGGCCGACACCGACAAGGCGCGCTTCTACGAGCTGATTTCGCGCCAGACCCGCCTGTGGTCGGAAGACAGCCGCGGTGAGCGCTGGTTCGCCGCCGATGCGCTGGCCATGGCCTGGGCGCTGCAGCCCGACGGGGCCCTGCGGGTGGAATCGCGCCCGCTGAACGTGGAACTGGCCGGGGTCCATACCCGCGGTGCTACCATTGTCGACTGGAACCGCCAGACCGGGCAGCCGGACAACACCCAGCTGCTGATGGCCTACGACCAGGGGCGCTTTGAAGCCCAGGTCCGGGCCGCGCTCGGGGTTCCCTGAAGGCCCAGGTGGCCGTCTTCACATTGAGCGGACCTCCGGCTTGCCCCCAGGGCGGGCCGGCGGTTATAATGCCGCTCTTGCGTTTTCCCATTTCTTTTTTACGGTGTGCCTCATGAAGGACGATATCCATCCGAACTACCGTGACGTGGTCTTCCATGACGTCACCTCCGATTTCAAGATCCTGACCCGCTCGACCATGGGCACGAAGGAAACCATCAAGTGGGAAGACGGTAACGAATACCCGCTGGTCAAGGTGGAAATCTCCTCCGCCTCGCACCCGTTCTACACGGGCCAGCACAAGGTCATCGACACCAGCGGCCGCATCGACAAGTTCAACCGCCGTTTCGGCAAGAACTGATCTGCGCCGCAGGACATGTCCTGCATGTCCTCAAGAACAACGGTCGCTTCGGCGGCCGTTGTTTTTTTTATGCAACCCTGCTGGAATCTGAACGTAGATTCATAAATTGCCGGGCGCTGCGGAACGCAGTGTCCGTATCGACCCCCTCAAGCCCTGTCGCACCTCGCTGCGCGGGCCTTTGCGCCCCCTCCATCTACGACTTCAGTCCTAGGGCGTGGGAAATGTTGCTGTGCGATAATGTCGTGATCCACAGCACAGGTTGTGGACTTCCTTCACGTGCCTGACCCATGCGCTTGGGCGGGCGCCTTCCCCTGAGGAGCGCACACAGTGTCCGATCTTGATCAGGTCACGCTCAACGCCGGCGACAAGTCGGTTGTTCTGCCCGTCATCAAACCCACGCTCGGTAACGATTGCGTCGATATCTCGAAGCTGACCAAGGAAACCGGTCTCTTCACTTACGACTCCGGCTTCACCGCCACCGCCAGCTGCAAGTCCGCCATCACCTATATCGACGGTGACAAGGGCGTGCTGCTGTACCGCGGCTACCCGATCGAACAGCTCTCGGAAAAGTCGAGCTACGTCGAAGTGGTCTACCTGCTGATCAATGGCGAGCGTCCGAGCGCCGAGCAGCTGAAGGCCTTCACCGACGAGCTGGCCGCTGAAGCCAACGTCGATGCCTCGATCAACACCCTGATCGCCAGCTTCGACAAGGATGCCCACCCGATGGCCATCCTGGCCGCTGCGATCGCGCAGCTGTCGGCCAAGTACCACGCCTCGCTGGACCTGGCTGACGCCGAACAGCGCCGCAAGGCCGCCGTTCGCCTGATCGCCAAGGTGCCGACCCTGTCGGCGCTGATCTACCGTCATGGCAAGGGCCTGCCGGCCAACACGCCGGACACCTCGCTGGACTACGTCAGCCGCTTCCTGAAGCAGACGTTCGAGTCGGCCGATGGCAAGTACGAGCTGAACCAGGACGTGGTCAAGGCGCTGGACCTGCTGTTCATCCTGCACGCCGACCACGAACAGAACGCTTCGACCTCGACCGTGCGTCTGGTCGGTTCGACCGGTGCCAACCCGTACGCCTCGGTCGCCGCTGGCGTCACCGCGCTGTGGGGTCCGGCCCACGGCGGTGCCAACGAAGCCGTGCTGAAGATGCTGGAAGAGATCGGTTCGGCCGACAACGTCGAATCGGCCGTGCTGAAGGCCAAGGACAAGACCTCGGGCTTCCGCCTGATGGGCTTCGGCCACCGCGTGTACAAGAACTTCGATCCGCGCGCCAAGGTGATCGGTGAGATGACCAGCAAGGTCCTGACCCAGCTGGGCGTGCAGGATCCGCTGCTGGACGTGGCCGTGAAGCTGGAACAGGCCGCGCTGCAGGACGACTACTTCGTCGCCCGCAAGCTGTACCCGAACGTCGATTTCTACAGCGGCATCATCTACAAGGCGCTGCAGATTCCGACCGAAATGTTCACCGTGATGTTCGCCCTGGGCCGTACTTCCGGCTGGGTCGCACATTGGCTGGAACAGCAGGTCGACCCGGAAATGAAGATCGGCCGTCCGCGCCAGGTCTACACCGGCCACGACGTGCGCGACTACCAGGCCTGATCGCCCGGTAGCACCGCTCCAAAAAACGCCCCCGAGGTTTCGGGGGCGTTTTTTTTGGCGCGAAATGCCTGCGCTCACGGGTGCCCGTGTTTGGGCCGGTCGGGATGGGTTTGCGGGACACGCCGTGAACCCTTCCATGGGGGCTCGTCAAAAACATCCATGTTTTTGACGGTCCCGCAAACCCATCCCGACCGGCCCCCGACAGAAATCCGGTGGCCACAGAAAATCAAAAACACGTAGTCCCGGTAGCGTCGGTCGACAGACGACGGCCCGGAAACAATCAACACCCGGTAACGCATGACCCCAAAACAACATCGGCCGTTGCCGTTGCCGTTGCACTTGCCCTTCGTTCCGCCTTACGGAATGCATGAGGGGGAGGCCGACAGGTAGCCCCCGGAGGGACGCTCCAAAACATGGATGTTTTGGAGCAGCCCCCATGGATGGGTTCACGGCGTGTCCCGGAGCGGGGCTGCCTGTCGGCCTCCCGCACGGTAAAACCAAAACGCTGCTCTCCGCACAACGCCCAACACACCATCGGATTGCTTGCGTTTCGCCCACACGTACCCGTGCTTTAGGAACGTTTGAATACGGCACGCGACTCAACTTGCCGAACATGCGCGTCCACTTCTTCTGGAACGCCATGCATGAACCGAATCCTCAAGCAGACCGTCGCCGCACTCGCCCTGTGCACCGCTGCCATCTCCGCACACGCGGCCGAAGCGCACGTCACCGTGTGGGCCAATGTCGATCCCACCTTGTCGTTGCTCAAGGCCGACGGCAGCGCGCTGCCCGATGCCGTGCAGCTGCCGTATCGCGCCGGGCAGGGCTTGAGCAGCTGGACCGAGCGCGTGCGCATCTTCTCCAACGACACTACGCTGGATGTCGACGTGCGTCTGGCCGAACCCGCGGTGCTGGTGCCGCGCGTCGCCGCCGCCGGTGCCGTCGATGTGCCGCTGCGGGTCACCCTCAACGGGCGCGAGCTCGGTGTGGCTCCGATCGATTTCACTGCCGACCAGCTGTTCCTGGGAGCCATCCCCGGTGCCTCCATCGAAATGCCGCTGACCGTTGCCCAGGCCGTGCCTGGCCCGATCAGCGCGGCAGGCCTGTATGACGGCCCGGTCAGCCTGGTGCTGGCGCAGAAGGCCGGCAGTCTGTAAGTCGTGGGCGACGCGCCGGCCGTCGTTGGCCGGTGCGTCCTCGCGTTGTCATGCGCATGCGCCTGCCTGTACTGCCGTTGCTTGGACTGACCCTGCTGCTGATCGTGCGGTCGGCTGCTGCGCAGCGCCTGCCCCCCGGCTTTGAGGATCTCGCCGGTGGTCACGCCGAGCGCGTGGAAGTGCGCGCGTTCGGGCGCTCCGCCGGGCTCTGGCCGGTGTGGGTGACGCTGGATCACGTCCAGATCGAACAGCCGGCGCAGGTGCTTGCCGCGCTCGGCCTCAGCGACGAAGCGCAGGTGGCGCTGCTGTCCGCGTTGGCTGCGCCGTTGCCGCGCGACAGCCAGCTGGCCTGCCTGCATGCGCAGCCCCAACCCGGTTGCGGCTGGCGCACGCCCCCGGAGGATGCGGCCACGGTGACGGCCATTTTTGATGAGGCTGAAAGCGTGCTGCTGCTGTTTCCATCAGCGCAGTGGCTTGCGCAGGACGGCACGCGCGCGCGTTTTCATCAGGCCACCGAGCAGGCACGCAATGCGCTGCTGTACCAGCAGACCCTGCATCTGAGCGGGAGTGAGCGCGAACTGGCCTTCAATCTGCACGGGCGCGCTGCCCAGGGGGTGGGCCGTGCCGGCCATCTGGGCGGTAGCTGGAACCATGCGCGCTGGCGCACGGCCGGTACTGCGGCGCAGGCGCGCACCGATGTTGACGAGCTGTACTACCGGCACGATCTCGGCTCGAGCCACTACCTGCAGTTTGGACGCATCGACCGTCGCCATCTGTCCAGTCCGCTCGGTGGTCAGTTCGGGCTCGGGCTGTTACCGCTGGGGCGCATGCAGGGCATGCGTGCCGGTACCACCCTGGCCTATCTGGATACCGATGCGCTGGACGACGCGGTGCCGGTGAGCGTGCTGCTGGGGCGCGACGCGCGCGTGGACGTCTTCGACGGCGAACGCCTGCTGCAGACCTTCTACCTGCCGGCGGGCGCAAGCACGCTGGACACGCGTCTGTTTCCTTCCGGCAGCTATCTGCTGACGCTGCGCATCCACGAGGACGGTCGCTTCGTGCGCAGCGAAACGGTTCCGTTCCAACGCAGCACTGGCACCTGGCACCCCGCGCTGCAATGGTTCGTGCAGGGCGGCCGGCAACGCGAGCCAGGCCCGTCCGGACGTGCGTCTCCAGTACTGCAGGCTGGGGTGCGGCTTCCTCTGGCAGCCGGCACCAGTCTTGGCCTGGGGGCCTCGCACGCCGATGGGGTTGCCGAGCATGAATTACGCGTCGCGCTGCGACGCGGCTGGAATGCGGTTGACCTGCATGCCGATCTTGGACTGATCGCAGCCAGCGATGGTGGGCAGGGTGGGCAGGCGCAGCTGAGCGTGCGTCACCGGGTCGCCTGGAACCTGAATCACCAGCGCATGCGCGGTGGTGCCTGCGCCCACCGAAGCCGCACAGGCCGAGCAGGTTGCGTGGATGCAACCAGTGCCTCGGTGTCACTCCCGCTGCTGGGAGGCAGTCTGCATCTGGGCTACACGCAACGACGCAGTGCGACGCCGCCGAACGAATCCGGCGACCCGGGCGTGCCAGGCAGCACCCGCAGCCTGCAGGCCAGCCATACCCGCACCCGGGCCTGGCGTGGTCTGAGTGTGGGTACGCGTGCAGGCGTCTGGCAACAGCGCAGCACCGACCGGCGGTTGGCCAGAGCCGACCGTGGCGTCCAGTTGAGCATCAACCTCGCCCGGCTGGACAGCGCGGGCGGGCGCGTGCGCCTGCAGCGCGCGGGTGCCGAACTCCGGCAGCGTAGCGGCCACATGCCCGACCGTCAGCTCCGACTGGGGCAGACCTGGCGCCAGGAACAGGACGACAGCGCCCGTGCGGTCAGCACCGAGCTGAGTGTGCGGCCGGGCGATGAGCTTGACGCACGGATCAGCGCCGACCTGCGTCGGCCGTGGGGGCAGGGTGGGGCGACCGTGGCGTACACCCGCACGACGGGGAATCCAGGTGCGTCCTGGAGCGCGCAGCACAGCACGGCGCTGGCAGTGTCCTCGCAGGGGCTCTACTGGGGAGCCGCCGACGGGGCCGATGCCGGCGTGGTGGTGGCGGTGGACGCCGAGGTCGATGCCGATCAGGCGCTGCACGGTCCTGCCGCCGAGGTCCAGGCCGGAGCCCGTGGCCAACTCACTGTGCGCGTCGGTGAACGTCGCCTGTTGCCGGTCAATGGCTACCAGCGGCACCCGCTGCGTGTGCAGGACGCCAGTGTGGCATCGGTGGCTGCCCTGCGCGCGTCGATCGACGCTACTGAACTGCAGCCGTTCCTGTTGCCGGGTCGGTTGATGCTGGTGCCGGTGTCGGTGGCGGCCACCCATGCCTACCTGGGCAGTGCCCACGACGAGACCGGAGATGTGCTGGCGGGCGCGTCGGTTCTCAATGCGGCGGTACCGGCACTGGGCGCGCAAGGCGAATTTCTGGCCGAGTTCGAGCAGCGTCATGCCTGGTTGTATCTGCTGCTGGGTGAGCGTCTGCTGCAGTGTCCGCTGCAGGTGCGCGAACACCGCGCCGGACTGCTGCGGGTAGGGGTCGTGACCTGCGTGCCGCTTACCGCAGCGCAGTTGCCCGAGTCCATTGCGGCACAACCTCACGTACAGCGTCTGCTGTCGGCTCACCGTCCCTCGACCGCAGGCAGCAGTGCAGCGGGAGCACCCTGAGCGTGCGCGTCGGCGTGCTGTGGCTGATGTTGCTGCTACCTGCAGGGGCGCTGGCCCAGCGCCCGCCGGTTACCGTGCCTGCCGGCGGCATCACCACCATCAGCCTGCAGCACAGCTTTGATCGGTCAGCACCGGAGCCGCTGCAGTTGTGGTCACCGCGCACCGTGCTTGGCTACGACGAAGTCGCGCGTGGCTACGGCCGGTTGCACGTGACCTGTACTGAAGATGCTGCGCACGGGCGTTGCCCGCAGACCGATACCGGACAGGGACCGGTCGGCCCGGCCACGCTGCGCATGGACTTCCGCGAACAGCGCAGCGGGCAGCGCATCACCGTGGGGCTGGTCGGTTCGCTGGAGCGCATCGAATGGGAGCGGACCTGCAGCGACGATTACTGGGACAAAGCGGTGTTTCCGCTGTGGACGTCCGCGAACCGCGACTGTCACATCGCACCGGCCGGCACGGCGGCGGCACTGCGCCTGGACCGCGCGGACATCGTCCAGCTGGTGGCCGGGCGCTGGCGCGGCGAGCTGCATCTGGACCTGCGCCATGCGGGCGGGGCGCTGATCGGACGCCAGGTGTTCGTGCTGGAGATCACCGTCACCGACCATGCGCGTGCCACCCTGCATCTGCCCGCGTTCGGGGCGTCCAGCGGGCGGGTGCAGTTGCCGCTCGATTATCGGCCGCACCCGTTGCCGGGCAGCATCGGTGGCAGTGCCACGCTGGATCTGTGCCTGTATGACGGCACCGGCGCGCACAGCCCGCGGCTGCTGCTGGGTGCCCACGACGGCGGGCCGGCGGCATCGGAGCATTTTTCGATCTGGCACGACAGTGGCGGCAACGCGGAGGCGGACCGCATCGATTACCAGCTGCGTCTTCGTCATGACGGGGGCGAGCTGGCCCTGGGCAACCGCGCGGAGGTAGCGCTGGACGGCCTGGACAGCGCGCCGCTGCGCGCCGTGACCCTGCCGGGCCTGCCGTACCCGGTGTACTGCGTGCCAATGGTGATGACCCTGCACGTGCCGCGCGTACCGGCGCCCAGCAAGCGCCATGGCCACTACCAGGGTGCCCTGGTGCTGCGCATGCGCCTGCCGACCCGACGACCCTGACCTCACTGGAGTGCTGATCATGCTGCTGCGTTATCTGACCGCCCTGTGCCTGCTGCTGCCCGTGCACGCGCGCGCCAATCTGGATGTCCACCCCATGCGGATACACGTGGATGCCGGCAAAGCGGCTGGCGTGCGCGTGCACTCACAGTCGGCGCTTCCGCAGTACGTCCGGGCGACCGTCAAGCGTGTGCTGCACCCCGGCACCGCACGCGAACAGGAGATCGATGAAGCGGCAGGCGAGGCCGCGGCCGTCGCGGTGATGCCCTCGCGCTTCGCATTGGCCGCTGGAGGCAGCCGTCTGGTGCGGGTGATCGCACTGGACCCGGTGGCGCAGGAAACCGCCCTGCGTGTCTATTTCGAAGCGGTACCGCCGCTGGAGGACACCGATGTGGCGGAAGCACCGGGTGCTGCCAGCGCGACCGTCGGGGTCAGCCTGGTCTGGGGCGTGCTGGTCAATGTGCTGCCGCCACAGGGGCGCGCCGCTCTGGAGGTGCAGGGCAACACATTGCGCAACGGTGGCAGCCTGCGCCTGGGCGTGTTGAAGGTGGAGCACTGTGTCGCGTCGAGCTGCGAGGCGCATCCGGTGGAGCGCAGCGTCTATCCCGGCGACGCCCTGCCTTTGCCATTCCAGCCGCGCGCCGATGCGCGGGTCAACGTGTACTACCGCCTCAGCCGCGACGGCTATCGGGAGCACCAGCAGACGCTGCGTCCCTCATCCGATACCGCCGCCGCGCCGGTCGACGAATCCCCTGAACTGATCGAGGACGCTGCATGAAGACGATGAAACCCGGGCGTGTGCTGCTGGCGCTCTTCGCCAGTCTGCTCGCCAGCACGACCGCGCTGGCCGACGCCACTGTCGTGGGTGAGCCTGCGCTGGACGTCGAGGAAGGCACCGCTCATGCCCGCACCGGGATCACGGCCGCGGCCGGGCTTATCGCAGGTGGACTGGCGACCGGGCTGGGCGTGGCCGATGTGCTGCGTCGCGACCGCGACCGCGACCGCGTTCAAGTGAGTGAGCTGCCCAGTGGGTTGCCGGACCTATCGCCGCAGGTTGACGCCAATGGGCTGCAGATCGCGCGCAATCGCGATGATATCGAGGCGCTGCGTGGCGCGCTGACGGGCGTGATACCAGACAACGGTGACCTGGTGCGGTTCGCGCCGGACCACACCGTACGCCTGCGCGGTGCCCGTCTGCTCGGTCTGGGTGAGGGCGCGATCGAGCCTGACAGCCGGGAGGGCATCAACGGTGCGCAGCTGTATGCCACCCATGCGCGGATCCGGCCGCTCGAACACGCGGCGTTGTACGCCCGGGTCGGAGCCGACGGCGAGAGTCGACCGGCGCAGGCCGCACACCTGGGCAGTGCGTACGGCAGCGACGCGCGCGCCCAGGGCAATGGTTCGACGGCATTGGGGGCGTACACCTGGGCACACGGCACCAATTCGGTGGCCATCGGCCGGGGAGCCTACGTGCAGCAGCACGCTGCCGACGGCTTCGCGCTGGGGGCGCGGGCCAGAGTCTCGGCCGAGAACGGCCTGGCGATCGGTGCCTCCACCCAGGTCTGGGAAGACGGCTACAACAGCGTGGCCATCGGCTATGGCTCGGTCGCCACGCAGCCCATGGAGGTGTCGGTGGGCGGGCAGGGCATGCGCCGGCGCATCGTGCATGTGATGCCGGGCACCGCGCCGGACGACGTCGTGACGGTGCGTCAGCTCAACCGCCTGGCGGGTCTGCTGGGTGCGGGCGAGGTCGATGCGACCGGGCAGCTTCCGGGGCGTCACTACACCGTGCTCGGCGTGCGCCACGACAGCGTGGCAGGTGCGTTGACGCAGCTCGACGAGGGATTACGCGACACCCAGCAGGCCTTGGAAACCGCGACCAGTACGCTCAATCAGCGGATGGATGGGTTGCCGTCGGCAGCCTCCGACGAGGCCGATGCGCGCGTACCGGAAGGCGACGCCGCCGAAGTGGCATCCGCTCCGCCGATACCTGCGACAGCCACGCCGCGCGGGGTGCCGTCACCTGATCCGCTCGATCTGCCGGTGGAGGCGCGCGCGGTGGACGCGGCGGTGAACCGCGCCAACGCCTACACCGATCAGGCCGTTATTGGCGTCGAGCACCGTCTGAATGAGCGAATCGAGCGTCTGGATCGACGGCTCAACCGGATGGCGGCGATGGGCGGCGCGCAGGCGGCGATGGCAATGAACACCGCGGGATTGCCGACCTGGAACCGGCTCGGAGCCGGCGTCGGCCATGCCGATGGCGAATCGGCGTTGGCGGTGGGCTACCAGCGTGTGCTGGACCGACGCGCCGCCACCACCATCAGCCTCAACGGGGCGTTCAGCACCGGCGGCGAGCGCACCCTGGCCATGGGCTTCGGCGTGGGCTGGTGACTCAGCCGTCGCCCAGCCAGCCGTCGATCTCCTCGCTGGCGAGCAGGGTGCGCAGCTGGCTGGTGGAGGCGCGGCGCAGCGGTTTCTCATCCACCGCAGACAGCGGTGGCTGGCGCAGGGCATCAAAGGGCAGCACGGCCACGTCGAAGGTCAGCCCTTCGGCACTGAACACCCACACCGGTACGTCCAGCGTGCGCTCGCGGTCCAGGCGCAGCCGGCGCATCCGCGATTCGGCCGGAATGCCGTGTTCTTCCAGGAAATACTGCACCGCATCGGCATGGTCGGTATGCAGCTGCAGCTGCACCGGGCTGTGGTTGTCGGCGGTGCCGTCGAACACCGGCCCGCACAGGCGTGGCGAGAACGCGTGCAGGAACTCCATCGCGCGCAGTGCAGCCTCCCGCTTTGCGCGCAGCTGCTCGCCATGCCCCGCACCGGCAAACAGGCGCTGGTACTCGCGCAGGGCGTCTTCAATCTCGGTATTACGCGGCAACGAGGCATCGTCATGGATGCCCAGCCGGCTGGCGGCCTTGAGCTTGGCCTGGTGGTAATCGCGGATGCCGCCCTCGGCCATCAGCCGGGCGGCTTCATGGGCGAGCCGATGCCGGCGCTCGCGGGTCTGGCTGGCTGCATGCTGACGTGCACGATGCATGAGCGGTGCTCCCCTGGTACGACCTGACGCTGAGCGTACACCGTTGGTGTGACATGTGCGTGGTGTAGTGACACGCCATGCGTGTCTCCACGTGGCATCCGGCACCGCGATGACACGCATGGCGTGTCACTACACTCCCAGCCAAAAGCGCCGGGCAGGGCCCGGCGCAGCAGCGACGATCAGAAGATGTCGAAGGCGGCGTCGTCGGCCTGCGGGATCTGGGAGTTGAAGTCGTATTCCTCGAGCTTCTCCATATCCTCGACCTTGACCCACTCGGTGGCACCGTTGAGCGTCGCCTGGACCATGCCCTGCGGCGGTTCGTTCTGCATGATCGGGGTGTCCTTCAGCGCTACGCGCATGTAGTCGATCCAGATCGGCAGTGCCGCGCGGCCGCCGTACTCACGATAGCCCAGCGAACGGAAGTCGTCACGGCCCACCCATACGGTGGTGACGTAGCGGCCGCCGAAGCCGGAGAACCACGCGTCGCGGTGGTCGTTGGTCGAACCGGTCTTGCCGCCCACGTCCTCGCGGCCCAGCACCTTTGCGGCCGTGCCCGTACCGCGCTGGACCACGTCGCGCATCATCGACACCAGCTGGTAGGCCGTGCGCGCGTCAATCGCGCGCGGGGCCACGCGGGCGTCCGGGTTGACCGGAGCTGCCGGCTCGGCCGGCTTGGGGGCCGCTGCGGTTGCCGGCGCGGTTGCGGACGGTGCCGCCCCGAAGTTGAAGCCGTCCACCACCTGGCTCACCGGTGCACCGCTGCTGGTACCGGCGCAGTCGCGGCAGGCCAGGGCCGGGTTTTCCTTGAACACCAGGTTGCCGTCGCGGTCGCTGACCTGGTCGATCAACCAGGTGTCCACCCGCGAGCCGCCATTGGCGAACACCGCATAGCCGCGTGCGATCGACAGCGGGGTCAGCGACGCGGTACCCAGCGACATCGACAGGTTCGGCGGCAGCTCGGCCTCGGCAAAGCCGAATTCGCTGATGTACTTGCGCGCGTAGTCCACGCCCATGCCGTCCAGCAGGCGCACCGACACCAGGTTGCGCGACTGCACCAGCGCTTCGCGCAGGCGCATCGGGCCACGGAAGCCGCCGCCGTCGTTCTGCGGCTGCCAGGTCTTGCCGCCGCGTTCGCGGAACACCACCGGCGCGTCCAGCACGATCGAGGCCGGATTGAAGCCCTTGTCGAAGGCGGCCGCGTACACGAACGGCTTGAAGCTCGAGCCCGGCTGGCGGCGCGCCTGGGTGGCACGGTTGAACTTGTTGCCGGAGAAGCTGAAGCCGCCCACCAGCGCCTTCAGCGCGCCGCTTTCAGCATCCAGCGAGACCAGCGCCGACTGCCCGCGCGGAATCTGGTCCAGCAGCCACTCACCCTCCTTGGCCCCGGCGCGCACGCGCACGATGTCGCCGCGCTGCACCAGCTTGGCCGGGGTCTTGTTGGTCCACTTCGCTGCCGAGGCGGGCAGGGTGATCTCGGTGCGGTTGGCCAGCACCACCGTGGCACTGCCATCGGCGGCGGTGGCCGACACGATGGCCGGCAGCAGCCCCGATTGCGACGCCATCCAGCGCAGATGTGTCGCCAACGTGGCGGCATCGTCGCCGGCACCGAGCTGTACCTGCTTCTCCACGCCGTGCCAGCCGTGGCGGTGGTCGTAGGTCAGCAGGCCATCGCGCACGGCCAGATTGGCCGCGGTCTGCATCTCCGCGTTGATGGTGGTGGTGACGTGGTAACCCTTGTTGACCACGTCGCCGCCGAAGCGGGCAATCATTTCCTGGCGGACCAGCTCGGCCACATAGGGCGCGTCCACCTGCACCGGCGGCTCATGCGCGCTGGCATGCATCGGCACCGCCTTGGCGGCGTCGGCCTCGGCCTGGCTGATGAAGCCCAGGTTGGCCATACGTTGCAGTACGTAATAGTCGCGGCGCTCGCGGGCACGCTCCGGGTTGCTGATCGGGTTGCCGCTGGACGGGAACTTGGGGATGCCGGCCAGCGAGGCCATTTCATCCAGACTCAGGTCCTTGAGCTCCTTGCCGTAGTAGAACTGCGCCGCCGCGGCCACGCCGTAGGCGCGGTTGCCGAAGAAGCTCTTGTTCAGGTACAGCTCGAAGATCTCGTCCTTGCTCAGTTCCTGCTCGATCTTGCGCGCCAGCAGGATCTCGGCCAGCTTGCGGGTGTAGCTGTACTCGGAGCTCAGGAAGAACTGGCGGGCCACCTGCTGGGTGATGGTCGAACCACCCGGCACGCGCTTGTCATTGGTCGTGGCCAGCAGCCAGACCGCGCGCGCGATGCCCTTGTAGTCCACCCCCCCATGTTCGTAGAAGCGGGCGTCCTCGGTAGCGAGGAAGGCCTGCTTCAGGCGCTCCGGGACCTCCTTCATGGTGATCGGGATGCGCCGGGACTCGCCGAACACGGCCATCAGCTGGCCGTCACTGGCGTAGACGTACATGGGCTCCTGCATCTCGATGTCGCGCAGGGCCTGAACGTCCGGCAATTTGGAGGAAATGGCGTAGTACAGGCCACCTGCGACGGCAGCGCCGATCAGTGCCAGGACTAGGAAGGCGACCAGCAACCAGCGCAGCCAGCGGCGAAAGCGTGTCATCAGTGACAGATTCCGATTGCGAATTTCGTGGCCGCAGAGTATAGATTACGCAAGGGAACGGCTGGGGCTGTTCCTGGGGAGCCAAGTCGAGAACCGTCTGGGGAGCCGTAAAACGTGTCGTAGTGCGCGTTTTGCAGCTTGGCGGTTGCGATTTGAAAAAAAAACGTTATTAATGCGCGGGCGCAGGTGTTGCGCTCAAGTGCCCGTCGGCAGGGGAGAAACCGTGGGGCTTATCCCAAAAAGCCAGACGCCGCTAATTGGCGTCGATATCAGTTCGACTGCGGTTAAGCTCTTGCAGCTTTCCCGCAGCGGCAACCGTTTCCGTGTGGAACATTATGCCGTGGAACCTCTTCCGCCGAATGCGGTGGTGGAGAAGAACATCGTGGAAGTGGAGGCCGTGGGTGAGGCCATCCGCCGCGCGGTGAACCGTTCAGGAACCAAAGCCAAGCACGCTGCGGCGGCGGTGGCCGGTTCGGCGGTCATCACCAAGCTCATCCCGATGCCCGCGGATCTGGACGAGAACGACATGGAAGCCCAGGTCGAGCTCGAAGCGGTCAACTACATCCCCTACCCGATCGAGGAAGTGAACCTCGACTTCGAGGTGCTGGGCGCGATTCCCAACAACCCGGAAATGGTCCAGGTGCTGTTGGCGGCCTCGCGCTCGGAGAACGTGGAGCTGCGCCAGTCGGCGCTGGAGCTCGGCGGCCTGTCCGCCAAGGTGATGGACGTGGAGGCCTTCGCGGTCGAAAACGCCTTTGCCCTGGTGGCCAGCGAGCTGCCGATTGCCAGCGACGGTGTGGTGGCCCTGGTGGACATCGGTGCCACCATGACCACGCTCAACGTCCTGCGAGGTGGGCGCAGCCTGTACAGCCGCGAACAGGTGTTCGGCGGCAAGCAGCTCACCGACGAGGTCATGCGCCGCTACGGGCTGACCTACGAGGAAGCCGGTCTGGCCAAGCGCCAGGGCGGTCTGCCGGAAAGCTACGAAGTGGAAGTGCTGGAGCCGTTCAAGGAAGCCACGGTCCAGCAGATCAGCCGTCTGCTGCAGTTCTTCTACGCAGGCAGTGAGTTCAACCGCGTTGACCACATCGTGCTGGCTGGCGGTTGTGCGGCGCTGGCCGGTCTGCCGGAAATGGTGGAGGAACAGCTGGGCGTGGCCACGGTGGTGGCCAATCCGCTGGCGCAGATGACGCTGGGTCCGAAGGTGCAGGCACACGCCCTGGCCCAGGACGCACCGGCGCTGATGATCGCCACCGGTCTGGCGCTGAGGAGCTTCGACTGATGGCAAGAATCAACCTATTGCCCTGGCGCGCCGAACGGCGCAAGCAACGCCAGCGCGAGTTCATGACCATGCTGGGCTTCGCCGCCATTGGCGGCGTGCTGTTGTCGGCCCTGATCTGGTTCTATTACGACCGCCAGATCAGCGGGCAGGGCGATCGCAATACCTATCTGCAGGCCGAGATCGACAAGGTCAAGGAGCAGAACAAGGAAATCGAGCGTCTGGACCGCCAGAAAGATCGTCTGCTGGCCCGCAAGCGCGTGATCGAGGAGCTGCAGGCGAAGCGCTCGCAGATGGTGCACCTGTTCGATTCGCTGGTGCGCACCATTCCGGAAGGTGTGGTGCTGACCTCGGTGAAGCAGGAGGGCGACATCCTCACCCTGGGCGGCCGCACCCAGTCCAACGCCCGGGTCAGCGCATACATGCGCAACCTGGAAAGTTCGGGCTGGATGACCAAGCCGGAACTGTCGGTGATCGAGGCCAAGCGGCCGGAAGATGAGAAGGACAAGGCTCCGACCACCATCGCCGACATCGCATCGTTGCCGTATGTGTTCGAGGTGAAGGTCACCCTGCCGGCCCAGAGTGAAGCCGTTGACGGCCTGGGTCCGGATGGAAGCGTGGTGCCGACGGATGCTGCAGCGGCTCCGGCTCCTGCAGCAGCACCGGGCGTGGCTCCGCTTGCGCCGGCCGTGCCGTCCACGAACCAGCCGCTCAGCCAACCGCCGCCGGCACCGCCAGCACCATCGGGTAGCCGCATTGTCCCCGCACCGGCCGCCGAACCCGCGCCGTCGGGCACGCCGCAGAAGGGGGCCGCATGAGCCAGAAGAAAGTCAATCTGAAAGAGCTGGACTTCAACAACATCGGCAGCTGGCCGCAGCAGGCGAAGATCGTCTTCTGTGCGCTGCTGGCGCTGCTGATTGTGCTCCTGACCTGGTTTGCGCTGATCAACGGCAAGCGCGATGAGCTTGCCGCTCTGGAACAGAACGAAGTCACTCTGCGTGCTGAGTTCGAAAAGGAACAGGGCCGCGCGGTCAACCTGGAACCGTTGAAGCAGCAGCTGGCCCAGATGGAGCAGGTGTTGCAGCAGATGTTGCGCCAGTTGCCCAGCAAGACCGAAATGCCTGATCTGATCATCGACATCTCGCAGACCGCATTGTCCAGCGGCCTCAACAACGAGCTGTTCCAGCCCGGCGAGGAGATGACCAAGGAGTTCTACGCAGAGAAGCCGATCGCCCTGCGCATGGTGGGCAGCTACCACCAGTTCGGCGCGTTCGTCAGCGGTGTGGCTTCGCTGCCGCGCGTGGTCATCCTGACCATGCACGACATCAACCTGAAGCCCAAGGATCCCAAGACCGGCATCACCGCACGCAGCGGTGCGCTGGAACTGTCGGGCACGGTCAAGACCTACCGCTATCTGGATGACGTTGAAATGGAAGCGCAGGAGAAGGCGGCCGCCGCTGCAGCGCCGGGTGCCACCCCGACGACCGGAGGTAATCCATGACCTTTGCCTCTACCGCACGGGTTGGCGGCCTGCTGTTGCTGGCGCTGCTGGCGGGCTGTGCCCGCGGCATCACCAGCACGCCGGGCGATGCCCCCAATCTGGAAAAATGGGTGGCGGACGTGCGTGCGCGCCCGGCACCGCCGCTTGAGCCGCTGCCGGTCATGCAGCAGTTCGAAACCTTTGAGTATTCCGCGCAGGGGTTGCGCGATCCGTTCACCGACGCCTGGGCGCGTTCCAATGATGGTGCCGGCGGCATGCGGCCCGATCCAAACCGCCGCAAGGAGCCGATGGAAGGCTTCCCGCTGGACGCCCTGGACATGATCGGTTCGATCGGTGGTGGCCCGGGGTTGGTCGCGCTGGTAATGGCTCCGGACAAGGTCACCTACCGGGTGCGTCCGGGCGTTTACATGGGGCAGAGCGACGGCCGCGTCACCGGGGTGTTTGAAGACCGGATCGAGCTGGTTGAACTGGTGCCGGATGGCGCGGGCGGCTGGCTGGAACGGCCTGCTTCGCTCGCGCTTGAAGATCAATGAATGATTATGGGGATTGCACGATGACCTTTTCCAACGCCATGCTGCAGCGTCCCACCCGGCGCCCGAAGCTGATCCACATGTGCGCGCTGGGAGTCGCGCTCATGCTGGCCAATGGCACGCTGATGGCGGCAACGCCGGCAGCGACCACGCACGCTGTTACCGATGCCGCGCCGGTGACGGCACCGGCCTCGCTGGCGGTGTCCAAGATCGACTTCAAGCGCGGTGAAGACGGCTCCGGCCGCCTGATCCTGCAGTTCGATGGCAACGGGGCCAACCCCGACCTGCGCAACCAGGGCAATGCCGTCGTCATCGACGTCGGCAATGCGACCCTGCCGGAGAGCCTGCAGAAGTCGATCAACGTGACCGACTTCGCCACGCCGGTTCAGCGCATCGAGCCCAAGCCCTACGGCGGCGGCACCCAGCTGGTGCTCAACACCAACAGCGCATTCGAGTCGCTGGCCTACCAGACCGGCAACGAGTACGTGGTTGAGATCAGCCCGCGCAAGGCCGTGGCCGCGACGGGGGCGATCAATGCCACCACCGTCACCCAGGCCGCTGCGGCCCTGGGCGCGCGTGGCTACAGCGGCAAGCCGGTGACCTTCAACTTCCAGGACGTGCCGGTGCGCACCGTGCTGCAGCTGATCGCCGAAGAGTCGAACCTGAACATCGTCGCGGCGGACAGCGTGCAGGGCAATGTGA
This sequence comes from Stenotrophomonas sp., assembly GCF_032103445.1. Taxonomy (GTDB): domain Bacteria; phylum Pseudomonadota; class Gammaproteobacteria; order Xanthomonadales; family Xanthomonadaceae; genus Stenotrophomonas. The sequence continues at coordinate 20,335 of NZ_DAMDFR010000070.1, forward strand.
CCCTGCGCCTGGTCAACGTGCCGTGGGACCAGGCGCTGGACATCGTGCTGCGTGCCAAGGGCCTGGACAAGCGCCAGGACAACAAGGTGATCTGGGTCGCTCCGCAGCCCGAACTGGCCAAGTTCGAGCAGGACAAGGAAGACGCCCGCATCGCGATTGAGAACCGCCAGGATCTGATCACCGAGTACGTGCAGATCAACTACCACAATGCGTCGGCCATCTTCAAAGCGCTGACCGAGGCCAAGGGCATCGGCGGCAGTGCCGGCAGTGGCGGTGGCGGTGGCGGCGGTCAGGGTGGCGCTGCGGAGCAGGACAGCGGTTTCCTCTCTTCGCGCGGTCGTCTGGTTGCAGATGAGCGCACCAACACGTTGATGATCAGCGACATTCCGAAGAAGATCGCGCGCATGCGCGAGCTGATCAACGTGATCGACCGCCCGGTTGACCAGGTGCTGATCGAAAGCCGCATCGTGATTGCCACCGATACATTCGCGCGTGAGCTGGGTGCCAAGTTCGGCATCTCCGGTCGGCGTGACAACGTGTGGTTTGGCGGCAGCATGGACCAGAATCACAACAACATCGATGACAACGCGGAAGCGCAGCGTGAGTACCAGGAAGCGCTTGCCGAGTACGCGTCGAACCCGACCGGTGCCGTGCCGGTCCCGCCGGGGCAGGTCTTCAATACTCCTAACCTGCTGTTCAACAACGCAGTGGCTGCCGCCAGCAACCCAGGCTCGCTGGCACTGTCGATCCTCAACGCCGGCTATCTGCTGGACGTGGAGCTGTCGGCCATGCAGCAGGAAGCGCGTGGTGAGGTGATCTCCAACCCGCGCGTGGTCACCACCAACCAGCGTGAAGCGGTGATCAAGCAGGGTAAGGAAATCGGCTATGTGACCATCACCGGCGGTACCGGTGGCCAGGCCGCGACGCCGAACGTGCAGTTCAAGGAAGTGCTGCTCGAACTGAAGGTCACTCCCACCATCACCAATGACAACCGTGTGTTCCTGAACATGTCGGTCAAGAAGGATGAAGTGGAGAGCTACATCGTGCTGGACGGCTACGGCCAGGTTCCGACCATCAACCGTCGCGAAGTGAACACTGCGGTGCTGGTGGACGACGGCCAGACCGTCGTGATCGGTGGCGTGTACGAGTTCACCGACCGCAACAGCGTGAACAAGGTGCCGTTCCTGGGCGACGTGCCGTTCCTGGGCAACCTGTTCAAGAAGCGCAGCCGCAACAAGGACAAGGCCGAACTGCTGGTCTTCGTCACCCCGAAGGTCCTGCGCGTGGCCAAGACCAACTAAGTGTCTCGTCCGGGCGTAGAGCCACGCCCTGCGTGGCTTCGACCCCGCCGGACTCCGTGCAGCCACGCAGGGCGTGGCTCTACGGTCCAGCAGATCCAGAATGGGCCGCCTCGTGCGGCCCATTCTGCGTTCAGGCAATCTTGATCCCGCTGGCTCGCAAGCCCTGCCATGATGTGAGGGGAACCCGGCGCGTCCTCCGCCGGTCTGACGGATGCCATGAACCTGCCACCTCCGATGCCCGAGCTCGATACCGCCGCTTCCGCCGCCGACAGCACCGCTGCGCCCGATCGCCTGCACGACGCCTTCCGCGCGCTGCGCGACGCGTTGTCCCGGGAGATCGTCGGCCAGCGCGAACTGGTTGACCGCCTGCTGACCGCCCTGCTGGCCGATGGGCATCTGCTGGTCGAAGGGGCCCCCGGGCTGGCCAAGACCACCGCCATCCGTGCGCTGGCGGCGCGACTTGAAGCGGACTTTTCGCGGGTGCAGTTCACCCCGGACCTGCTGCCGGCCGATCTGACCGGTACCGAGATCTGGCGTCCGCAGGAAGGCCGCTTTGAGTTCGTACCCGGCCCGATCTTCCATCCCATTCTGCTGGCTGACGAAATCAATCGTGCGCCCGCCAAAGTGCAGTCGGCGTTGCTGGAAGCCATGGGCGAGCGCCAGGTTACGGTGGGTCGGCACACCTATGCGCTGCCGCCGCTGTTCCTGGTGATGGCCACGCAGAATCCGATCGAGCAGGAAGGCACCTTCCCGCTGCCCGAGGCGCAATTGGACCGGTTTCTGATGCATGTACGCATCGGCTACCCCGATGCGGACGCGGAAGCCGAAATCCTGCGTCTTGCCCGCGAGCGGGCGCGCGACGCGCTGGGACAGCCGCCACCAGCCCCGGCGCGCATGCCGCTGGCCGACGTGTTCGCCGCGCGTCGCGCGGTGCTGGACCTGCACATGGCACCGGCACTGGAGCGCTATCTGGTCGAGCTGGTGCTGGCCACACGCGAGCCCGCCCGCTACGACACCGCGTTGGCGCGCCGTATTGCCTGGGGGGCCAGCCCGCGCGGGTCCATTGCGCTTGAACGGTGCGCCCGCGCCCGCGCCTGGCTGCAGGGACGGGACTACGTCACCCCGGATGACATCCGCAGCGTGGCACCCGACGTGCTCCGCCACCGCGTACTGCCCAGCTATGAGGCCACGGCCGAGGGCTGGGATGGCGAGCGCCTGGTGGCCGAAGTGCTGGCCCGCGTGCCGGTACCCTGAGCGGGCCATGCGCGCCCATGATGAACGCCTGACCGCGCAGGAGGGCAACGGGCTGCAACCCACACTGGCTGAGCTGGTCGCGCTGCGCCGCAGTGCGCACCGCCTGGCACCGCCGAAGCGTGGGCGGCATGGGCTGGCCGGCCAGGCACCGTCGCCCCTGCGTGGACGCGGCATGGAGTACGCCGAATCGCGCGAGTATGTGAGTGGCGACGATGCCCGCCACATCGACTGGCGGGTGACCGCACGCACCGGGCGCGCGCACACTAAATTGTTCCAGGCCGAGCGCGAACGCATGACGCTGCTCGTGGCCGACACCGATCCCGTGCTGTATTTCGGCACCCGGGTCCGCTTCAAATCCGTGCAGGCCGCGCGCGTTGGCGCCGTTGCTGCGTGGCTGGCGCAGCGCCAGGGCGACCGGCTCGCCGCGTTGCGTGGCAGCCAGGTTACGCCCCCCAT
>NZ_DAMDFR010000071.1:0-23149 GCF_032103445.1 Stenotrophomonas sp.
GGGCGTTCAGTCGCACGCGAGGCAGTGCCTCGCAAGCAGTGCGCCTTCACCCATGGGGGCTCGTCGAAAACATCCATGTTTTCAACGGTCCCGTACCCCCCATCCGATGACCCCTCGATACGTGGTCGGCGGCCCATGGGAGATGCCAGATCAACGGCGGTGTCGATCCGGGGTCATGCGTTACCGATTGTTGAGGATTCCACGGCGATCGTCTGTCGACCGATCCCACCAGGGCAGTTCCGGTTCCGCCGGGCCCGTCATGGCTTTTGATCTTCTGTGGCCACCGGCCATCTGTCTGGGGCGTGCCGGGGTGGGTTTGCGGGACCGTCAAAAACATGGATGTTTTTGACGAGCCCCCATGGATGGGTTTACGGCGTGTCCCGCAAACCCACCCCGGCGCGCCCAAACACGGAAACCGATGACCACCGGCTGTTCGCCCAAATCCAACAGCAGCCGGGCAAAGCCCGGCGACACGGAAAGTGTGCAATCGCAGCGCCGTGCCGCATACAACCTGCACACATCCGTATGCACGGTGCTTACATCCTGTTTCCTAACCTGCAGGCGCAACATCCGATACGCTCACGAAACAGGAGACCCCCCATGCAGAAGATTCCCGAAGGTACCCTCATCGTTGTGGCTGACGGTGGTTCGGCTCGTGTATTCACCAATGTCGGTGACGGCCGTACCTTGCAGCTGCGCCAGGACGATCAGCTGCAGGTGCAGGATGTGAGCGAACAAGGGGTGTCCGGGCAGGGGCCGTCCGGTTCGGTGCCGAAAGACATGAGCATCTCGCAGCTCAATGAAGCCACCTTTGCCAAGCAGCTGGCGGAGCAGTTGAACTCCGAAGCGCTGAACAACCGCTACTCGCATCTGATTCTGGTGGCCGACCCGCAGACCCTGGGGCGCATTCGTCCGCAGCTGCACAAAGAGGTCGAATCGCGGCTGCTGTTCGATCTGGCCAAGGATTACACCAACGCGCCGCTGGAAGACATCCAGCGCGCACTGGCGGCGTGAATCATGGGTTACGTCAGCCGCTTTGAACACGGTGAGCCTGAGCCGCTGCGCAGTGCGGTCGATGCACTGCGTGGTTGGCATGTCATTGAATTCGGCACTGACTGGTGCGGGCACTGCCAGGGCGCGCAACCTTCGGTGAAAGCGTGGATTGAACAACATGCCGTGACCCACCACAAAGTCGAAGACGGCAAAGGCCGGCCACTGGGCCGCTCGTTCGCAGTGAAGTTGTGGCCAACGCTGATTCTGCTGTGTGATGGCGAAGAACGGGCGCGTGTGGTGCGTCCGCATTCTGCCGATGATTTCGCGGCATTTGATGCCGTGATGACAAAATCCTCCGTGGCATGAACGCGGATGCCTGATGCAACACTGTGATCTGTGAAGGTCTCAGTGTTGCATCTGTTGTATCATGTGTCGCTTGACCATTGACCCGGGCCGTTGCCCGTCACGGTCGCCCTTCCTGCAGCGCCGCTGTGTCCACGCGGCCGTCCGGGAACGTCTGTTGAACCCCTCCTGCGCATTTCGCCGCACTTCATGAGGTGGTGCCTTTCCGTGCCGTGCGCGGAACCTCGGACGCGTGGTGGCCACGCTCCGAGGAGACACAGATGCAGGATCTGCATGCGGCACATGCCCATTTCGGCTGGTTCAAACGCCGCCGACAACTGAAAGTGGACGAGGTCACCGTGGTGGATCGCCCAATGCTGAAGCGCGCAGTCGGTGCCGCAGCATTGGGCAATGCCATGGAATGGTTCGATTTCGGTGTGTACGGCTATCTCGCGGTCACTCTGGGCCACGTGTTCTTTCCCTCCAGCAATCCCACCGCGCAGCTGATCGCCACCTTCGCCACGTTCACGGTCGCCTTCCTGGTGCGTCCGCTTGGCGGCATGGTGTTCGGCCCCCTCGGCGATCGCTATGGCCGGCAGAAGGTGCTGGCCTTCACCATGATCCTGATGGCGCTCGGCACCTTCAGCATCGGCCTGATTCCGTCGTACGAACGCATTGGCCTGTGGGCACCCGCGCTGTTGTTGCTGGCGCGACTGGTGCAGGGCTTCTCCACCGGCGGCGAATATGGCGGTGCTGCGACCTTCATTGCCGAGTACTCCACCGACCGCAATCGCGGCCTGATGGGCAGCTGGCTGGAGTTCGGCACGTTGGGCGGCTATATCGCCGGTGCTGCCACGGTTACCGCGCTGCACATGGCGTTTAGCAGTCAACAGATGCTCGACTGGGGCTGGCGTGTGCCGTTCCTCGTCGCCGGACCGCTTGGTCTGCTCGGCCTGTACATGCGCATGAAGCTGGAGGAAACCCCGGCGTTCAAGGCCTATGCCGAAGAGGCCGACAAGCGTGACCACGAACGTCCGGGCCTGGGCGAACTACTGCGCGTGCACTGGCCGCAGCTGCTGAAGTGCGTGGGCCTGGTGCTGGTGTTCAATGTCACGGATTACATGCTGCTGACCTACATGCCCAGCTACCTAAGCGTCACCATGGGCTATGCCGAGAGCAAAGGCCTGTTGCTGATCATCCTGGTGATGCTGGTGATGATGCCGCTCAACATTGTCGGTGGCTTGTTCAGTGACCGCCTGGGTCGTCGCCCGATGATCATCGGGGCCTGCATTGCGCTGTTCGCGCTGGCGGTGCCGTGCCTGTTGCTGGTCGGCAGTGGCCATGACGGGCTGATCTTCCTGGGCCTGATGCTGCTGGGCATCGCGCTGGTGTGCTTCACCAGTTCCATGCCGTCCACCTTGCCGGCGCTGTTCTACACCCCGGTGCGCTACAGTGCGCTGTCGATTGCGTTCAACATCTCCGTGTCGCTGTTTGGTGGCACCACGCCGCTGGTGACCGCGTGGCTGGTGGAGCGCACCGGCGATCCGCTGGTGCCGGCGTACTATCTGATGGGCGCCGCGGTGATCGGACTGGTCACCATGCTGTTCGTCAACGAAACCGCCAACCTGCCGCTGCGCGGTTCGCCGCCGGCGGTGGGCAGCGAGGAAGAGGCACATGCGCTGGTGAAGGGCGATGAGCCGGTGACCGTGGACGCGTCGCGGCCGATGCTGCCGCCGCAACTGTTGCCAGAAGAGCCTCGCCCTGCCTGATGACGTAACCCGGTAGCGCCGGCCGTTGGCCGGCCCACGGACCGCCTGGGCCGGCCAACGGCCGGCGCTACCGGGGTTCCGTGACCGACAAACTGCATCGCAACATGCATGCACAATCCCACGATGCTACGATCGGGTTTCCTTGAATCGATCTAAATCACGCCATGGCTAAAGCGGGGGCGGTACGGTGGGTGGGGCTGGCGGTAGCGGCGATGCTGGCAGGAACGGCAGGCGCGGCTCCGGCCACGGTTGGGGAACGCGCCTATGCGGCGGTGGATCCCTTCATCGGCACAGGCGGGGAAGGGCATACCTATCCCGGTGCGACGGTGCCGTTCGGCATGGTCCAGCTCAGCCCGGACACCCGCATCCAGCCGCGCGAGAAGGCCTATGACTGGGCGGCCGGCTACCGCTACGACGACAGCAGCATTGTCGGCTTCTCGCACACGCACTTCTCCGGCAGCGGTCATTCCGACCTCGGCGACGTGCTGGTGATGCCGTACACCGGCACCCCGGGCCTGGAGCGTGGCGATCCGGAAAATCCGCGCAGCGGCTATGCCTCGCGCTTCCACCATGACCGTGAAGTGGCCGAGCCCGGCTACTACGCCGTTACCCTGGACGACTACAAGGTTCGCGCCGAGCTGACCGCCAGCCCGCGCACCGGCGTGCACCGCTACACCTACCCGAAGGGCGAAGAAGCCAAGGTGCTGCTGGACCTGCGTACCAGCCTGTATGACTACCCGGGCAAGATTCTGTGGTCGCGCGTGCGCATCCGCGGGGACGGCACTGTGACCGGCTTCCGCGAAACCCGCGGCTGGGCCCCGGGCCGCCAGCTGTATTTCGCGATGCGCTTCTCGCGTCCGCTGCAGGGGCACGAACTGCACAACACCGAAACCGACATCGCCTACAAGGGCTTCCCGCCGCCGGGCCACAACAACCCGGCACAGCGGCCGCAGATTGAGGGTCGCCAGCTGGTCGGCACCTTCGACTTCGGCAAGCTGGATGCGCCGCTGGTGGTGAGCGTGGCGATCTCGTCGGTCAGCGAGGCCGGTGCCGTCGCCAACCTGGACGCCGAAGCCAAGGACCAGAACTTCGACCGCGTGCGCGCGCAGGCCCGCAGCCAGTGGCAGCAGGCGCTGTCGGTGCTGGATGCGCAGGGGCCGGAGCACGACCGCCGCAGCCTGTACACCGCGCTGTACCACAGCCTGCTTGGCCCGACGTTGTTCATGGACGCCGACGGCCAGTACCGCGGCTCGGACAACGCCGTGCACCGTGCCGAGGGCTATACGAATTACTCCACGTTCTCGCTGTGGGACACCTACCGCGCCCTGCATCCGCTGCTGACCCTGGTGCAGCCGGAACAGCGCAGCAGTGATTTCATCAACTCGCTGCTGGCACACCAGCAGCACAGCGCCTACGGAATGCTGCCGGTGTGGTCGTTCCACGGCCAGGAAACCTGGTGCATGATTGGCTACCACGCGGTGCCGGTGATCGCCGATGCCTACGTGAAGGGCATTCGCGGTTTCGACGCCAACAAGGCGCTGGATGCCATGGTCGCCACCGCCAACTACGGGCCGTATGACGGCATCGCGCAGTACCGGGAACTGGGCTGGGTGCCGATCGACGAAGAAGGCGAAGCGGCGAGCAAGACGCTGGAATACGCCTACGACGACTGGACCATCGCGCGCATGGCGCAGGCGATGGGTCGCACCGATGTGGCGACCACCTTCGACAAGCGCGCCACCAACTGGCGCAACGCATTCGACCCGGAAACCGGCTTCATGCGCGCACGCAAGCGTGACGGCAGCTTCCGCACGCCGTTCGATCCCAGCGCCAGTGGCTACGGCACCGACTACACCGAAGGCAATGCCTGGCAGTACTCGTGGTACGTCCCGCACGACGTGGCCGGGCTGACCGCCTCGCACGGTGGCGCGGACAAGCTGCTGGCGCGCCTGGACGAAGTCTTCGAGGCCAAGGTCGATCCTTCGATCTTCGAGCACATGGAAGACATCACCGGCCTGATCGGCTGGTATGCGCACGGTAACGAGCCCAGCCACCACGTGGCCTACCTGTATGCCTACAGCGGCCAGCCGTGGCGCACGCAGTCGCGCCTGAAGCAGATCATGGATTCGCAGTACGCGGACCGTCCGGATGGCCTGGCCGGCAATGATGACCTGGGCCAGATGTCAGCGTGGTACGTGTTCACCGCGCTGGGCTTCTACCCGGTGGCACCGGGCAGTGCCGAGTACATCATCGGCCGTCCGTTCCTGCCCAAGGCCTCGCTCAACCTGCCCAACGGCAAAACCTTCACCGTAACCGCCGAGGGTGTGGGCAAGGGGCACGACTACGTCGGTTCGGTCACGCTCAACGGCAAGCCGTTGAACCGCACCTTCCTGCGTCATTCGGAGATTCTGGCCGGCGGCGAGCTGCACTTCACCCTGCAGGCCGAGCCGAACAAGGCATGGCCCGGCCAGAACGCCGAGCAGCCCTATTCAATGTCGAAGTAAACCGTAGAGCCGGGCTTGCCCGGCTGCTCTTCCTACCGCATCGCCGTCTTCGGCAACAACGCCGTTGCCAATCCCAGCAACGGCAGGAACGAGGTGAAGTGGTACACCCATACGATGCCATGGGCGTCGGCCAGCTGACCCAGCCCGGCCGCGCCCATGCCGCCAATGCCGAACATCAGGCCAAACATCAGCCCTGACACCAGCCCCACGCGCCCCGGCACCGCCTCCTGCGCATACACCACCAGCGCGGCAAAGGCCGACGACATCACCAGCCCGATCGCCACCGCCAGCACGGCGGTCCAGAACAGATTGGCGTAAGGCAGGGCCAGCGCGAACGGGGCCACGCCCAGGAACGAGATCCAGATCACCGCCTTGCGGCCGATGCGGTCGCCGACCGGGCCGCCCATGAAGGTGCCCAGCGCCACCGAGGCCAGGAAGATGAAGAGATAGATCTGGCTCTGCTGCACGCTGAGCTGAAAGCGCTCGATCAGATAGAACGTGAAGTAGTTGGTGATCGAGGCGATGTACACGAACTTCGCGAACATCAGCACCGCGATCACGGCAATCGCCTGGATCACCTTGTTGCGGCTCAGGCCCACGCCCTGCGAGCGCGACAGGCTGTTCAACGTGGTGGTGCGATGGTGGGCCGACCAGCGGCCCAGCCGGAACAGCACGGCAATGCCCACCGAGGCAATCAGCAGGAACCAGCCGATGGCACGCTGCCCGTGCGGAATCACCACCGCGGCCGCCAGCAGTGGGCCAATCGCCGAACCGGTGTTACCGCCCACCTGGAAGGTGGACTGCGCCGTGCCGAAACGCCCACCCGAGGCCATGCGCGCTACGCGTGAGGCCTCGGGATGGAAGGTGGCCGAGCCGATGCCGATGACCGCCGCCGCAACCAGCAGCATTTCGTAACTTCCGGCCATCGCCATCATCGCGATGCCGACGAAGGTGGCAACCATGCCGGCCGGCAGCAGATAGGGCAGGGGATGCTTGTCGGTATACATGCCGATCCACGGCTGCAGCAGCGAGGCGGTGATCTGGTAGACCAGCCCCAGCAGGCCGATCTGGCCGAAGCTCAACGCGAACTCGGCCTTGAACAGTGGATACACCGCCGGCAGCACTGCCTGGATCATGTCATTGAGCAGGTGCGCGACGGCGGCTGCACCGACGATGCGGATGGCGAAGCCGGAAGCAGCGGGCGGGGTCGGTTCGGGCAGCTTGGCTGCGGCCGGGGGCGTGGATTCGGTGGACATGACAGCACTTCGTGGTAACCCGCACATGGTGCCACGGCGCACACGCGAAGGCTTTGCACAATCAAACCTAAGGTCAATCCCGCCCTCACGCCGGCTCTGGCAGGATGAACGGGTTCCCCCCGCTGTTCAGCGCTCTTTGTCCACTGCAGGAGACCTCCATGGCTTCAACTGTCGTCGTGACCCGCCCCTGGGTCATCCATCCGCTGCACGCGGCCTTCCTCGGCGGGGTGTTCCCGTTCTACCTGGCCACGCTGCTGGCCGACTACGCCTACTGGACCACTTATCAGATTCAATGGGCCAACTTTGCCGCCTGGCTGCTGGTCGGCGCGATGGTGCTGACCACGCTGGCGCTGCTGAGCGGGATCGTGGGCCTTGTGCGCGGCAGCCGTCGCTTCGCCTACGTCATCGTGCTGGCCATCACCTGGGTGCTGGGTTTCGTCAACTCGCTGCACCACGCCCGCGATGCCTGGGCGGTGATGCCCGGTGGGCTGGTGATGTCGGTCATTCTGACCCTGTTGGCGCTGGTCGCCACGGTGCTGGGTCTGTGCTGCCTGCGCAACGCCGGAGGTGTGCGATGAGCCGCGCCTTCAGGATCATCAGCCTGTCCGCATTGAGCGTGGCCCTGGCCGCGTGCAGTGGCCAGAAGGCCCCGGACATGGCCCAGTACGGCAACGCGCCGGAGCTGCCGAAGCCGCACCGCGGCGTGATGCCGGACATGACCATCGCCCAGCCCACGGCCTGGGGTGACCAGGTGCCGACTGTTCCGAAGGGCTATTCCGTTCGCGCCATCGCCACCGACCTGGCCATTCCGCGCCAGACCCTGGTGCTGCCGAATGGCGACATTCTGGTCGCTGAGGGACGTGGCGGCAGCGCCAAGCCGCTCAAGCCCAAGGATGTGATTGCCAGCAAGATCAAGGCCAAGGGCAACACCCAGGTCAAGAGCGGCAACCGTCTGACTTTGTTGCGTGACGCCGACGGTGATGGCGTGTACGAACTGAAGACCGTGTTCGCCGACAAGCTCAATGCGCCTTACGGGCTGGCGATGATCGGCAACGCGATCTATGTAGCAAACCAGGATGCGCTGGTGCGCTTCGACTACACCGAGGGCGACACCAAGGGCAGCGCCGCGCCGGTCAAGGTCACGGATCTGCCGTCGGCGATCAACCACCACTGGACCAAGTCGCTGGCCGCCAGCGCCGATGGCCGCCATCTGTACGTGGGCATCGGCTCGAACAGCAATGTCAGCGAGCGCGGCATGGACGTGGAAGTGGACCGTGCGGTCGTCTGGGAAATTGATGCCCAGACCGGCGCGCACCGCACCTACGCCAGCGGCATCCGCAACCCGACCGCACTGGCGGTGCAGCCAGGCACCGGTACGCTGTATGCGGTGGTCAACGAGCGTGATGAGATCGGCCCGAACCTGGTGCCTGATTACCTGACTTCGGTGAAAGAAGGTGGCTTCTACGGCTGGCCGTACAGCTACTGGGGCAAGCACGTGGATACCCGGGTGATGCCGCAGAAGCCGGAACTGGTCGCCACCGCGCTGACGCCGGATTACGCGCTGGGCTCGCATGTGGCCGCGCTGGGGGTGACGTTCTCGTCGCCGGTGATGGGCAGTGCGTTTGCTGACGGCGTGTTCGTCGGCGAGCACGGCAGCTGGAACCGCAATCCGCCGGTGGGCTACAAGGTCGTGTTCGTGTCCTTCAGCAACGGCAAGCCGACCGGTGAGCCGGTGGACTTCGCGACCGGCTTCCGCGGTGAGGACGGCAAGACGCGCGGTCGCCCGGTCGGCGTGACGCTTGACCCGAAGGGCGCGCTGATCGTGGCTGACGATCTGGCCAATACGGTGTGGCGGATCACCCCGGATGTGGTACCGCAGGCGGAACCGGTAGCCGAAACGCCGGCACCGGCCGGGAGCTGACGGCCACGGAGATGCTTGGCACGTGCCGGGGGCTGGCAGACGCCGGAATGCTTGGCACGTGCTGGGGCTGACTGACACGGAAATGCGTAGAGCCGGGCTTGCCCGGCTGTCTGTCAGATCACGCGAAAGCTTCAGCCGGGCAAGCCCGGCTCTACGGTGCGGCAGACGCCGCATCCCCGCGGCAGTCGGCCAACGAGCGCAGCTGCGTGCCGTCGGTACTGAAGTTGTCCGCGACCAGCCACGCCGTGAACGCCTCATCCAGCTTCGGCCACTCGCTGTCGATGACGGAGAACCACGCAGTATCCCGATTGCGCCCTTTGTACACCAGCGCCTGGCGGAAGATGCCTTCAAACTGGAAGCCCAGCCGCTCGGCCGCCTTGCGCGAGCCGGCATTGAGGCTGTCGCACTTCCATTCGTAACGGCGATAACCCAGCACGTCGAATACGTAATGCATCAGCAGGTGCTGCGCTTCGGTTGCCGCCGGCGTGCGCTGCAGCAGCGGCGAGAACATCACGTGACCGACTTCGATGACGCCATTGGCCGGGTCCTGGCGCATCAGCGCCAGGGTGCCGGTGCTGCGTCCGCTGCGGGCATCCACCACCGCGTAGTGGCGAGGGTCTTCGCTGCGTGCCGCCGCTGACAGGTATTGGAAGAACGCGGCATCGGAATCGAACGGCCCGTTGGCCATGTAGGTCCAGTCGCGCGGCTCGGTGGCCAGTGCATAGGCTTCGGCCAGTGCAGGGCCATGTACCGCCGGGTCCAGCGGTTCCAGCCGGCAGAATCGCCCTTGCAGGGTGATCGCATTCGGGCGCTGGCGCGCGCGCCAGCCGGGCAGGGGCATGCCGATCGGCTGGCCGTACGGATTGGTCCACGCAGGAGACATGGTGCCTCGGCAGAAAGGACGATGGGGGCGGTCGCCTTTCTATCATGCCGCTGACAGGTTAGGTAGAGCCGGGCTTGCCCGGCTGCGGTTGGTGCAAAGCGAAGAGCAGCCGGGCAAGCCCGGCTCTACGGGGCTGCGGTTGGCGCATCTGCGAAGAGCAGCCGGGCAAGCCCGGCTCTACGCGGGTACTGGTTCCGTCGCGGATGCCGCCAGACGTTCGGGGGAAGGCAAAGTGCCTGCCGAACCCATGCGCTCCAACAGCAGCGGCGAGGGCAGGTTGCACTCCGGGTGCATGCGCAGGAACCCATATACCGCCCCGGCCAGTCCAATCATCAATCCCGGGGTAAACGCGGCACGGGTCAGGCCACCGACCATCCCCCGGTGCTCCTCGATCGACGAGATCACTTCGATGGCGGCGGTATCCACGGGATAGGGGCACTCCTGCGGATCCAGCTGCGCCGCCTTGACCAGCAGTTCGCGGGTGGAAAGATCGCCATGGCACAGCGTATGACTGAACCCCCAGCGGCCGTTGGCGTCGGCGACCGCGCGACGTAGATCGCGCAGATACGCGGTGTTGCCGGTGCGCGCGTACAGATCCGCAGCCGCCAACCCCATACCGACGCTGCCATGGCACCAGGTCGGGAACGTCTTCTGGCCGTCCTTCAGGTGCAGGTCGTGCCAGCGACCGGTTTCCGGTTCGAACAGCGCGTCCTGGAACGCGAACGCGCCCTCGGCCAGCGCCTGCCACGCCGCGCGGTCCTCCGCGGTGCCGGCATCCGTCAACGCCAGTCGCGCCAGCGCCCAGCCGATGCCCATCGCGCCGTGGCCGAAGCCGCCAATCGGGGTCTCGAACTGCGGCGAAGGCCAGCGCGCACCGCCGGCATCGACAATCGCGGTGGCCTGCAGGCGACGCGCCGCCGTAGCCGCAATCGCCAGCCAGCGCGTCTCGCGAGTGGCCTCGGCCAGATGGATCAGCGGCACGATGGCACCGGAGACACCATCCAGCATCTCGAACTTCGGCACCTCCGTGAAGTCCGAGTGCTCCAATGTGGCCGCTGCCACGCGCGCGGCCTCCAGCAGTTCCTTCCGGTCCAGCAGGTCATACAGTGCCAGCAGCGTCCAGACCCGGGAACCGGCCCCGACCAGGCCACCTCCGGTATCCGGTAGTTCGAGTGCACACATGCGCAGGTAAACCTGGATAGCGCCTTCCATCGCGGCCTCCACGCCTGCAACGGCATCCGCGCGACCGTGCTGCACCTCCCGGTGGTAGGCGGCGAGGCTGAAGGCGATGCCGCCCAGCCCGAAGTACGCGTCCGGCTGCACCGGTCGGACCGCCCAGCCGGTCTGGGTGATCTCCGGCGTGATCCAGGTGATCGTTCCATCGTTGCCGCGGACCGACAGCCGGATCAGGTGATTGACTGCTTCTACGGCCTGCACCCGGCGACGGGCCTCCAGCGCCTCGCCGTGTGGTGCCTTGGCCGCGTACGAGAAGCCGTCGCGTGCCTCGGCCCGCGCCATCGCGTGTTCATTGAGGTCGGTGGCCACCAGGGTGCTGCGGATGGTGACCTCTTCGAGGTCGATGCGCATCTCACGCCAGTTCTCCACCACGTTTGCAATACGTGGTGCATCCAGCACAGCGGAGAACAGTGGAATGTCGCCATGGCGCATGGCGTCGATTTCCTGCATCACTTCCACCGGGTCCGACGACGCCGCCGCGGAAATGGCGGCATTACGCACCAGCAGATCGAGCGCACGCTCGATGGCCGCCTGTTCGTTGTGCAGCGAAGCCGGGTGCCACAACATGCGGCCGATCTCGGCGTACGCCATGGTGGGGCGCTTGATCTCGCGCACCTCGCAGCCCTCAAACGGCATCAGTAGAGCGTGCAGGCGGCCACTGCCGTCCAGCTCACGAAGGCGCGCACTGGCCGCCATGAAGCCGCTGCTGATCTCGTCCCAGAACCGCGACACATCGGGATGGGCGGTCGGGTGATTCTGGGCCGGGGCGAAGTCGGTTTCCATCATGCCCAGGCGCGGTGGCGTATTCGCTTCCTGCAGCAGCACGGGAACGCGTACCTTGGGTTGCTCGCCGGGCAGGGCACCGGCTGCCGACAGGTCGACACCGTCCATGCCCAGGCCTGAGGTGCGGAACGGCACGATGCCGGTGCGCAGCACGGAGTTCTGCATCAGCATCGCCGCCAGGTCATAGGCGTGGCCGTAGCCGGAGGCGGTCAGCCCGATGGGCAGGCAGAACACGCTTTCGGGGTCGACCACCACCGGCGTGGGGCCTACCGCGATCAGGTTCTCAAGATGGATATCAGTGCCGCCGATCAGCCGCAGGACCGCCAGCCAGTGGCCCAGGCCCTGGTAGTAGCGTGCAAGCTGGTCATCGTCATTGCAGTAGCGATGCGCCGCAAACCCCGCCCAGCCGTGATCACCGCAGTCCAGTACCCGTGGCACCCGCACCCGTAACGGGTCGTTTGGGAACACCGCTTCGAGGAACGCGTCCAGCACTGCGTCGATGCGCAGGGAGCGCGGCTTGTACATCACCGTGCCGCCCTCGAAAGTCACGCGCGCGACCGCGCGCCCGCCACCATGGGTGTCGCCGGTTCCAAAGGCCACCTTGAGCAGTTGTCCGGCCGGCGCGTGCAGCAGGGTGCGCAGCGCAGCGCGGTCGGCGACGATATGGGTGGCCAGCTCTACCACGGCGTTGGATTGAGAGGCGGCCACGGCGTCCAGGCGTGCATCCAGCGGCGGATACCGCTGCGCCACATGGGCGGAAAATTCAGGTGAAACGGCCCAGGCCTCGAACTGCAGCAGCTGCTTCACGGTGTCGTTTGCATCGATCTGCCCACTGCGCACGGCGGCATGCAGTTCAAGCAGAAGAACACGATTGAGCTTCAGCTGGGCGTTGGCATGCAGTGCGGCATAGGCCTGTTCCAGCAGTCGCTCGCTTTCCATATCCGCAAGGCCGGGCGAGAGCGATCGCAACCGGCTCTGTAGTTGGCTACGGTGTGCGGAAAGCCGGTGATGCACGATGCGCGAAAAGGCTTCGGCGGCAGTTGTGACAGTCATTGCATCCCCTGCAGTCTGTGGTGGTATGGCGCAGGCACCCGCCCGCGCGACGGCGCGCAACGGCAAGAAGCCGCTGCGCGCCGGTACAGCTCACATCAGCAACAAAGACAGTTGTTCACCACGGACGCGGTGGTGGTGCAGAGGGTCGCAGTGCCGCCACCCGTAATCACCGGGGCGGCGTGGGTCAGTGCGGCGTCGGTGGCCTGCTGGCCATAGATGAAAAGGGAACCGGCCGGGTTGTCGCAGCCATCTACGCTGTCGGCACCGTTGAGCCAGCCTGAAACGACGTCGTCATTCAGTTGCATTCCGCTTTCTCCTTGTGTTGTTGCGATGAGGGCGTTCGATGATGAACGTCCTTTCGTTACGGCCATTCCCTGGCATCAAGAACACAACTGCGATACCGAACTGCTGGGGTCTGGCCGCGTTTTTACGGTGCGCCCATTTTTGTTGCGAGTCAAACTGGGAAGTGCTTCACAGAATTTGGCGCGCCGCGGAATCGCGGGCGCGACGCGATACGTAGAGCCGGGCTTGCCCGGCTGCCGTTGGCGCGATGACGAAAAGCAGCCGGGCAAGCCCGGCTCTACTCCCGATGCAGTTTGATGTCCACGTCGCGGACGGTGTTGCTGACGAGGTCGAGCCCGAAGTCGGCGGTGCCATGGCGAGCCTTCACCAGCACGTCCTCGCCGTCGTCGGTTTCCACGTGGTAACCCTTGCCCAGCCGCGTGCCAATCGCATCACGCACTGCCGACGCAATGTGGTTTTCGGACACGCCATCCTTGATCGGTACCTCGATCAGAATCGGTTCGGCCGCAGCGGGCCAGATGCGAAAGGTGATCGTGCCGTCCGACTTCGCACGCTCGTCGAAGGCTATTCGCCACTTGTTGGAAGCATGCGGACGCTCGGCGATGTCCGCGGCATCGCTGGAGGGCAGGGGGGCCTGCTGTGCGCGCACCAGCGGAACCACCAGCAGGCTCAGCAGCACCAGCAGCACGGCGGTGGCGGCGCGTAGGGTAATGATCTTCATGCTCGTTCCCGGCGGTGGAGGTGTACCCACGCTGTCAGTGCGTGGGCTCGGGCGCATCGGAACTTCTGCTGGAAGCATGCTGGGTAGTTCTACTGGTCAGTAGATTTACTTAGCCAGGAGCAGTGTTTCCCCGGAAGGCGCTGATGCAGCGCACGTGGACACTGAGTGCGGACGTTTCCGCAGTCAGGGACACGATGCGATTGGAACCGGCGGCGGGGTGAATGCGTGCGGAGCAGCGGAAAAGCGGGGGCCAGCACATCAGCGAAGCGCGCCCGCGCAGGGTGCTGGCGCTGGCTGCTGGTCATACCTGCCGTGCTCGCCTGCATTGACGCCACAGCACAGACGTCGGTCCAGAACAGCGCCAGCATCGCCACGCCGGCCGGCCAGACCGATGCCAATCCCGCTGACAACACCGACGACGTCACCGTGCAGGTGTACGCCGCCACCATCGCCAAATCCGGCAGCCCGGCCGACGGTGTGCCGGTGGCACCGGGCGACACCCTCGGCTTCAACCTGACCGCCACGGTCTCCGGTGCCACCACCAGCGCCGCCACGGTGTTCACCGACACCCTCAGCGCCGGGTTGACCCTGGGGGGCGGCTCCCTGCCTGCAGGCTGCACGGGCGCGGGGCAGAGCGTGCAGTGCACCTTGCCGGCGGGCAGTGCAGTGGGCACCTACGACTGGTCCTACCAGGCCACCGTCGACCCCGACGCCACTGGAACGGTCAGCAACACGGTCAGCGGCGGGAATGGCTGTACGCCGGCCGCCACCTGCACCGTCAGTCATCCGGTCTACTTCACCCTGCTGTTGACCAAGCTGTGGGTCAACGGCCAGGACGGCAACGCCGTCGACCTGGACATCAGCGGCAGTGCCGATGACGTGATCGTGCTGCAGACCGGCAGCTCCACCGTGGGCGGTGCCTCGGTGGCCGGTCGTGCCGCCGTGGCACCGGGGGCCGCGGTCAGCGTCGCCGAAAACTTCACCGCCGGCATTGCAGGCAACTACACCACGACGCTGGCCTGTGCCCGCGCCGACAATGGCACCGCCGTGCCCGCGCCCGGCGGCACGCTGAGCATGCCGACTGACACCGGCGTGAACTGCAGCTTCACCAACACCCGCCAGGCGGCGACGCTCCAGCTGGTGAAAACCTGGGTGAATGCGCTGGCCGGTGAAACCGCCACCGTCAGCACCACCGGCTTTACCAATGAGGCCACGACCGGTGTCTCCACCTCCACCGGCAACAACAGCACCTCCGGCACTGCGGTCACGGTGTACGCCGGCGACACCGGCACCATCACCGAGACGCTGAGCAACGCGGGCAACTACAGCGCCACCCTGGCCTGTACCGGCAACGGCACCACACTGGCTGGAAACCAGCTGACGGTGACTGCCGGCGACACCGCCATCGTCTGCACGCAGACCAACACCCGCCAGCAGACCACGCTGGTGCTGAGCAAGACCTGGGTGGACGGTCTGCCGGGAGACACTGCCACGGTCACCAGCAACGGCTTCGAGAACCCGGCCAGCAGTGGGCTGTCCACCTCCACCGGCAGCAACACCACGACCGGTACGCCGGTGACGGTGTATGCGGGAGAAACCGGCACCATCACCGAAACCCTCAGCAACCCCGGCAACTACGACAGCACGCTCGCCTGTACCGGCAACAGCACGCCGCTGGCCGGCAACCAGCTCAGTGTGGCCCCGGGCGACCCTGCGATCAGCTGCACCCAGACCAACACCCGCCGCGCGGTCAACCTGACCCTGCGCAAGACCTGGGTGGATGCGGCGGTGGGTGAAACTGTTGAATTCACCGCCACCGGCAGCACCACCAGTCCGATCTCGCTGACCACGGTGGCCGACACCGCCAGCGAAACCGATACCGGCACCCCCGTGCAGGTGTATGCCGGCGAGAGCCTGACCCTGGCGGAAACCTTCGCCGTGCCCGGCAACGCCGCCAACTACAACAGCACCCTGGCCTGCACCGGCACCAGCGGCCTGACCGGCAACACGCTGCTGGTCGGGCAGGGCGACACCGATATCGTCTGTACCTACACCAACACCCGTCCGCAGGCGACACTGCAACTGGTCAAGGTGTGGGCGGCCAACAGTCTGAATGGCGACGTGGCCCAGCTGGGTGCCACCACCGGGCTGCAGAACAACACCAATGCGTTCACGTCCACTGCGTCGATCGGTGCCAACAGCACCACCGTGCCGGTGTTCATCGGTGAGCAGGCGCAGCTGCCGGCCGAGACCATGAGCGGCAGCGCGCTGGCCAACTACAGCGTCGCGCTGAGCTGCAGCGGCGGCGACCTCGGTGGCACCGACGGCAAGGCCAGCAACACCCTGGACATCACCCCGGCCGATGCCGGCACCGCCATCGTCTGCACCTACACCAACACCCGCAGCAGCACCACGCTGACGCTGGAAAAAACCTGGCTGAACGCGCTTGCCGGCGACGAAGTGACCCTGGTGGCCACCGGGCTGACCTCATTGAGCTCGACCGCCAGCGGTGCCGCCTCCCAGACCGATACCGGCACCCCGCAGACGGTCTACGCCGGCGATGTGATCAGCCTGACCGAGTCGTTCGGTTCGGTCACCTCCAATCTGTACAACACCACGCTGTCCTGCACCAACACTGATGGGCTGGTGGTCAATACTCCGACCACGGGCACACTGACCGTCGGACCCGACGATGGCCCCATGGTCTGCACGTATGTCAACGACCGGCGCAGCGCGCAGCTGATCGTACGCAAGGTGTGGAGCGGTGGCCCCCCGACCACCGTATCGATTCCGGGCAGCACCGGGTTCACCAACAACACGCCCGCGTTTACCTCGACGTCGCCGGGGCCCGACCAGGTCGGCCCGGTCGAAGTCTTCGTCTTCGAGAACGGCGCGCTGGGCGCAGAGAGTTTCCCCGGCGGCAACGGGGGGGATTACAGCAGCACGCTGACCTGCGATGGCACCGACACCGATCCGTCGAATGGCCTTCTGATTGCCGTGGCCGATGCGGACACCACCATCACCTGTACCTACAGCAACACGTTCGTGCCACGCTCGTCGATCGATGTGCAGAAGACCACCCCGGTGACCTCGGTGAGTGCCGTCGGCGATGTAATTCCGTACACGATCACCACCACCAACACCGGCAACGTACCGCTCACCAACGTGACCGTGGCCGACCCGTTGATTGCGGGCAACATCGTCTGCAACCCGCCAACGCCGGTCGCCAGCCTGGAGCCCGCAGCGAGCATCACCTGCACCGGCAGCTACA
Source organism: Stenotrophomonas sp. (assembly GCF_032103445.1). Taxonomy (GTDB): domain Bacteria; phylum Pseudomonadota; class Gammaproteobacteria; order Xanthomonadales; family Xanthomonadaceae; genus Stenotrophomonas. Next base: position 17,036 of record NZ_DAMDFR010000071.1, read on the forward strand.
CGGTGACCCAGGCCGATATCGACCGGGTGGGCAGTGGCGATGGGGTCGATGACGGCGTGGTGACCAACACCGTGAATGTGGGCGGCAACGACCCCGACGGCGCAGCGGTCAGCGACAACGCCAGCACCGACACCACGCTACCCCCGCGCAACTACGTGGCCGAATTCAGCAAGAGCCCCAGCCTGGCCGACAGCAACGGCAACGGCACGGCCAGTGTGGGCGAGGTGATCACCTACAACTTCACCGTCACCAATGCGGGCAACACTACCATCCAGAGCGTCACCATCGCCGACCCGATGCTGCCCGGGCTGAGCTGCCCTGCAGGCGGCCCGCTGGCCCCGGGTGAATCGGTCACGTTCGGCATCGTGCCGCCGGCGGACATTGCCTGCACCGGCAACACCTACACCGTCACCCAGGCCGACATTGATGATCGCGGGGGTGGCGACGGTGATATCGACAACGACGCCACCGCCTCAGCGGTGTCCCCCGGCGGCGGCACCGCCACCGGCGACGCCACCTCCAGCGTGCCGCTCGACCCGCCGGCCCCGCAGCTGGCCCTGGACAAGAGCGCCAGCCCGACCCAGGTGAGCGCGGCCGGCGAGGTCATCACCTACACCTTCCTGGTGACCAATCCGGGCAACGTCACCGTCGACAACATCAGCGTCACCGATCCCAAGCCCGGGCTGAGCGCGATCACCTGCCTGCCGCCGGCACCGTTCAGCCTGGCACCGGGAGCCAGTGCCAGCTGCTCGGCCACCTACACGGTCACCCAGGCCGACATCGACAACAGCAATGCCGTGGTCAACGTGGCCAATGCCGCCGGTGACTACGACGGCACCCCGGTGGACGACAGCGACAGCAGCACCGTGATCATCAATCACGGTACGCCGCAGCCCGAGTTCACCAAGATTCCCGACCGCATATCGGTCAGCGCGGTGGGCGAGGTGATCAGCTACACCTTCCGGGTCAGCAATCCGTCGTCGGTGACCCTGGACAACCTGCAGATCATCGAAGACACACTGCTCGGCGGCGCGCTCAGCTGCAACACCATTCCCACGCTGCCACCGAACAGTGCGGTCGACTTCGCCTGCACCGGCAACACCTACACCGTGCAGCAGTCGGACATCGACAACCAGGGCAATCCGGTCAACGACAGCCGGGTCATCCACAACGATGTCACCGGCCAGGCGCAGTACCAGATCGGTACCAGCCCGGTAGTGACAGTGACGGCGGTGGCCAGTGCGGACGTGTCGCTGCCGCAGCGCACGCCGGCGATCTTCTTCAGCAAGAGTGCCGACGTGGCCTCGGTGAGTGGGCCCAACCAGCCGATCACCTATGGGTTCGCGGTGAACAACACCGGCAACGTCACCCTTTACAACATCACCATCACCGACCCGAGTCTGCCCGGACTGTCCTGCCCGCCGCTGTCCAGCCTGGCCCCCGGTGCGCAGGTGCTGTTCAATGGCTGCACCGGCAACGTGTACACCGTCACCCAGGCCGACATCGACAGCGGCAGCACCGACAGCCTGCCGGGCAACGGCCAGATCGACAACGTGGCCACCGTGGTGGCGGATACGCCGGTGGCCGGTGCTACTGTCACCGACACCGCCGAGCACCAGGTCAACCTGCCGGTGCGCCAGCCCGACATGACCCTGGTGAAAAGTGCCGATGTCACCAGCATCACCGCGCCGGGCACGATCAACTATCGCTTCACGGTCAGCAACCCCGGCAACGTCACCCTGCAAGACGTCAACGTCAGCGACCCCACGCTGGGCCTGAGCTGCCCCAGCGTGGACATTGCGCCGGCGCAGACCGTGGTGTTTGCCGGCAGTGGCGGCGATGTGACCTGCACCGGCACCACGCGGGTCATCACCCAGACCGACGTGGACAGCTTGAACGTGGTCAGCAACACCGCCACCGCCAACGGCACCAGCGAGGTTGCCGGGGCGATCAGCCGCACCTCGGTCCTGGACATCCCCGTGGTCCGCAGCCCCGTGCTGGCTCTGAGCAAGACCGCCGATGTGGCCACGGTCAGCAGCCCGGGCGATCCGATCCGCTACACCCTGGTGGCGACCAACAACGGCAATGCCACGCTGGAGAATGTCTCGATAAGCGACCCGATGCTGCCGGCGTTGAGCTGCACCCCGACCATCCCTGTGGCCGCGTTGGCACCGGGTGCCAACATCACCTGCATCGGCGACTACATCAGCACCCAGGCGGACTTCGATACCAATGGCGGCGGTGACCAGTTCATCGACAATACCGCCACCGCCAGCAGCAACCTCGCCAACGACATCGCCAGCGCGCGGGTCGGCCTGCCGCTGCCGGCGCAGTCGCTGAGCATCGACAAGAGCGCGGCCGCGCCGACGGTCAACCTGGGGCGCGACCCGACAGTGACCGATGCCGGCGACACCATCACCTACACCTTCCTGGTCACCAATACAGGCAACCAGAGCCTGAGCGCGCTGGCGGTGATCGACACGCATCTGGATGCGCCCGCCACCTGCGACAAGACCACTTTGACCGCCAGTGGCCCGGATGCCACTGCCACCTGCACCGGTGTCTACACACTGACCCAGGCCGACCTCGACAACGGCAGCGTGGTCAACACCGCCACCGCCGAAGGCACGCCGCCGAGCAGCGCGCGGGTCAGCTCGTCGCCGGATTCGGAAACCGTGGTGCTGGCGGCCCAACCGGTGCTGGTGCTGGACAAGACCGCGGCCGCGCCGACCGTGGGCGGCGGTGCGTTGCCGGCGGTGACCGACGCCGGCGACACCATCTCCTACAGCTTCGTGGTGACCAACAACGGCAACGTCACGCTCGACAACATCACCGTAGGCGATCCGCTGCCCGGAATGCCGCCGATCACCTGTCCGCCCGGCCAGCTGGCACCGGGGGCGAGCACCACCTGTTCCACCGTGGTCTACACCATCACCCAGGCCGACATGGATGCCGGGCAGGTGACCAACACGGCGACCGGGCAGGGCACGCCGCCGTCCGGGCCGAACGCCACCGGTGACGACAGCACCACCACGCCGTTGTTGGCCGGCCCGGCGCTGACCGTCAGCAAGACGGCCAATCCCACCACCTACGCCACTGTCGGGCAGTCGATCAGCTACAGCTACCTGGTCACCAACACCGGCAACGTCACCGTGTCCGCGCTGGCGGTGGCGGATGACCGCATCGCCACGGTCAGCTGCCCGGCGACCACCCTGGCACCGGGAGCGGCCACGACCTGTACTGCCACCTACCTGATCACCCAGGCAGATCTGGATGCGGGCAGCGTGACCAACACTGCCACCACCACGGCCACGCCGGCGCAGGGCACGCTGTCCCCGGTGGTGGCGCAGGCCACCATCACCGCCGTGCAGAACCGTGCGCTGGCCTTGCTGAAGAGCAGCCCGAACAGCAGCTACGCCGCCGTGGGCGATACGCTCAGCTACAGCTATCTGGTGACCAATACCGGCAACATCACCCTGACCGATCCGGTCACGGTCACCGATGACCGCATCGCCAGCGTGAGCTGCCCGGCGCTGCCCGCAGGCGGGCTGGCACCGGGCGCGAGCCTGACCTGCACAGCAAGTTACGCGGTGACCCAGGCCGACCTGGATGCCGGCAGCATCACCAACACCGCCACCGCGCAATCCGGCGTGACCACCTCGCCGCCGTCCAGCGTGACCATCAACGGCAACCAGCAGCCGGCGCTGAGCCTGGACAAGAGCACCAGCACCACCAGTTTCGATACGGTGGGCGACACGCTGGCCTACAGCTACCTGGTGACCAACACCGGCAATGTGACGCTGACCGCGCCGGTGACGGTCACCGACGATCGCATCACCGCGCCGAACACGGTGGTGTGCCCGGCATCGCCACCGGGAGGATTGGCCCCGGGTGGGCAGCTGACCTGCACCGCGACCTACACGATCACCCAGGCCGACCTGGATGCCGGCAGTGTCACCAATACCGCCACCGCACAGTCGGGCAACGCAACCTCGGCCCCGGATTCGGTGACGGTTACCGGCGTGCAGAATCCGGCATTGAGCATGGCCAAAGCGGCGACCAACGTGCCGACCCCGACCGTGCTGGGCAGCGTGATCACCTACGATGTCACCGGCACCAACAGCGGCAACACCACGCTGACCAACGTGGTGATCAGTGATCCCAAACTGACGCCGAACAGCACCACCTGCGCCAGCGTGGCGCCGGGCGGCACCTGCGTGCTCACCGGCACTTACACCGTGACCCAGCCGGATGTCGATGCGGGGCAGGTGGAGAACATCGGCAGCGGCGACAGCGACAGCACGGACCCGGTTCCGTCGAACCCGGTGATCGTGCCGGTACAGCAGACGCGTGGCCTCACCCTGGACAAGAGCAGCAGCACGGCCACCTACACCGCAGTGGGCGACCTGCTGGACTACAGCTACCTGGTGACCAACAGCGGCACGGTGACCATCACCAGCCCGATCACCGTCACCGACGACCGCATCACCGCGCCGAACACGGTGAGCTGCCCGGCATTGCCGCCCGGCGGCCTCGCTCCGGGAGCGAGCCTGACCTGCACCGGCAGCTACGTGGTCACCCAGGCCGACCTCAACCAGGGCAGCGTGACCAACATCGCAACCGCGACCGACGGCACCAGTACCTCGCCGCCGGATTCGGTGACCATCAATGCCACCCAGCTGCCAGCAGTGGCGCTGGACAAGACCGCCAGTGTGGCCGACAGCAATAGTGACGGCATCACCGGCGACGCTGGCGATGTCATCACCTACGGCTTCAGCGTGACCAACACCGGCAACGTGCTGCTGGCCCCGGTGACCGTGACCGATCCGCTGCTGCCCGGGCTGACCTGCACCGTGCTCGCGCTGCCGCCGGGAGCCACCGCCACCTGCAGCGCCAGCAACAACACCTACATCATCACCTTCGCCGATGAAGCCGCTACCGCGGTCACCAACACGGCGACCGCCACTGGAGATGCGCCGGGTACCGCACCCGATGCGATCGCCACCGATTCGGTGACTACGCCGACCGCGCTGACGCCGGCCGCGATCACGGTCAACAAGGTGTCCGCGCCGGTCACCACCAGCCAGGTTGCGCCGGGTGACGTGGTGCAGTTCACCGTCACCACCACGGTGGCCAACAACGAAACGCACGAGGTCGTCACCCTCACTGACACCCTGAGCGATGGCTTCACTCTGGTCGCGGTTACCAACGCTGGTGCCTACACCTGCAATGCGGCCAACCCGCTGGTGTGCACGCTGCCGGTGGGCACCGCGCCGGGCAGCTACCCGCTGGTGTACACCGCCAGCGTCGACGCCGATGCGACAGGCACGCTGCGCAATGCGGTGGTGCCGACCAAGCCGGCCGGCGTCGATCCGGACCCGGTGTGCCAGAGCTGCAGCACCGAACATCCGGTGGTGCCGTCCACCGCGACGGTGACCAAGGCGGCCGACCCGGTCAGCGGCAGCTTCGTGCAGCGCGGCCAGACCATCACCTACACGGTGACGACGGTGATTGCCGGCTCGGTGACGACCCAGCCGCTGCTGCTCAACGACACCCTGGATGCTGGCCTCGGCCAGGCAACCGTGGTGACCGCAGGGGCCTACAGCTGCAGCGCTAACCTGCTGTGCGTGCTGCCGGCGGGCACATTGCCGGGCACGTATCCTCTGGTGTACCAGGTGACCGTGGCGGCAGACGCCAATGGCACCCAGCGCAATGTGGTGGCCGCCAGCAATCTGCCCGGTGGTGACCCGGATCCGGTCTGCGTGTCCTGCAGCACCGAACACATCGTCGAGCAGCCGGCGCTGGAAACCACCAAGGTGCTCAGTGCCAACAGCAACGCCAGCGGCGAGGTCACCACCGGAGCCACGCTGACCTACACCGTGCGCGCCACCAACACCGGCAATACCACGCTGGTAAACCTGACCATCGACGATGCGCTGATCACGCCGAGCCGCGCGGTGTGCGCCAGCGTCGCCCCGGGCGGCAGCTGCGAACTCACCGGCACCTATGTGGTCACCCAGGCCGACACCGATGCCGGCACCGTGGACAACACCGCCGACATCACCGCCGAACCGTCCGCCGGCGGCGCGCCGCTGCCGCCGGCGGTCTGCCCGG
>NZ_DAMDFR010000072.1:0-22971 GCF_032103445.1 Stenotrophomonas sp.
TGGCCGGCCCAGGCGGTCCGTGGGCCGGCCAACGGCCGGCGCTACCGTCAAGCCGCGTGAAGCCTTCGCATGGTCTTCGTATACGCGGCGTTATGCTCCGCCGGTCCCCCACCCCTGGACCCAAGGAGTCGATCGTGAATACGCAATCGCTCACCACTTCGCTTCTTTCGCAGTTGCAGAACGGCCCGGCCCTGCAGCAGATTTCCCAGCAGCTGGGCATGGACAGCGGTCAGGCATCGCAAGCGATCAGCGCGGCATTGCCCCTGCTGATGGGCGGCTTGGCCAACAATGCCAGTCAGCCCCAAGGGGCCCAGGCGCTGCTCAATGCACTGCAGCGCGACCATCTTGGCGGAGGTGGCGGCGGCGGCCCGGATCTCGGCGGCCTGCTTGGGCAGGTGCTGGGCAGCATGGGCGGCAACAGTGCCCCCACCCCGGCGACCAATGGACTCGGCATCCTCGGCCACGTATTTGGTGGCCAGACTCCACAGGCCGCCAACCTGCTCGGCCAGAAAACCGGTCTGGACAGCAGCACCGCGCTCAAGGTGCTGGCGGTGGCCGGCCCCATCGTGATGTCGCTTCTGGCCAACAAGTTCGGCCCGCAGGGTGACGCCAACCAGCTCAGCCAGGCGCTCGGCGAGGAGAACCGCCAGACCGGCGGCGGCGGCATCGGCGACCTGCTCGGTGGCGTTCTCGACCAGGACGGCGACGGAAAATTTGGCGTCAACGACGTGCTCGGCCTCCTCGGCGGCAAACGCTGAGCCTCACGGTGGCCGGGTCGCCTTCGACCCGGCCACTTATCGATAGACGCCATCTATCGACACCAAAGAATCAATCGATTTTACCTATCGACGGACGTTCACTATCGTCAAGGCACTCCCACACGCCTTGTTCGCGAGGCCACTCCCTCTCTCGCCAGTACACAGGTAGATACCGATGAAAAGCGAAGCCAAGTGCCCCTTCAACCACGCCGTCGTCGGCGATGCCACCACCAACCGTGACTGGTGGCCCAAACAACTTCGTGTGGATCTGCTCAATCAGCATTCCGCACGTTCCAATCCGCTGGCTGCGGACTTTGATTACCCTGCCGCATTCGCCAAGCTCGATTACGCCGCGCTCAAGGCGGATCTGAAAGCCTTGATGACCGATTCGCAGGACTGGTGGCCCGCCGACTTCGGTCACTACGGCGGCCTCTTCATCCGCATGGCCTGGCACAGTGCCGGCACCTACCGCATTGGTGACGGTCGCGGCGGCGGCGGTCGTGGCCAGCAGCGCTTCGCTCCGCTCAACAGCTGGCCGGACAACGTCAGCCTGGACAAGGCGCGCCGCCTGCTGTGGCCGATCAAGCAGAAGTACGGCCAGGCCATCTCCTGGTCCGACCTGCTGATCCTCACCGGCAACGTCGCGCTGGAATCGATGGGCTTCAAGACACTGGGCTTTGCCGGTGGCCGCCCGGATACCTGGGAACCGGACCAGGACGTGTACTGGGGCCGCGAAACCACCTGGCTCGGCGGCGACGTGCGCTACGCACATGGCTCCGAGGGCGTGCAGGAAGACCACGGCGTGCTGGTGTCCGATGACGACGCCGACGGCGACATCCACTCGCGCAAGCTGGAGAACCCGCTGGCCGCCGTGCAGATGGGTCTGATCTACGTGAACCCCGAAGGCCCGGACGGCAATCCGGACCCGCTGAAGGCGGCGCTGGATATCCGCGACACCTTCGGCCGCATGGCGATGGACGATGAGGAAACCGTCGCGCTGATCGCTGGCGGCCACAGCTTCGGCAAGACCCACGGTGCCGGCCCGGCCGACAACGTTGGCCATGAACCGGAAGCGGCAGGACTCGAAAGCCAGGGCCTGGGCTGGGCCAACACGTTCCGCAGCGGCAAGGGCGGCGACACCATCACCAGCGGCCTGGAAGTGACCTGGACCCGCACCCCGGCCAAGTGGAGCCACGACTTCTTCCAGATTCTGTTCGGGCACGAATGGGAACTGACCAAGAGCCCGGCCGGCGCGCACCAGTGGGTGGCCAAGGATGCCGAGGCGGTGATTCCCGACGCGCACGACCCGTCGAAGAAGCATCGCCCGACCATGCTCACCACCGATCTGTCGCTGCGCTTTGATCCGATCTACGAGCAGATCTCGCGTCGCTTCCTGGCCAACCCGCAGGCATTTGCGGATGCGTTCGCGCGTGCGTGGTTCAAGCTGACTCACCGCGACATGGGCCCGCGTGCCCGTTACCTCGGCCCGGAAGTCCCGGCCGAACAGTTCCTCTGGCAGGACCCGTTGCCGGAAGCGCCGAAGACCCCGATCAGCGCGCAGGACATCGCGGCACTGAAGCAGCAGATCGCGGACAGCGGTCTGAGCGTGGCCGAGCTGGTGTCTACCGCCTGGGCCTCGGCGTCCACCTTCCGCGGCTCGGACAAGCGCGGCGGTGCCAACGGTGCGCGTATCCGTCTGGCCCCGCAGAAGGACTGGGCGGTGAACCAGCCCAAGCAGCTGGCCAAGGTGCTGGCCGCGCTGGAGAAGATCCAGAGCGGGTTCAAAGGCGAGGTGTCGCTGGCCGACCTGATCGTGCTCGGTGGTGCGGTGGGCGTGGAAAAGGCCGCCAAGGCCGGTGGCCACGACGTCAGCGTGCCGTTTACCCCGGGCCGTACGGATGCCAGCCAGGACCAGACCGATGTGGAATCGTTCGCGGTGCTGGAACCGGCGGCCGATGGTTTCCGCAACTATGTGCGCGGCCGCTTCAGCGTGCCGGCGGAAGCGCTGTTGATCGACAAGGCGCAGCTGCTCACGCTGACCGCACCGGAAATGACCGTGCTGGTCGGCGGCCTGCGCGTGCTGGGTGCGAATGTCGACGGCAGCAAGGACGGTGTGTTTACCGACCGCCCCGGCACGCTCAGCAATGACTTCTTCGTCAACCTGCTGGACATGGGCACGCAGTGGAAGGCCAAGGGCGACGGTTACGAAAGCAGCGGCAAGGGGTCGTGGACCGGTACCCGTGCCGACCTGGTGTTCGGTTCGAACTCAGTGCTACGTGCGTTGGCCGAGGTGTATGCCAGTGCCGATGGCGGCAAGAAGTTCGTGCAGGACTTCGTGGCCGCGTGGGCACGGGTGATGGAACTGGACCGGTACGACCTGCACCGGTAAGCGTGGTGTCTGGGGCGCACGACCAACGGTCGTGCGCTACCGGGGCTGGGGCAACCGCACGCCCCGACGGAAACCGTGGGGATATCGCCACCATGGCCCGCCGGTGCCATGACGACGCCATGACCCGGTAGCGCCGGCCGTTGGCCGGCCCAGGCGGTACTGAGGGCCGGCCAACGGCCGGCGCACCCCCTCTGTCGCAATTCCCCCTCCTACGGGCAACTCCCGCACGGCCCCGTTACAATCTCGGCATCGGCCGGATTCCCGGCCCCGCAGGATGTGAGCGCCCGTGATCAGAGAAATTCAGATCGAGAACTTCAAGTCGATCAAGAAGATGAAGCTCGAGCTGGGCCGGGTCAATGTGTTCATTGGCGAGAACGGCTCGGGGAAGAGCAACATTCTTGAGGCGATTGCGCTGGCGGGCGCGGCGGCGGGGGACAGACTGGACAATGAATTCCTCTTTTCAAGGGGAGTTCGCCCATCAGAACCTCGACACATGCGCTGTGCTCTCAACTCCGAGGCTCCCAGCAGCGATATTGTCGTTTCTCTCTCATCTCAAGATAAAACCCGTGTGAACTTCGTTCTGACGCACGACGGACGTCCTTATTCCAGTTGGAAATGCAAATCCAGCGGAGAGGCCTCCGTCATACTCAAGACCAGTCGTATGCTGGCAATCTTGGAGATGATGCTTGCTGAAAGGGAAACTAATGCCCCGATTGATAGCAACCTTGCTCCGCTCTCCAAATTGATCGAAACAGATCGGCTCGCATCGGCGATCGCGGAACTTCGAGAGCTCGAGCGAACTACCGAAGAAGACGATGACACCGAACTCGTCCTCAAGACTGATAAGTTCTCCAGCCTGAAATCTGACAAGAGTAAAGGCGTCAAGGACTTGATGGAGTTCGTCATCTTCTCGCCGGAGAACCAGTCACTTCGAACCTTCGAGCGGGAGGGTCAGATTGAACCGCTCGGCATCCGAGGAGAGGGACTGTTGAAGTTCTTGCAAGTTCTCGACAGCACTCCTTCCTACGAAGATGCATTCTTGTCAATTCGTAAAAGGCTAAAGATTCTCGGCTGGTTCGACGACCTCTTCGTTCCTGCGTCGGAGAGAAATTCCACTAGCAAGATTGAAATCAAGGATCGATACCTCAGCGAGAGTGCAGGAAGGCTAGACCAGTTCAGCGCAAATGAAGGCTTTCTGTTCCTCCTGTTCTACTTCTGTCTCTTCTCAACCGATCTGACGCCCCGCTTCTTCGCCGTCGATAATGTGGACGCCTCGCTGAATCCCAAGCTCTGCGCACATCTCGTCACCGAACTGGCGTCACTGGCAGGAGCGAACGACAAGCAGGCCATCCTCACCACCCACAATCCAGCCACCCTGGATGGCTTGGATCTCAACGACGACGAGCAGCGCCTGTTTGTGATCTCCCGCGGCGATGAAGGTGAAACAAAGATTCGCCGGATCAAACAGAAGGAAGGCAGCGCCAGCGACGTCAAGCTGTCTACCGCTTTCATTAATGGATACCTTGGCGGCCTGCCGAAGAACTTCTAAACATGGACGTGAGCTTTGCATTGATTACCGAGGGCATCACTGACCAAGTCGCCCTCAAGGCAGTTCTCACTGGTCACTACAATCGCTTCAATCCCGATATTGAGGTCTTCTGCAATCCGGTCCAGCCCACAGCGGACGCCACCGATGCCTCAAAGCAAGGAGGCTTCGCGGGATGGGAGCTGGTACTTCAGAAGTGCGCGAAAGCCGGAGAGGCCGAGGACGCTCTGGCTTTGAATGACTTCTTGATTGTCCAGATTGATACTGACATGGGCGACCACGTCAACTACGGCCTCCCTCTGGCACCTGGTGGGGTGGATGTGGACGAAGCTACCTTGGTGGAGCAGGCTCGAGCGATTATCGCGACCAAGTTCGGGGACCGCTGGCCTGCCATCCAGAATCGAGTGTTCTTGGCGATCTCCGTCCATTCATTGGAATGCTGGCTCTTGGCGTTGCATGTTGCGGAGGCCCCCTGCGCGACGAAAAGCTGCGAGAACCGGCTCGAGAAGCATCTTCGAAAGCAGGACCAACCTTTCGAGAAAACCTATCGCTGCTATGAGGCCATTTCTAAAGGCTTCCGCAAGCCCAAGGAACTAGAAGCAGCGCGCCAGCGAAGTGTGAGCCTCAATCGGTTTGTGGATTCGCTGCCCGTCGTTCAGGCGGAATGAGGTTGCCGGCCAGCGGCCGGCACTATCGATAGCACAGATAGGGTCGGGGCCGGCCAACGGCCGGCGCTACCGAGGCGTCAAAGATCATCGGCAGGCGGGCAGAGCCCGGCTCTACAGGGCGTCAAGGTCACCCAGCGCGCGGATCAACCTTCGCGCGCGTTTGTCCGGGCGATGCTCCGGGGCCTGGAATCCGTCGCGCATCGCCACGCGCTGGGCGCGCTGTTCAGCACGTCGGGCTTTTGAATCCTCGCTTTCCGCATACAGCTGCTGCGCCACGGGTGCAGGGCCGCGCTGGTCGCTCAGCCCCAGCACTTCCACCTCGTAACGCTCTTCGCCACGGCTGATCTGCAGTTGCTCGCCCACCCGCACCGCGCGCGAAGACTTCGGGCGCTGCCCGGCCACGTCAACTTTGCCGGTCTCGATGGCCTGCTTGGCCAGACTGCGGGTTCTGAAGAAGCGCGCCGCCCACAACCACACGTCCAGGCGGACACTCGGCACGGTTACGGAAACTTCGGTGGTCAAAGGGGCACTACTCCGGTCGTTTGTTCAGGGGACGTGGGTTGGACGGGTCGCTGCGGCAGCCGGTGCCACCGATCAGCGTGGGCACGCCGGCGTCCAGATCGCGACGCTGGGTTCCGACCTGGCATTCGGGTCGGTCCATGGGCCGCACCTGGGTGTCGCGCAGGCGGTCTGTAGAGGTACATGCGGTCAATGCGAGGGCAATCAAGTAGAGCCGGGCTCTGCCCGGCTGGGCAGGCGTTCGCGCCAACGGCAGCCGGGCAGAGCCCGGCTCTACAAAAGCACAATCCCTGGCATTCGCCGCAGCCGGTTTCGATAAGCGGCGGGCAATCTTGCTCATCTGGATATCCCACTGACAGGCCAGGTGCTAGTGTGCGCCTGACCCGGCTCGATCTCCTTCACACATGGCCAAAGCGCCGCTTGACCTGACCACGGGCCCGATCGGGCGCAACCTGCTGCTGTTCGCCCTGCCGATCCTGGCTGGCAACATCGCCCAGTCCTTGAACGGTTCAGTGAACGCGATCTGGGTCGGGCGCTTCCTCGGCGAGGCGGCGCTGACCGCCACCGCGAACGCCAACAACATCATGTTCTTCCTGATCGGCTCGGTGTTCGGCATCGGCATGGCCGCGACCATCCTGATCGGCCAGGCAATGGGTGCGAAGGACACTGCCCAGGCACGCCGGGTGATGGGCACCAGTGCCACCTTCTTCATCGGTTTGTCAGCAGTGATCGCGGTGGCCGGCTGGTGGCTGTCGCGCCCGCTGCTGGCGGCGATGGGGACACCGGCCGCTTCGCTGCCGTTGGCTGAGGCCTACCTGCGAGTGATCTTCCTCGCCATGCCCACGTTGTACGCGTTCGCGTTTCTGAGTTCGGCGCTGCGCGGCGTGGGTGATTCACGCACCCCGTTCCGCTTCCTGCTGGTGTCGGTGCTGCTGGATATCTTGTTCAATCCGCTGCTGATCTTCGGGCTCGGTCCGTTCCCGGAACTGGGCATTGCTGGTGCGGCCTGGGCCACGCTGATCGCGCAGACGCTCTCGTTGATCGGCCTGCTCTGGTACATGCGCAACAAGCGGCACGTGCTGTGGCTGGGCCGCAAGGACATGGCGCTGTTCAAAGTGGACCTGGAGATCCTGAAGGCACTGGTGATCAAAGGCGTGCCGATGGGCCTGCAGATGGTGCTGATCTCGTTGTCGATGATCATGATGATGTCCATGGTCAACCACTACGGCACCGACACCGCTGCGGCGTACGGTGCGTCGCTGCAGTTATGGACCTATGTGCAGATGCCGGCGATGGCGATTGGTGCGGCGTGTTCTTCGATGGCGGCGCAGAACGTCGGCGCGCAGCGTTGGGACCGTGTGCGCGGCACCGCGCGCAGCGGCGTGCTGTTCAACTTCGCGCTGACCGGGCTGTTGATCCTGCCGTTGGTCCTGCTCGACCGTTACACGCTGGCGCTGTTCCTGCCCAGCGGCAGTGAGGCGCTGGATGTGGCGCGGCACCTGAACCACATCGCGATCTGGTCGTTCCTGTTCTTCGGAGTGAGCTTCGTCATTTCCGGCGTGGTGCGTTCGACCGGTGCGGTGATTCCGCCGCTGCTCATTCTTGCCGCCTCGCTGTGGGGTGTGCGGGTGCCGTTTGCCGAACTGATGCAGGATCGGCTGGGGGCCGATGCGGTGTGGTGGAGTTTCCCGGTGAGTTCGCTGTGCGCGATGCTGCTGTCGCTGGCGTATTACCGCTGGGGCGGTTGGCGCAGGGCGCGGATGTTGCCGAGCCATCGTGAGGAAGTGGCCGCTTCGCCGGCTGAAGTGCCGGCCCAGCCGCCTTCGCCGGTGGCGGACCATGATCCAGATCCCGTTGCTGGGCGCTGATCTGACGCGGCAACCTGCCCCGTAGAGCCACGCCCTGCGTGGCTGCGCGTGGTGCCAACCTAACCCGTAGAGCCACGCCCTGCGTGGCTGCGCATGGTGCCGACCTTGGTCGAAGCCACGCAGGGCGTGGCTCTACGGCGGGATCGCACGACCGTGCACCACAAACGATGGCTCACAAACGCAAACGGCCACCCGAAGGTGGCCGTTGCGGGACAACTTTCGTTGTCGGGAATTACTGGGCCTTTTCGGCGGCCAGGCGTGCAGCCTTGGCCTGCGCAGCGGCAGCCAGATCTTCCTTGATGCGGGCAGCCTTGCCTTCCAGACCACGCAGGAAGTACAGCTTGGCACCGCGGGCCTTACCACGACGCTTCACGTCGACCGAGTCGATGATCGAGCTGTGGGTCTGGAAGACGCGCTCGACGCCGTAGCCGTGCGAGATCTTGCGGACGGTGAACGAGGAGTTCAGGCCGGCATTCTTGATCGCGATGACCACGCCTTCATAGGCCTGGACGCGCTCACGGTTGCCTTCCTTCACCTTCACGTTGACGACGACGGTGTCACCCTGGCTGAACTTCGGCAGCTCGCGGGAGATCTGGGCGGATTCGAAGTCCGAAAGGATGGATTTGTTCAGCTTGCTCATGGGTGCACCGAAATTGTTCGGGTGGGTGTGTCGTTTCGACAACGTGGGCTCATGCAGTCACCTTATTGCGCTGCACGTTTTTTTGTATGGAGCCACCAAGGGGCATGAATGGCCCTTTGGGAATCCGCGATTCTAGCTGGTTCTGGTGCGGTTTGGTAGTGCCGGGCTTGCCCGGCATCACGGGGTCCTTCAGCCGGGCAAGCCCGGCTCTACGCCTTCACGGGCCTCGGCCAACAACTTCCGGTCGACCTTGGACAGCTGGCTTTCGTCCAGCAGGTCCGGGCGGCGCAGCCAGGTCCGCAGCAGCGACTGCTGGCGGCGCCAGCGGGCGATGGCGGCGTGGTTGCCGGAGCGCAGCACGTCCGGGACATCGCCCCATTCATGTTGCGCCGGCTGGCTGTAGTGCGGGCAGTCCAGCAGGCCCTGCGGGCCCTCAAAACTGTCCTGGGCGGCGGATTCGGCGTCGTTCAACGCGCCCTCCTGCAGCCGGGTAACAGCATCAACGATCACCGCCGCACCCAGCTCACCGCCGGACAGCACGTAATCGCCAATCGAGATCTCCTCGGTCACCTCGGCCGCCAGGAAGCGCTCATCCACGCCCTCATAGCGGCCGCACAGCAGGATCATGCGCGGCAGCGCGGCCAGTTCGCGCACCTTGGCCTGGGTCAGCGGCTTGCCCTGCGGGCTGAGGTAGATCACCGGCGCGGGGGCCGGATCAGCCGCTTTCGCTGCCGCCAGACACGCCCGCAGCGGCTCGATCAGCATCACCATGCCCGGGCCGCCGCCGAACGGGCGGTCGTCCACCCGGCGGTAATTGCCCTCGGCGTAGTCACGCGGATTCCAGCCATGCAGATCCAGCAGGCCGCGCTCGGCCGCACGACCGACCACGCCCAGCGACGCCGACTGCGCCATGAATTCCGGGAACAGGGTGATGACGTCGATGCGCATCGAACTAGAACTCCGGGTCCCAGTCGACCACGATCAGGTTGGCCTCGAAATCCACGGATTTGACGAAGTCCGGCTGTACGAACGGAATCATCCGCTCACGGCTGCCCTGCACCACCACCACGTCGTTGGCACCGGTGGAGAACAGGTGCGACACGCGGCCCAGCTCGACGCCGTCCACGGTCTTTACCTGCAGGCCTTCCAGGTCGATCCAGTAGTACTCATCCGGCTTCGGCGGCGGCAACGCGCTGCGCGGCACGGAGATTTCGGTTCCGATCATGGACTCGACCACATCGCGGTCGGTCACCTCGGGAAACACCGCCACAATGTGCTTGCCGGACGCTTTGCCGCGCACGCCCTTGACGGTGCTCTCCTGGCCAGCGGGAGTCCGCAGCGTCCAGGGCTGATATTGGAAGATGGCGGTACGCGGCTCGGTCCAGGACTCGAGCTTGATCTCGCCTCGCACACCAAAAGCGCCGACAATCCTGCCCAGCAGGATCCGGCGCTCGGTATCTTTCATCTGCGTATGCCGACGGGCCGCGCCAGGCGCGGCCCTTCAGGATCAGGCCGCAGCGGCCTGGGCCTTGGTCGCTTCCTTGTACAGGTTGCGGACCTTGTCGGTCATCTGGGCGCCGTTGGCAACCCACTTGTCGACCAGCGGCAGGTCGAGCACGATGCGCTGCTCGGCACCCTGTGCCACCGGGTTGTAGTAACCGACGCGCTCGATGTTGCGGCCGTCACGGGCGCTGCGCGAGTCGGTCACGATGATGTGGTAGAACGGACGCTTCTTGGCGCCGCCGCGGGTCAGTCGAATCTTGACCATGGTGGTATTTCCTCTGTAGCCCAGTCGCCAGGATGGCGCGGTAAGCCGGCGATTATAGCGGGGGTGGCCGGGCATTCCAAGCCGGAGGTAGGCCCCGAAGATGAATGGGGTTACCCCAATGGGTCCCATGGCACCCCGGCCAGTGCGTCCACGGCCTTCCGGCACAACGCCTCCGACCGCGTGAACTCCGCCCCGTCAATCGCTGCCAGCGGCCACACCCCAGCGGCGTTGCACGCCACGGCAGCATCAAACCTGGCCAGATTCGCCAAGGTCACGGGCTCCAGCACCGGCACCCCGCCCCACCCGGCCTGCAGCAGCCGCTCCTGGGTACCGCGCAGCGCTTCGGCCTGCGGCCACACCACTTCATCGCCGCGCCCGAACAGCACATTCCAGGTGGTGCCCTCGCTCACCCGCCCCTGCCCGTCCACGAACAGCGCATCGTCAAACCCGGCCTGCAATGCCAAGCGCCGGTGCTGGAACAACGCAAACGTGCCGACGTGCTTCAGCTGCGGCATCTCGCGCTGGTACACCACGCTGCGCACGCGCCGCGGCGTCGCCGGCAACGATACCGGTGCGCTCACCGCCACCAGCACATCCACCGGAAGTACCTGCAGCGGCTGGCGGAAGTCGAATGTGCGCGCGAACACGGTGACCCGCACCGAGGCATCCACCACGCCTTCCGCCTGCAGCGCCGCCAGAATCCACGCCTGCACCTGACTGCCGTCCAGCGTGCTTCCAAACAACTCACTGGTGCCCTGGCGTAAGCGCCGAAGATGCAGGTCCAGACCCTGCACCGCGCCACCGCGCACCTGCAGCGAGGTGAAGTGCCCGTAGTTCACCACTGCACCGGCGAGGTCGTCGGCGGTTGCAGGTCGCCCGTTGCAGTAGTGCTTCATGCCAGCAGCGCCCGCGCGTCGCGCCACATCGTGTGCAGCACCTCTGCTGCCGGTCGCGCCGATGCCATCCACGCCGACTGACCGGCCCAGGCCTGCATCGCATCGATGCGGTGCTCGCGATTGGCCTGCGCGCGCATCGGCGCGGTAAGCCCGCGCTGCACCGGATACGGCTGCGGCGGGGGCGCATCGGCAGCGGCGGCGGCGCGTACATACGGCGTGGCCAATCCGCGCCCCAGCCGCCCACTGAAGGCACGCGTGGGCCAGGTGTCTTCCGGTTCTGCTTCGGACAAAGCCTGCGACCAGGCCGGATCAATCGCGCATTCTGGCGTGCGCAGAAATGCCGTTCCGACCTGCACCGCGCTGGCACCGAGCATCAATGCCGCCGCCACGCCGCGACCGTCGGCAATGCCGCCCGCGGCGATCACCGGCACCTGCAGGTGATCGGCCAGGCGCGGCAGCAGTGCGAACAAACCCACCAATTGCCGCTCGGCTTCATCCGGGTCGAAGGCACCGCGATGGCCGCCGGCTTCAAAGCCCTGCGCCACAACGGCATCGGCGCCGGCCTGTTCGGCCGCACGCGCTTCCGCCAGCGTGGTCGCGCACGCGAACCAGGCAATGCCGGCGTCCTGCAGACGCTGCACCTGCGCGGGTGAGAACACGCCCATGATGGTGGACGCCACCGCCGGCCGCGCCGCGATCAACGCGTCGAACTGGGCATCGAAATCGGCCGGACCGGCGTCACCAGCGCTGGCAGCCACCTCCGGCCCCCACTGCGCGAGGAACGCGCGGGTGGCGGCTTCGGCCGTGGCGTCGCGCACGGGAAGCGGGTCGGGAATCCATACGTTCACCTGTGCCGGGCCCGCCGACTGCGCGCGGAAGTCGTTCATCCAGGCCACGATGTCCTGCGGCTGCGACAGCACCGCGCCCATTGCCCCCATGCTGCCGGCGTTGGCCAGCACGGCCGAAAGCGACACCGGGCAGGCACCGGCCATCGGGGCCAGCAGGATCGGGCTCTGCAACGAAAAACGCCGACAGAAGCTGTCGGCGCGTTCGAGAATTCGCGGGTCGCTCATCGGTCACGCACCTGTGGGGTCAGATGCCCCACAGCATACGCCGCCCGGCGTGGCCTCAGCGGAACGGCAGACCGCCGCGGCCGCCCATGGCCCCCATCATGCCCTTCATGCTGCGCATCATGCCCTTCATGCCGCCGCCGGCCATCTTGCTCATCATCTTTTCCATCTGCTGATACTGCTTCATCAGCTTGTTGACGTCGGCCGGGGTGAGGCCCGAACCACGCGCGATGCGCGCACGACGCGAACCATTCAGCAGGCCCGGATTGCGGCGCTCCTTCTTGGTCATCGAATTGATGATGGCGATCATGCGCGGCACTTCCTTGCCCTGGCTGACCTGCTGCTTCAGATGCTCCGGAATCTGGCCCAGGCCCGGCAGCTTGTCCATCAGGCCGCCGATGCCGCCCATGTTCTGCATCTGCTCGAGCTGGTCGCGCATGTCGTTCAGATCGAACTTCTTGCCCTTGGCGACCTTCTCGGCCAGCTTCTGCGCCTTGTCCTTGTCGACCTGCTGTTCAACCTGTTCCACCAGCGACAGCACGTCGCCCATGTCCAGGATGCGGCTGGCCATGCGGTCCGGGTGGAACACATCCAGGCCGTCCGGCTTTTCGCTGACGCCGACGAACTTGATCGGCTTGCCGGTGATGTAGCGCACGCTCAGCGCGGCACCACCACGGGCGTCACCGTCGGTCTTGGTCAGCACCACGCCGGTCAGCGGCAGCGCTTCACCGAAGGCCTTGGCGGTGTTGGCCGCGTCCTGGCCGGTCATGGCGTCGACCACGAACAGGGTTTCAGCCGGGTTGATCGCGGCATGCAGCGCCTTGATCTCTACCATCATCGCTTCGTCGATGGCGAGACGGCCGGCGGTATCGACCAGCAGCACGTCCACGAACGACTTGCGGGCGTCGTCGATGGCCGCGCGCACGATGGCTTCCGGCTTCTGGTCGGCGCTGGACGGGAAGAACAGCACGCCAACCTGGTCGGCCAGAGTCTTCAGCTGCTCGATGGCGGCCGGACGATAAACGTCGGCGGACACCACCATCACCTTCTTCTTGCGCTTTTCCTTGAGGTGCTTGGCGAGCTTGCCCACGGTGGTGGTTTTACCCGCACCCTGTAGGCCGGCCATCAGGATCACGGCCGGGGCCGGCACATTGAGGTTCAGATCGCTGGCGGCCGCACCCATCACGGCAGTCAGCTCGTCGCGGACGATCTTGATCAGCGCCTGGCCGGGGGTCAGCGACTTCAGCACTTCCTGGCCGACGGCACGCACCTTGATGCGCTCCACCAGGGCCTGCACCACCGGCAGCGCCACGTCGGCTTCGAGCAGCGCGATGCGGACTTCGCGGGTGGCCTCGCGGATGTTTTCCTCGGTGAGGCGGCCGCGGCCACGCAGGCGCTCGATGGTGCCGGAGAGGCGCTGGGTCAGGGACTCGAACATGGATGCAACCTGTTCAGAACGAAAGACAGAGAGACCCACAGTATAGCGGGTCCGCCGGACCGGCCCGCGCCCCGGACACCTGGTCGCACCCGCGCCCATCGCCACCATCCCGGGGGTATGCGAAACTGACACGATGACAATCGTTCTCATCGCGACCCTGCTGTACCTGACCGCCACCGCCTTGCTGGTGCGCGCGGTCGCTCGCGATGACGCCGCCACCTCGCCCACCTGGCTGTGGCCGGCGCTGCCGGCGATGCTGCTGCACGGCGGCTACCACGCGCTGGTGGCCATCCGCACCAGCGGCGGGCCGGACATGCATTTCTTCGCTGCACTGTCACTGGTGGGCCTTGGCATGGCCTGGTTGACCTCGCTGGTGGGCGCGCGCGGGCGCATGTCCGCGCTGGGCGTGGTGGTGTTTCCGGTGGCTGCCGCCCTGCTCTGCGGTTACCACGCCTACGGCCATGAACCCAGCCGGGCACTGGGCTGGCAGCTGGCCACCCACGCCTGGCTGGCGCTGCTGGCCTACGCCACGCTGAGCATTGCCGCGCTACTGGCAATCATGCTGTGGCTGCAGGAGCGCGCCCTGCGTCGGCGTGATTTCCGTCCGTGGCTGAGGGCGTTGCCGCCGCTGGCGGATCTTGAATCGCTGCTGTTCCGGGTGATTGCGGTGGGGTTTGCGCTGCTCACACTCACGCTGGTGACCGGCGTGCTGTTCGTGGACGACCTGCTGGCACAGAAGCTGGTGCACAAAACCGTGCTGAGCGTGCTGTCGTGGGTGGTGTTCGGGGTGCTGCTGATCGGTCGCCGCCGCTACGGCTGGCGCGGGGTGAAAGCGGTGCACTGGACGCTGACCGCAATGGTGCTGCTGGGTTTGGCGTTCTTTGGCAGCCGGTTTGCGATTGAATTGGTGTTTAATCGCGGCGGCTAAACCCGCGCGATGGCCCGGTGGGGTCGGTCGACAGACGACCGCCGATAACGGTCATCACTTCATTAACGCATGACCTCAATCGGCGTCGCGCTTCTTCGCTGCCGGTCATGCGTTACCTGCGCCGATCATTGTTATCGGCAGTCGTCTGTCGACCGACTCTACCCCCCAACGCCGCGAACCGTGGTGACGCGCCATGCGCGTCATCGCGGTGCCGGACGCCCCATCGACGGGCATGGCCCGTCGCTACGCGATTACGCGGCTTCGATCGCCTCGGACAGGCGCTCCACCGCAATCACCTCCATGCCCTTCACGCTGCCGGTTTTCGGCGCATTGGCCTTCGGCACGATCGCGCGCTTGAACCCATGCGTGGCCGCCTCGCGCAACCGATCCTCACCGTTCGGCACCGGACGAATTTCCCCGGACAACCCCACCTCGCCAAACGCAATGGTCTTCTCCGCCAGGGGCCGGTCCTGCAGTGAGGACAGCACCGCCAGCAGCACCGGCAGATCCACCGCCGTTTCCTGCACGCGGATGCCGCCCACCACGTTGACGAACACGTCCTGATCGCCCACCAGCACGCCGCCGTGACGGTGCAACACGGCCAGCAGCATCGCCAACCGGTTCTGCTCCAGCCCCACCGCTACCCGCCGCGGGTTGGACAGCGGCGACGCATCCACCAGCGCCTGCACTTCCACCAGCAACGGACGCGTACCCTCGCGGGTGACCATCACGCAGCTGCCCGGCTGCCGGGTGCTGCCGCCGGACAGGAAAATGGCCGAGGGATTGGACACCTCTTTCAGGCCCTTTTCCCCCATCGCGAACACGCCCAGTTCGTTCACCGCGCCAAAGCGGTTTTTGAACGCACGCAGCAGACGGAAGCGGCTGCCGCTTTCGCCTTCGAAATACAGCACCGCGTCCACCATGTGTTCGAGCACGCGCGGACCGGCAATGCCGCCTTCCTTGGTGACGTGCCCCACCAGAAACACGGCGGTGCCGGTTTCCTTGGCAAAGCGCACCAGCCGCGCCGCGCTTTCGCGCACCTGGCTCACCGAACCCGGTGCCGCCGTCAGCGACTCGGTCCACAAGGTCTGCACCGAGTCGGCCACGATCAGGCGCGGCTTGGCCTGGCTGGCATGCTGCAGGATAGCCTCCACCTGGGTTTCGGCCAGCGCGTTCACCCCTTCCAGCGGCAGGTCCAGGCGGATCGCGCGGCCCGCCACCTGCGACAGCGACTCCTCACCGGTGATGTACAGCACCGGCAGGTTCGCGGCCATCTTCGCCACCGCCTGCAGCAACAACGTGGACTTGCCGATGCCCGGGTCGCCGCCGACCAGAATGACCGCACCCTCCACCAGCCCGCCGCCGAGCACCCGGTCGAATTCGCCGATGCCGGTGGTCACCCGCTGGTGCTCGGTGTGCTGCACGTCCTTGAGCGCCATCACCTTGGGCGCATCGACCTTGCCGGCCCAGCCGGAGCGGCGCGAGGCCGGCGACTTCGCCGCCGCGGCGCTTTCCAGGGTGATCTCGCTGAGCACGTTCCAGGCCCCGCATTCGGTGCACTGCCCCTGCCACTTGCTGTATTCCGCGCCGCATTCGCTGCAGACATAGGCGGTGAGCCGCTTGGCCATTCTCGCTTCCACTTCCGGTTCATCTTGTGTGCCGCAGGATAGCCCACCCGCGTCGCACCACCTAAGACGCTGGAACCGATTTCACTCAAGCTTTGGCCCGCCCGGCCGCTACCGGGGACGGGCCCCTGCGCCTTTCCCCCCACACAATCAGGCTTTCCCCCCCATGACCGGCACCTACAGCCAGAGTCTTGTCGTGTTCTCGCTGCTGGTTGCCATTCTGGCCTCCTACACCGCCCTGGACATGGCCGCACGCGTGGCCAACACCGAAGGCAAGGTCGCCCGCTGGTGGCTGGCCGGTGGCGCAGGCGCGATGGGCCTGGGCATCTGGTCGATGCACTTCATCGGCATGCTGGCCTTCGACCTCGGCATTCCGATGGGCTACGACCTGGCCATCACCCTGTACTCGCTGGCCGTGTCGGTCGGTGCCTCGGCGTATGCGCTGTGGCTGGTCTCGCACAAGGTACTGCCGTGGTACCGGCTGGCCGCCGGCGCGGTGCTGATGGGGCTGGGCGTGGCGGCCATGCACTACCTGGGCATGTCGGCGATGCGCATGGAGCCGGGCATCGACTACCACATGGGCTGGCTGGCGCTGTCCATCGTGATCGCCATTGTGGCTGCCGGTGCCGCCCTGTGGATCGCCTTCCGACTCCGTTCGGAAACCCGCCACCCGATGCTGCTGCGCGGGCTGGCTTCGGTAGTGATGGGCTTTGCCATCATCGGCATGCATTACACCGGCATGGCCGCTGCCGAGTTCCCCCCCGGCAGCGTCTGCGGCGCGGTCGGCGAGAACGGCGTGGACAGCAAGTGGCTGGCAGTGCTGGTCATCGTGACCACCCTCGCCACCTTGGGCATCGCGCTGATTGCCTCGGTGTTCGACCGCCAGATGCGCGCACGCACCGGCCTGCTGGCCGAATCGCTGGCGCAGGCCAATGAAAAGCTGATGCAGGCCGCCCTGCACGACCCGCTGACCCAGCTGCCCAACCGCATGCTGCTGCAGGACCGTATCGAGCAGACTATTGAAAAGGCGCGCCGCCGCAACTTCCCGTTCGCGGTGATGTTCTGCGATCTGGATGGCTTCAAGGCCATCAACGACGCTTATGGGCACCAGCTGGGCGACAAGCTGCTGGTGGAGGTTTCGCATCGCGTGTCCGGCCTGCTGCGCAGCCAGGACACCTTCGCCCGCCTGGGCGGCGACGAGTTTGTCATCGTGTTCCAGATCGACGAGCCGGAAGACGCCGCCGTGGTCGCCGAGCGGATCCTGGCCAGCGTGGCCGAGCCCTTCCACATCGATGCGCTGGAACTGCATGTCAGCACCAGCATCGGCATTGCGCTGTACCCGGACGACGCCGCCAACGAGCGCGAGTTGATGGCGCATGCTGACGCGGCGATGTACCACACCAAGGACACCGGCCGGAACGGCTATACCTTCTTCACCGAATCGCTGCAGGTCACCGCCAACCGCCAGCTGCGGCTGCTGCAGGACCTGCGTCGCGCGATTCCGCGTGGCGAGCTGGTGCTGCACTACCAGCCCAAGTTCCTGGCCGCCGGTTCGGACATCATCGGGGCCGAGGCGCTGGTGCGCTGGCAGCATCCGGAGCTGGGGCTGCTGTCGCCCGACACCTTCATTCCCATGGCCGAACGCAGCGGACTGATTCTGCCGTTGGGCGAATGGGTGCTGGACGCCGCCTGTGCGCAGCTGCGGGCGTGGCACGATGCCGGGCATGACAGCTGGACGATGTCGGTGAACCTGTCGCCGGTGCAGTTTGCGTCCAGCACCTTGCTGGATACCGTGCGCGATACCTTGGCGCGGCATCAGCTGGAAGCGCGCTTCCTGACCTTGGAAGTCACCGAAACCACGGCGATGAAGGACGTGGAAGCCAGCCTGCAGATTCTGCACGGGCTGACCGACATGGGCGTGCATATCTCAATCGACGATTTTGGCACCGGGTATTCCAGCCTCCTGTATCTGAAGCGCATGCCGGCGACCGAGCTGAAGATCGACCGGGCGTTTGTGCGCGAGCTGGAAGACAACAGTGAGGACGCGGCGATTGTGTCGTCGATCATCGCGCTGGGGCGTTCGTTGCAGCTGCGGATTGTGGCCGAGGGTGTCGAGACGGCCGGGCAGCAGCAGTATCTGAACCAGCTGGGGTGTGACCTGCTGCAGGGGTATCACCTGGGCAAGCCGATGGATGCCGAGGCGTTCTTCCGTAGTGCCGGGCCCTGCCCGGCACCGTAATCCGTCCGCAATCCGGTAGCGCCGGCCGTTGGCCGGCCCAGGCGATGCGTGGCGCATGCGCGCGCCGGCGGCGCACATCGATATGATTCGCGTCGTTAAAGAACGTTGAGCCGTTGATGGCCGTCGTCTGTCGACCGACGCTACCCATTCCACCCCAAACAAAAAGGCCACCCTTGCGGGTGGCCTTTCTGCATGAACCAGGTTTTTCGACCTCAGTGCATCATGTGCACGTTCATGTTGTGCATCACCCACAGCGTACCGGCCACGATGATGCCGATGACCACCACGGTGAAGGCGGCGGCGCTGACGTTCCAGCGCTGTGCCGACGAGCGGTCCAGGTGCAGGAAGAAGATCAGGTGCACGAAGATCTGCAGGATCGCCGCCACGATGATGATGACGCCCGTGGTGAAGGTCGGCAGACCGCCCTTCATCACCGCCCAGAACGGGATGATGGTGAGGACAGCGGCCAGCAGGAAGCCAACCAGGTAGGACTTGACGCTGCCGTGGCTCTCGCCACCCACGCCGTGCCCATCGTGATGGGCGTGATTGTCGTGTGCCATTACAGCGCTCCCTTCAGGTAGACGACGGAGAACACGCCGATCCAGATCAGGTCCAGGAAGTGCCAGAACAGGCTCAGGCACGCCAGGCGGGTCTTGTTGGTGGCGGTCAGGCCGTTCTGCTTGATCTGGATGAACATGATCAGCAGCCACAGCAGACCGGCGCTCACGTGCAGACCGTGGGTTCCCACCAGCGCGAAGAACGCCGACAGGAACGCACTACGGTCCGGGCCGTAACCCTGGTGGATCAGGTGGTTGAACTCCCAGACTTCCATGACCATGAAGCCGAAGCCCAGCAGCCAGGTGATCGCCAGCCACAGATACATCTGGCCCACCTTGGCCTTGTGCATGGCGATCATGCCCAGGCCGAAGGTCAGCGAAGAGACCAGCAGCAGCGTGGTTTCCCACGCAACGAAGCTCAGGTCGAACAGTTCCTTGCCGGTCGGGCCGCCATCGGTACCGCCGGCCAGCACGATATAGGTCGCGAACAGGCTGGCGAAGATGAGGCAGTCGCTCATCAGGTACACCCAGAAACCGAAGACGGTGTTGCCGCCGGTGTCGTGGTGCTCGTGGTCGTCATGGCCGTGGGCCGCCGCGTGCGCGGCGTGCCCATGGTTCAGGGTGGAGGTATTGCTGCTCATGCCTTGAACTCCGTTTTCACCAGACCCTGCGCCTGCAGGTGACGGCGGTGCTCACTTTCGATCCGCTCAACTTCGGCGGCCGGCACGTAGTAGTCCGTGTCCTTGTCGAAGGTGCGCCAGATGTAGGTGCCGATCATGCCGATCATGCCGACGATGGCCAGCCACCAGATGTGCCAGATCATGGCAAAGCCGAAGGCCAGGCTGAAGGCACCAATCACCACACCGGTACCGGTGTTGCGCGGCATGTGGATGTCGCTGTACTTCTCCGGACGCGGCCATGCTTCACCACGCTGCTTGCGCTCCCAGAAGTCGTCCAGTTCGGTGACCTTGGGCAGCATGCCGAAGTTGTAGAACGACGGCGGCGAAGAGGTTTCCCACTCCAGCGTACGGGCATCCCACGGGTCGCCGGTGAGGTCGGCGGTCTTCTTGCGGTCGCGGATCGACACGGCCACCTGGATCACCTGGCACAGAATGCCCAGGCCGATGATGGCGGCACCGACGGCGGCGACGATCAGGAACGGCTGGTATTCCGGGTTCGGGTAGCTCTGCATGCGACGGGTCATGCCCATGAAGCCGAGCACGTACAGCGGCATGAACGCCACATAGAAGCCGATGAACCAGCACCAGAACGCGCGCTTGCCCCAGGTTTCATTCAGACGGAAGCCGAACATCTTCGGCCACCAGTAGGTGATGCCCGCGAACATGCCGAACACCACGCCGCCGATGATCACGTTATGGAAGTGCGCGATCAGGAACAGGCTGTTGTGCAGCACGAAGTCGATGGCCGGGATGGCCAGCATCACGCCGGTCATGCCGCCGATGGTGAAGGTGACCATGAAGCCGATGGTCCACAGCACCGGAGTGGTGAACTGCACGCGACCGCGGAACATGGTGAACAGCCAGTTGAAGATCTTCACGCCGGTGGGAATGGAGATGATCATCGTGGTTATGCCGAAGAAGGCATTCACGTTGGCACCCGAGCCCATGGTGAAGAAGTGGTGCAGCCACACGATGAACGACAGCACGCCGATACAGGCGGTGGCGTACACCATGCCCTTGTAACCGAACAGCGCCTTGCGCGAGTAGGTGGCAATGACTTCCGAGAACACACCGAACGCAGGCAGGACCAGGATGTACACCTCCGGGTGACCCCAGATCCAGATCAGGTTGATGTACAGCATGGCGTTGCCGCCACCGTCATTGGTGAAGAAGTGCGTGCCCAGGTAACGGTCCAGGGTCAGCAGCACCAGGGTGACGGTCAGCACCGGGAAGGCGGCGATGATCAGCACGTTGGTGACCAGCGCGGTCCAGGTGAACACCGGCATGTGCATCAGCTTCATGCCCGGGGTACGCATCTTCAAAATGGTGATGAAGAAGTTGATACCGCTCAGCGTGGTACCCAGGCCTGCGACCTGTAGACCCCAGATGTAGTAGTCGACACCGACCCCTGGGCTGTACTCCTTGCCCGACAACGGCGGGAAGGCCAGCCAACCGGTCTGTGCGAACTCACCAACGCCCAGCGAGATCATGATCAGGCCGGCACCGGCCACGAACAGCCAGAAGCTCAGCGAGTTCACGAACGGGAAGGCCACGTCGCGTGCGCCGATCTGCAGCGGCACCACGACGTTCATCAGGCCGGTGATCAGCGGCATCGCCACGAAGAAGATCATGATCACGCCGTGGGCGGTGAAGATCTGGTCGTAGTGGTGCGGCGGCAGGAAGCCTTCAGCGCCGTTGACGGCGATGGCCTGCTGGGCACGCATCATGATGGCGTCGGCGAAGCCGCGGAGCAGCATCACGAAGGCCACGATGAGGTACATGATGCCGATCTTCTTGTGATCGACCGAGGTGAACCACTCTTTCCAGAGATAGCCCCACAACTTGAACTTGGTGATGACCGCCAGCAGGAGCAGACCACCGATCCCCGCGCCGATCAGCGTGGTGATGATGATCGGGTCGTGCGGGATGTCAGCGAATGTCAGTTTACCCAACAGATTCATGCTTATTCTCCCGAGCTTGCGTGGCCGGTGTGACCGGCGGCGGCGTGCTCGTCTGCAGTGTGTTCGGCGTGCTCGGCGGCCGGCATTTCGTGGCCTTCATGGCCTTCATGGGCGGCGGCGTCACCATGCGACATACCCTCGTGGCCCTTGGCCTTGTGGTCCATGCCGTAGTGGTTGTTGTCACCCATGTGCTTTTCGACGACCCAGTTGAACAGACCGGTTTCGGTGGTACCGAAGTAGGTCACCGGGTGCCAGTCGTGGTTCTTCTCGGCCACCAGGGCGTTGAAGGCATCCTTGTTCAGGGTGCTGCTTTCGGCACGCACCTTGGCCAGCCACTGCTGGTACTGCTCTTCAGTGACCGAGTGGGCCGTGAAGTGCATCTTGCTGAAGCCCGCGCCACTGTAGTGCGAGGACATGCCCGGGAATTCGCCGGTCTCGTTGGCAATCAGATGGAGCTTGGTCTCCATGCCGGTCATCGAGTAGATCATGCTGCCCAGGTGCGGGATGAAGAAGGCATTCATCACCGAATCGGACGTGATCTTGAAGTTCAGCGGGGTGTTCACCGGGAAGGTGATTTCGTTGACCGTTGCGATGTTCTCTTCCGGGTAGATGAACAACCACTTCCAGTCCAGCGAAATGGCTTCGATCACCACCGGCTTCTTGTCCGATTCCAGCGGACGGTACGGATCCAGCGCATGCGAGGAGCGCCAGGTCAGCACGGCCAGCACCAGCACGATCATGCAGGGGATCGACCAGACGACCACTTCGATCGCGGTGGAATGCGACCACTTCGGCTCGTAACGGGCCTTGGTGTTGGAAGCGCGGTACTTCCAGGCGAAGGCCAGGGTCATGATGATGACCGGCACAACGACCAGCAGCATCAGCACCGTAGCCGTGATCAGCAGGGTTTTTTCGTCCTGGCCGATCTGGCCCTTCGGGTCAAGAATGGCCGAGTTGCAGCCCGTGAGGAACACGGACAAAGCAAACAGCAGGCCCGGACGCAGGAAGCGCCCAAGGGTTTTCAACGGAATCATCGGTCGATCCAATTGCGTAGGGAATGCCAGGTCAAGCGCACCCACCCCGGCCAAGACCGGATGGACGTACATGTCAGCCCTATAATTTTATGCCGTCACGCACCATTTAAGAAGAGCGTTGACAATGATCCGGCGCAAGAATGCCCGTTTTTCTGCTGCGACACGTTGTCGCACGGGGTGCGCGCAGGGGCCGCAGGGGGCCCGAAGCGACCGAGAATGATGTTGTATAGACATGAATGGGTCAAGCGACGCGAACTTTGCCGAATCAGCCATTTGCGAATGGCTCGCATCCGGCAACTGGGAACCTGAACAACCGGATCACCCGGCACCGCGATGACACGCATGGCGTGTCACTTGTGTCTCGGACTGGGCCCTGATCAGGCACAA
>NZ_DAMDFR010000073.1:0-22920 GCF_032103445.1 Stenotrophomonas sp.
CGGCATTGCCGCAGCTGGATGATGCCCGCGACCGCGCGCTGCTGGAGGCGCTGTGCTTTGCCGTACTGCGCCGACGTGCGGCGTACGACGCCGCGTTGGCGGCCTGGATGCAGCGCCCGCTGGGCGCGCGCGATGCCGAACTGCGCGCGTTGCTGCAGGTCGGGTTTGCCCAGCTGGACGCCTTGGAACTTCCCGCCCACGCGGCCTTGTCTGCCACGGTGGACGCTGCACGCGCGCTGGGTTTCGAGCGCCAGGCCGGCATGGTCAACGCGCTGCTGCGCCGGGCACAGCGCGATGGATTCGCCGATCAGCCCGCGCGCGCCGCGTTCCCGAACTGGCTGGCAAAAAAGATCGAGCTGGACTGGCCCGAGCAGGCCTCGGCGGTGTTCGAGGCCAGCCTGCAGCCGGCCCCGCTGTGGTTGCGGGTGAACGGGCAGCAGACCGATCGCGCCACCGTACTGACGCAGTTGCAGGAGGCCGGCATCGCGGCCGAACCGTCGGCCCTGGCGGCCGATGCGATCTGCCTGCCGCAGCCGGTGCCGGTGGCATCGCTGCCGGGGTTCGCACAGGGCGCGTTGTCGGTGCAGGACCTGTCGGCGCAGCAGGTGGCCGACGCGTTGTCGCTGCGCAAGGGTGCGCGGGTGCTGGACGCCTGCGCCGCGCCGGGCGGCAAATCCGCGCATCTGCTTGAGCGCGACCCGACCCTGCAGCTGCTGGCGCTGGACATCGACGCGCGCCGGCTCAAGCGCATCGGGGAGACCTTCGCGCGCACCGGGGTAGGGGCTGATGCGCAGATCCGCGCCGCCGACGCCAGCGCACCGGACAGCTGGTGGGACGGGCAGCCGTTCGACGCGATCCTGCTGGATGCGCCGTGCTCGGCGACCGGCATCATCCGTCGCCAACCCGATGTGCTGCTGCACCGGCGGCCGGCTGACATCGAGGCACTGGTTGCGCTGCAGGCGCGCCTGCTGGACGCGTGCTTCGGCATGCTCGCACCCGGCGGCACCATGCTGTACGCGACATGTTCGATCCTGCGCGAAGAAAACCAGTTCCAGATCGAATCCTTCCTGCAGCGCACGCCACGCGCCGGTTTCCTGCCGCTGGGTGAGTCGTTTGGCCACGACTGCTGGGCAGGACGGCAACGGCTTCCCGGCGAAAACGGCGGCGATGGTTTCTTTTATGCGCGGTTGCTGAGAAAGGGCTGATCGCATCCCGGTACACTCGCGATCATGCTGAAAACACGCGCGTCCCGAGAGTTCTGGTTGCTTGCTGTGATGGCCCTGCTGGTGCTGGGGGCCGGATTGGGGCTGCGTGACCCGTGGCCGTCCGACGAACCACGGTTCACCCTGGTGGCCAAGCAGATGGTGATGAGCGGGGACTGGCTGTTCCCGCACCGCGGCACCGAGCTCTATTCGGACAAGCCGCCGATGCTGATGTGGCTGCAGGCCGCGTTCTACACCCTGCTGGGTGACTGGCGACTGGCCTTCCTGCTGCCATCACTGCTGGCTGCACTGGGAACCCTGGCGTGCGTGTACGACCTGGGCCGACGTCTGTGGACCCGCAAGGTGGGGTTGTATGCGGCCTGGGCGCTGCTGTTTGCGGTGCACTTCACCTTCCAGGCCAAAAAGGCGCAGATCGACCCGCTGGTGGTGTTCTTCGTCACCTTGGCCAACTACGGCCTGCTGCGCCACCTGCTGTGCGGGCCTGCCTGGCGCTGGTGGTGGCTGGGCTGGTTTGCCGCCGGGTTGGGGGTGATCACCAAGGGCGTCGGCGTGCTGGCGCTGTTCATGCTGGTGCCGGCGTTTGTGGCCGGCTGGCTGCAGTGGCCGCGCATCCGCCTGCATTCGCATGGCTGGCGGCTGTGGGTGGCTCCGCTGGCGTTCGTGGCGGCGATCCTGCTCTGGCTGGTACCGATGGTGGCCACCGCCCTGGCCACCGGGTCGGCCGAGTACCACGCGTACATGAACGACATCCTGTTCCGGCAGACCGCCAAGCGCTACGCGCAGTCGTGGGACCATCACCAGCCATGGTGGTACTTCCTGGCCACCATGCCCTCGATGTGGATCCCGGCCTTCCTGCTGGTGCCGTGGGCGGTGCCGGCCTGGTGGAGGCGGCTGCGCCGGCGTGATCCGCGCTATCTGCTGCTGCTCGGCTGGTGGCTGCTGATCGTGCTGTTCTTCTCCATCCCGCACGGCAAGCGCGATGTCTACATCCTGCCGGCGCTGCCGATGTTCTGTCTGGCGCTGGCCCCGCTGCTGCCCGGGCTGCTGCGCCGGCGCGACGTGCAATGGGTGCTGGGTGGGTTCACCGCCCTGCTGGGAGGTCTGTTGCTGGCGGCGGGCGTGGCCATGCTGGGCGGCGAGCCCGCCTTCGAGCAGAAGCTGATCATCGAGCGCGGCATTGACCGCTCCGTCACCGCCGCGTTGGGCTGGGTAGGCATTGCGCTGGGCAGCTGGGCGATGGTCAGTCTGGTGTTCAGCGGGCGTCGGCGTTTCCATCTGGCGGTGGTGTCCACCCTGGCCATGGCCTGGGTGACCTACGGACTGGTGGGCTACCCGCTGTTCAACGATTCCAGTTCAGCGCGCGGCCTGATGCTGGATGCCGGCCGCCGGATTGGCCCGGACGCGGAGCTCGGCCTGGTCGGCTGGAAGGAGCAGAACCTGCTCATGGCGGACCGTGAGGTGGCCACCTTCGGCTTCAAGCAACGCTGGTACCGCCAGCTGCAGGACGGGCGTGAGTGGCAGGCGCAGGCCCCCGGGCGGCGCTGGCTGCTGGTGCAGGACCCGGTGATGCTCAACTGCGTGGACCGGCAGCAGGCTGAACATGTCGGCGTGGCCAACCGTCGTGGCTGGTGGCTGGTGCCGGCACGGGCGTTCTCCGGCGAGTGCCGGCCCAGCGCGGCCGAACTGGTGCGTATCCGCCGTGAACAGTCCAGGTATGACAATGACGAGTAATCGCAGGCTCATGGATCATTACCTTTCGTTCGGCCACAATGCGTGCCGCTTGACGATTCCTTCCGTCCCTCTGCAGCCTGAGCCGCTCTGAACGTGACCCACCCGCTTTCCCCTACTGCCGGCATCCCACCTGTTCTGGCATGGGCATTCACGCTGGCATTGGGCGTTACGCCGGTGCTGCTGATGTCGACCACCGACGGCGGCAGTGCGGGGTACTACCTGCTGGTGCTGCTGAGCATGATCGTGCTGGCGGTGGTGCGTCCGTCGCAGGCTGGTCAGCGCTGGTGCGACAACCGCCGCGAGTATGTGTGGATGGTGGCGGCCATGGGGGTGATGCTGGTCGGCGTGCTGACCAGCCTGCTGGTGCATGGGCTATGGAAGGGCTCGGAAGTTGAAAAGGCGGTGCGCTTCTTCAGCGTCGGCCTGATACTGGCAGCCGCCCTGCGCATTCCACGTCCGGTGCTGGCCCATGCCGTGTTCGGGCTGATGCTGGGCATCTGGTACGCGGTGCTCAATCTGGGCTGGCTGGTGCTGAAATCCGATGGTGCGCGCCCGGCCACCACCCAGTTCAATACAGTGACTTACGGCGACCTGACCCTGCTGTTCTCGGTGCTGGCGTTCGTGATGATGGGGGTTCGCATCACCCGGTTCCGCCGCACCGAGTTTGCCTTCAAGCTCATCACCGGCATCGCCGGCGTGGCCGGCTTCGTGGCCACCCAGACCCGCGGCGGGCTGCTGGCCATTCCGTTCTTCCTGTTCGTCGGGCTGCTGATCCAGGGTCGGCGCATGAACCGGCTCAAGGTGCTGGCTTCGGTCGTGCTGCTGGGCACCGCCGGTGCGATCGTGGCCAGCGACGCCTCGATGCGCGAGCGCATCGAGCTGGGCGTCAGCGAGTTCGACCAGTGCCAGGTCGCGCACCTGGCTGACACCTCGGTCTGCATCCGGCTGCAGTTGTGGCGCGCGGCAGGGCACATGATCCATAGCGAGCCGGTGTTCGGCGTGGGCGGTGGCGACCGCTTCCGCGAGGAGCTGGCGCAACTGGCCACCGAAGGCCAGGTCACGCCGATGGTCGCTCGCGACTTCGGCGAGACCCACAACGACCTGCTGTACTTCCTGGCCACCTACGGGGTGCTGGGCGGGTTGGGCCTGCTGCTGCTGTACTTCGCCCCCGGCTGGGTGTTCGCGCGCCGCCTGCGGCTGTCGATGACCGACCGCACCACGCGCCTGTTCGCCGGCGCGGGCCTGATGATCTGCGTCGGCTACGTGGTGTTCGGCCTGACCGAGATGATGTTCCGCGACATGCGCAGCGCCTCGTTCTACGCGACCTGGATGGCGTTGTTCCTGGCGCTGTCGGACCCGCTGCGGCTGCGCGATTCCGCGTCCCGCTGAAATCAGCGCCCCTCCAGCACCGCCGCGTAACTGGCTTCGGTCAACTCACTGAACGTATCCAACCCGAAATGCCGCAGCGCATGCTCCCGCGCGGCAACCCCCAACTGCGGCAACTCTGCGCGCTGCTCGTACAGCGCACTGACCTGCGCCGCAATGGCCGCCACGTCGCGCACCGGCACGATCCAGCCGTTCTGCCCCTGCTCGATGTTCTCCGGCAGGCCGGCGTAGTCGCTGACCATCACCGGTTTGCCCATCGCCATCATTTCGCGGCAGGCGAAAGAGATCGTTTCAATGTCGTAGGACAGCACGAAACCGGCATCGCCGCTGGCCACGAACGGTCGGATGTCCTCCAGCAGCCCTGCAAAATGCACCTGCTGCGCCAGGCCCAGACGGTCCACTTCGGCCACCGCCTTCGGATCCGGCGTGCGCCCGGCAACGGCCACGTGTACCTTGCCGCGCAGCGGCTCGGGCAGGGTGGCCATGGCCCGGACCAGGTCGATCCATCCCTTGTGATTGTCGGTGCCGGCATTGCTGACCAGCACCAGCGCGTCCGGGTCGGTGGTCCAGCGCGCGCGCAGGGCCGCCGCCTCGGCCGGGTCGGCAGGTGCAAAGCGGGTCAGGTCGACCCCGTTGCGGATCACGTCGATCGGGCAGCGCCGGTACGGACTGTCCAGCAGCATCTGCCGGGTGTGCGCCGACACCGCGATGACGCGGTCGGTGCCCCAGCGTGCGCGCATGGCGTTGCCAAAGGTATTGGCCGACTTGCTGTTGTGCTTGGTGAACACCAGTTTTGGCCGGTGGTGTAGTCCTGCCACCGCCTCCATCGCCACCCGGTGGTCGCGTGCGCCATTGGCGTGCACGATGTCGATCTGGTGGTGCTCGATCAACCCGCGCAGCCGGCGCAGGTCGGCCCATTGCTGGCCCAGCGTGCTCAATCCGCTGCTGAAGGCGATCTCCACCGGCTCGGCAATGCCTTCGCTGCGCATCACCCGGATCACCCGGCTGTTGCCAGGAGCCGCCATGAACAGTTGGTGGCGACCGGACAGCGCACGGGCCAGCGAGGCCAGGTAGGTGGTGTGACCACCGCCATCGCCGGAATGGAAATTGGTATAGAGAATCTTCATGGGGGGCCTGGCAGGAACGCCCGGGCAGTCTGCCACAGACGCATTCAGCTGGCGTCAGTGCGGCGCGGCGGATCGCTCACCGGCTGCCCGTTCTGCAGCATCCACAACATGATGGTCTTCTGCCGCACATAGTTGGCGCGCACGTAGGCGTAGACCAGCCCATGCCAGCCATCGCGGAAGCCGCCACGGAACAGCAACCCGCGCCAGAACCGCCATGCCGGGGCCAGCACCAGCTTGGCCAGCGTGGCGCGCTTGCCGCGCGCGAACTCATGTTCCGCCATCATCCGCGCATAACGCTGGGTCTTGCTGAGCTGCTGCTCCAGCGAGCGGTACGGATAGTGGATCAGGTCGCCCTGCAGCAGGCCCACGCTGCCGTCCACGCTGGCCGCTTCATGGATCTCACGGGTGCCGCGCCAGCCGCCATGGCGGCGATCGAACAGGCGCAGCACGCGGTCGGGATAGGCGTTGCCGTGACGCAGGAATTTGCCGAAGTACTCCGACAGGCGCGCAAAGCGGTAGCCGTGCTGGCCGCCGAAGCCACTGGCCTGGGCGGCCAGGATGGACTCGCGCAGCGCCGGGCTGACGCGCTCGTCGGCGTCCAGGCACAGCACCCAGTCGTGCTGTGCCTGCTCGACACAGAACGCCTTCTGGCTGCGGAAGCCGTCGAATGCCCGCTGCAGTACCCGTGCACCCGCAGCGCTGGCGATGGCCACGGTGGCGTCGGTCGAATGCGAGTCGACCACGATGATCTCGTCGCAGAAGGCCAGCGAGGCCAGGCAGTCACCGATGCGGTCGGCTTCATTGAACGCGATAATGCAGGCGGAGATGCGAGGCCGTTCAGTGGGAGCGGTCGTGGAGGACATGATGGCTGAGTACCTGCTGTTTGCGACGGAGCGCTATGCGCTGCCTATTCTCGCCCCACTGGCGCAGGCGTTGCACGCGTCCGGGCAATCGGTGTCGGCCTGGTTCGAGGACGGCGCGGCCGGCGCACAGCTGCCTGGCGTGCCCAATGTGGGCCTGAAGCAGGCGCTGGCGCTGCGTCCGCGGGCGGTGTTCAGTGCCGCCAACTGGGTGCCGCCGTTCATTGCCGGGGCCAAGGTGCAGGTGTTCCATGGCTTCAATGTGCAGAAGCGCGACAGCGCGCGCGGTCATTTCCGCGTGCGCGGCCTGTTCGACCTTTACTGCACCCAGGGGCCGGCCACCACCGCGCCGTTCCAGGAGCTGGCCGCCCGCGAGGGGCACTTTGCGGTGGCCCAGACCGGTTGGCCGAAGCTGGACCCGCTGTTCCGCGACGATGGCGGGGCCAGCGCGGCGTTGCGCGCGCCGGCAGCCGGGCGGCCGGTGATCCTGTTCGGCTCCACCTTCACCGAACGCCTGAGTGCCGCACCGCACCTGCATGCGCAGATCGCCGCGGACATCGCCCGTGGTGACCGCTACTGGCTGCTGACCCTGCACCCGAAGTGCAGCGAGGAACTGTTCGTGCAGTACCGCGCACTGGCTGGAGCCAACGCCGCCTTCATCGAGCCCGAGCAGGTGATGGCCGCCCAGCGCGCCGCCGACGTGCTGGTGTCGGACACCTCCTCGATCGTGTCCGAGTTCGTGGTGCAGCACAAACCGGTGGTGACCTTCCGCAACCGCGTGCCGCAGCCACACATGATCGATTTCGACGCGCCCGAGGCGCTGCCGGCAATGCTGGCGCGCGCGCTGGACCCGGAACCGGCGCTGATGGCCGAGATCCGGCGTTATGCCGATGACATCCATCCGTACCGCGACGGGCGTTCCAGCGAGCGGGTGATGGCCGCCACCGAGGATTTCCTGGCCGGCAAGCTGGGGACGCTCAAGCGCAAGCCGTTCGGGGCGTGGACGCGCGGGCTGCAGATCCGCAAGGATCTCGGTTACTGGGGGCCTTCACGGCGCTGAGCCGCTGCACGACGCGCATGGCGCGTCGCTACAGGGCGCGTAGTGACGCGCCATGCGCGTCAAGCCGTATTGCCCGCCACACGCGCATCACCGCAACCGCCGCCGCGCCAACGCCCCGTTCAATCTCTCCAGCACCTCACGCGCCTCGCCCTCCGGCAAAAACCGCAACCGCAACGCAATACTCCCACCCGCACCCGCCGTATCCAGCCACACACTCGCCGTTCCCATCAGTCGATCCAACGGCGAGCGCGACAACCGCAGCGACTGCAGCTTGTCCAGCTCGGCCAGTCGCCACCAGCGCGTCCACCAGCCGCCTCTCACGGCCACATAATCCCCGTCCAGGTAATACCCCATGCGCGCGATCTCGCGCGAGGCACGGAACGCCGACCACGGCAGCCAGGCCAGCAACACCGCGCCCCAGGGCCCGACCTCGAACACAGCGCCCACCGTCAGTAGCGGCACGACCACCAGCGCCGGCAGGCACAGCCGCCACCAGCCCTTTCGTGCCACGCCCTGCCAGCGCGGCGGCGGCCATTGAAGCCGGGGCAGCAGATGGCGCAGCAGGTCGTCGCAGGCGGCGGGTGTGGCCAGCGGAGCCAGCTCGCGCAGGTCGCGGCCGTCATCGTCCGATCCCACCCCGGCCGCATTGTCGATGCGCAGCTGACGGCGGCCCACCCAGCGCTGCAGCGCGGTTTCGCGCAGCGTCCAGGCCTGGATGCGCCGGCGTGCCACGCTGGTGCGCATGCGGGTCAGCAGCCCGCTCGTCACCGTGAGCCTGCGCTCCTGCTCGGTGAGCTGGAAGCCGTGGTAACGCAGCAGCGCCAGCACCACAGACAGCAGGCGCAGCAATAACCAGAACCCACCCACGGTGAACACGGCGGCCACCACCCAGACCCAGGTGGCCGGATGCAGGTGACTGGCATAGCCGAACACCTCGCGGCCATGGTGTTCCACCGCATCGCTGACGTAGCCGCGCGGGAAGAACTGGTAGGAAGCACCCCAGGCGGCCAGCACCGCCACCCAGCCACGGTTGGACAGCAGCCCGATCCGCAGCACGTCGCGATTGCCCAGCTGCAGCAGCACCGCGGTCGGGGGTGCAGTCGGTGCGCTGGAATGCGGCTCAGCCGCTGCATCGTCTGCACCGGGCAACGGTGGCGGTTGCTGTCCGCGCTGCCGCACCAGCTGTTCCAGCGCCAGCGCCTGGGACAGTTTGAGCACGCGCATTTCCGCTTCCGGGCGGTGCCCGCCGGCCGATTCCAGACGCAGCTCGGCCACCCCGAACAGGCGGTGCAGCGGATTCTGGTGGACCACCACGTTGTGGATGCGCGCGAACGGAATCTCGCGACGGTTGCGCGCGATGATCCCGCTGCGCACGCTGATTGCGTCGTGGCCGATGTGGTAGCGGTAGGTCAGGTACTGCAGGATCGAGATCCCGACCAGTACCGCGATCACGATCAGCGTGGTCAGGTAGGTCCACATCTCATCGCGGTCGCCGCGCCCGCCGAACACCAGCAGCGCCACCAGCGGCAGCAGGAACTGGCGCAGCTGCATCAGCATCACGAACAGCCAGGACCAGGGATGCAGGCGCTGGTCTGGAGCCGGTGCCGGTGCCACCGGCGGCGCGGTGTCCTGGGGCAGGGTGCTCACAGGGCGTCGTCGTCCTGGTCCAGCTGGCGGCCGAGGGTGTCGCGCAGGCGCTCGGCATCGGCGTGGTCCAGCCCGCTCAGGGTCACCGCACTGAAACGGCTGCCGGCGGTGTGCACCACCAGGGTGGCCAGCTGCGCGGCACGCTCGATCGGTCCCCGGCGCAGGTCCAGGTGCTGTACGCGCGAAAGGGGAACCCGGGTGTCCAGCTGCCACATCAGGTCGCGGCGCACGCCCAGGCCCTGTGCATCCAGCCGCCACCAGGTACGACGCTGGCGACGGAAGCCGAGGCCGGCTCCGAGCACCACCGCAACCGCCACGATGGCGATCACCGCCCAGCCGGGCAGGGGCAGGCGCAGCATCACCCAGGGCACGCCCAGGGCTCCGCCGACCATCACCAGGGCGGTGATGCCGCTGCCCACGGCGGCCATGCTGGCCGCGCGCAGCGGCAGGCGTTGCCAGCCGGCATCCGGCGGCAGCGCGGGCGGCAGTTCAGGCGCAGCGGGAAGGGGCGGGGCGGTGGAGACGTCGTCGATCACGGCGGAGCTCGGCAGCAGATGGATCAGGCCGGGCCCGGTGGAAAGCAGTGCCGCACCCGTGGCGCAGACGGTAGCAGGTTGCGCCGTGCTATTGCGCGGCCTGGATCAGCGCGTCCACATCCAGCAGGTGGCCGGCACGCTCAGCCTTGGTGCGCAGGTAGTGCTCGTTTTCGACGGTGATGTCGCCGGTCACCGGCACGCACTCCACCACGTCGATCCCGGCATGGCGCAAGCGCTGGGCCTTGGTCGGGTTGTTGCTGAGCAGCTGCACGCGGCTCACCCCCAGGCCCTGCAGCATGGCCACGGCGCTGCCGTAGCGGCGTTCGTCAGCACCGAAGCCGAGCTGGGCGTCGGCGTCGATGGTGTCCAGGCCGTCGTGCTGGTAGCCGTAGGCGCGCATCTTGGCGGCAATACCGGTGCCGCGACCTTCCTGGTCCAGGTACAGCAGGATGCCGCCGCCCAGCTCCTTGAGCTTGCGCAGCCCGCGCCGCAGCTGGTCGCCGCAGTCGCACTTGAGTGAGCCGAACAGGTCGCCGGTGAGGCACGAGGAGTGCACCCGCACCGGCACCACCGCATTGAAATCCGGCGTGCCGACGATGATCGCGACCTGGTCGCGCTGGGCCACCCCACCGCGGAACACCGCGAACTCGGTCATGCCCACTTCGCGCAGCGGCACCGGCGAGCGCGCCACCAGTTCGTAGGCATGCGCGGCCTGTTCGGCCCCCTGCTGCAGGTCGCACAGCGACACCTGCGCGCAGCTGTCAAAACGGGTGTCGCCCGGGGCCAGCAGCACGCCGACCATGGCCGGCAGCAGCAGGCCCAGTCGGGCCACTTCCACCGCACCGGCATCCAGCGCCTGACCGGCGCTCCAGCCGGCCGGCATCGGCACGGCTTCGCGCAGGTAGCTCAGCGAGGGCAGGGCATCGAACTCGACCCCGGCCAGCGGCACGCGCGCGCCGTGTTCGGCCTGCACGCCCAGCACCCGCGCGCGGGTGGCGGTGAGGAACAGGTAGTGCTGCCCGGCGGCCACGTCGGCAAAGGTACGGAAGCTGCTGCGGGTGCTGCTGTCCAATGCAATGAACGCCAGCCGCTGGCCTTGGCTGTCGTCGATCACCACCGGGCGACCGGCGCGCAGTTCGGCCACCGCGCGCTCGCAGCGGATCGCCGAGGGGTCGCCAAAGGGAGAAGAAGCAGCTGAAGACATGACGGGGGCCGTGGGGGACATCGTGGTGTTCACAGTGGGGCCGGATCGCCCCGATTCAATCAAATGCGGCGTGACACAGTGTC
Source organism: Stenotrophomonas sp. (assembly GCF_032103445.1). Classification (GTDB taxonomy): domain Bacteria; phylum Pseudomonadota; class Gammaproteobacteria; order Xanthomonadales; family Xanthomonadaceae; genus Stenotrophomonas. Next base: position 10,858 of record NZ_DAMDFR010000073.1, read on the forward strand.
GCGCTCAGTGCGGATGCTGCTCGGTGGCATACGGGTCGACCTCGCCGGACTCCGGCGGGCGCAGGGTGTAGCGCTTGTAGGTCCACTGGTACTGGGCGGGATCGCGGCGGGCGATCCGCTCGATCCCGGCGTTGAGCACGCTGGCGGCGGTGCGCGGGTCCGGGTCGGCCACGCCGGGGGCCGCCGGCTCGATGTGCAGGGCGAACTGCATGTCCGGGCCGATGCGCTCGCACCAGCCGTACAGCACGGTGGCCCCGGTGCGCTCGGCCAGCCGGTTGACCAGGGTCATGGTCAGCGCCTCCACCCCGAAGAACGGCGCGAACACCCCGTCGCCGGCCTTGGGCTGCTGGTCGGGCAGGATGCCGGTGGCCCCGCCGTCCTTGAGCACCTTGAACAGCTGCCGCACCGCCGGGCCTTCGGCACGCACCTGCTGCACGTTGCTGCCGCCACGGACCAGTTGCAGGAAGGCATCGCCCACCGCTTCTTCCGGAGCCTTGTAGACAATGGCGATTGGCCCGCGCGAGGCCAGCCACTGGTTCAGCAGCTCCCAGTTGCCGTAGTGCGGGGCCGCCACGATCACGCCCTTGCCGCTGGCCAGGGCCGCGTCGTAAAGCGCCTCGCCGTGACGCTCGCGCAGCAGCGCCAGGTTCTGCTCGCGCGGCCGGGTCCACAGCCGCAGGGTTTCCACCGCCTGCAGCGCGGTCGAGCGCAGCAGGTCGCGGTGCAGCACGCTGCGCTCGGCCTCGCCCAGTTCCGGGTAGGCCAGCTCCAGGTTGCGGCGGGGGACCCGGCTCTCGCGGGCGTTCAGGCGGATCCACAGCCAGGCCAGCGCATGGGCGAAGGCGCGCAGCCAGGACCAGGGCAGGCGGGTGAACAGGGCGGCGGCACGGTAGGCCAGGCGGGCGGTGGTTTGCGGTTTCATCGGGGCAGAGTCTAGCCGCTGAAGGCGACAGCCGGGCTGGGCGAGGCGGCTGGCAGCTACTAAGGTAGGCGGCCCCCCCTGATGCAGAAGCCCGCCATGCTTGTCCTCATCCAGCGCGTCACCCAGGCCAGCGTCACCGTCGACGACGCCGTGGTCGGCCAGATCGGCCCGGGCCTGCTGGCCCTGGTGGGCATGGAGCCGGGCGACACCGAGGCCCAGATCACCCGCATGGCCGATCGCCTCCTTGGTTACCGTGTGTTTGCCGATGAGGACGGAAAAATGAACCGCTCATTGGGGGATACAGGGGGCGGACTGCTGCTGGTGAGCCAGTTCACGCTGGCGGCCGACACCCGCAGCGGCACGCGGCCAGGGTTCAGCACGGCGGCTCCGCCGGCCGAGGCTGAACGTGGATTCAACCGATTGGTGGAAATCTGCCGACAAAAGCACGCTTCAGGGGTGGAAACGGGGCGCTTTGGTGCCCATATGGTAGTCAGCCTGGTCAACGATGGACCGGTGACCTTCCTGCTCAGACCGTAGCCCCCGGGACCACCGCCCGGGCAGGCAGGGGTCTGGGCTGGTATAATGCTAGGTTCTATTCCTCTCTCCCAGCCGGTGGCGCGAGCACTACATGGCCAACGAACGTCCTGCCCAGCAAAACGACATCAAGCTTCTGATCAGCAAGGGCCTGGAACAGGGCTACCTGACCTACGCCGAAGTCAATGACCACCTGCCGGACGACATTGTCGACCCGGAACAGATTGAAGACATCATCGGCATGATCAACGGCATGGGCATTGATGTCCATGAAGTCGCGCCCGATGCTGAAACCCTGCTGCTCAACGACGGCAACACCGGCAACCGCGAGGTGGATGACACCGCCGCTGAAGAAGCCGCTGCCGCGCTGAGCGCGCTCGACACCGAAGGTGGCCGCACCACCGACCCGGTGCGCATGTACATGCGCGAAATGGGTACCGTCGAGCTGCTGACCCGCGAAGGCGAAATCGCCATCGCCAAGCGCATCGAAGAAGGCCTGGGCCAGGTCCAGGCGGCCCTCGGCACCTTCCCGGTGTCGGTGGAAACCCTGCTGGCCGATTACGAAGCCCACAAGGAAGGCAAGAAGCGCCTGGCCGAAGTGATCGTCGGCTTCAACGACCTGGTCGAAGAAGAACCGGCTCCGGCCGTGGCTGAAGACACCAGCGGTGACGACAGCGACGCCGAAGGCGACGAGGACGAGGACGACGATGACGTCGGCGGCGACGAGGACACCGGCCCGACCGGCCCGGATCCCGAAGAAGTCGCCCGCCGCATGGCCGAGCTGGGCGCTGCCTACGCCGCCTTCAAGAAGGCGTCGACCAAGGCCGACCGCAAGCCGCTGGCCAAGCTGCGCGACGAGATGGCCGCCGTTTTCGTCACCCTGAAGCTGCCGCTGCCGCTGACCGACGTGCTGGTGAAGCAGCTGCGCGACGTCATGGCCGACATCAAGGGCCACGAGCGCCGCGTGCTGAACCTGGCCACGGTGACCGCGCGCATGCCGCGCAAGGACTTCATCCGTTCCTGGGAAGGCAACCAGACCAACCTGGAGTGGGTGGAAGACGCACTGAAGCGCAAGCAGAAGTGGTCGTCGGCCCTGCGTGACGTCAAGGACCAGATCATTGCCGAACAGCAGGCCACCATCGACATCGAGAAGAGCACCTCGCTGGAGCTGGAAGAGCTGAAGGAAATCAGCCGTGCGATGGCCTATGGCGAAGCCAAGGCACGCAAGGCCAAGAAGGAAATGGTCGAGGCCAACCTGCGCCTGGTCATCTCCATCGCCAAGAAGTACACCAACCGTGGTCTGCAGTTCCTCGACCTGATCCAGGAAGGCAACATCGGCCTGATGAAGGCCGTGGACAAGTTCGAGTACCGCCGCGGCTACAAGTTCTCGACCTATGCCACCTGGTGGATCCGCCAGGCCATTACCCGTTCGATCGCCGATCAGGCGCGCACCATCCGTATTCCGGTGCACATGATCGAAACGATCAACAAGTTGAACCGCATTTCCCGCCAGATGCTCCAGCAGTACGGCCGCGAGGCCACGCCGGAGGAGCTGGCCAAGGAAATGGACATGCCGGAAGACAAGATCCGCAAGGTGATGAAGATCGCCAAGGAGCCGATCTCGATGGAAACCCCGATCGGCGACGACGAGGATTCCCATCTGGGCGACTTCATCGAGGACACCAATGTGGAGTCCCCGATCGAGAACACCACCAACATCAACCTGTCGGAAACCGTGCGTGACGTGCTGGCTGGCCTCACCCCGAGGGAAGCCAAGGTGCTGCGCATGCGCTTCGGCATCGACATGAACACCGACCACACCCTTGAGGAAGTGGGCAAGCAGTTCGACGTCACCCGCGAGCGCATCCGCCAGATCGAAGCCAAGGCCCTGCGCAAGCTGCGTCACCCGAGCCGCTCGGAACAGCTGCGCAGCTTCCTGGATATCGATTGATTCCGGTGGGTGTGTGGTGAAGGAAAAACCCCGCTTCGGCGGGGTTTTTCTTTTTTTTCGTAAAATAATTCGTAATTTAATTAGGGCATGAACCCGTCCGGGCCTACAAAAATCATGGGGTTGCTTCACCGGATTGCTTGCGCGCCGCCGCTTCATGTGGCAAAAATACGTAAATTAATTCGTAACTATATCGGCGCATGTCCCGTCCCCGCACGCATCTGGTCCAAGACCTACTGGAACGCCTGCCCCCCGGGCAGGTGGTGCCGGCAGCCGACCTTTTGGATGTTCTTGGGATCACCCGCCCGACCTTGGGCCGGCTGGTGGCCGACGCAGGGGGTAGGGTCGTGCGGCTGGGTCGGACCCGGGCGACTGCCTATGTCCAACGCCAGGCCACCCCGGCTGGCAGCGAATGGCCCCTTTTCCGCATGCGCGAAGATGGAAGCCTGGAAGAGCTGGGGCAGGTAATGGCACTGAGCGGCGACACCTTCTACGTCCAGACAGAAGGGGATCGTCCGAATCTTGTTCGCCCACCCGAGGGCGACATCACGGGTTACTTCCCGGGACTGCCTTGGTATCTGGATGACCTGAGGCCCCAGGGGTTCCTGGGAAGAACGTTCGCCCATCGGCGCGGACGTGAGCTTGGTCTTCCTGAGGACATCAATCGCTGGCAGCTTGGCGACACACTTCAGGCGTTGGTGCGCGCAGGTGGTACCGAAGTCGGTGATCTGCTGCTGGGGGGCGACGTCGTCGCGTCCGCCCTCGCGACGATGGATGCTCCGCCGGACCGCGTTCGTCGCGACGAGCGCGAACAACGATACCCCGAGTGGGCAACCGCTGCGCTGGAAGGGGAAGACGTGGGCTCCTCGCCCGGTGGCGAACAACCCAAGTTCACCGCGACGGTTGAACATGGTGGCGGCCGCTACGCCGCGCTGGTGAAGTTCGCCTTGCCCGGAGCGGGGGAGGCTGCCGAACGGTGGGCGGACCTGTTGGTCTGCGAGCATCTGGCGCTGGAGGTTCTGCACGAGGCCGGCGTATCCGCGGCAGAATCGTCGCTGATCCAGACCAACAGCCACACCTTCCTCGAGGTGAAGCGGTTTGACCGTTCGCCGGACACGCTCGGACGGCGCGGATTCGTGTCGCTGTTGGCCCTGTCTTCCGCATTCGTCGGTGACAACGCCGGCTGGGACGAGGCGGGCGAGCAGCTGCTGGCGCTGCGATGGATCAGCCGGGACACCGCTATCGCCATGGCGCGGCTGCATGCCTTCGGTCGGCTGATCGGGAACACCGACATGCATCAGGGCAACATCGGCTTCCACTTGGTTGACCACGGCCCGCTACCGCTGGCACCGGCCTACGACATGCTGCCGATGTCGCTGGCTCCTTCGCGTACTGGTGTGCTGCGAGCGACAACCCCAATCGCACAGATTGCGCCGCAGCGCTCCGGACAACTTGCTCACCTGCAATGGGCGGTACCGTTGGCCGTGAACTTCTGGGAGCGGGTTGCCGAGTCTGGGCTGTTGCGGTCCAGGGTGCTGACGCAGGTGGCCGGAGAGAACGCAGAGCGGGTCCGGGACATGGGGCGCCGGTTCGGCTGACGCACCGCTTGACGTTAGATCCAGTGGCGGCATTGGGCCTGTCTCCACTACACTTTCACGCTGCAAGGGCCTATAGCTCAACGGTTAGAGCAGAGGACTCATAATCCTTTGGTTCCAGGTTCGAATCCTGGTGGGCCCACCAATGAAAGCAATGGTTTACGGCATGAAAAAGGCACCGGTACTCGGTGCCTTTCTGTTTGGTGCCTACTTGGAGCCTACATTCCGCGTGGTGCCTACGCGCGCCGCTGAGACTCCCATTCCTCCCGCGCCACCAAGGATTCGGACAGGTTGCAACGTTGGTGGACACCATCAGCGAGCCGTATCAGGCTACGGAGAGACTGCTACGCATGGGTAGCGGATGATCGGCGGGCCTTATGGCCCTTCCAGGTACAGAACTAGGGCGACAAAAGCGCCGGACACGAGCAAGCTGATCAGAGCGAAGTGGATAAGAAATGACACCATGTTGCTACCAAAAAGGTAGTGCCTCCACCCGAACTCTGATTGCGTCGCAGCTTCCCGCTTCATGGGAGATCCCAGCTTGTGTACAGAAGTCGACAGGATAAAATTCCTGTTCCAATGGCGGTACTCGTATACGGCTATGAAGATGACGTCTGGCTACGTGCGCACATCTCCCCGCAAAATCCCTAGTCAGGGGCGTTCGCGAGCAGCTGTTCAGGCGATCTTGGAGGCTGCGGCTCGCATTCTTGAATCGGCCAATCTGGAAAGGTTGACTACGAATGAGATCGCAGAGGTGGCCGGAGTCAGTACCGGCACTCTCTACCAGTACTTCCCTAACAAGTCCGCAATCATTACGGCACTTGTCGAAAGGGAGGTGCTGAATTCACTGGATGCGATAGAGTCAGCCGTGGCGATGAACGGCAATGGGACCGCATTGAGGTCCGCATGTGAGGCAGCCGTGCGGTCCTTGCAGGAGAGACCCCGACTCTCGTCTGCGCTACTGGCGGCTGAACCTCTGATGTTCATGGATGGGGAAAAGCCACCGTTTGCAGTGCTTCAGTTTCGACGTTTCGAGCTGTTGATCGAAGGCGAGATCGGTTGTGGGCAGTGTGTCGAATCGATCACCAGCCAGCTGCTGGCCATGTTGAAGGGACTTCTATTGAACGCTGTTTTCACGGGAAAGCTGGAGGATCAACGCCTGCCATCTGACCTTGGTGATCTGGCCGTCCAGTTTGTAGCCAAGGCGCATAAGCAGTGCGGCGCTCGCAGTGCTCACGACTCTTGAAGTGGCCAGTCTATTGGCCCGCCGATTTGGTGACACCGGAACAAATCGAGGGCCGTGCGGATTTGCCTCCCATTGTTCGCGGGCGACGGGTGCTTTGAGCCGGACTGGTTCCAGGTTCAAATCCTGGTGGGCCCACCACAGCGCAACAAGCAGACCGAGAGCGGCCCGCAGCGTCGCGCTTGACGCTTCCAGCCCAAGCGACTGGTCTGATGCGAATCTGGAAGTCACTTCGAGGTCGAGCTTCCTACCCTCTAGCAGGGTGGAGGATGCATGAAGACGACAACGACCAGTGAGGTTGGTTACGCGATCCGTGGAAAGGAGGAACGCGCGCAATTGGGCGGCCAGAGCACCAGTAGCTCGAAGGCTGCGCGACGCTGCATCGCCGAATCGCTTGTGATGCCTGGAGCGGCTGACATTGAGTTCGAGCCACCTCGAATGAGCATCACACTTGCATCCGTCGAGTCCGAGTAATGCAACGCATCGAACTAAGGCTCAGCGGTTCAGGCGTGAGAATCGCTTGCTTCTTTGCGTGTCTTCCTGGCTGGTGCCTTTGGAGCGACTAGATCAATTTGAACCCTATAGCCCAAGGCGGTTGCTACACGACTTAAAGTGTCAAGTGTCAGCCCGGTGTCCGTTTCATCCAGCACTCGATCTAACTGTGATCGACTGGTCTGCATGCGCTTGGCGAGTGCGGATTTGCTGACCTTTGCCGCTTTCATTGCTTCTGCGACCTGCCAGGCAATCACGCGTTTGACGGCAACAGCAGCAGATGTTTCAAGAAGGGCTTCCGAGTCCAGGAATTCGTCAAAGCTCGAGCCGATATGCTTGTTCTTGCTCACTTGATCACCTCATTTCTACGCTTCTTGGCCAGTTCAAGGTCAACTTTGGGTGTCTTCTGGGACTTCTTTACGAATCCGTGCAGCAACACCATGTCCCGCAACACGGTGGTGAACAGAATTCGTGCAGTTCCTTCAGGGATTGTGCTTCGTACTTCCCAGAGCCGGTCATCCATCTTTCGCACCAGTGGCATACCCAAGGGCCAGCCAAGCTGGACGGTTTTGACATCACTGCCGATTGCTCGACGAGCGTCGACGGATACCTCTTCCATGAGCCATCGTCTTACCGGTTCGTCTGCCGAGGCGGACCGGTAAAACCGGACGTCCAAGACTGTCTTCATGGGTCGACTATACGCATCCATTGTCGAAATGTGTACATAAATAAGTACAAGCGTTATCTGACGTAGTCGGTCTGGCCGCAGGGATACGTGTACGCAGTATCAAGTTTCCTGGACTAAATGTGACCGAGCGTCCTGTGTATGCGCGTAAAGTAGCCCCTGTCGCACCACCACCCAACAGGAGCTACCCCGTGAACACCCTCGCCCGCACTGTCGCAATCGCCGCACTAGCCCTCTCCATCCAGGCCGGCCTCTCCGCCAGCGCCGCCGAGCCGGCTGCCCGCGCCACCCCCACCACCATCAGCCAGACCGCCAGCACCATCACCACCGCCGACGGCGTGCAGCTGTACTACAAGGACTGGGGCCCGAAGAACGGCCCGGTGGTGACCTTCAGCCACGGCTGGCCGCTGAACTCGGACAGCTGGGAATCGCAGATGATGTTCCTGGCCGACCACGGCTACCGCGTGGTCGCGCACGACCGTCGCGGCCATGGTCGTTCCAGCCAGCCGTGGGACGGCAATGACATGGACCACTACGCCGATGACCTGGCCACGGTGATCAACACGCTGGACCTGCACGACGTGACCCTGGTCGGCTTCTCCACCGGCGGCGGTGAAGTCGCCCGCTACATCGGCCGCCATGGTACCGGGCGGGTGAGGAAGGCGGTGCTGATCAGCGCCGTGCCGCCGCTGATGCTGAAGACCGCCGACAATCCGGGCGGCGTGCCGATCGCCGTGTTCGATGACCTGCGCAAAGGCCAGCTGGAGAACCGCGCGCAGCTGTACCGCGATATCGCGTCGGGCCCGTTCTACGGTTTCAACCGCCCCGGGGCGAAGGTCTCCCAGCCGCTGGTGGACGCGTGGTGGGCGCAGGGCATGCAGGCGGGTGCCAAGAACACCTACGACTCGATTGCCGCATTCTCGGCAACGGACTTCCGTGGCGACCTGAAGAAGTTCAACGTGCCCACCCTGGTCATCCACGGTGACGACGACCAGATCGTGCCGATTGATGTGGCCGGCCGCATGTCGGCCAAGCTGATGCCGGGTGCGAAGCTGCTGGTCTATCCGGGTGCGCCGCACGGCCTGACCGAGACCCACAAGGATCGGGTCAATGCCGACCTGCTGGCCTTCCTGCAGCAGAAGTAAGCGGCACTGACGGAACAGGCGGGCGGTCGTTGCCCGCCTGCTTCGTCACGCCCGTCCATTTGCTGCGCTGCACCCGCAAGCTAATTTAAATCGATCTAAGATCGAGCGAAATCAACCAGCACGAGGGCACAGCGCATGCGGCAGGGTGGAATTCGAGTACTGGCACTGGCGGCAGTCATCTCACTCGGCGCATTCGCCGTGCAGGCAGCTCACGCGGCCAAACCGGCGACGTCCGGCAACCCGATCCTTCCCGGCTGGTACGCGGACCCGGAAGCGGCCGTGTTCGGCGATACCTACTGGATCTACCCGACCACCTCCAAGCCCTACGCGGAGCAGCGCTACTTCGACGCGTTCTCTTCGAAGGATCTGGTCAACTGGACCAAGCACCCCGGTGTGCTGAAGATCGAAGCCATCACCTGGGCCAAAGAAGCCCTGTGGGCACCCTCGGTCGTGGAGAACGGCGGCAAGTACTACTTCTTCTTCTCCGCCAACGACATCAAGAACGACAGCGAAGTCGGCGGCATCGGCGTGGCCGTGGCCGACAAGCCCGAGGGCCCGTACCGCGACCTGCTCGGCAAGCCGCTCATCGGCACGTTCCACAACGGGGCCCAGCCCATCGACCAGACCCTGTTCCAGGACGACGACGGCACCTGGTACATGATCTATGGCGGCTGGAAGCACGCCAACCTCGTCAAGCTCAAGCCCGACTTCACCGGCATCGAGCCGCTGCCCGACGGCACGCTGTACAAGGAAATCACGCCAGCTCCCGAGTACGTGGAAGGCTCGCTGATGTTCAAACGCAACGGTCGCTACTACTACATGTGGAGCGAAGGCGGTTGGGGCGAGCCGGACTACTCGGTCGCCTACGCCATCGCCGAATCACCGCTGGGGCCGTTCAAGCGTATCGGCAAAGTGCTGCAGTCCGACCCGAAGGTCGCCACCAGCGCAGGGCACCACTCGCTGATCCGCACGCCCGACGACCAGTGGTACATCGTCTACCACCGCCGCCCGCTGGGCGAGACCAGTCGGCACCATCGGGCGACGGCCATCGACCGCATGTACTTCGACGACCAAGGGCGCATCCTGCCCATCCAGATCACCGCAGAAGGGGTGCCGGCGCGTCGCCTGGGCGGTGGTTGAGTCTGAATAGTTCAGCCATGGCGTGAGGGCGTGCCCGACAGGTGACCGTGTGATGATTCCCTCTACCTGAATTCATTTATGCTCGGTCGCTCCTGACCCCGCCGCCCGGCGGGGTTGGCTCCCTTCAAGCAGGAACCACGCCATGGCGGCTTTGCAGCAGCGCACCATCGACCTCATCCGTGCCCATCAGGACCAGGTGGTCACCCAGTGGGCCGAGAACAATACAGGTGCCCAGGACGCGCGCATCTCGCCGCGCGAGCTGGACACCCAGCTGCGCGAGTTCTGGCGTCTGTTCCTGGACACGCTGGCGCAGTCCAGCGCCGCCGGCATCGGCAGCAGCGAATGGGCCGAAACCCGCAGCTTCCTCGAACAGCTCTCGCGCGACCGCGTGCTGAAGGGCTTCAGCTCCTCGGAAACCGCCAGCTTCCTGTTCTCGCTGAAGCGGCCGCTGTTCGAGCTGGTCCAGCAGGGCCTGGCCGATGATCCGAAGCTGCTGGGCAACCAGCTGTGGGCGATCACCGAAGTGATCGACACCCTGGGCCTGCACAGCGTCAAGGTCTACCAGAAGACCCGCGAGGACGTGATCCAGCGCCAGCAGGAAGAAATGCTGGAACTGTCCACCCCGGTGGTGAAGCTGTGGGACGGCGTGCTGGCGCTGCCGATGATCGGCACGCTGGATTCGCAGCGCACCCAGGTGGTGATGGAATCGCTGCTGCAGCGCATTGTCGATACCGGGTCGGAAATCGCCATCATTGACATTACCGGTGTGCCCACCGTTGACACCCTGGTCGCCCAGCATCTGCTCAAGACGGTCACCGCCATCCGCCTGATGGGTGCCGACGCCATCATCAGCGGCGTGCGCCCGCAGATCGCCCAGACCATCGTGCACCTGGGGCTGGACCTGCAGGGCATCGTCACCAAGGCCAACCTGGCCGACGCGCTGGCGCTGGCGCTCAAGCGCACCGGCCAGGTCGTGACCCAGGCGGCGCGCTGAGATGGAACGCATTCCCATTCTGCAGATGGGCAAACTGCTGCTGGTCACCATCCAGGTCGACATGCACGACCAGCTGGCATTGACCCTGCAGGACGACCTGAGTGAGCGCATCCAAAGCACCGGCGCGCACGGCGTGCTGATCGACATTTCCGCGCTGGACATCGTCGACTCCTTCATCGGTCGCATGATCTCCACCATCGCAACCATGGGGCGGCTGATGGACGCCACCACCGTGGTCGTCGGCATGCAGCCCGCCGTGGCGATCACCCTGGTTGAACTGGGACTCACCCTCGATGGCGTGCGCACCGCGCTCAACGTCGAGCGGGGCATGCACCTGCTGCGTCAGAACGACAACGCAGAGGCCCCATGACCGCACTCAGTGGATCTCTACCGATCCGCGTGGAACAGGACGTCGTGCTGGCCCGCCAGACCGTGCGTGGGGTCGCCGTGGCCTGCAAGCTGAGCCTGATCAACACGACCAAACTGGTCACCGCGGCCAGCGAGCTCGCGCGCAATGCCGTCATCTATGGCGGCGGTGGCGAGATGACCTGGGACGTGGTCGAAAACGGCCTGCGTCGCGGCCTGCGGCTGGTGTTCAGCGACAACGGTCCCGGCATTCCCGATGTGGCCCAGGCGCTGACGGATGGCTGGTCCTCGGGCACCGGCATGGGCCTGGGCCTGTCCGGCTCGCGCCGTCTGGTGGATGTGTTCGAACTGGAGAGCGCGCCCGGCAAAGGCACGCGGGTCACCCTCGTCAAATGGATCTGAACTTCTCCGGCCACGTAACCCGGGTCGTGGCCGTGGAGGAAGCCTCGCAGGTGGGGCAGGCTCGACGCGAAGCGCTGGCGCTGGCCCACCACATCGGCTTTGACGAAATCGACGCCGGCCGGGTGGCGCTGGCCGCCACCGAAATGGCCACCAACGTGATCAAGCACGGTCGCGGCGGGCGCATGCACCTGTCCATTGCCTGCGGGCGCGGGGGCCTCGGCGTGGAACTGTGGGCGCTGGACAACGGGCCAGGCTTTTCGCTGGCGCAGGCGATGCCGGACGGCTACTCCACCGGTGGCACCCAGGGCCTGGGCATGGGCGCGATCCAGCGCCAGGCCACAGTGCTGGATGTGTGGGCAGACACCAAGGGCGCTGTGATGGTCGCACGCATCTATGCCAGCCGCGCGGCGCGCGACGTGGATGTGCCTTACGGTGCCCTGCGCCTGGCGCTGCACGGCGAGCCGGTGTGCGGTGACGCCTGGCACCTGCACGCCGATGCAAAGCAGGTGACCTTCACCCTGATTGATGGACTGGGGCATGGGCTGCCCGCGTCCGACGCCGCCCAGGCCGGCACCGCAGCGGCCGCGCAGCGCGGTG
>NZ_DAMDFR010000074.1:0-22476 GCF_032103445.1 Stenotrophomonas sp.
CGCAACGCCGCGGACGAAGCCGCCGCTGCGTCGGAGCAGGCCGCCGCTGATGTGCAGCCTGCGCTCGACCGTGCTGCCGCCGCCACCTCCCAGGCGGCGGTAGAAGCCAAGGACGCGGCCAAGGATGCCGCCGCCCACGCCAGCGATGCCACCGCCACCGCAGCGCAGAAGGTGGCCGACAAGGCCCGCGACGTGGCCGACGACGCCCAGAAGAACGCCGACGAAGCCAAGCGCTGATCCCCAACGACCGTAGAGCCACGCCCTGCGTGGCTTTGCGGTCCGCAGCCACGCAGGGCGTGGCTCTACGACGTGATGTCACCCATGATTCAGGGCAATGCCCGCTGCATGATCGCGGCGTAGTCGATGTCCGCAGGCAACGTCCCGAACGCCACGCCGTGCTCGCCGCCCAGGCGCGAACGCACGAACGCCGATGCCACCGGGCTTTGTGCGCGCAGCAGTACCGCAGCCTGCAGTTGCAGCGCCAATCGCTCGCATATCACCCGCGCCTGGTTTTCGGCGGGCACCTGCACCAGCTGCGCACGCAACCACTGCAGCGAGGTGTCATAGCGGGCGTCGCGGCCCTGCGCGCTGTCCAGCTCATCTTCCACTGCGGCCAGCGCCTGCGGCTCCCGCCCCAGTGCACGCAGCACGTCCAGGCACTGGATGTTGCCACTGCCCTCCCAGATCGAGTTGAGCGGCGCCTGCCGATACAGGCGCGGCAGCATGGATTCCTCCACATAGCCGGCACCGCCCAGGCACTCCTGCGCTTCATTGACGAACACCGCCGCACGCTTGCACACCCAGTACTTGCCGACAGCGGTGGCGATGCGCGCGAACGCGGCCTGCTGCGGGTCGTGCGCGGCCTGGTCGACCGCGCGTGCCACGCGCAGGGCGAAACTGGTGGCCGCTTCCGATTCCACGGCCAGATCGGCAAGCACGTTGGCCATCAGCGGGTGGTCACACAGGCGCTGACCAAAGGTGTGCCGGTGGCGGGCGTGGTGCAGCGCCTGTGCCAACGCCATGCGCATTTCTGCAGCCGCCCCCAGCATGCAGTCCAGCCGGGTCATCATCACCATGCCGATGATGGTGGCAACCCCACGCCCCTCCTCGCCGACCCGCTGCGCCCATGCACCGCAGAACTCAACCTCACTGGAGGCGTTGGCCCAGTCGCCCAGCTTGTCCTTCAGGCGCATCAGCCGGAATGCATTGCGGTTCCCATCCGGCAGGCGCCGGGGCATCAGAAAACAGGTCAACCCGCCGGTCGCCTGCGCCAGCACCAGGAACCCATCGGACATCGGCGCGGAAAAGAACCACTTGTGCCCGACCAGTGCATAGCTGCCGTCGGACTGCAGTTCGGCACGGGTATCGTTGCTGCGCACGTCCGAGCCGCCCTGCTTCTCGGTCATGCCCATACCCAGGGTGATGCCGGCCTTGTCGGCAATCGGCACGTCGCGCGGATCGTAATGCGGTGCCGCCGCCTTGGCTGCCCATTCGGCCAGCGCGGGATACTGCCGCAGCACCGCCACCGCGGCATGCGTCATGGTCAGCGGACAGCTGGTACCGGCCTCGGCCTGATGATGCAGATAGCTCAGTGCCGCGCGCGCGACATGAGCGCCGGGCCTGGCGTCGTGCCAGGACAGGCCGGCCACGCCATGGCGCTTGGCCGCCTCCATCAACTGATGGTACGCCGGGTGAAACTCGACCACGTCGATGCGGTGGCCTTGTGCGTCGTGGGTGCGCAGTCGCGGCCGGTCGCGGTTGGCATCGAAGCCCAGGCGGTACAGGCAGTCGCCGGCCATGCCGGCGTACTGCTGCAGCTGCGCGGCGAAGGCCGCACCGCCTTCGCGTTGCACCGCATCGGACAATGCCACATCGTCGGCCCACAGGTTTCGACCACCGAAGGGCGGCGGCTGGTTGTCGACGTGATGCGTGTCGAATACGGACGGTTCGGACATGAGTACACGGCCTCCTGGCGGTTGCCTCCGATTCTGCCGGATTGCACGGGTACCGGCTGTTCAGCCGCGCACACTTCATGATGCGCACGTGGATGCCGGTTCTCATCTTGTGCACGGCAACACCGTCACAGTGCGAACATGCCTGCAACCCGCGAACTCGACGACCTGGTGGTACTGCGTCCGGAAGGTCTGTACTGCCCTGCCGGCGACTTCCACATCGATCCGTGGCGACCGGTGGCGCGCGCGGTCATTACCCATGGCCACGGTGACCACGCACGCAGCGGCATGGGTTTCTATCACTGCAGCCACGAAAGCGTGTCGATCCTGCGTTGGCGGCTCGGCGAGGTGCCACTGCAGGCGCACGCCTATGGTGAATCGTTCACCCTCGGCCGCGTGCAGGTCTCGCTGCATCCGGCGGGCCATGTGCTGGGCTCGGCGCAGGTGCGGATCGACGACGGCACCCAGGTATGGGTCGCATCCGGCGACTACAAGCGGCAACCCGACCCCACCTGCGCGCCGTTTGAAGTGGTGCGCTGCGACACCTTCATCACCGAAGCGACGTTCGCGCTGCCGATCTACCGCTGGCAGGACACCGGTGCGGTCGCCGCTGACATCGTCGCCTGGCGGCAGGAATGCGCGCAGCGCGGCGAAGCCGCCATATTGCTCTGCTATGCCTTGGGCAAGGCCCAGCGCGTGCTGGCCGAACTGCATCCTCTGGACGACCAACCGGCGTGGCTGCATGGTGCCATTGCCAATGGCGTGGCGGTGTATCGCCAGGCCGGCGTGCGCATGCTGGACACGGACACGGTGGCCGAACAGGGGCGCACACCGGATGCAGCCGGCCGGTTGATTCTCGCCCCGCCCTCGGCCGCCGGCACCCCTTGGCTGCGCCGCTTCGGTCGCCATCAGCTGGGGTTTGCGTCGGGCTGGATGCAGCTGCGTGGCAATCGCCGTCGACGCAACGTGGATCGTGGCTTTGTGGTCTCCGACCATGCCGACTGGCCGGCCCTGCTGCAGACCATTGAACAGACCGGCGCGCAGCGGGTCATCGCCACGCATGGCAATACCGATGCGCTGGTGCCATTCCTGCGCGAACGTGGCGTGGCCGCAGAAACCTTCCGCACGGATTTCGGGAACGAGGAATGAAGGCGTTTGCGGCACTGTACCAACGGCTGGACCGCAGCACCTCCACCTTGGACAAGCGTGCTGCACTGGTCGATTATTTCCGCACGGCGCGTCCACATGACGCAGCGTGGGCGTTGTACCTGCTGAGCGGCGGCAAGGTCGGTGGCGCACGGCGTCGGATCGCCTCGAGCACCGAACTGCGGGCCTGGATCAGCGAGGCATCCGGATTGCCGCCATGGCTGGTCAACGACAGCTACGACCAGGTCGGTGATCTGGCCGAAACCCTGACCCTGTTGCTGGACGACCCCACCCGACCGGCGGCTGATCGTCCGCTGGCCGAGTGGATCGAGCAGCACCTGCTCAGCGTGGCCAACCAGTCAGAAGACGTGCGGCGCGCGGCGGTCATGACAGGCTGGCAGCAACTGCCCGCAGGCGAACGCTTCGTCTTCAACAAACTGCTCACCGGCGCGCTGCGCGTCGGCGTGTCGCAGCGACTCGTGCAGCAGGCCTTGGCCGAGCTTTCGGGGCTGGATATCGCGCGGATTGCCCAGCGCATGCTCGGTGACTGGGTGCCTTCGCCCGGTCTGCTGTCCACGTTGCTGTCAGCGGAAGAACTGCCGCAGGATCGCCAGCAACCCTACCCGTTCTTCCTCGCCTCACCGCTGGAAGCCTCGCCTGACAGCCTGGGCCCGGTGCAGGACTGGGTGCTGGAGTGGAAGTGGGATGGCATCCGCCTGCAACTGCTCAAGCGCCAGGGCGAGGTCGCACTGTGGTCGCGCGGAGAGGAACGCCTGGATGGGCGCTTTCCCGAGATCGAACAGGCCGCTGCGGCCCTGCCCGATGGCACGGTGATCGATGGCGAACTGCTGGGCTGGAGCGAGTCAGAAGCCCAACCGCTGCCCTTCACCGCGCTGCAGACCCGCATCCAGCGCCGCAAGCCCGGTCCAAAGACGTTACGCGATACGCCCGTGCGGGTGCTCGCCTACGATCTGCTGGAACTCAACGGACAGGACCTGCGCGCGCAGCCGCTGCAACAGCGACGACAACAGCTGGCGGCTGTACTGCATGCCCTTCAGGACCCACGCATCACGCTGTCGCCGGCCGTGGTTGCCAACAGTTGGGAGCATGCCGCCGCGCAGCGTGCCGAGGCCCGCGAGCGCGGCGTTGAGGGCTTGATGATCAAGCGGGAAAACTCCTCCTACCAAAGCGGTCGCCGGCGCGGCGACTGGTGGAAGTGGAAGGTCGAACCGCTGACCATCGATGCCGTGCTGATCTACGCGCAGGCCGGCCACGGACGGCGCAGCACGCTGTATACGGACTACACCTTTGCGGTGTGGGACGGCGACGGCCTGGTGCCGGTGGCCAAGGCCTACTCGGGACTGGACGACAAGGAGATCCTGGCGCTGGACCGCTGGATCCGCGCGCATACGCTGGAGCGGTTCGGACCAGTGCGCAGCGTGCCCGGCGAGCAGGTCTTCGAACTGGGGTTCGAGGCGGTCAATCGCAGCAGCCGGCACAAGTCCGGTATTGCCGTGCGCTTTCCGCGCATCCTGCGTTGGCGACAGGACAAGCCGGCGCGCGAAGCGGACACCCTGGCCCAGCTGCAGGCGCTCGCGCGGTGACACGCCGTGAGGCAATGGCGCGCCTGCGTGCCTGGTTCGAACGGCGCGGCTGGAAGCCCTTGCCGTTCCAGCAGGCGGTGTGGCGGCATTACCTGGCCGGTGAGTCGGGATTGCTGCACACACCCACCGGAAGTGGCAAGACCCTGGCCATGTTCGGTGGGCCGGTGCTGCAGGGATTGATGGATCTCACGAACGACGCTCGTCTCACGACCAACGGTCGTGAGCTACCGCGTGGCCGCAAGCCGGTGCCGGTACTGCGGGTGCTGTGGATCACGCCATTGCGCGCGCTGGCCACCGACACCGCACGTGCGCTGCGCGAGCCGCTGGCGGAGATCGGGCTGGACTGGGAGGTGGGACTGCGCACCGGCGATGCCAGTGCGCGCGACAAGCGTCTGGCGCGGGAGGGGCGCGTCGATGTGCTGGTGACCACACCGGAGTCGCTGGCACTGCTGCTCAGCTACCCGGACACAGCAACCCGGCTGCGTGAACTGCGCTGCGTGGTGGTGGACGAGTGGCACGAACTGCTGGGCAACAAGCGCGGTGTGCTGCTGCAGTTGAACCTGCAGCGCCTGCGCGATGCGCTGCCGCGCCTGCAGGTATGGGGGCTGTCTGCCACCTTGGGCAACCTGCAACAGGCCCGCGAGGTACTGCTGCCCGACATTCCACACGCGCCGATGATTGGCGGTGCACGGCCGCGCCCGGTGACCGTGGAAACGCTGCTGCCAACACAGGGCGAACGGTTTCCGTGGGCCGGGCACCTGGGCCTGGGCCAGCTGCAGCGGGTCCAGCAGCGCCTGTTCGGCGTGCGAAGCACCCTGCTGTTCACCAACACGCGCGCGCAGGCCGAACTGTGGCACCAGGCGCTGGCGGCGGTCTGGCCGGAATCTTCCGGCACTCTCGCCCTGCACCACGGTTCACTGGACCCTGCGGTGCGACGCACCGTTGAACAGGGCCTGCGCGAGGGAACACTGCGCTGCGTGGTGGCCACCTCCAGCCTGGACCTGGGCGTGGACTTTCCCGCCGTGGACCAGGTCCTGCAGATTGGCAGCCCCAAGGGCATTGCGCGGCTGGTGCAACGCGCCGGCCGCGCCCGCCATCGTCCGGGCGAGTCGGGTCACATCGTCTGTGTGCCGTCACATGCGTTGGAAGTGGCGGAGTACGCGGCCGCGCGCCGCGCGCTGGCTGAAGGGGTGATCGAATCGCGGCGCCCGCTGCAGCTGTCGCTGGACGTGCTCGCCCAGCATTGCGTGAGCTGCGCACTCGGCGGGGGCTTCCGGGCCGACGCCTTGTTCGCGCAGGTACGCCGCACCCACGCCTTTGCTGCGCTCGACGAGGCGCACTGGCAGGGCGTGTTGGACTTCATCGTGCAGGGCGGGCAGGCGCTGGCCCAGTACCCCGACTTCCACAAGGTGGTGCGCGACGACGACGGGGTTTATCGCGTGCACGATCGACGCGTGGCGCTTCGTCATCGGCTGTCCATCGGCACCATTACCAGCGATGGCAGCGTGCAGGTACAGTTCCTGCGCGGCGGACGCCTGGGTTCGGTGGAGGAGCAGTTCATCAGCCGGCTGCGTCCTGGCGACCATTTCCAGTTCGGTGGCCGCCTGCTGGAACTGGTGCGACTGGAGCAGCTGACCGCCTACGTACGTCTGGCGCGTAGTGGCAACGGCGTGGTGCCACGCTGGCAAGGCGGCCGCCTGCCGATGTCCGACGCATTGGGCCAGGAGATGGAAGCAGTGCTGGGGGCGGCACCCACGACGGCAGAGATGCGCTGGCTGGCTCCCCTGCTGCAGTTGCAGGCGCGGCTTTCGGCGCTGCCGGGTCCCGATCGCCTGCTGGTGGAAGTGGTGCGGCGGCGCGAGGGGCAGTTCGTGTTTGTGTATCCCTTTGCAGGCCGGCAGGTCAATGAAGGCATGGCCGCACTGATGGCACTGCGCTTGACGCGCCAACAGTCCAACACCTTCGGCTTCGCTGCCACCGACCACGGTTTCGTGCTCGCCCCGGCGGTACCGGTGAGCGTGGACGCGCCGCTGCTGCGCCGTCTGCTGGAAACAGACGGGCTGCTGGAAGACCTGCATACCAGCGTCAATCTGGGCGAACTGGCGCGCCGCCAGTTCCGCGACATCGCCCGGGTGTCCGGCCTGCTGATTCCTGCGCTGCCGGGGCGGACGCCGCGCAGCCTGCGCCAGCTGCAGGCCTCGGCGGGGTTGTTGTACGACGTACTGCGCGAGCACGACCCGGGCCACATTCTGCTGGGACTGGCTGAACGCGAGGTGCTGGCGACCCAGCTCGACCTCGCCTCACTGGCGCATACGCTGCGGCGCTGCCAGGGGCGTACGCTGGACCTGCAGCAGCCGGCCACGTTGGGGCCGCTGTCGTTCCCGCTGTGGGCCGAGCGACTGCGCGGCCAGATCAGCAACGAAGACTGGAAGACCCGTGTGCGACGCGCGGCCGCGCAACTGGAGACACGTCATGGGCACTGAGGTTGAAGTGACACTGGCAGGCGAAACGATGCACCTGCTCGGCGAACGCGCCGTGTACTGGCCTGCACGCCAGGTGTTGATGATTGCCGACCTGCATCTGGGCAAAGCCGATGTGTTCCGGCGTGCCGGCATCAGCTTGCCGGTGGGAGGCACGGGCCAGGACATCGCCCGGCTCACGCAACTGGTAAGCGGACGGGCGGTCACAACCTTGTACATCCTGGGCGATGTGTTGCACGGGCCGGCGCATCGCGCCGCCTGGTACCGGCAGTGGCAGGCGTGGCGCGAGCAGCATGCGGGGCTGCGCATCGTCGCATTGGCGGGGAATCACGATCGCGTGCTGCCCAAAGCGGACCTGGGGTTGGAGCTGCTGGGAACGCAGTTGAGCGACGGGCCGTTCCTGCTGCGGCATGATCCGCAGCCACATCCCTCGCAGCATGTGCTGTGCGGTCACCTGCATCCCCTGGCACGACTGCCCGGCATGCAGCGGCGCTGGCCCGCGTTCTGGCTGCGCGAGCGATTGACCGTGCTGCCGGCGTTCTCGCAGTTCACCGCAGGCATTGCGCCGGTGCTGGCATCGGGCGAACAGCTGGTAGCGTGCGTCGAGGACGACGCCATTGCGCTTCCGGCAGGACGTGGCTCTACGTGATGTCCGATTGCCAGTGCAGCCACGCAGGGCGTGGCTCTACGCGGCCGAAGGCATCAGCAGGATTTCCGGCGCGTCCGGATTCTGCAGCACCGGGCGACTGCGGATCTCTTCCAGCATGGTCTCGGCCGCGCTGCGGATACGCCGATGATGCTCCGCCGCCGCATGCGTGATCAGGCTGGTGACATGAAACTCAAACACGTCTTCCATCACGTCGGGCTGATCTTCGTGCAGCATCTGCAGCAGACCGCGCAGTTTGCGGATTTCACTGTCGAGCACGTCAGCCGGGAACAACATGTCTCACTCCTTGGGGGATGCGGTGACGTATTTGTCCCATATTGACAGTGAGTTCACTGTCAAACCCCTTCAGAGACTTCTTCACACACGCCATGACGATCGCGCATGAAGACATTCCGCGCGCGTGTTCAGTCAGCCGATGTTGGCGACATGGCGTCAATGAAGCCAGGCGACAACGCCCACTTGCCCCACCAGCCATGCTGTGTGCCACTCAACACGCGCAGCATGTGACCGCGGCCACCCGGCAGACGGCCCATCGGCCCGAACAGCACATCACGCGCCCGTGCCACGGTGTCGCGATCAGACTGGAACAACGGCGTCAGCCAGCGGCTCCAGAACTGATAGATCGCCACGTGCGCCTTGCGCCGGGCCTGGTAGGCCAGCAGCGCGGCGTCACGGTCAGCGTGCGCGCGAAGCGCATCACGCAGCGCAACCGCGTCCAGCAGCGCCATGTTCACCCCCTGCCCCAACTGTGGGCTCATCGCATGCGCGGCGTCGCCGGCCAGTACCAGTCGCTGGTGGTGCCAGCGGTGCATCACCGCATCGCGGTAGCCAGCGCGCGCCAGCTGGGCGGCATCGGTAAGTGTGCACAGGCGCGCATGCGCCTGCGGCCACAGGGTGGCGATCTCGTCCAGCCACCGCGACAGGCCGTCCTGCTCCCATTGCGCGAACTGATTGCGCGGCAGGCTCCAGAAGAAACTGAGCCGTGGCGTGTCATCGCCGGGGCGGGTGCCAACGGGCAGCATGCCGATCATCTTGCGCGCGGCGACATAGCGCTGGCGCAGCTCATGCAGATGCGGCCATTCGTCGCAGGACAGCAGACACCACAGCGCACCCCACGGGTACTCGCGGTCCAGCTGCGTGCCCTGTACCGAAGCGCGCAGCGTGGACGCCGCGCCATCGGCCGCGATCACCAGATCGTAAGGGCCATGCCACCGCCCCTGGGCGTCGCGCAGGCGACCGCGCTCGGCGTCCACTTCCACAATGGTGGTTCCCGCCTGCAGGTTCTGCGGAAACTCCCAGGCCTGTGCCAGCAGCGAGAACAGCGCACCGCGCTGCATGCCGATGCCATGCAGGTGCGGATGCAACCCGGCGTAGCGCATGTCCATGACCGCCCGGCCACACGGCGTTTCGCCATAAAGACGGCGCACGGCGGCACCGTGCTGCAGCACCTGCGGCAGCAGGTCCATCTGCCACAGCACGTCCAGGCCACTGGGCTGCAAGAGGAAGCCTGCTCCGACCGGGCCCGGGGACGGCGCGCGTTCGAAGACGTGCACCTGGTGATGGTCGCGTGAAAGAAGGACCGAAAGCGTCTGGCCTGCGGTGCCGTAGCCGATGATGGCGATGCTGCGCTGCTGCATGGGACGTCCTGTCAAAAAAAACCCCGCCGAAGCGGGGTTCTCAACGCACGGGCGAGTGGATCACTCAACCGGCGTGATGTTCGAGGCCTGGGCACCCTTGGGGCCCTGGGTCACGTCGTACGAGACGCGCTGACCTTCCTGCAGGCTGCGGAAGCCCTTCGAATTGATGGCGGAGAAGTGCGCGAAGACGTCGGCGCTGCCGTCCTCCGGAGAAATAAAGCCAAATCCCTTGGCGTCGTTGAACCACTTGACGGTACCGTTCGGCATGGTAGTGCGAGACCTTCTTCAATGAATGGGTGGTGTACGCTCAACCAGCGCACTCGCGGAGTATGCAAAGCTTGTTACGCAATGACAATCACCCGCGTGCCAATTCGCCAATCAGTTCCGGCAATCCGGACGATGCCGCGTCCACATTGGCCAGTACTTCGGCCATGGTGATCTCTTCTCCCGTGCCGCAACCCGCCGCCCAGTTGGCCACGATCGCCAGGCACGCGTAGTCCAGCCCCAGCTCGCGCGCCAGCCCGGCTTCGGGCATGCCGGTCATGCCGACCAGGTCACAGCCGTCGCGGCGCATGCGCGCGATCTCGGCATTGGTTTCCAGCCGCGGCCCCTGGGTTGCGCCGTAGCAGCCGCCATCGTGCAGGCGCACACCGGTGACCTTCGCAGCCGCCAGCACCTTGCTGCGCAGCAGCGGGGTATAGGGATGGCCGAAGTCGACGTGCAGCACTTCGCTGCCCGGTTCCTCGCTGAGCGTGGAAATGCGGCCCCAGGTGTAGTCGATCAACTGATCCGGACAGGCCAGCACGCGTGGGCCGAAGTGTTCGGTGATGCCACCCACGGTGTTCAGGGCGAGCACGCGCTTCGCGCCAATCTGCTGCAGCGCAGCAAGATTTGCGCGGTAGTTGATCTTGTGCGGCGGCAGCGAGTGGCCTTCGCCATGACGTGCCAGAAACGCCACGCGCTGACCCAGCAGCGTGCCGACCCGGATCGGACCGGACGGCGTGCCGTAGCGGGTATCCACGGTGTGGCTGGTGACGTCATCCAGCTGGGCCAGCTTGTAGACGCCGGTGCCGCCGATGACGGCCAGTGAAATCGCTTCCATCATTCCTTCATCGCATAGATGGCCGGCACGCAACGCAGTGCCTCGTTGACGTCCATGCCAAAACCGAACACATAGCGGTCCGGCAGTTCGACGCCGGCGTAGTCGGCCTTGACGTCCGGCAGCGCGCGGTCGTGCTTCTTGACCGTCAGCGCGGCAATGCGCACGTCGGTTGCGCCCTGCTCCAGGCACCAGGTGCGCACGCCCTGCAGGGTGAAGCCTTCATCGAGAATGTCGTCGACCAGCAGCACGCGGCGGCCGAACAGCGAGGTGGCCGGCTTGTGCTTCCAGACCAGCTCGCCGCCGGTGGTTTCACCGCGGTAGCGGGTGGCATGCAGGTAATCAAACTGCACGTCCTGGCCACGCGCGCCCAGCTCCAGCGCCAGCTGGCCGGCAAAGGGCAGCGCACCGTGCATGATCGACAGGAACAACGGCACCTCGCCCTTGTAGTCGGCCGCAATGGCGTCGGCGATGGTGCCGATGGCCTTGTCGATGGTGGGGCGGTCAACCAGCAGGTCGGCCTGGGCCAGCGCCTGGGAAATGGTGAGGTTGGGCATCAGACGGTTCTTCCAAGGGTTTCAAGCAAACGGGATTGGGTGCTGCCATGACGGGCATCGGCCAGCAGGCCATCCCAGCCAAGGCCGCCGCGGCCGATCAGGCCGAGCAATGCGGCGGTATTGAGCGGACGACCCTGCACGGCCTGCAGGGCGTCGTCGACCAGTTCAGGGTGGCAGACCAGCACGACGTCGCAGCCGGCATCCAGGTGCGCATGCACGCGCGCGGTAACGCCGCCGGCCGAGAACGACGCGGCCATGCCGATGTCGTCGGAAAACACCACGCCACGGAACCCCATCTCGGTGCGCAGGATCTGCTGGATCCAGCGTGGCGAGTAGCCGGCCGGTTCAGCGGCCACCTGCGGGTAGACCACGTGCGCCATCATCACCGCGTCCGCTCCGGCGTCAATGCCGGCGGCGAAGGGCACCAGGTCCAGCGCACGCAGTTCATCCAGCGAACGCGGATCGGTGGCGTTGTCGACGTGGGTGTCTTCGAGCACGGTGCCGTGGCCCGGGAAATGCTTCAGGGTGGCGGCCATGCCGACGCTGTGCATGCCGCGCACATAGGCGCGGGTGAAGGCAGCAACCACCTGCGGGTCGGCGCTGAAGGCGCGGTCGCCGATGGCGCGGTTGCCGCGGCCGAGGTCGACCACCGGGGCAAAGCTCAGGTCCACACCGCTGGCGCGCACTTCGCTGGCCATCAGCCAGGCATGCTGCTCGGCCAGCGCCAGCGCAGCCTCCGGGTCCTGTGCGTACAACGCATCGAATCCGTGCAGGGGGGGCAGCGCCGAGTAGCCTTCGCGGAAGCGCTGCACGCGGCCCCCTTCCTGGTCCACGCAGATCAGCAGCGGACGCGGCGCAGCAGCGCGCAGGGAAGCCGACAGTTCAGCCACCTGCTGGCGCGAGGCGAAGTTGCGCTTGAACAGGATGACGCCTGCCACGGCGTCGTGCTGCAGCCAATCGCGTTCCTGGGCAGTGAGTTCGGTCCCGGCAACGCCGATCACGAGCATGGATGGTTCTCCGAAACGGGGCACCGTGATGGCGCACTGCGCCAATTGTCGCAGAAGCGGCGTCAGGGCGGGAATGCGCTGTCTGAACTCACTTTTCCGCGTCAGACCACTGGCTGTAAGGCCGCGCTGCCAGGGCCAGGTTGTAATACCTGACCTCGTCGGTGACCTCTTCCCCGACCCATTCAGGTAGTTCGATGGCCTGGTCGGCGTGCTCCAGCTCCACCTCGGCCACCACCAGCCCGGCGTTATCGCCCAGGAACTCGTCCACTTCCCACAGCAGGCCGCCATGGCGGACCAGATGGCGGCGCTTGTCGATCAGCCCGCCCACGCAGAGCGCCAGCAGCGCGCGCGCCTCGTCGACCGGAATCGGGTAGTCGAACTCCTGCCGGGTGTGGCCGATCTCGCGCGACTTGAGGTTGAGGAACGCCTGTTCGCCCTGGATGCGGACCCGCACCGATGCCTTCTGAGCCCCGCTGTCGAGCGAGGCGATGTCGTTGAGATAGCCTTGGGCCATGGGGACGACCTCATGCGCCTGATCGCG
This sequence comes from Stenotrophomonas sp., assembly GCF_032103445.1. GTDB lineage: Bacteria > Pseudomonadota > Gammaproteobacteria > Xanthomonadales > Xanthomonadaceae > Stenotrophomonas. Next base: position 12,691 of record NZ_DAMDFR010000074.1, read on the forward strand.
CCAGGCGTCGGAGGTCACGCGGTACTTGCGTTCGATTTCCAAGGGCATCAGCGGCGCTCGAAGACGGCGATGCTTTCAACATGCGCCGTGTGCGGGAACATGTCCATGGCCCCGGCGCTGACCAGGGTAAAGCCCTGTTCGTTGACCAGGTAGCCGGCGTCGCGGGCCAGCGAGCCCGGGTGGCAGCTGACGTACACGATGCGCTTGAACTGCTTCAGCGGAAGCTGCTGCAGCACTTCGATCGCGCCCGAACGCGGCGGGTCGAGCAGCAGCTTGTCGAAGCCCTGCCGCATCCAGCCGGCCTGGCGCTGGTCCTGGGTCAGGTCGGCGGCGAAGAACTGCGCGTTGGGCAGGCCATTGCGCTCGGCATTCTCCTTCGCCCGCGCCACCAGCCCGGCCTCGCCTTCCACGCCGACCACCTCGCGCACGGTGCGCGCCAGCGGCAGGGTGAAGTTGCCCAGTCCGCAGAACAGGTCCAGTACGCGCTCGTCCGGACCGGCATCGAGCAGGTCCAGCGCCAGCTGGATCATCTTCACGTTGAGCTTGGCATTCACCTGGATGAAGTCCAGCGGGCGGAACGCCAGCTCGACATTCCACGGTTCCAGTTTGAACGACAGCGGCACTTCGGCCGGCCACAGCGGGTGCACCGACTCCACCCCGCCCGGCTGCAGCGAAATGGCGAACCCATGTTCCTGGCCGAACGCGATCCAGGCGGCACGATCGCGGTCGCTGAGCGGCTGCATGTGGCGGATGGTCAGCATCACCGCCTGGTCGCCGGCGATGAACTCGATCTGCGGGATGTCACGCTTGCCATCCAGGGTCTCGATGAACGCCGACAGCGCCGACACCTTGGTCCCCACCTCCGGAATCACGGTCAGGCACTGGCTGAGGTCGGCGACGAAGCGCGGGTCCTGTTCGCGGAACCCCACCAGGGTCTTGTCTTTCTTCTCTACCCGTCGCACCGAGAAGCGCCCCTTGCGACGGTAGCCCCAGCTGTCGCCGACCAGCGGCGGCAACACCGTGCCGGGTGCGACATGGCCGATGCGGGTCAGGTTGTCCATCAGCACCCGCTGCTTGGCCACGATCTGCTGCGACTCTTCCAGGTGCTGCAGCACGCAGCCGGCGCACACGCCGAAATGCGGGCAGCGCGGCTCAACCCGCTGTGGCGAAGGCTGCAGCACCTCCACGGTGCGCGCCTCGTCGAAATGACGATTCCGGGCGGTCGGTTCGGCGCGGACGACTTCGCCGGGCAGCGCGCCGGTGATGAAGGTGACCTTGCCACCCTCCCCTTCACGGCGGGCCACGCCACGGCCGTCGTGGCTCAGGTCTAGGATGTCGGTCTGGAACGGGGTACGGTCAAGGCGGGAGCGGGATCGGGCCACGTGGCAACAGGCTGCGGGCAAAAGGGTGCGTATTGTCGCAGATACCGCATCCGGGTTTGGCCGCTTGGCGCGTAGACAGCTTGCACACCGCGACATCATGTTTAATATGGCCCCAGCTGACATGGAGGCAGCCGTTATGCAGATGACCCCCCGGGAGCCCCTCCCCCGCTTGCTGCTCGTCGAGGACGACACCATCAGCCGTGGCTTTTTCAAGGCCGCGCTGGAAGCCCTTCCTGCTGAAGTGGACACCGCTGACTCACTTGCCAGCGCCATGGATCGCGGCTGTGCGGCCCGTCACGACCTGTGGCTGATCGACGTGAACCTGCCCGACGGCAATGGCAGCGAGCTTCTGCAGCAATTGCGCCGCAGCCGTCCGGACACCCCTGCGCTGGCGCATACCGCCGATGCGGATACCAGCATCCATGCACGGCTGCGCGATGCGGGCTTCCGCGAAACGCTGGTGAAGCCACTCACGGGCGAACAGCTGCTGCAGGCGGTGCGCCGCGCACTGGCGAACAGTTCCGGGGTAAATGCGACATCAGTAGCGGATCCCGAAGGCGAACGCGAGGACTGGGATGAGATCACCGCGCTGGCCGCGCTGAACGGGCAGCGCCATCATCTGATCGCGCTACGTGAATTGTTCCTGGCCGAGCTGCCTGGCGTTCGTGACGCCGTGGCCCAGGCGGTGCAGCAGCATGACGAGCCGGCGCTGCGCGGGCAATTGCACCGGCTCCAGGCCAGCTGTGGATTTGTGGGCGCGGCGCGGTTGGCGCGGGCGGTACGGCAGCTGCGCCAGGCACCAGAATCCGTAGGGGCACAGACGCAGTTCCGGGCGGCGGTGGAATCGTTGTTGCATTGAGTCCGCGTTGGACACGCATGGCGTGTCCCTACAGATCGCCCGACCAACCAAACCCAGGCGACCCCCAACCCGCGCGACCAAGGATCGTAGTGACACGCCATGCGTGTCAAAGCCATGATCCTGTGCACGGACATACGCCCTGCGCGCTCGCGGATCACCGCCGACGGGCAAGATCTTCAAGCATTTCCCACGACTTCAATCCCCGCCCACCCAGGTGGTGCAGCAGCACCGTGCGCATCGGCCGGCGCAGGCTGGCCAGATCTTCGCTGCCTGGCGCGTCATCGGCCGCCAGCGCCAGCAACGCACTGCCCGTGGCGGTCCCGCGCCGCGCATCAACGCCGCGCTCGCTGAGCAGGCGGCGCGGGCCCTCAAGCGGGTCAAGCTCATAACGAGCAGCGGGATCGATCGGCTCGCCATCACTGCCATGGGCCAGGTCAAAGCCAAACCCCAGCGCCTCCAGCAGATCGCGCTCGAACCGTCGCAGGGTCCACGCCAGTGGTTCGGCCTGCGCAAGCCGCTGCCGAACCGCGCCATAAGCGTCATACAACTCCGGCACCGGATCCTGGCGTGGAGCCAGCCGCAGCAGCAGCTCGTTGACGTAAAACCCGGCCAACATCGCGTCACCGGTCAAGCGCGGCGCTGCATCCAGCGCCTCGGCCTGGCGCAGCTGGGCCAGCTCGCCGCGCTGTACGGCGCTGAGCCGGATCCATTGCAGCGGCTGCAGGGCCGCGCGCAGCGCCTGGCTGCGCGGGCTGCTGACGCCCCGCGCCAGCACGCCCAACCGCCCATGCTGCTCGGTCAGCACTTCCACCAGCAGGCTGGTTTCGCGCCAGGCCCGGGCGTGCAGGACGAAAGCCGGTTCGTCGTCGATATGCATCGCTCAGCCGCGGTCGCAGAGGCACGCCGCCGTCGGCGGCGTGCAGGGGATCATTCGTAGCCGAATGCCTTCAGCGCGGCTTCGTCGTCAGACCAGCCTTCGCGCACGCGCACCCAGGTTTCCAGGAACACCTTGGCCCCGAACAGCCGCTCCATCTGCAGGCGGGACTTGGCTCCGATTTCCTTCAGGCGGGCTCCGCCCTTGCCGATCACGATGGCCTTCTGGCCCTCGCGCTCGACCCAGATGACTGCGCCGATGCGCAGCAGATTGCCGTCTTCGGCAAACCGCTCGATTTCCACCGTGGTCGCGTACGGCAGTTCCTCACCCAGCTGGCGCATGAGCTGCTCGCGCACCAGTTCGCCGGCCAGGAAGCGCTGGCTGCGGTCAGTGATTTCGTCTTCGCCGAACATCGGCGGAGCTTCGGGCAGCAGTTTGAGCAGGTCACGCACCAGCGCTTCCAGCCCATTGCGCTTCTGCGCCGAGATCGGGTGGACAGCGGCGAACGTACGGCCCTCGGTGATCTGCTGCAGGAACGGCAGCAGCGCGCCCTTGTCCTTCAGCCGGTCCACCTTGTTGACCACCAGCACCACCGGAATGCCGGCATCGCTGAGCACGTTGAACGCCAGGGTGTCTTCTTCATCCCAACGACCGGCCTCGATGACCAGCATGCCCGCGTCCACGCCCTCGAGCGAGCCACGCGCGGCGCGGTTCATCACCCGGTTCATGGCGCGCTTCTGCACCTTGTGCAGCCCGGGCGTATCGACCAGCACGATCTGGCCTTCCGGATAACTGGCGATGCCGAGCAACCGATGACGGGTGGTCTGCGGCCGGTTGGAGACAATGCTGATCTTGGCCCCGACCAAGGCGTTGGTCAGCGTGGACTTGCCGACGTTGGGGCGGCCGATGACGGCAACGCTGCCGCAATGATGGGTGGATGCTTCGCTCACTTGGAATCCAGTTGCTCGAGGGCGGCAGCAGCCGCCTGTTGTTCGGCCAGTCGTCGCGAGGCCCCTTCGCCTTCGGTACTGACAGCGGGTTCGGTTACGCCACAGCGTACCCGGAAGGTCTTGGCGTGGTCGTCACCCGACTCTGACACCAGTTCGTACTGCGGCAGGGCCTTCTGCCGGGCCTGCAGCCACTCCTGCAGGCGGGTCTTGGGGTCCTTCTCCGGCCGGCCGGTCGCCGGCAGCGCCTCCATGGAGGCGGTGAACCACGGCAACACCACCGCCTGGCAGGCGGCAAAGCCGGCATCCAGGTAGATGGCGGCCACCACGGCCTCCAGGGCGTCGGCCAGGATCGAGTCGCGACGATGGCCGCCGGACTTCATTTCCCCAGGCCCGAGGGTCAGGCGGTCGCCCAGCTCCAGGCTGCGCGCAATCACCGCCAGGGCTCCCTCGCGCACCAGTTCGGCACGGGCACGGGTCAGTGCGCCCTCGTCGGCCTTGGGCCAGCGCTGGTACAACGCCTGTGCCACCATCATGTTGACGATGCTGTCGCCGAGAAACTCCAGCCGCTCGTTGTTCGGCGTGCCGGCGCTGCGATGCGTCAGGGCCTGCTGCAGCAGGCCCGGATCGTTGAAAGCGTGACCGATACGGTCACCACGTTGGAAGGTGTTATTGGGCACCGCTGCGTGTCAGTTCCTGTTGGGTGTCGAACTTGCCGACGACATCGAGATTGCCGACCAGAGGCTGGCGCACTTCGTAGTTGACCTTCATGTTCCAGCCACCATTGACGCGCTGCATCTTCACGTTGGCCGGCTTCACGTTTTCGGAGTAGTTGATGTACAGGCGACGGAAGAACATCTCCTGCACCTTGCCAGGCTCCATGCCTGCCACGCCCGGCTCATTGGCCACGCCCTTCAGCGCAGACTTGACCGCGTAGTACTCCTGGTACATCGGGAACAGCTTCATCGCGACATACAGGCCGAAGCCCACCACGACGGCCACCGCCAGGAACGAGGTCAGGGTCATGCCACGCTGCGTTTTCATCGTCTTCATTGCGTTCTCCCCAGATACGCGTAGGTAATGAATCAGTTGATCCCGGTGCCGATCCGCGACGGTTCGAAACCGTCCTTGCAGAACCAGCCCGAGCAGTTCAGCCAGATCAGGAATGCCTTGCCGCGGAGGTTTTCCTCCGGCAGCAGGCCCCAGAAGCGGCCGTCGTCGCTGTTGTCACGGTTGTCGCCCATCACCAGATACTTGCCCGGCGGCACGGTCCATTGGCCTTCACCCCGGGGGTAATCCGTTTCCAGCACGGTATGGGTACGGCCCGGCAGCTGCTCCACCAGCAGCGTGGCCCCTTCGGCCTGCCCACGGTGGCCAGCATACAACCCCTTGTTCTCGTACTTCACCGGCTCGCCGTTCAGGACCAGCGAATCGCCCTGGAACACGACCTCGTCACCCGGCACGCCGATCACGCGCTTGATGAAGTTCTCGCCCTTGTTCGGGTCGGTGTCGGAATGGCCCGGGAAGTGGAACACCACCACGTCGCCGCGCTCCGGCTCGCCCACCGGCACCACCTTGGCGTTGTTCAGCGGCAGGCGCAGGCCATAGGCGAACTTGTTGACCAGGATGAAATCGCCGATCAGCAGATTGGGCATCATCGAGCTGGACGGAATCTTGTACGGCTCGGCAATGAAGCTGCGCACCACCAGCACGATGGCCAGCACCGGGAAGAAGGCCCGCGAGTAGTCCACCAGCACCGGTTCGGAATCCAGCAGGCCGGCACGCGCGGCACGGCGCTTGGCGAAGTGCAGCTTGTCGGCCAGCAGGATCAGGCCGGACGACAGGGTCAGCACGACCAGAAGGATTTCAAACAGTTTCATGCGGTGTCCTTGGGAACGGGTACGGCGGCGCGGAGTGCGGGCTTACTTGTCCATCTGCAGCACGGCAAGGAAGGCTTCCTGCGGAATCTCCACCCGGCCCACCTGCTTCATGCGCTTCTTGCCTTCCTTCTGCTTCTCCAGCAGCTTCTTCTTGCGCGAAACGTCGCCACCATAGCACTTGGCCAACACGTTCTTGCGCATCGCCTTGACCGTGGTGCGGGCGATGATCTGCGAGCCGACCGCGGCCTGGATGGCCACGTCGAACATCTGCCGGGGAATAAGATCCTTCATCTTCTCGCACAGCTCGCGGCCGCGACGGTCGGCATGGCTGCGGTGCACGATCAGCGACAGGGCATCGACCTTGTCACCATTGATCAGCACGTCCACCCGCACGAACGGGCCGGCATCGAAACGCACGAAGTGGTAGTCCAGCGAGGCGTAGCCGCGGCTGACGGATTTGAGCTTGTCGAAGAAGTCCAGCACCACTTCGGCCATCGGCAGCTCGTAGCTGATCTGCACCTGGCTGCCCAGGTAGTTGATGCCGATCTGGCTGCCGCGCTTTTCCTCGCACAGCTTGATGATGTTGCCGATGTACTCCTCGGGGGTGAGCACGTTGGCGCGGATGATCGGTTCGCGGATTTCCTCGACCATGTTCACCGGCGGCAGCTTGGCCGGGTTGTCCATGTTGACGATGGAACCGTCGGTCTTGAGCACTTCATAGACCACGGTGGGCGCGGTGCTGATCAGGTCCAGGTTGTATTCGCGTTCCAGGCGCTCCTGCACGATTTCCATGTGCAGCATGCCGAGGAAGCCGCAGCGGAAGCCAAAGCCCATGGCTTCAGAGCTTTCCGGCTCGAAGCGCAGCGCGGCGTCGTTCAGGCGCAGCTTGTCCAGCGCCTCGCGCAGGTCCGGGTAGTCTTCCGCATCGACCGGGAACAGGCCGGCGAACACGCGCGGCTGCATTTCCTGGAAGCCCGGCAGCGGCTTCGGAGCCGGGTCGCCGGCCAGGGTCAGGGTGTCGCCGACCGGCGCGCCGTGCACGTCCTTGATGCTGGCCGTCACCCAGCCCACCTCACCGGCGCGCAGGGCCGGCAGGACCTTGCGCTTGGGAGTGAACACGCCGACGTTGTCGACCTGGTGGTTGCGGCCGGTGGACATCACCTGCAGCTTGTCGCCGGGCTTGATCTCGCCCTGCATCACACGCACCAGCGAGACCACGCCCAGGTAGTTGTCGAACCAGGAATCGATGATCAGTGCCTGCAGCTTCTCGGTATCACGCGGCTGCGGCGGCGGAATGCGGTGCACGATGGCTTCCAGCACGTCCTGCACGTTCAGGCCGGTCTTGGCGCTGACCGGCACCGCGTCGCTGGCGTCGATGCCGATCACGGCTTCGATCTCGCCCTTGGCACGGTCGATGTCGGCGGTGGGCAGGTCGATCTTGTTGATCACCGGCACCACTTCCAGGCCCTGCTCTACCGCGGTGTAGCAGTTGGCAACCGACTGCGCTTCCACGCCCTGGGCCGCATCGACCACCAGCAGCGCGCCTTCACAGGCCGCCAGCGAGCGGCTGACTTCATAGGAGAAGTCGACGTGCCCGGGGGTGTCGATGAAGTTCAGGTGATAGGTCTGCCCATCCTTGGCCACATACGGCAGCGACACCGACTGGGCCTTGATGGTGATGCCACGCTCACGCTCGATCGGATTGGAGTCGAGCACCTGCGCCTCCATCTCGCGGGCCTGGAGGCCGCCACAGAGCTGGATGATGCGGTCGGCCAGCGTGGACTTGCCGTGGTCGACGTGGGCGATGATGGAGAAATTGCGGATGTTCCGCATCGAATCAGAGGACATAGGTGGCGGCGGCGCGGCGCGTCGTCAGGATAACGGTGCATTATCGCATGAGCGGCCCGGTCCGGCGCGTCCCCGGTCGCCGAACGCCCTTTCCAGGTGCCGGGCATGACCGGGCCCGCCGAAGCGGGCCCGGGAAACAACGCTGTACCAATGGTTACGGGGCGATCTTGATCGGCACGAAGGACGTTCTCTGGTCCAGGCGGATCAGCAGCATCACCACATCGCCCTTGCCGTAACCGGCCAGGGCCTTGTTCAGGGCGGCCGCACTGCCGACCGGGGTGCGCCCGACCTGCAGGATGACCATGCCCGGGCGAAGTCCGGCCTCGCGGGCGGACTGGCCGGTGACCTTGGTGATACTCACGCCTTCGCCGGCGTCGAGCTGATTGCTCTTGCGTTGAGCTGCGGTCAGGTCAATGACCTCCAGCCCCAGCAGGGCATTGGCCCCGGCCTGCGGCTTGGCGGCTTCGGCCCCCGTGGCGGCTTCGCCACGGGCGGCGTCTTCGGCCAGCTCGGTCAGGGTGGCGGTCAGCTCGCGCTCCTTGCCGTCGCGCAGCACCACCAGCCGGACCTTGCTGCCCGGCGGCAGCGCGCCGATCAGCGGCGGCAGGTCGCTGAACGTGTTCACGGCGGTGCCGTTCACCGAGCGGATCACGTCACCCACTTCCAGGCCGGCCTTGGCGGCGGCGCTGCCGGGCACCAGTTCATTGACCAGCGCGCCGCGGCTGTCGGGCAGCTTGAAGCCCTGCGCCACGTCGCCGGTGATCGCACCGACAATCGCGCCCAGCTGGCCGCGACTGACCCGGCCGGTCTTCTTGATCTGCTCGACCGCGCCCATCGCCAGGTCGATCGGGATGGCGAAGCTGATGCCCATGTAGCCGCCAGAAGCGGAGAAGATCTGCGAGTTGATGCCGACCACTTCACCGCGGGTATTGAGCAGCGGACCGCCCGAGTTGCCCTGGTTGATCGCCACGTCGGTCTGGATGAACGGCACATAGCGCTGGTCCTGACCACCGGTGCTGCGACCCACGGCGCTGACCACACCCGCAGTGACCGAGTTGTCCAGGCCGAACGGCGAGCCGATCGCCACCACCCACTGGCCCGGCTTCAGCGTATTGGAATCGCCCACGCGCACGGTCGGCAGGTTCTTGCCCTCGATCTTCAGCAGAGCCACGTCGTACTGCTGGTCGCTGCCGATCACCTTGGCGGTGAACTCGCGGCGGTCGCCCAGCTTGACCTTCACTTCGCCGGCGTCGGCAACCACGTGGTGATTGGTCAGCACATACCCGTCGGGCGAGATGATGAAGCCCGAGCCCATGCCGCGGCCGCGGATGCTGGGGCCTTCATCGCCGCCGCCCGGGCCCTGCCCTGGCATCGGGAAGTCCGGACCAAAGAAGCGGCGGAAGAATTCCGGCATTTCCTCGTCGCTGGGGCCGGCCCCGCGCGCCTGACGGTTGCTGCGCACGATGGTGGTTTCAATGTTGACGACGCCCGGGCCCACCTGTTCAACCAGGTTGGTGAAATCCGGCAGCCCGGTCACCAACGGCGCGGCGGGCGCGCGCGGTGCCGGCGCGGCAGCGGTAGCCGCCGGCGGCTGCGGGGCCTGGGCACAGGCGATCAGGGGAAGGGTCATGGCCAGCAGGGCCATGGCCTGCGTGCGGGTACGGGCGCTCATCAGACGCGAACCTCCGAGTCAGGAATCAATAGCTGGGGAAGGGAACAGGGGAAACGCAGGACGGGTCAGTCCTGCGTACGCGGCAGCGGGACCGGCTCGGCCTCCTGCAGACGCGGCTCGAACGGGTAGAACGCGGCCTGCGGCTGCGGGCTGGAGAAGCTGGCATTGAGCGCGCCTTCAGCGCCCAGCGTGGAACGCGGCCACGGCTTGGCCTGCAGCCCGCTGACGTTGCCGAAGGGCAGCTCGCGCGCCGCGCTGGAAGGAACGGTCGGAGCGAGTGGAGCCTGGCTGGCCACGGCACGCTGCGGCTCTGCCGTGCGCGCG
>NZ_DAMDFR010000075.1:0-21949 GCF_032103445.1 Stenotrophomonas sp.
GTCCGCCGCGTCCGCCGCGCGCTGAAGGCGCTCCGGAAGGGGCGGTCGACGGCGAGCGTAAGCCGCGCAAGCGCCGTCGTCGTCGCCACGGGCGCCCGGTTGAGGGTGCTGAGAGTGCTGCCCAGCCGGTCACGCCGGTGCAGGTGGCGGCCAAGCCGATGCGTGCGGCCAAGGCTGACGATGCCGGTGGCGGCTTCCTGACCCGCATCGGCCGCAAGATCCGCCGGATGCTCTCCGGTAGTTGATCGGCGCGCGTGCCGATCAACGGTAGCACCCGACCGTTGGTCGGGTGTCATCCCGTCCCCACGTCGCAACGCGCCTCCGGCATAATCGGGGGATGAGCGTCCTGCGTTTCGACAATGTCAGCAAACAGTATGCGGGCGGCCACCAGGCACTGGTGGACGTCAGCTTCGAAGTTGCGCCCGGTGAAATGCTGTTCGTCACCGGTCACTCCGGTGCCGGCAAAAGCACCCTGCTGAAACTGATCCATCTGGACGAACGTCCCAGCCGCGGCGCGGTGCTGCTGGCCGACCGCAACCTGCTGAAGGTGCGCGGTGGCGATATCCCGCGTCACCGCCGCGAGGTGGGCGCGGTCTACCAGGACCACCGCCTGCTGATGGACCGCAGCATCGGCGAGAACGTCGCCCTGCCGCTGATCCTGCGTGGCACGCGTCGCGCCGAGATCGGCAAGCGGGTGCGCTCGGTGCTGGAACGCATGGGCCTGGCCCACCGGGAAAAGGCGCTGCCCTCGCAGCTGTCGGCCGGCGAACAACAACGCGTGGGCATTGCCCGTGCCATCGTCGGCGAACCGCGCCTGCTGGTCGCCGACGAACCCACCGGTAATCTGGATCCCACCCTGGCCGCGGAGATCATGGCGTTGTTTGCCGAACTGCCCGAGCGTGGCACCAGCGTGCTGGTGGTCAGCCATGACCTGCCGCTGCTGCGCCGCATGCGCAAGCGCGTGCTCATTCTTGACCACGGGCGTCTGGTCGACGACATCTCGCCGCAGGATCTGGCCGAATGAGCGCTGCGACCAACAAAGAAGCGGCAGCGCCTTCGCGCCTGGGCGTGTGGCTGCATCATCATGGCCACAGCGTGGTGTTCAGTCTTGGTCGCGCCTGGCGCAAGCCGTGGGCGACGCTGCTGACCATCATGGTCATGGCGGTGGCCCTGGCGTTGCCGCTGGGGCTTTCAATCGCGCTCGACAACGTGAAGCTGTTCGCCGGCAGCGTGCAGCAGTCGCGCGACATCAATCTGTTCCTGAAGGCCAGCGTGGATGCTGCCGGTGCGACCCAGGTCGCCGAAACGCTGCGCGGTCGTGCCGACGTCAGTGCGGTCACCGTGCGCACCCCGGAAGAGGGCCTGGCGGAACTGCGCGACAGCGCCGGCCTGGGCGAGGCCATTGATGCCCTGCATGACAATCCGCTGCCCTCGCTGCTGATCATCACCCCGGCCAACGGCACCGATGACGCGCGCCTTGCACAGTCGCTGCAGGGCCTGCCGCAGGCCGACCTGGTCCAGCACGACGCGCTCTGGCGCAAGCGCCTGGACGCCTGGCTGGGCTTCGGCTCACGGCTGGTGCAGGTGCTCTCGGCCCTGCTCGGGCTGGGCGCGGTGCTGGTGGTTGGCAATACCGTGCGCCTGGACATCCAGTCGCGCCGGGATGAAATCGGCGTGCTGCAGCTGCTGGGTGCGAGCGACGGCTTCATCCGTCGCCCGTTCCTGTATCTGGGCGCGTGGTATGGCCTGGGGGCCGGTGCGCTGGCACTGGCCCTGATCGGCGTGGCTGGCTTGGCGCTGCGCCCGCCGCTGGCCGAACTTTCCAGCAGCTATGGCAGCCCGTTCGTGTTGCATGGGCTGGATCTTCTGCATTCCTCGCTCGTCCTGGTCGGCACGGTGGTGCTGGGCTGGCTGGGCGCGTGGCTGGTCACAGGGCACTTCCTGCGCCAGACCCGACCGACCGAAACCTGAGGTTCGCATGCGTCCGCAAGCTCTCAAGCACCTCGTTGATGCCGCCCCCCGGGTGATGGTGGTCGACGGTTCCAAGCTGGTCCGCAAGCTCATTGCCGACGTGCTGCAGCGTGAGCTGCCGCAGGTGGAAGTGGTGGGCTGCGCCTGCATCGAAGACGCCCGCCAGGCACTGGATGCCGGCCCGGTCAACCTGGTCACCACCTCGCTCACACTCAGCGACGGCGACGGCCTGGCGCTGGCGCGCATGGTGCGCGAGGCTGCGGGGCAGGCGTATGTGCCGGTGATCGTGGTGTCCGGCGACGCCCAGCAGCACCTGGAGCAGCGCCGCTTCACCGAGTACGTCACCGACTACTTCGACAAGGCGCTGGGCCACGAGGCGCTGGCGTCCTTCATCAAGGGCTACGTGCAGCCGGAAACCATTCCGGGTGCCACCATCCTCTACATCGAAGACAGCCGCGTGGTGGCCGAAGCCACCAAGCGCATGCTGGAGCGGCAGAGCCTCAACGTGCTGCACGTGATGACCGCCGAAGAGGCGTTCGCCCTGCTCACCGCTGAATCGCTGGGCCGCAGCAATACCCGCATCGATCTGGTCCTGACCGACGTCACCCTGAAGGGTGAACTCAGCGGCCGTGACGTGGTCGAGCGCGTGCGCGTGGACTTCGGCTACGGCAAGCGCCGCCTGCCGGTGCTGGTGATGACCGGCGATGGCAATCCGCACAACCAGTCCGGGCTGCTGCAGTCGGGCGCGAACGACCTGGTGCAGAAGCCGATCGAAGAGCGCCTGCTGGTGACCAAGGTGTTGTTCCAGCTGCGTCTGGCCCGCCTCAACGACAAGCCCGTGCTGCGATGAGTGATGCCGTACCTGCCATCCAGCTGGAGCCCAGCTGGAAGGCGCATGTGGGCGATTGGCTGCTGCGCCCGGAGATGCGTGAGCTGTCGGCCTTCCTGCGTGAGCGCAAGGCCGCTGGCGCTCACGTGTTTCCGCCCGGCCCGCAGATCTTCGCCGCCTTCGACGCCACGCCGTTCGATCAGGTGAAGGTGGTGATCCTGGGCCAGGACCCGTACCACGGCCGCGGACAGGCGCATGGCCTGAGCTTCTCGGTGATGCCCGGCGTGCCGGTGCCGCCGTCGCTGCTGAACATGTACAAGGAAATCGAAAGCGACCTGGGCATTGCGCGACCGGATCACGGTTGCCTGTTGCCGTGGGCGCAGCGTGGCGTGCTGCTGCTCAATGCGGTGCTCACTGTCGAGGAAGGGCAGGCCGGGGCGCACCAGAAGCGCGGCTGGGAGGGTTTCACCGACCACGTGGTGGAAACCCTCAACCGCGAACGCGACGGCCTGGTGTTCCTGCTCTGGGGCAGCTACGCCCAGCAGAAGGGCAAGGTGATCGACACCCGCCGCCACCGCGTGCTCAAGGCTCCACACCCGTCGCCGCTGTCGGCGCATCGGGGTTTCCTGGGCTGCCGGCATTTTTCGATGGCGAACGCTTACCTCGAACAGCGCGGGCAGCCACCGATCGACTGGTCGCTGCCGCCGCGCGCGGCGTTGGATATCCCGGCCTGACGACCAACGGCGGTAGGTGACGACCGTTGGTCGTCACGCCCTTGCCGTCATCACGCGCCCAGCATCTCGATGATGTCGTGCGCCACCTGCCGCTTGCGCGGGGGCAGCCGCCGCACCAGCGACAAAATGTTGCCCTCCAGGTCGTTACGCACGTAATCCGCCGCCGGCTGTGTCGTTTCCAGCTCCTCTCCTTCCGGTTTTCCGCAACCGCGACCGGTCGCCAGCCACTCAAACCGCACGTGAGTGACCACGGCAATCCGGGCCAGATGCGACACACTGGGGTGGGTGCCGCCGCGCCGCTCCCACTGTGCCACTGCACTGCGCTTGACCCCCGTTTCCTGGGCCAATTGCGTCTGAGATAACCCCGCAGCGGTCCGCGCGCTGCGAATTCGATCCGACATCGACAACATAGAAATCCCCCTTTCCCTGTCCTTAAGTGATGGGTGGTTATCGATACTTCCCGGGCAGCGATTCTTTTACCTGCATGTACAGAATGACTGACTGCCCTTGCCCCTCATGGGTATCCCATCAAAACCACCCCGAGCGACAGCGTTACTAACTACCGTCTTCACAAATCGTTGTTTGACCCCTTGCCGCGTCCACGTAATTAATCCTGAAACCGGCCATGAATCGCCGGAAATAAACACCAGAACGCAAAAGCAGTGTGCTTGCTGCTCCTCATCACCGGGTGAATCCGGTGTGTGAAGGAGGGGTGCGGCCACGGCGCAGGGGATGGGTGATGGATAAGGTTTCAGATGTGAAGCGGGTGTTATGGGGATTCACCAAACTTAATGCGATCGCATTAGTTGTGACGTTATTCGCACTATTTTCTGTGGTTCCGAAAGTAAATGCGCAGGACGCCTGTACCGCCAACGGCGCGTGTGTTTCCGCTGGTCCGCGGCTGGTGCAGGTGGATTCCACCCAGAGCCCGGTGTTGAACCTGCTGTTCACGACACTGCTGCCCGGCACGAATATCAACCTCACCGCACTGGACTGGAACAGCCTCGCCGGCGCGGATGTGAATCTCAACGCACTGCTGACCCAGCTCAACGGCGGCGTGGTGGTCAGCGATCCGAGTCAGGTACTGAACGCCAATATCACCCTGTCGCAGCTGCGTGCGGCGCTGGTATCGGTGCTGCAGGCCGACGGCCAGACCGCGGCCGCCAACGCGCTCAATCTGCTCACGCCGTCGCTGGGCGGCCTCACCGGCACCATCCGCCTGGCCGATCTGCTGCAGGTCTCGCTGCCACCGGGCTCGCTGGCCAACGTCAATCTGGACGTGCTGGATCTGATCACCGGCGGCGTGCAGCTGTACAACTTCCGCAACGTGGTCACCACGCCTACACCGATCACCCTGACCACCGCGCAGCTGGCACCGCTGGGACTGGGTGGGCTGGCCAACGTGCGCGTCTGGGCCCAGGTGGTCGAGCCGCCGGTGTACAACTGCGGACCGGTCGGTACGGCATTCCACAGCGCTGCCATCCGCATCAAGTTCGACTTCGACATTGCCCAGGGCCTCAACGTGGCCCCGCTGATCAGTGCGGTCAACGGACTCAACGTGGGCGGACTGGTGTCGCTGTCCGGCACTGCCATCACCGCCTCGGTACTGCATCTGTCGGTGTATGCCGACGTGGCCCGTGCCGAAGGCACCATCAACGCGGTCAACCTGGCCAGCAACGCGGTCACCCTGCAGGCACGCCCGGGCCTGGTGAATCTGTACATCGGCACCATCAGCGACGCGGTGTTCTTCAACCGCAGCGCAGTGCTCACCCCGGCCAGCGTCACCCCGATCAACGCCACCACGCTCAACGTGACGGTGGCGGTCAGTCTGCTTTCCAGCGCACTGAAGGTGGCCGACGTCGACGTGCCGTTGACCGTGTCGCTGCGCGCGGTGGCCACCGGAACACCGGGGTTCCAGTCAGTAGCCTTCACCGGGCCCTATCCACAGACGCGCACGTTGAGCACCGGCACGGTCAGTGCCAGCCTCATGGTCACCACGTTGATCAACTAGCTGGATGTGCAGATCACCAGCGGCACACCGGTGGTGCGTCTGGTCAACAACCTGATCACCCTGCCGCTGCCGGTGAACACCATCGTCAACGCGGTGGTCGGCATCTTGCTGCCGCCGCTGCGCACCGTCACCAATGCGCTGGTCGGTCCGGTGCTCACCGCCGTACTGGGCGGCGTGGTCGACAACCTTCTTGGCCTGCTGGGCATCCGCATCGGCCAGGCGATCTTCACCGTGGAGAGCATTTCGCAGAGCTGCGCGGCCACCGTGCAGCTGGTGAAAACGCTCGCGCCCACTACCGACACCGGTGTGTTCAATCTCAGCGTCGCGCAGGGCGCGACGGTGCTCGCCAGCGTGGCGAATGTGGGTAACAACGGCGCGACCACGGCGGTGGTCACCACACCCGGCACGGTTTACACGCTCGCCGAAACCGCCGGCACCGCAACCGTACTGGCCCGCTACGCCAGTACCTGGGACTGCCGCGACGCGGCCGGGACGGTGCTGTCCAGTGGCACCGGGCAGAGCTTCAACTTCACCGCGCCCGCGTTGTCCGCACAACCTCTCAATGTGGTCTGTCGAATCACCAACCGAACGCGCCAGGCAGATCTGTCGATCACCAAGAGTGATGGCAGTGGCAGCTACACGCCTGGCGGCACGGCGAGCTACGTCATCACCGTCAGCAATGCCGGGCCGGATCCGGTGACTGCCGCGCAGGTCACCGACACCTTGCCTGCCGGGGCCACGCTGAGCGCGCCATGGACCTGCACGGCATCGGCCGGCAGCGTCTGCAGCGCGGCCAGTGGAGGTGCCGCTGGCGGCACCGGGGTCAGCCTGGGGGTGAACCTGATCAACGGGGGGCAGGCCACGATCACCGTGCCGGTCAGCTTCAGCGCAGACCCCGCCGCGTACTAGCCACATCCACCCGGAGGCCACCGCGGTGGCCTTCGGCAGCAACGACGCAACACGTGACGCGCAGGTCGCCCGTTCTGGTCGCCGCGCGGTGCTTCCGAGGATTTCTGCATGCAAACCGCCAGCGCCCGTCGCTTCTCCTGCCACACCTCCGCCAGCCGCCTGCGCGCCCGCGCGCTGCATCTGGCCGGGGCACTGCTGATGACGCTGGTCACGGCCACGGCCCACGCACAGGCCTACCGCAACCCGCTGGTGAATACCGCCACCGTTACCGCACCGAACGACATCTCCGACCCCACCCCGGGCAACAACACCGCCAGCGACAGCAACGCGCTGGCCGCGACGTCGCAGCTGAGCGTGATCAAGACCATCGTCAGCCCTGCTGCCGGCGCGCCGGTGCCGGCCGGCGGTGCGGTGCAGTACCGCATCGAGGTGCGCAACACCGGGCCGTCGCGGGCGGTGGGCGCGACGCTGACCGATTCGGTGCCGGCGCAGCTGACCGGCGTTACCTGGACCTGCGCGGTGGTGTCGGCCGCGACCTCGTGCGCCACCGCCTCCGGTACCGGCAGCCTCAATGTGGGCGTCAACGTCGGCGTGGGCGATGTGCTGGTGGTGCTGGTGAGCGGCACCGCGCCCACCGTGACCCCCGCCACCATCTCGGCCAACGCCGCCACCATCACCCCGCCGCCGGGCACCACCGACCCGACCCCGGGCGACAACACCGCCACCACACCGACCATCACCGTGCAGGCGGCGGCGATTGTCGCGACCAATGACGACTACAGCGCTACGCCGTTCCCGCCGGGCGCAGGTGGCACCACGCCGCGTGTGTTCGCCAACGACACCCTGGGCGGTGCCGCGTTTGTTGACGCCGCTGTTGTGGCGACCTTGACCAACGCACCGTCCGGCTATGACATCAATGCCAACGGCACCATCGTGGTGCCGGCTACGGCGGCGGCAGGTCCGGTCACCTTGACCTACCAGATCTGCGAGGCGGCCTCGCCCAGCAACTGCGCCAGTGCCAACGTGGCACTTATCGTCAGCCCCAATGCGGTGGATGACAGCGTGGCGGTACAGGCCGGGCAGGCGGTCAACGGCAACGTCAGCAGCAACGACAATCTGTTCGCCGGTTCCACCTTCGTCCAGACCGGTGCAGCGCCCACCCAGGGCAGCGTCGTGCTGCAGGCCAGCGGTGCGTTCACCTACACCGCCAACGCGGGTGCCACCGGCACGGATACCTTCAGCTATCAGCTGTGCCTGCCCGCGCCGAATGCAGCGGTGTGCGACACCGCCATCGTCACCGTCAATCTCACCGCCAACGTCATCGACGCGGTGGATGACAACTTCAACGCGGCACCGATCCCGGCTCCGACCGGCGGTACCACCGCCAGCGTGCTGACCAACGACACCTTCAACAATGTGGCCGTGGTGCCAGCCAACATCACCACCACGCTGATCACCGCACCGGCCGGCTACACCATCGATGCCGCTGGGGCCATCAGCGTGCCCGCCAATGCGGTGGCCGGCCCGGTCACGCTGGGCTACCGCATCTGCCTGACCGCCGCGCCCACGCTGTGCGACACCGCTGCGGTGCAGCTGGTGGTAGGTCCGAATGCGGTGAATGACGCCGTCAGCACGCCCGGTGCCGCCCAGCCGGTCTCCGGCAATGTCGGCATCAACGACAACACGCCGGCCGGCTCGCTGTTCTCCGCCGCCGGTGCCACGCCGACCCAAGGCAGCGTCACCGTCAATGGCGACGGCACCTTCACCTACCAGCCCAATGCCGGCAGCGCGGGTACCGATACCTTCGGCTACCAGGTGTGCCTGCCTGCCCCGAACGCGGGCGTGTGCGCCACCGCCACCGTGACCGTGACCCTGGGTGCCAACACCCTGGCCGCCAACGATGATCTGTTCGGCACGCCGGTTCCGGGTCTTGCCGGAGGCACCACGCCCAGCGTGCTGGGCAACGACACGCTCAACGGTGCCGTGGTCACGCAGGGAGCCATTACGGCCACCCTGCAGGGCACCGTGCCCGGCTTCACCCTGGATGCGACCACGGGCGTCATCACCGTGGCCCCCGGCACCGACCCCGGCGCGGCAACGCTCAGCTACCAGCTGTGCGAAGTGGCTGCGCCTGCCAACTGCGATATCGCCAGCGTGCAGGTGCTGATCAGCCCCACTGCGGTGGCCGACAGCATTCCGTTGCAGTCCGGGCAAAGTGAGACCGGTTCAGTGGCCGTCAACGATGACATCGTCACCGGGGTCGTGTTCACCGCGCTCACCCAACCCACCCAGGGTGTGCTGACCTTTGCCGCCGATGGCAGCTTCACCTATGCCTCCAATCCCGGCAGCAGCACCAACGACAGCTTCGACTATCAGGTGTGTCTGCCGGCCCCGAACAGCGGCGTCTGCTCCACCGCCACGGCGACCTTCGTGATTGCCGCCAACACGGTGGACGCGGTCGACGACCCGTTCACCGCGCCGGCGATTTCGCCGGTGACCGGTGGCAGCACACCCAGCGTGCTCGGCAACGATCTGTTCAATGGCGTCGCGGTCACCGCAGCACAGGTCACCGTCAGCCTGATCAACACCCCGCCGCCGGGTTACACCATCACCAGCGCGGGCGTGATCAACGTGCCGGCCGGTGCCGCCGCCGGTGCGGTCAGCCTCACCTATGAGCTGTGCGAAGCCGGCACCACGACCAACCGCGACACCGCGCAGGTGGCGCTGCTGATCGCGCCCGTTGCGGCGGATGACATCTACACCACGCCGGCCGGGCAGCCGCTGGCCGGTGATGTGAGCATCAACGACAACGCACCGGCCGGATCCACCTTCAGCGTGGTCAGCGCACCGGCTGCAGGTACCCTGGCTCTGCAGGCCAATGGTGCGTTCACCTATACGCCAGCCGGTGCAGGCACCCAGACCGCGCAGTACCAGGTGTGTCTGCCGGCCCCGGACGGCGCGACCTGCGCCACCGGCACGATCACCTTCAACGTCATCGCCAACACGCTCAACGCGGTGGACGACAACTTCCGCGCGCCGGTGTTCGCACCCGGTGCAGGCGGCACCACGCCCAGCGTGCTCGGCAACGACACCTTCAACGGAGCTGCCGCCAGCCCGCTGCAGGTCACCGTGAACCTGGTCAGCCCGCCGGCCGGCTTCAGTATCGACAGCGACGGCGTGATCACGGTCAGCGGGTTTGCGCCGGCTGGTGCCTCCGCACTGACCTACAGCCTGTGCGAACTGGGTTCGACCACCAACTGCGACACCGCCGCTGTGCAGGTGCTGATCGCACCCGACGCGCAGGACGATACCGCCAGTGTCACCGGCACCCAGACCGGCACCTTCAACCTGGCCAGCAATGACAACGCGCCGGCCGGTTCCACCTTCACCGTGATCGCCGCGCCGACCAAGGGCACCGCCGTGCTGTCGACCGCTGGCAGCCTGCAGTACACCGCGACCGCCGGGCAGACCGGTACCGACACCCTGACCTACCAGGTCTGCCTGCCGGCCCCGGATGGCACCACCTGCGATACCGCCCAGGTCACCGTGACCCTGGCCAACGCCGCACTGGTGGCGGTGAATGACGATTACAGCGCCAGCCCGATTCCGCCCAGCGGCGGCAGCACCGCCAGCGTGCTGCTCAACGACACCTTCAATGGTGCGGCCATCGTGCCGGGCACCACCCCGGTCACTGCGTCACTGCTCACTCTGGAGTCGGGCTACAGCATGGCCGCCAACGGTGTGATCAGCGTCGCTGCCGGTACGCCGCCGGGTTCGATCGCGCTGAACTACCAGGTCTGCGAAACCGCGTTGCCGAGCAACTGCGCCACCGCCACCGCCGTGGTGGTGATGAGCCCGGATGCAGTCAACGACACGTTGCCCGCCACCGCCGGTGCGACCACCGTGCTCAACGTGCTGGTCAACGACGTCGCGCCGACCACGCCGGTCGTAACCATCAGTGTTGCCCCGGTTAACGGCATTGCCGTGGTCAACGCCGATGGCAGCATCAGCTACACGCCGACCGGTCCATTTGTCGGCCCGGATACCTTCACCTACCAGCTGTGTCTGCCTGCGCCACACAGCACGGTTTGCGACACCGCAACCGTGGCGGTGACCGTCAGCGCCACCTCGCTGGTGGCGGTGAATGACAGCTACCTCGCTACCCCGATTGCCCCGGCCGCGGGCGGCAGCACCACCAGCGTGCTGCTCAACGACACCTTCAATGGCAATCCGATCGTGCCGGGCACCACGCCGGTGACCGCAACGCTGCTCAGCCCGGTCACCGGCTACACGATGTCGGCGGCGGGCGTGATCACCGTGGCACCGGGCACCACGCCGGCCGCCACCACGCTCAGCTACCAGGTCTGCGAGAACCTGGTGCCGACCAACTGCGCGGCCGCCACCGCGGTGGTCGCGGTCAGCCCGGAAGCCGTGGCTGATGCGCTGCCGGCCACCGCCGGCACCACCACTGTGCTCAACGTGCTGGCCAATGACACTGCGCCGCTCAATCCGGTGGTCACCATCACTGGCGCAGCGACCAACGGCACCGCCGTGGCCAACGGTGACGGCTCGATCAGCTACACCCCGACCGGAGCCTTCACCGGCACCGATACCTTCACCTACCAGCTGTGCCTGCCCGCACCGGGCGGCAGTGTGTGCGAAAGCGCGACCGTGACCGTTACCGTCAGCGCCACCTCGCTGGTCGCGGCCAACGATGATTTCACCGCCACGCCGATCGCGCCGACAGCCGGCGGCAGCACCACCAGCGTGCTGCTCAACGACACCTTCAGTGGTGCGCCCATCGTGCCGGGCACCACGGCGGTGACCGCATCGCTGATCACGCCACCCACCGGTTACAGCATGACCGCCAACGGCGTGATCACGGTCGCCCCGGGTACGACCCCTGCCGCCGTTACGCTCAACTACCAGGTGTGCGAGAACGCGGTGCCGACCAACTGCGCCGGTGCGACCGCGTTGGTGGCGGTAAGCCCGGAAGCGGTGGCCGATGCGCTGCCGGCGGCGGCCGGCACCACCACCGTGCTCAACGTGCTGGCCAATGACGCTGCGCCGCTGAACCCGACCGTGACCGTGTCGGTCGCTCCGACCAATGGCACCGCCGTGGTGAATGGCGACGGCACCATCAGCTATACCCCGACCGGTGCATTCACCGGCACCGATACCTTTACCTATCAAGTGTGCCTGCCGGCTCCCGGCGCTGCGGTCTGCGATACCGCCACGGTGACCGTGACCGTGGCGGCCACCACCCTGGCGGCGGCCAATGATGACTTCACCGCGACGCCGATTGCGCCGGCCAGTGGCGGCACTACCGCCAGTGTGCTGCTCAATGACACCTTCAACGGCGCGGTCATCGTGCCCGGCACCACGGCCGTCACCGCTACGTTGCTCACTGCTGAAACCGGCTACAGCATGGCCGCAGATGGTGTGATCACCGTGGCTGCCGGAACCACCCCGGCCGCCGTGACACTGAACTACCAGGTCTGCGAGAACGCGGTGCCGACCAACTGCGCCGCCGCCAGCGCGGTGGTCGCGGTCAGCCCGGTGGCGGCGGACGACACGCTGCCGGCCACGGCCGGTACCACCACGGTGCTCAACGTCACCACCAACGACACGCTGCCCGCCAACCCGACCATCACCGTGTCGGTGGCCCCGACCAATGGTGCGGCCGTGGTCAATGGCGATGGCACCATCAGCTACACCCCGACCGCCGGTTTCAGCGGCGCGGACAGCTTCACCTACCAGGTCTGCCTGCCGGCACCGGGTGCGTCGGTGTGCGATACCGCGACCGTGTCGCTGACGGTCAGCGCCACCTCGCTGGTGGCGGCGAACGACGACTTCACCGCCACGCCGATTGCGCCGGCCGCGGGTGGCAGCACCACCAGCGTGCTGCTCAACGACACCTTCAACGGTGCGGCCATCGTGCCGGGCACCACGGCGGTGACCGCGTCGCTGCTGACGCCGCCAGCCGGCTACAGCATGTCCGCGACCGGTGTGATCACGGTGGCCCCAGGCACCACGCCCGCCGCCGTCACCCTGAACTACCAGGTGTGCGAGAACGCATCGCCGACCAACTGCGCCGCTGCCACCGCCGTGGTTGCGGTCAGTCCGGACGCGGTGGTTGACGCATTGCCGGCGGCCGCAGGCGCCACCAGCGTGCTCAATGTGCTGGCCAACGACACCGCGCCACTGAACCCGACCGTGACCGTGTCGGTCGCTCCGACCAATGGCACCGCCGTGGTGAATGGCGACGGCACCATCAGCTACACCCCGACCGGTGCGTTCACGGGCACCGACACCTTCACCTATCAGTTGTGCCTGCCGGCACCGGGTGCGTCGGTGTGCGACAGCGCCACCGTGACCGTCACCGTCAGCGCCACCACGTTGACCGCGCTCAACGATGACTTCACCGGCGCACCGATTGCACCGGCCGCCGGTGGCAGCACCACCAGTGTGCTGCTCAACGACACCTTCAACGGGGCCACCATCGTGCCGGGCACCACGCCGGTAACCGCGTCGCTGCTGACCACCGTAACGGGCTACACCATGAGCCCGACCGGTGTGATCACCGTGGCTCCCGGCACCACGCCGGCCGCGGTCACGTTGAACTACCAGGTCTGCGAAAACGCCGTGCCGACCAACTGCGCGGGCGCGTCGGCCATCGTGGCGGTCAGCCCGGAAGCGGCAGCCGACACGCTCACCGCCACGACCGGTGCCACCACGGTACTCAACGTGCTGGCCAACGACACCGCACCGCTCAACCCGGTGGTGACGGTGTCGGTCGCGCCGGCCAATGGCACCGCCACCGTCAATGGCAACGGCACCATCAGCTACACGCCGACAGCCGGTTATACCGGTGCGGACAGCTTCACCTACCAGCTGTGCCTGCCGGCACCGGGCGCGGGCGTGTGCGATACCGCCACGGTCACGCTGAGCGTCGGCGCGACCAGCATCGTGGCGGTGGCTGACAACTTCACCGGTACGCCGATTGCACCGGCCGCCGGTGGCAGCACCACCAGCGTGCTGCTCAACGACACCTTCAACGGGGCCACGATTGTGCCGGGTACCACGCCAGTGAGTGCCTCGCTGGTGACCCCGGTGACCGGCTACACCATGGCCGCCACCGGTGTGATCACCGTGGCTTCGGGAACTACGCCTGCGGCCGTGACCCTGAACTACCAGGTCTGCGAAACCGCGGTGCCGACCAACTGTGCCCAGGCCAACGCGATTGTCGCGGTGAGCCCGGACGCAGCGGCCGATACGTTGCTGGCCACCGCCGGCACCACCACGCTGCTCAATGTGCTGGCCAACGACACCGCGCCGCTCAACCCGGTGGTGACGGTGTCGGTCGCACCCACCAACGGCACCGCCACGGTCAATGGCGATGGCAGCATCAACTACACGCCCACCGCCGGCTACACCGGTGCGGACAGCTTCACCTACCAGCTGTGTCTGCCGGCACCGGGTGCCGGTGTCTGCGACAGCGCCACGGTCACGCTGAATGTCGCCGCCACCACCCTGGTGGCGACCGCCGACGACTTCACCGCTGCCCCGATTGCACCAGTGACGGGTGGCACCACCGCCAGCGTCCTGCTCAACGACACCTTCAACGGCCTGCCGATTGCGCCGGGCACCACGCCGGTCACCGCCACCCTGGTCACCCCGCCGCCCGGTTACAGCATCGCCGCCAACGGCCAGATCACCGTGGCACCGGGCACGACCCCGGCGGCGGCAACGCTCACCTACCAGGTCTGCGAGAACGCTGTGCCGACCAACTGCGCGCAGTCCACGGTGATCGTGGCGGTCAGTCCGGCCGCAGCGAATGACACCCTCACCGCGACCGCCGGCACCACCACGGTGCTCAACGTCACCGCCAACGACACCCTACCGTCCAACCCGACCCTGACCGTGCTGGTCGCGCCGGGTAACGGCAGCGCCATCGTCAACGGCGACAACACTATCAGCTACACGCCGACCGCCGGCTTCACCGGTACTGACAGCTTCACCTACCAGGTGTGCCTGCCGGCCCCGGGGGCAGGGGTGTGCTCGACCGCGACGGTCACGGTGACCGTGGGTACCACCAGCCTGAGCGCGCTCAACGACGACTTCAGCAGCACGCCCATCGTGCCGGCCTCGGGCGGCACCACCACCAGCGTGCTGCTCAACGACAGCTTCAATGGCGCGACCATCGTGCCGGGCACGACGCCGGTGACGGCGTCGCTGGTCACGCCGGTCACGGGTTACACGATGGCCGCCAACGGCGTGGTTACTGTGGCAGCCGGGCTGACGCCGGTGGCGACGACGCTGACCTACCAGGTCTGCGAGAACGCGGTACCGACCAACTGTGCGCAGGCGACTGCGCTGGTCGCGGTGCGTCCGAACGCTGCCGATGACACGGTGGGAGCGGGTACCGGCACCACCGTGCTCAACGTCGCCGCCAACGACACGCTGCCACTCAACCCGGTGTTCACCGTGAGCGGCGCGCCGCTGAACGGCACGGCGGTCGTCAATGGCGACAACACCATCAGCTACACGCCCAATCCGGGCTTTACCGGCACCGACAGCTTCACCTACCAGGTGTGCCTGCCGGCTCCGAACCTCAACGTGTGCGACACCGCCTCGGTCAGCGTGACGGTGAGTGCGACCACGCTGCAGGCGGTGAACGACAACTTCAGCGGAACGCCCACCCTGCCGGGTGCCGGTGGCAGCACCGCGTCGGTGCTGACCAACGACCTGATCAATGGTGTGCCGGTGCAGGCCTCGCAGGTGACCGTGTCGCTGCTCGCGCCGCCGGCCGGTGTCAGCATCGACCCCAACGGCATCATCACGGTGGCCGGCAGTGCCGCCGCCGGCGCGCTGTCGCTGACCTACCAGATCTGCGAAACCACCAACCCCGGCAACTGTGCCCAGGCCAGCGCGCTGGTGCTGGTGCGTCCGGATGCGGTCAACGACGTGGCGACCACGCCGGCCGGGCAGGTCTTGAACGGCAGCGTCGCCGGCAACGACAACGCCAGCGGTGGCTCGGTGTTCTCGCTGGTCACCGCACCGGCGCAGGGCACCGTGGTGCTCAATGCCAATGGCAGCTACGTCTACACGCCCAATGCCGGTTTCACAGGCAGCGACACCTTCAATTACCAGTTGTGCCTGCCGGCACCGTATGCAGGCGTCTGTGATACCGCCACCTTGAACATCACCGTGACGGCCGTGGGCGGCACCCTGGATGCGGTGGACGACACCGTGGCCGACGTACCGGCCACCGGCGGCAACGGTGTGCTCAACGTGCTGGTGAACGACACCTTCAACGGCAGTGCGCTCGACCCCACCACGGTGCTGCTGACCCCGACCAATACCACCGCCATCACCATCCAGCCGAACGGCAGCGTGGACGTGTCCGCCGGCGTGGCCGGTGCCACCTATACCACCACCTACCAGATCTGCCTGGTGGCCCAACCCAGCGTGTGCGACATCGGCACGGTGAGCGTCACCCTGGCCAGCCCGCCGGTGGGCACGCCGGTGCAGCCGGCCGACGACAGCGCCGACACCCAGCAGGACACCGCTGTGGTGATTCCGGTGCTGGCCAACGACCTGGTCGGCGGTACGCCGGCGGTGCCCTCGGCACTGGTCATCACGGTCAGCACCGCGCCGACCTCCGGCAGTGTGGAAGTGCTCGGCGACGGCACCCTGCGCTACACCCCGAATGACATGTTCAGCGGCACCGACACCTTCGCCTACACCGTGTGCACCCAGACCACGCCGGCCGACTGCGGTATTGCCACGGTCAGCGTGCAGGTGCTGCCCAACGACGTGGAAGTGGAGGAAGAGGTCATCACCGCAGAGGACGGCCAGCCGACCACCTTCTCCATCGTGGACAACGTCAGCACCACCGGTGCACCGATCAACTGGCGCTCGTTCCGTATCCTGTTCGCTGCGCGCTACGGTCGTGTGGAATGCACCGACGGCAACTGCATCTACACCGCCTTCGTCGGCTACAGCGGCGCGGACAGCTTCACCTACAACATCTGCGACATGTCCATTCCCACCCCGGTGTGCGTGGACGGCACGGTGAGCATCACCGTGGTCGCCGGCGAGACCTTCCTGCGCCTGAGCAAGCAGGCCGCGCAGCGC
The DNA here is from genome assembly GCF_032103445.1 of Stenotrophomonas sp. Lineage (GTDB taxonomy): Bacteria > Pseudomonadota > Gammaproteobacteria > Xanthomonadales > Xanthomonadaceae > Stenotrophomonas. Next base: position 16,595 of record NZ_DAMDFR010000075.1, read on the forward strand.
ACCGTGAAGGTGGGCGAGCTGATGCGTTACACGGTGACCGTGGAGAACATGGGGGAAGTGGATGCGCTCGGCGTGACGGTGCTCGATACCCTGCCGGCCGGCTTCACCTTCGTGCAGGAAGGCTTCGCGGTCCGCGACCTGGACAACGCCGGCTTTGTCACCTCGCGTACCCCCCTGCGCGTGGATGGCATCGACATTCCCGCCGGTGGCCAGGCCACTCTTGTGTACTACCTGCGGGTGGGGGCAGGCGTGGGCCAGGGCATCCACACCAACCGCGTCACCGCGGTGGATGCGGTCAACACCACCATCGGCAACGTGGCCTCGGCCGATGTGGAAGTGGTGGGCGATCCGCTGCTGGATGAAAGCCTGATCATCGGCAGCGTGTTCGAAGACCGCAACGGCAACGGCGTGCAGGATGACGGCGAACGCGGTATTCCGGGCGTGCGCGTGGCCTCGGTGGAAGGCCTGGTGATGGAAACCGACGCGTTCGGTCGCTACCACCTGGTCGGTATCGACGGCGGCGGCGCACGTGGCCGCAACTTCATCCTCAAGGTGGACCCGACCACACTGCCGGCCGATGCCCGCTTCACCACCCGCAACCCGCTGCTGCGCCGGGTTACCCCAGGTCTGCCGGCACGCTTCGACTTCGGCGTGCAGTTGCCGGATGCGCGCTTCGAGGCGGCTCCCGCAACCGCGCGACCGCCCACTTTGAACATCGGGGCAGGTGTATTCGAACCGGGCTCGGCACGGTTGTCGGCTGACAGCGAGGCCGTGCTGGCGCACGCCGCCCGCCTGCTGCAGGCCGGCGGTGGCGGCCGCCTGCTGCTGCAGACGCCCAGCGGCCAGGAGGCGCTGGGACTGGAGCGGGTGGAAGCCCTACGACAGGCGTTGTTGCCACGCCTCCCGGCCGACGTTGCCGACCGTGTGCAGGTCCAGGTGCAGCCCATCGCACCGGCCCGCCCCGCCGACCGCGCCGAGCGCTGAGGAGATGACCATGAACAAGACACCCTTCATGACGGCACTGGTCATCGTCCTCGCACTCAGCCTGCCGGTGGCCTCGGCGCAGACCACCGCGCCGCAGCCGGTGGATGTACCCAGCACGCTGTGCGGCGCGGAGGGCTGCAAGCGGGGCAATGAACTGCTGTTGCAGGTGCAGGAAGAGCCGATGGCGGCACCGTCGCCGGCTCCGGCCACGCCAGTGGGAGCGAACGTACCCGCGCCCGGCGGTCAGTTCGTCACCGAGCTGCCGGATGGCGCGGTGGTGTGGGCCACGGAAGATCCGGCCTTGTCCGCGCCGGTACTCAACGTGCAGACCGGTTCGATGGCCCCGTTCGAGAACGGCCGCCTGACCAAGCCGCTGCGCTTCCACGGCTACAACAACTACGCCTCGTTCATCGAGCGGATCGAGATCACCCTGTATCGCGGCTCGGATACCGACCTGGTCACGCCGCTGGCCCGCATCGACATGCCGGTGGACTACGTCGCCAACACCGAATGGGACGGCCAGCTGCCGGCCGACCTCAACCTGCGCGAGGGCGATGACCTGCAGTACATCGCCCGTGCTTACGGCAAGGACGGTTCGTTCGATGAAACCAGTGCCCAGCGCTTCCAGCTGGTGCTGCCCACCGACTACGAGCGCGGCACCCAGCAGGTGCGTGACAACGTGCAGAAGACCCTGGGCAAAGTGCTCAATGGGGAGGACGCCCGCGACCAGCAGCTGACCAACGCGATCTACGGCCAGAATGCGCTGCGCCAGCAGAACATTCCCATCTACGGCTCGCGCGTGCGCATCTATGGCCGTGGGCTGGCTCCGAATGCACGGGTGCTGATCAACGGCCAGAGCTTCCCGGTCGATCTGGAGCAGAAGTTCGCGGCCGAGTTCCTGGAGCCGATCGGCCAGCACCGTTACAACGTGCAGGTGGAGGCGCTGGATGCGCCGCCGCTGAGCCGCACGCTGGACGTGGACGTGACCGGCAGCTACCGCTTCCTCGTGGCGCTGGCCGACGTGACCATGTCCAAGAACACCGCCAGCGGCAATCTGGACCCGCTGGTGGCCGACCAGGACCGCGATGACAGCTTCCTCAGCGAAGGACGTCTGGCGTTCTATCTGAAGAGCAAGCTGCGCGGCAAATACCTGATCACCGCGCAGGCCGACACCTACGACCGCGAGCTCAAGGACCTGTTCAGCGGCTTCCTTGATGCGGACGCGCGCGACGTGTTCCGTCGCCTGGACCCGGACCAGTACTACCCGGTGTACGGCGACGATTCCACCACCTACCGCGACGTGGATACCCAGGGCCAGCTGTACGTGCGCGTGGACTGGGACCAGAACCAGGCACTGTGGGGCAACTTCGCGACCGGCTTCACCGGGACCGAATACGGCCAGTACGTGCGTTCGCTGTACGGCGCGGCGCTGAGCTGGCGTTCGCGCGCCACCACCCCGCTCGGTGACCCGCGTTCCTACCTGAAGGCGTTCGGCTCCGAAGCCCAGTCGGCACTGGGCCACAGCGAATTCCTCGGCACCGGCGGCAGCCTGTACTACCTGCGCCACACCGATCTGCTGCCCGGATCGGAACAGGTGGTGCTGGAAGTGCGCGACCGTACCACTGGCCGCACCGAGGTGCGCACCACCCTGCAGGCCGGCGTGGACTACGAGGTGAACGAGATCCAGGGTCGCATCCTGCTGACCCGCGCGCTGTCGCAGATCACCCGCGAGAACGTGCGCACGCTGACCCGTGACACCCCGCTGGACGGCTACGACCAGATCCTGCTGGTGGACTACGAGTACGTGCCGCTGGGCTTCAGCACTGACGACGTCAGCGCCGGCCTGCGCGGCAAGCAGTGGTTCGGTGACCACGTGGCCGTGGGCGGCACCTATGTGGATGAAAACCGCAGCGGCGACGACTACAGCCTGATGGGGGCCGACCTGACCCTGCAGGCCGGACGCGGCACCTACCTGAAGCTGGAGCAGACCCGCACCGAGGCCACCGCCGCGCCGATCTTCTATTCCGACAACGGCGGCTTGAGCTTCGTGCAGCGCAATCCGGTGGACGGCCAGCGCAAGGGTGACGCGCGCGCTGTGGAGGCGCGTGCCAACCTGCGCGAGCTGGGCTGGACGAAACAGGACTGGAGCTTCGGGGCGTGGTGGCGTGACGTGGACGCCGGTTTCTCGGTGTCGCGTACCGACACCGGGCTGGCGCTGGAAGAATATGGCGCGGAGTTCCTCGGCTACTTCACCGACAACCTCAGTCTGTACGGCCGGCAGAGCCGCGCCGAACGCGGTGACGTGGCGGTGGAGCAGTCACAGCTGACCCTGGACTGGCGGCTGGGCAACAACGGCCAGCTGGGTGGCGAACTGCGTCGCGTGCGCGAAGAGAGCGCCGGGGTCGAGGTCGATGGCACCTTGGCCGCGTTGAGCTACCGCCAGCGCTTCGGCGCGAAGTGGGAGCTGTATGGCGTGGGCCAGCTGACCGTGGACGATGACGGCGGTGCGTACGAGGACAACAACCTTCTTACCTTGGGTACGCGCTACCTGTTCGGTGACCGTTCCAGTGTCGGTGCCGAGGTGAGCAGCGGCAGCCGTGGCGACGGCGGCAAGGTCGAAGCCGAGTACTGGATGACCCCGGAGCACAGCTTCTACGGCAACTACAGCTACAGCACCGACAGCACCACGGTGGATCCGCTGTACGACACCGGCCTGCAGTCGGGCTGGACCTTGGGCCAGCGCTGGCGGCTGAGCAACCAGGTCAATGTGTTCAATGAAAGCCAATACCTGAAAGACCGTCGCGAGGACACCGCCGGGCTGGTGAACACCTTCGGCATGGACTTCTATCCCGCGCAGGGCTGGAACCTGGGATTCACGGTGATGGACGGAAAGCTGGATGCGACTACCGGGCGTGTTGATCGTCGGGCTTACAGCGTGAGTGGTGGGCGAACCGATGCCAACACGCAGTGGACCAGCAAGCTGGAGTATCGGCGTGATCAAGGGGCGGAAGATCGCGAGCAGTGGGTGACCACCAATCGCCTGTTGTACAAGGTCAATGAGGACTGGCGGATTGCGTTGCGTGCGAACTATGCCGATACGCAGGACAAGCGGAATGCGCTGGCCGATGCCAAGCTGGTGGAGTCCAACCTGGGCTTTGCCTGGCGGCCGCATGACAACACCCGCTGGGCTGCGTTCGGCAAGTACACGTATCTGTATGACGTGGCCTCGCTGGGGCAGGAAGGCGGCAATGTGTATGACCAGAAGTCGCAGATCGTGTCGTTCGAAGCGGTGCGGCAGGTTGGGGAGCGCTGGGAGGTGGCTGGGAAGCTGGCGGCGCGCTGGGGCGATTACCGGACCGGGCGGGGTACGGGGGACTGGCTGGATAGTCGGGTGAACTTCTCTGCCTTGCAGCTGCGCTATCGGTTGTGGGCGCAGTGGGAGGGGCTGGCCGAGTACCGCTGGCTGGATGTGCGGGAGGGTGGGGACAAGCAAGGTTGGCTGGTTGGGGTCGATCGACAGATTGGGCAGAACTTCAAGGTGGGGGCGGGATACAACTTCACCGAGTTCAGTGATGACCTGACGGAGTTGAGGTATGAGAGCAAGGGGTTCTTCTTGAATCTTTCGGGTTATTACTGATGCCCCGTTTCGATGGCGGCCATGGATGGCGTCATCCGATGCCTGGGACCAATGCGGGTCATTGGGGGGCACTGATGGCTGCTTTGGTGGGTTCGGTCGACAGACGAACGCCGTGGGATTCTCCGCGCTCGGTAACGCATGACAAATGACCGGCGTCGCTGCTCTTCGTTCCGGCGTCATGAACGCCTGAAACACGTCTTCGGCCAACTCTAAACGTTGGTCGGTGGTTCGCAATGCCGTGGATGCGGTCTTTGGACGCTTGTGACGCGCTGCGCGCGTGTACCACGCATGGCGTGGTACCTACGGGAATCATGCAACCCGTAGAGCCACGCCCTGCGTGGCTGCTCTTCGTTCCGTGGTCATGAACGCCTGAAACACGTCTTCGGCCACCTCTAAACGTCGGTCGGTGAATCGCGATGTGGTGGGTGCGGGCTTCGGACGCGTGTGACGCGCTGCGCGCGTGTACCACGCATGGCGTGGTACCTGCAGGAATTGCCACGTGCGCAGGACGATTGCGCTGTTCGCCGGGCGCTCGCCCGGCGGGGCTTCGGCGGGATCGCGGAGGGACGGGCCATGCCCGTCCGCTCTTCGTTCCGTGGCCATGAACGCCTGACACACGTCTTCGGCCACCTCTAAACGTCGGTCGGTGAATCGCAATGTGGTGGATGCGGTCTTCGGGCGCTTGTGACGCGCTGCGCGCGTGTACCACGCATGGCGTGGTACCTACGAATTGC
>NZ_DAMDFR010000076.1:0-21057 GCF_032103445.1 Stenotrophomonas sp.
CGCGCAGCCGGCCGTGGTGGCCGCTGCACCGACGCCGGTGAACGCGGTGGCGATGGGCGAAGGCGCAGTAGCCAGCGGTGCCTCGGCCACCGCGATCGGGCAGGGCGCATCGGCAACGGCGGCCAACTCGGTGGCACTGGGCCAGGGCTCGGTCGCCGACCGCGCCAATGCGGTGTCGGTGGGCAGTGCCGGCAACGAACGCCAGGTGACGAACGTGGCCGCCGGCTATGCGGCGACGGATGCGGTCAACAAGGGGCAGCTGGACAGTGGCCTGGCCACCGCCAACAGCTACACCGACCAGCGCTTCAGTGCCATGGCCGACAACTTCGACATCTACAAGGGTGAAATCGATGAGCGCCTGCGTCACCAGGACCGTCGCATCGACCGCCAGGGTGCGATGAACGCGGCCATGTTGAACATGGCCACCAGCGCCGCCGGCGTCCGCACGCAGAACCGCGTCGGTGTCGGTGTCGGCTTCCAGAGCGGCGAATCGGCGCTGTCGCTGGGGTATCAGCGCGCCATCAGCGAACGCGCCACCGTCACCTTCGGCGGTGCGTTCAGCAGCGATGACAGCTCGGTGGGCGTGGGTGCCGGCTTCGGCTGGTGACACCACGGAAAGATCGCAGCGGGGCTGCGTGCCCCGCTGCACGCAATGCAGGGCCTGAGGGGGCGGGTCACCGGAACCCTGGCCAGGGCCGGCCGGGGTTTTCGCAGGGAGTGTTTGGCCTGAACCGTCGTTTGATCCATGACCTTGAAGAGGATTTCAACGTGACCAAGAAGCAGAACCTTCGCATCAACGTGCTCGCAGCCGCCGTGCTGTCGCTGTCGGTCGGTGCCACCAGCGCCTATGCCGCCGGTTTACCGGTCAAGGAACCCGCGCGCCAGGCCACCGCCGCCCAACAGGGTTCAGAGCGCATCATCGTGAAGTACCGCACCGGTGCGGCCACCACCACCTCGGCCAAGCTGGCCACGGTCACCTCGGCGGTCTCGCGTGCCAGCCTCGGCAGTGCCACCGCGCGTTCGGCGGCCGCCGCGCCGCAGCATCTGCGCCGCCTCGGCACCGGTGCTGACGTCATCCGCCTGCAGGGCAAGCTCAGCCAGGCCGACCTGCAGAAGGTGCTGAAGGAAATCCAGGCCGACCCGCAGGTCCAGTACGCGGTGGCTGACGTCAAGTTGCAGCGTGCCGACCTGCGCGCCAAGGAAACCCCGCAGCTGGTGCCGAATGATCCGTACTACGCGCAGTACCAGTGGCACCTGAGCAGCCCCACCGGCGGCGTGAATGCACCGGCGGCGTGGGACGTGGCGCAGGGCGAAGGCGTGGTGGTGGCGGTGCTGGACACCGGCATCCTGCCGCAGCACCCGGACTTCGCGGCCGGCACCCTGCTGGAAGGCTACGACTTCATCAGCGACGCGGAAACCTCGCGTCGTCCGACCGATGACCGGGTGCCGGGCGCACTCGATTACGGTGATTGGGTCGAAAACGACGGCGAGTGTGGCACCGGCTCGGTGGCCGAGGACAGCTCCTGGCACGGCACCCATGTCTCCGGCACCGTCGCCGAAGCGACCAACAATGCGCTCGGCATGGCGGGCCTGGCCTACAAGGCCAAGGTGCTGCCGGTGCGTGTGCTCGGCAAGTGCGGTGGCTATCTGGCCGACATCGCAGACGCGATCACCTGGGCCTCCGGCGGCACCGTGGCCGGTGTTCCGGCCAACGCGAACCCGGCCGAAGTGATCAACATGAGCCTGGGCGGCGGCGGTTCGTGTGACCCCGCCTACCAGGATGCGATCAACGGCGCGGTGTCGCGCGGCACCACCGTGGTGGTGGCGGCCGGCAACCAGGCCTCCAACGCCTCGAACTATCGTCCGGCCAGCTGTGCCAACGTCATTGCGGTGGGTGCAACCCGCATCACCGGTGGCATCACCTATTACTCCAACTACGGCACCGCCGTGGACCTGTCGGGTCCGGGCGGCGGTGGCAGCGTTGACGGCAACCCGGGTGGCTACGTCTGGCAGGCCGGCTATGACGGCCTGACCACGCCGACCTCCGGTGCCTACAGCTACATGGGCATGGGCGGCACCTCGATGGCCTCGCCGCACGTCGCCGCCGTGGCTGCGCTGGTGCAGGGCGCGCTTGCCTCGGCCGGCAAGGACCCGCTGACCCCGGCGCAGCTGGAAACGCTGCTCAAGCAGACCGCACGTACCTTCCCGGTCACCATCCCGGCGGCGACGCCGATCGGCACCGGTATCGTTGACGCCAAGGCCGCGCTGGACAAGGCCCTGGAAGAACCGTGCGAAGTGGATTGCGCACCGGACGCCACCCCGCTGACCAACCGCACCGCCGTGAGTGGTCTGAGCGGTGCCGGCGGCAGCGAAACCCTGTACAGCTTCGAAGCCGCGGCCGGCAAGACGGTCAGCTTCCTCACCTACGGTGGCAGCGGCAACGTCTCGCTGTACGTCAGCGCCGGTGAAGAACCGACCAGCACCGACTTCGATGCCAAGTCGACGCGCCCGGGCAACAGCGAAACCGTGCGCTTCACCGCGCCGGTGGCCGGTACGTACTACATCAAGCTGGTGGGTGAGACCGCGTTCAGCGGCGTGAGCATCCAGGCCGTGCAGTAACACACCCTGGGGGGTGTAGCGGGAGTCCGTCATGTGACGGGCTCCCGCTTTCTGTCTGCGTCAACGTCATCCGTACCGCGGCGAACTGCTAAAGTCTCCGGGTCGCCAGGAGAGCTTTCGTGAACGCGGTAGCCCACGATCTTGCAGCTGCATCCCACGAGGACGCCGAGTCCCGCATTGTCGCGTTGCTGCTGCGCAACGGACGCCTGAAGGAAGCCGACCTCGCCCGCGCGCGGCCGCTGCAGCGCGAATCCGGTGGCGGCCTGCTGCCGCTGCTGGTGCGTCTGGGTCTGGTATCTGAACGCGATCACGCCCAGGCCTGCGCCGAGGTGTTGTCGCTGCCGTTGCTTGAGGCCAAAAGCGTCGCCGAAGCGGCACCGGAATCGCTGCTGGACGCATTGCCGTTGTCGTTGCGTTTTCTCAAGCAGTTCCATGTCTGCCCGCTGGCGCTGCATGAGGGCATGCTCGACCTGTGGCTGAGCGACCCACAGGAGCCCTATGCGGCCGAAGCGGTGCGTCTGGCCATCGGCGTGCCGGTCCGTCTGCACGTCGGGCTGCGCTCGGAGATCGATGACGTCATCGAACGCTGGTTCGGCCAGGGCCGCAGCGCGATGGGTGCGATCATTGAAACCGCCGATGGTGAAGGCACGGTGGTCGACGACATCGAGCACCTGCGTGACCTGGCCTCGGAAGCCCCGGTGATCCGGCTGGTGAATCTCGTCATCCAGCGTGCAGTTGAACTGCGCGCCTCCGACATCCACATCGAGCCCTTTGAAAACCGCCTGAAGGTGCGTTACCGCGTGGATGGCGTGCTGATCGAAGGCGAAAGCCCGCCGGTCAATCTGACCGCGGCGGTGATCAGCCGCATCAAGATCATGGCCCGGCTGAACATCGCCGAGCGCCGGCTGCCGCAGGACGGTCGCATCATGCTGCGGGTGCAGGGCAAGGAGCTGGACCTGCGCGTCAGCACCGTGCCGACCGCACACGGTGAAAGCGTGGTCATGCGTCTGCTCGACCGGGACACGGTGGTGTTCGATTTCCATCGCCTGGGTTTCACCGATGCTTTCCTGCCGCAGTTCCGCAAGGTGCTGGATCAGCCGCACGGCATCCTGCTGGTGACCGGCCCCACCGGCTCGGGCAAGACCACCACGCTGTACACCGCGTTGAGCCAGCTCAATACGCCCGACGTCAAAATCATCACCGTTGAAGATCCGGTCGAATACCAGATCGAGGGCATCAACCAGATCCAGGCCAAGCCGCAGATCGGGCTGGATTTCGCCAACGCGCTGCGCAGCATCGTGCGCCAGGACCCGGACATCATCATGATCGGCGAAATGCGCGACCTGGAAACCGCGCGCATCGCGATCCAGTCGGCGCTGACCGGCCACCTGGTGCTGTCCACGCTGCACACCAACAACGCCGCCGGCGGCATCACCCGTCTGCTCGACATGGGGGTGGAAGACTATCTTCTGACGTCCACCATCAACGGCATCCTGGCCCAGCGCCTGGTGCGTCGGCTGGAGCCGCAGCACGCGCAACGCTATCCCGCGTCGCCGGAAGAGATCGAGAAGTTCGGGCTGCGTCGGCTGCAGCCGGAAGGCGACATCTTCCTGTATCGCGCGCAGCCGTCCGCGCTGGCCCCCACCGGTTACCTGGGGCGGACCACCATCATGGAATTCCTGGTGATGAACGACGAGCTGCGCCGTGCGGTGATGCGTCGCGCCGGCATGGGTGAGATTGAACAGATCGCGCGCGCGGCCGGCATGCGCACCATGTACGAAGACGGCCTGGCCAAGGCACTGGCTGGCCAGACCACGATTGAAGAGGTGCTGCGCGTGACCGAGGAAAGCTGAGCATGCCGCAGTACCGCTACAAGGCACTGAACGCGCACGGCGAGCTGTTCGACGGCCAGATGGAAGCGGCCAGCGAAGCCGAGGTGGTCGCACGCCTGCAGGACCAGGGCCACCTGCCGATGGAAGCGCGGGTAGCTGGCGACGGCAGCAGCGGGTCGTTCTCCTGGGCCGCGCTGCTCAGCCGAAAGCCGTTTGACGGGGCCGCGCTGGTGCAGTTCACCCAGCAGCTGGCCACCTTGCTGGGGGCAGGCCAGCCGCTGGATCGTGCGCTGAGCATCCTGCTCGAACTGCCTGAGGACGAGCGCAGCCGCCGGGTCATCGCCGACATCCGCGATATCGTGCGCGGCGGCGCGGCGCTGTCCACCGCACTGGAACGTCAGCACGGCCTGTTCTCGCGCCTGTACATCAACATGGTGCGCGCAGGTGAAGCCGGCGGCAGCCTGCACGACACCCTGCAGCGGCTGGCCGATTACCTGGAGCGCAGCCGCGAACTGAAAGGGCGGGTTATCAACGCGCTTATCTATCCCGCCATTCTGCTGGCGGTGGTCGGCGGCGCGCTGCTGTTCCTGCTGGGCTACGTGGTGCCCCAGTTCGCGCTGATGTATGAAAGCCTGGATGTGGCGCTGCCGTGGTTCACCCAGTGGGTGCTCAATGTCGGCCTGCTGGTGCGCGACTACTGGCTGGTGCTGGTGGTGGTGCCGTGCGTGCTGCTGTTGCTGCTGGAGCGCAAGCTGCGCCAGCCCGCGTTCCGCCTGGCCGTGGATGGCTGGTTGCTGGAGCGCAAAGGCGTCGGTGCGCTGGTGGCCAAGCTGGAAACCGCGCGCCTGGCGCGCACCCTGGGCACCTTGCTGCGCAACGGCGTGCCGCTGCTGGCCGGCCTGGGCATCGCCCGCAACGTGCTCGGCAACCGCGCGCTGGCGGCGGATGTCGACACCGCCAGCGACGAGGTGAAAAACGGTAATGGCCTGTCGGCGGCGTTGTCGCGCGGCAAGCGCTTCCCGCGTCTGGCACTGCAGATGATCCAGGTGGGCGAGGAATCCGGGGCGCTGGATGCCATGCTGCTGAAAACCGCCGATACCTTCGAACAGGAAAGCGCGCGCGCCATCGACCGCCTGCTGTCGGCGCTGGTGCCGGTGATCACCCTGGTGCTGGCCTCGGTGGTCGGGCTGGTGATCGTTGCGGTGCTGGTGCCGTTGTATGACCTGACCAATGCGATCGGCTGACGCCGATGGCATCTTCCTTTACGACCCGCTGCAAGGAGCTTTCATGATCCACCGTCGCAAACCGGTCCGCTTTGTGTCCCGTCGCCACCAGGCCGGTATGAGCCTGCTGGAAATCATCATCGTCATCGTGCTGATCGGCGCGGTGCTGACCCTGGTCGGCAGCCGGGTGCTGGGCGGTGCCGACCGTGGCAAGGCCAACATCGCCAAGTCGCAGGTGCAGACCATTGCCGGCAAGATCGAAAACTACCAGCTGGATACCGGCAAGCTGCCGACCAAGCTGGAAGACCTGGTCACCCAGCCCGGCGGCAGCAGCGGCTGGCTGGGCCCGTATGCCAAGGAGGCCGAGCTCAACGACCCGTGGGGCCACGCGCTGGAATACCGCGCGCCGGGCGAGGGCCAGCCGTTTGATCTCATCAGCCTGGGCAAGGACGGCAAGGCCGGCGGCAGCAGCTACGATGCGGACATCCGCTACGAGTAAGCGCGCTTGGTCGTGAATGCCCGGCAGAGCTGCACACCGCGTTGCGCGCCGCGCACTGCGCGACGTGCCCTGCGTGGTGTTTCGCTGCTGGAAATGCTGCTGGTGGTGGCGCTGATCGCCATCATCGGCGTGATCACCGCCACCGCGATGAACGGCGGCATCGACGGCCTGCGCCTGCGCAATGCGGGCAAGGAAGTGGCCAGCCAACTGCGCTACACGCGCACCCAGGCCATTGCCAGCGGCGAGATGCAGCGCTTCCTGATCGACCCACGCACGCGGCGCTGGGAGGCCGCCAACGGCCGCCACGGCGAACTGCCGGATGCGCTGCAGGTGCGTTTCCAGGGGGCCGCGCAGGTCGGTGCCGGCACCGGTCAGGGCGGCATCGCCTTCCATCCCGACGGCGGCTCCAGCGGCGGCACCATCGAACTGGACCTTCGCGGTGCCGTCTGGCGCATCGACGTGGCCTGGATCACCGGCGAAGTCCGCTCCGGCCCCGTGCGGGTGGCCCCATGAAACTCCGGTACGCCCCCCGTAGAGCCACGCCCTGCGTGGCTTCGCGATCTCGCCCCGTCCGGAATCCGTCGCCATGAGACACCAGCGCGGCTATTCCCTCCTCGAAGTCATCGTCGCCTTCGCCCTGCTGGCTCTGGCCCTGACCCTGCTGCTCGGCAGCCTGTCCGGCGCATCCCGCCAGGTGCACAACGCCGACCTGCGCACCCGCGCGGTGCTGCATGCGCAATCCCTGCTCGCACTGAGCGGGGTCGATGCACCCCTGCAGGAAGGCCGCCAGCAAGGTCAGTGGGAAGACGGTCGCTACCGTTGGGAACTGCAGGTGGCTCCGTTCGTGGAGCCGCGCAGCAGCAGCGTGCCGGCAGCCGCCGACAGCAGCGCGACCGGCCCGCAGCTGGCGGAACTGAGCCTGCAGGTGCGCTGGGGTGAAGGCGAAGGCGAGCAGCTGCAATGGCGCACCCTGCGCCTGCTGCCGCCCAGCCAGGGGGCGGTCCGATGATCCGGCATTCGCGCCAGCGCGGCTTCACCCTGATTGAAATCCTGCTGGCCACGGTGCTGCTGGTGGGCGGGTTGGCGATTGCATTCGCGACCGTGCGTTCTGCGATGCAGATCGCCCAGCGCGGTGAACGCGTGGCGGCGCAGAACGAGCGCATGCGCGCGGTGGAAGGCTTCCTGCGCCGGCGTCTGAGCATGGCGCTGCCGACCGCCGCTGAACCGCCGGACCCCACCCGTGAGCCGCTGTATTTCCAGGGCGAAGCACAGCGCATGTTGTTCGTGTCCGAACTGCCCGGTTACCTGGGGCGGGGCGGGCCTTACGTGCATGAGTTGCAGGTACGCGGACGCGGCGACGCGCTGCGCCTTGAGCTGGGATTGACCCTGGTCCAGAACGGTGAACGCGTGGACGAGACGCCGCCACGCCCACCGGAAATGCTGGCCGACGCGCTGCGCGAGGTGCAGTTCCGCTATCGCGGCGCGGATGCGCGCACCGGGCAGCTGGGTGACTGGCAGACGCAGTGGGACGACACGCGCCGCCTGCCGAATCTGGTGGAGATCCGCATCACGCCGCAGCAGGGGCCGGCGTGGCCGCCGCTGGTGGTGGCACTGTCGCAGTCGCGTGGTGCGCGACCTGCCGGAGCCGGTACATGATGCGGCATGCTGCGCGGGGTGCCGCCCTGGTGCTGGTGCTGTGGCTGATCGCGCTGCTCACCGCCGTGGTCGGTGCGTTCGCACTCAGCGCGCGCATCGAGCATATGCAGCAGCGGGTGAGCGGCGACGATGCGGTCGGGCAGGAACATGCACGCGCCGGCGTGGAGTACGCGTTGTACCGGCTGCAGCCCAACGCGCTGCAGCCGCCGTGGACACCGGACGGGCGTCGCTACCGGTGGACATTCGACGACCGCACCATCGACCTGCGCATCATCGACGAGAACGGCAAGGTCAATCTCAACCTGGCCGATGCCACGCTGCTGGGCGGCCTGATGGAAGCGGTGGACGTCGAACCCGCCCGCGCGAAGCAGTTGGCCGGGGCGATCATCGACTGGCGCGATCCGGACAGCCTGAAACAACCCGGCGGTGGGGCCGAAACGGCCGATTACGTCGCCGCTGGCCTGCCTTATGGAGCGCGCAATGCGCGCTTTGAAACGCTGGGCGAGCTGCAGCGCGTGCTGGGGATAGATGCGGCGTTGTATGAACGGTTGGAACCGCTGCTGACCCTGTACAGTCGACAGTCGCGCCCGGATCCGCGTTTCGCTGCCGGGCCGGTGCTGCAGGCGCTGGGGCTGGATGCCGAACGGCTGCTCGCCGACCGCGAACGCCTGCAGGGCAGTGACGGCGACGGAAACGTGACCGCAGCGGCACCGGTGGGCGGCAGTGGCACTTATAGTATCGAGAGCCGCGCAACGGATCCGCGCGGCCGGGTTTCAGTCCTGCGCGCGGTAGTGCGCAGGGGCGCAGCAGGCACGCCGGGCACGGCATACACGGTACTTCGCTGGGAACAGGGAATGGCAGCACGATGACTTCATGGCGGGACAGTCTGGTGCAGGCACGGGGGCGGCTCGCGCCGGGCGTGGGCAATGGCCTGCGCTGGTGGCGGCGTTCCCTGCTGGCCTGGTTGCCGGTGCGCTGGCAGTGGGCGCTGGGCTGGTCGCGTTCGCGCCTGCTGCTTGCCCGCGAAGGTGAGCAGCTGATCGTGCAGCGCGACACCGCCGGCGAACTGCAACCGGTGCTGCAGCTGCCCTGGCCGCAGTCACCCACCGATCTGGAGCCGGTGCTGGATGCGCGCGTGCGGGGGCTGCCGCGCTACTGGGTGCTGCCTGCCGCGGCGGTGCTGCGGCGTTCATTGCGGCTGCCCGCCGCCGCCGCGCCGCGACTGCGCGACGTGGTCGGTTTCGAGATCGACCGGCAGACCCCGTTCGAGCCCGCTCAGGTGCATTACGACGTGCGCGAAGGCGACACCCTGCCGGACGGGCAGCTGCAGGTGGAGCTGGTGGTGATTCCGCGCCCGGCGCTGGAGCAGTGGCTGCAGCAGTCGGGCAGCTGGGCCGGCCAGCTGGCCGGTGTGGATGCCGACGATGGCAGCGGCCAGCCGCTGGGCGTGAATCTGCTGCCGGTGAGCCAGCGCTTCGTGGCGCGTGATCCGATGCGGCGCTGGAACCTGTTGCTGGGTGCGGCGGCCGTGGTGCTGCTGGCACTGGCCGGCAACCAGCTGCTGCTCAACCGCGAGCGCGCTGCTGATCAGCTGCGCGAGCAGGTCAACGCGGCCGCGCGCGATGCACGCGCCGTCGCTGCCGAGCGCGAGCACCTGCAGCGGCTGGTGGATGGCGCGGCGTTCCTGGAAGAAAAGCGCACTGCGCAGGCCAGCACGCTGGAAGTATGGAACGAGCTGACCCGTCTGCTGCCCGACGGCACCTATCTGGAAAAGCTGTCGGTGGAAGGCCGGACCCTGCAGCTGATCGGCCTCAGCCGCGAAGCGTCGCAGCTGGTCCCGCTGCTGCAGGCCTCGCCCCTGTGGACCAAGGTCAATCTGACCGGGGTGCTGCAGGCTGACGGCGGTGCCGGTGGTCGCGACCGCTTCACCCTGACCGCGGAACTGCAGCCGCTTCCCGGTGCCACCCCCGCTGCGCCGGCGGCGGCCCCTGCCTCGGAGGTTGCCGATGGCAATGCCGCCGACACGCCGTGACCGCTGGCTGGCACTGGGCCTGCTGCTGGTAGCGCTCGTGCTTGCCTACCTGTTGCTGGTGCACCCGTGGTTCACCCGCCCGCTGCTCGACATCAATCAAAGCATCAGCGAAGTGCAGGAACGGCAGCTTCGCGTCGATGCGCAGCTGCAGCAGCGCGATGCGGTGAACAAACGCCTGCAGCAGGTGCAGGCCGCGCTGGCCGGCCGCCCTGGTTTCCTGCGCGAAGCTACCGCTGAATCGGCCGCTGCTGCGCTGTCCTCGCGGCTGCAGGATGCGGTGGCCTCGGCGAGCCCCGGCAACCGCAGCTGCACCATCAGCAACCGCTCGCCGCTGACCGACAACAGCCCCGACGCCGCATTCCCACGGGTGGCGTTGCAGGTGCGGCTGCGCTGCGGCGTGCCGGAAATGGCCGCGGTGCTGCACACCCTGGAAACCGGCAGCCCACGGCTGTTCGTGGGCAACCTCAATCTGCTCGCGCAGCGCTTCCAGCAGTCGCCGAATGAAAGCGGGCTGGGGCTGGATGTCGCTTTCGAACTGGTCGGCTATCTGCAGCCGGGGCTGACCCCGGATGTCGCAGCGGCCGCCCCGGTTTCGCCGCCGGTGCCTGCACCCGAACCCGAACCGAGCGGCCTGGAGCCCTCTGGCCTGCAGCCCACCGCCGATGGTCCCGGTGCTGCGATGGGCGCACCCACTGATCCTGCCGCTGCAGATACCGCGGCAAGCGAACCGGTACAGGAGGCCCCGCATGAAAATTGAGTGGGCATCCCTGCGCAGCTGGTGGCTGGGCGGCGTGGCCCTGTGGGCCGGCGCGATCTGGATCGCCACGCTGTTCGGCCTGGGCGGACGCATTGCGCCGCCCGACGCGGATGCGCAGTCCGCGCCGCGTCTGCCGGTGCTCGCACCGGCGGCCCCTGACCGGATCACCTCGCCGCAGGCGTATGCGGGCATCAGTGAGCGCCCGCTGTTCGCCGAAGACCGCAAGCCGCGTCCGTACCTGCTGGGCGGCAGCGAAGCGGGGGCCACGTCCAGTGCGGTCACCCTGACCGGCGTGCTGCTGACGTCGGAGTTCGGCATGGCCATCCTGACCACCGACCAGAAGCTGTCGCTGCGCCTGCGTCTGAACGGCGAAGCCGTCAACGGCTGGCAGCTGGTGGCGCTGGAGCCGCGCAGTGCCACTGTCACCGGTCCCAGCGGCACGCAGACGCTGGAGCTGGTGACCTTCAGCGGCCAGGGCGGGGAGCCCCCGACCGTGCTTGGCAGCACTGCAGCCTCGCCGTCGTCAGGACAGAGGCCGGTCGCGCCGGGAACGATGGTGCCGCCGCCGTCCCATCCCGCGCCGCCGGTACGGCCGGGCGCACCGGTGCCTGCACCGGCACCCGCGCCGGCCCAGAATGCCGGCAACCCGGCCGCGCAGGGCCCGAGCGAAGCGCAGATGCAGGCCATCCGCGCGCGCATCCAGGCCCGCCGCCAGCAACTGCAGCAGCAACAGCAACAGTCACAGCGACCGCCCGCGGGCGGCTCCGGTCAAAACCCTTAGAGTGAACGCATGACCTTGCGCCTATTTCCCCTTTCTTTCGCGGCCGCCCTGCTGGTGGGCTGCGCTACTGTGCCGGCACCCGAAGTGCGCCGCGATGCCGTGCTCGACGGCAGCCACCAGGTGGTGGCCGGAGACGGCTCGCATGACGGCGTGGAGACCCAGGCGCTGGGCAGCGAAGGCAGCCCCCAGGCGGTCATCCGTCGCGGCACCGGCACCATGATCAACCGTAGTGCGGCGTCGGCCCCGTCGCCGTCGTTGTCGCAGGCAAGCACCGGTACCGCCACCTTCAACTTTGAGGGCGAGTCGGTGCATGCGGTGGTCAAGGCGATCCTGGGCGACATGCTGGGCCAGAACTACGTCATCGCACCGGGCGTGCAGGGCACCGTCACCCTGGCCACGCCCAAGCCGGTGTCGTCGGCCCAGGCCTTGAACCTGCTGGAAATGGTGCTGGGTTGGAACAATGCCCGCATGGTCTACAGCGGCGGTCGCTACAACATCGTCGCCGCTGACCAGGCCCTGGCCGGCACCGTGGCACCGAGTACCGCACCGCCGGCCAATGCGCGCGGCTTCGAGGTGCGCGTGGTGCCGCTGCAGTACATCTCCGCGACGGAAATGAAGAAGGTGCTGGAGCCGTACGCGCGGCCGAACGCCATCGTCAATGTCGACAGCGGCCGCAACGTGATCACCCTGGGCGGCACCCGCGCGGAACTGGAAAACTACCTGCGCACGGTTGAGATCTTCGACGTGGACTGGCTGTCGGGCATGTCGGTAGGCGTGTTCCCGATCCAGACCGGCAAGGCCGAGCAGGTCGCTGCCGACCTCGAGAAAGTATTCGGCGAAGAAAGCAAAACCCCCAGCGCCGGCATGTTCCGCTTCCTGCCGCTGGAAAATGCCAATGCAGTGCTGGTGATCACCCCGCAGGCGCGCTACCTGGACCAGATCCAGCAGTGGCTGGAGCGCATCGACACCGCCGGTGGCAGCGCCCGACTGTTCTCCTACGAACTGCGCTACATCAAGGCCAAGGACCTGGCCGAGCGTCTGGCCGAAGCCTTCGCCAGCGAAAATGGCCGCGGTGGCCGCAGCGGCGGCAGTTCGCTGGCACCGGGTGCCATCGCGCAGGAACTGAGCAGCCGTGACGGCACCAGCGCTGACAGCCTCAACAACACCCAGCTGGGCAGCAGCGGCACCAGCCGCACCGGCGGCCTCGGCGATGGCACCATGAACCTGCCGCAGCGCCAGTCCGGCAACGCCAGCTTCAACCTGGAGGTGCAGGGCGACAGCGTCGGCGTATCCGCGGTGGAAGAAACCAATACCCTGCTGGTACGTTCCACTCCGCAGGCGTGGCGCTCGATCCGCGAGGTGATCGAGAAGCTCGACGTGATGCCGATGCAGGTGCATATCGAAGCGCAGGTGGCCGAAGTCGCCCTGACCGGTGACCTCAGCTACGGCGTGAACTGGTTCTTCGAGCAGGCGGTGACCACCGGCAAGACCGAAAGCGGCATCGACCTGCCCAGTGCGCTGGGCCGTTCCATCTGGGGCAGCATCTCCGGTGCTGTCGGCGAGAATGGCCTGGGCTGGACCTTCCTCGGCAAGAACGCCGCTGCCGTGGTCACCGCGCTGGACAAGGTGACCAACCTGCGTCTGCTGCAGACCCCGTCGATCTTCGTGCGCAACAACGCCGAGGCCACCTTGAACGTGGGCACGCAGATTCCGATCAACTCGGTGTCGGTGAACACGGGTGTGGGGAGCGACAACACCTACAGCCAGGTGCAGTACCTGGACACCGGTGTGATCCTGAAGGTGCGTCCGCGAATCACCCGCGACGGCGTGGTGTTCCTCGACATCGTGCAGGAAGTCAGCTCCGCTGGTGCGGTTCCGGCGGGCTGCGATCCGACCCGCAGCACCTGCAATCCGCCGATCAACACGCGCAAGATTTCCACTGAGGCGGCGGTGCAGAGCGGCGACACCATCATGCTGGCCGGGTTGATCACCAATCAGGATGAAGACGGCTCCAACGGTGTGCCAGGCCTGAGCAAAATTCCGGTGCTGGGTGCGCTGTTCGGCAGGAAGACCCAGAACAGCGGGCGTTCGGAAGTGATCGTGCTGCTCACCCCGACCATCGTGCGTAACGCGCAGGAATCGCGCAACCTGACCGATGAGTACAGCAACCGCTTCCGCGCGATGGAGCCGTTCCCGACCCGCAAGGTGACCAACTAAGCGGCCCAACCGGCTGCCGTCTTCGCAGCCGGGCTGTTACCCTGCGGGCAGATGCCGCGCGTTGGGGGACGGATGGGGACAGTCGTGTTGCTGCCGATGGGCGTGGATGACACCGCGCTGGACCGGTGCCTGGGCGCACTGGACGCCGGCACCCCGGCCGGCACGGCGATCTGGCTGGCCGACGACGGCCAGGCCGGGCCCCGCGCGCAGGCGGTGATCGAACACTGGCTGGCGCATACCCCGCTGCAGGCCGAGTACACCCGTCGTGCCCGCGCCATCGGCGAAGTGGCGCATCTGGACGAGATGCTGCGTGCCTGCGACGGCACCGACGTGGTAGTGCTGGCTCCGGATGCGGTGCCGGCCCCGGGCTGGCTGCAGCAGCTGGATGCGTGTTTCGCCCGCGATGCCTCGATCGGCTCGGCCACGCCGTGGTGCAACGCCGGCGAAACTGCCGCGTGGCCGCGTCTGGGCGAGATCAGCCCGGTGCCGGAGCACCTGGATGCCATCGCGCAGGCGTGTGCGGCACTGCCCAGCCTGCATCCGGAACTGCCCTCGGCGGTGACCCATGCGGTGCTGCTGCGGGCCAACGCCCGGCGCAAGGCCGGCGGGCTGGACATGCACAGCTACGCCTCGTGGAGTGCCGCGCTGATCGACCTGAGCCTGCGCATGGCCGGATTGGGCTGGCGCAATGCGCTGTGCGAAAACGCCTATGTCGCGCGCGATGGCGAATCGACCGCCCAGGACGGCGACATGGAAGCACTGGGCACCCGTTGGCCGGCGTGGCAGCCACGGTTGGCCGGATTCCTGATGGCCGATCCGCTGCGTGCCACCCGCGACGCGCTGCAGCAGCTGCACCAACAGGCGATAATGCCGCGTTCGCAGGGCGACCTGTTTGCTGCGCCCGCCACGCCTGATCTGGAGTGACCCGTTTGAATGCCCGCATTGCCGCCATCATTGTCAGCTACCAGAGCGCCAGCACCCTGGATGCCTGCCTGACCCGGCTGCGCGCCGCCCAGGACATCGCCGAGATCCGAGTGGTGGACAACAATTCCGACGATGGCACGCTGGAGATCGTGCAGCGCCACGCCAGTGCGGATCAACGACTGCATTTCATCGCCAATCCGGACAACCCCGGGTTTGCTGCCGCCAACAACCAGGGCGTGGCCGACAGCCGCGCGCCGTGGCTGGCCTTCATCAACCCGGACCTGATGGTGGACGCGGATACGCTGGCCCAGCTGTGTCAGCGTGGCGAAGCCCTCGGCGACTGCCTGCTGGGGGTCGAGCAGGTGGACGAAGCCGGTGTGCCGGACGCCGCCGTGCGCCGTCGTGACCCGGATTTCGCCGCCATGCTGCGCAACCCGGGGCAGGGCGCGAAGCTGGCGCTGCCGGTGGACCCGGCGCAGACGCTGCAGCGGGTGCCGGCGCTGTCCGGAGCGCTGCTGCTGATGCCGCGCGCGCTGTTCGACCGTATGGGCGGCTGGGACGCCGGCTACCGCCTGCATGCCGAAGACCTCGACCTGTGCCGGCGTGCGCGCGAGGCCGGCGCGGTGGTGGCCATTGCCAACGACCTGCGCGTCACCCACGTACGCGGCGTGTCCAGCCGTTCGCGGCCGTTCTTCGTGGAGTGGCACAAGCACCGTGGCCTCTGGCGCTACTTCCGCAAATTCGAAGCCCGGCAGCGCAGCCTGCCGGTGCAGCTGGCCGTATGGGGCGCGATCTGGGCGCATGCGCTCGTGCAGATCCCCCGCATCATTGCCCGGTAGGTACCCGCCCCTGGCGGGTACGCGGCCCACCGTTGGTCGGTACAGCTCGGCAGGCGCATAATCCGGGCATGATCATCCAATCCCTGCTCGACACCGACCTGTACAAGTTCACCATGATGCAGGCGGTGCTGCATCAGTACCCCGGCGCGCAGGTGCAGTACCGGTTCAAGTGCCGCACACCGGGCATTGACCTGGCCGCGTACATCGACCAGATCAACGCTGAGATCGATCACCTGTGCACGCTTCGCTTCACCGATGAAGAGCTCGACTACATGCGCGGGCTGCGCTTCGTGAAGCCGGACTTCGCCGACTTCCTGGGGCTGTTCCATCTGGACCGCAAGTACATCGACCTGCGCCCGTCGGCCACGGTACCGGGTGAGACCGAGCTGGACATCACCGGTCCGTGGCTGCACACCATTCTGTTTGAAGTGCCGCTGCTGGCGATCATCAACGAGGTCTGGTTCCGCAACACCAGCACACCGGACTACGCCGAAGGCGAGCGCCGCCTGCAGGCCAAGACCGCGCTGCTGCGCGATACCCCGGGCTTCGAGCTGTGCCGGATTGCCGATTACGGCAGCCGCCGCCGCTACTCGCGCGACTGGCATGCACGCATGCTGCCGCAGCTGCGCGACGCGCTGGGCTCGCAGTTCGTCGGTACCAGCAATGTGCACTTCGCCCGGCTTTACGGGATGACCCCGCACGGCACCATGGCGCACGAGTACCTGCAGGCGTTCCAGGCACTGGGCCCGCGCCTGCGCGACTCGCAGGTGGCGGCGCTGGAATCGTGGGCGCGCGAGTATCGCGGCGACCTCGGTATCGCGTTGTCCGACGTGGTCGGGCTGGACGCATTCCTGCGCGACTTCGACATGTATTTCTGCAAGCTGTTCGACGGCGTGCGCCACGACTCGGGCGACCCGTTCGCCTGGGGCGACCGCATGCTGGAACACTTCCAGCAGCGCCGCGTGGACCCGCGCAGCAAGGTGCTGGTGTTCAGCGACGGGTTGAACATTGAAAAAGTGATGCGCCTTTTCGACTACTTCCGCGGCCGCTGCCAGGTCGCCTTCGGGGTCGGCACGCACCTGACCAACGACCTCGGGCCGACGCCGCTGAACATCGTGATCAAGATGGTCCGCTGCAACGGCCAGCCGGTGGCCAAGTTGAGCGATTCGCCGGGCAAGAGCATGTGCGATGACCCGGGGTATCTGGCCTATCTGCGCCAGGTGTTCGAATTGCCGGCCGAATGACGGCCGGCGCTACCGACCTCGACGACCCCACGTAGAGCCGGGCTTGCCCGGCTGCTCTTCGATCAGCACCACGCGCAGCCGGGCAAGCCCGGCTCTACATGGCGATGCATTGCCGCGCGCAGCCGGGCAAGCCCGGCTCTACGTCACTCCAACGCGTACCGGACCACAAACAACCCCGCCACCAGCCACACCGCCGGATGCACATCGCGCCAGCGCCCGGTACCCGCCTTCAACACCGCATAGGCGATGAAGCCAAATGCCAACCCATTCGCGATCGAATAGGTAAACGGCATCGCCAACGCACACAGCGCCGCCGGCACCGATTCGGTCAAATCGCCCCAGTCCACATCCACCAGCTCACGCAGCATCAACCCGGCCACGAACAGCAGGGCAGGGGCGGTGGCATAGCCGGGCACCATCGCCGCCAGCGGCGAGAACAGCAGCGCGGCCAGGAACAGCGCCGCCACCACCAGCGCGGTCAGCCCCGTACGGCCACCGGCCTGCACGCCTGAGGCGCTTTCCGCAAACGCGGTGGTGCTGCTGGTGCCCAGCATCGAGCCGGCCACAATCGCGGTGCTGTCGGCGAGCAGGGCACGACCGAAGCGTTTCTGCGCACCAGGCAGTTTCAGCAGGCCGGCACGCCCGACCACGCCATACAAGGTGCCAGTGGCATCGAACACTTCCACCAGCACGAACACCAGCACCACCTGCAGCAGCACGGCCAGCGGCGCGCCGCCATCGTGGTGCAGCAGGCCGGGAAGATCGAGCTGCAGGAAGGTGGGGGCAAGACTGGGCGGCAGCGACACCAGCCCGTGGTACTGCACATCCCCCAGCGCCCAGGCGGCCGCGGTGACGGCCAGAATGCCGATCAGGATGGCACCACGCACCTTGCGTGCTTCCAGAATGGCAATCAGCAGGAAACCCGCCAGCGCCAGCAGCGGCGGGGCAGTATTGAGCGGCCCCAGCGTCACCAGGGTATCGGCATTGGCGACGATGACGCCGGACTTCTGCAGGGCAATGATGGCCAGGAACAGGCCGATACCGGCAACGATGGCAGCCCGCAGCGAAGCAGGAATGCCCGCCACCAGCCACGCCCGCACGCCGGTCAGCGACAACGCGAGGAACACCAGCCCACTGATGAACACCGCGCCCAATGCCTGCTGCCACGGCAGCCCGGCGGCACCCACCACGGTGAACGCAAAGAACGCATTCAAACCCATGCCCGGTGCCATGCCAACCGGGAAGTTGGCCGCAAACGCCATCACCACCGACCCCAGCGCCGCAGCCAGACACGTGGCCACAAACACCGCCCCCGGGTCCATGCCGGTGGTCGCCAGAATGTCCGGATTGACGAACACGATGTACGACATCGTCAGGAAGGTCGTCAGCCCAGCCAACAATTCGGTCCGCACGCTGGTGCCGTGCTGCTGCAGTTGGAAGGTGCGTTCAAGCAGGTTCATGGTCGGGTCCAGGTATCGCGGATCTGTTCGGAGGGACGCCGCCGTTGCCATCCGCGTTCCGAAATCCATCGGGGAGGGGGCCGGATGTCCTCCGGAGGGACACTCCACGGCATGGATGCCGTGGAGTAGCCTACATGGACGTACTTGCGGCGTGTCCCGGAGCGAGGGCATCCGGCCCCCTCCCGCACGTAGAGATTGAAACGCCGCTCTTCGCGCGAAAACAATCGAAGCGTGAAACAAACCGGCCGCGCAGTGCGCGGCCGGTAGCTGATTACTTCAGTGCCTTGAAGCGCAGGCGCTTCGGGGCGGCGTCGTCGCCCATGCGGCGGCGCTTGTCTTCTTCGTACTCGCGGTAGTTGCCCTGGAAGAACTCCACGTGCGAATCGCCTTCGAACGCCAGGATGTGGGTCGCGATGCGATCCAGGAACCAGCGGTCATGCGAGATGACGAAGGTGTTGCCCGGGAACTCCAGCAGCGCATCTTCCAGCGCACGCAGGGTTTCGATGTCCAGGTCGTTCGACGGTTCGTCGAGCAGCAGCACGTTGCCACCCTGCAGCAGGGTCTTGGCCATGTGCAGACGACCGCGCTCGCCACCGGACAGCGAACCGACCATCTTCTGCTGGTCCTGGCCCTTGAAGTTGAAGCGGCCGATGTAGGCGCGCGACTGGATCTCGATGCCGTTGATGTTCAGGATGTCCAGGCCACCTGCGATTTCCTGGAACACGTTGTGGTTGCCTTCCAGCGCATCGCGGCTCTGGTCGACGTACGACAGCTTCACCGTCGGACCCACCACGATCTCGCCCGAATCCGGCTTTTCCTGGCCCGTGATCATCTTGAACAGGGTCGACTTACCCGCACCGTTCGGGCCGATGATGCCCACGATCGCGCCGGCCGGAACCAGGAAGCTCAGGTCGTCGAACAGCAGGCGGTCGCCGAACTTCTTCGACACGTTCTTGAACTCCATCACCGAGTTGCCCAGGCGCTCGCCCGGCGGGATGAAGATTTCATTGGTTTCGTTGCGCTTCTGGTAGTCCACCGACTGCAGCTCTTCCAGGCGGGCCAGACGGGCCTTGCCCTTGGTGCGGCCACCCTTGGCGTTCTGGCGCGACCACTCCAGTTCCTTCTGGATTGCCTTCTGGCGGGCCTTTTCCTGGTTGTCTTCCTGCTTCAGGCGCTCGTCCTTCTGCATCAGCCATTCGGTGTAGTTGCCCTTCCACGGAATGCCGCGGCCGCGGTCCAGTTCCAGGATCCACTCGGCAGCGTTGTCCAGGAAGTAGCGATCATGGGTCACCGCCACGACGGTGCCGGTGTAGCGGGCCAGGAACTGTTCCAGCCATTCCACCGACTCGGCGTCGAGGTGGTTGGTCGGTTCGTCGAGCAGCAGCATGTCCGGCTTCTGCAGCAGCAGGCGGCACAGCGCCACGCGGCGCTTTTCACCACCGGACAGCTTGCCGATCACGGCGTCCCACGGCGGCAGGCGCAGCGCGTCGGCGGCCACGTCCAGCTGGTTTTCCAGGGTGTGCGCGTCGCCGGCGGCCAGAATGGCTTCCAGACGCTCCTGCTCCTTGGCCAAGGCGTCGAAATCGGCGCCTTCCTCGGCATAGGCCAGGTACACCGCGTCCAGCGCGGCCTGGGCCTGCAGCACTTCGCCGACACCTTCCTCGACGGCTTCACGCACGGTCTTGGTCGGGTCCAGCTCCGGTTCCTGGGCCAGGTAGCCGACCTTGATGCCGGCCTGGGGACGGGCTTCGCCCTCGAAATCGGTGTCCACGCCGGCCATGATCTTCAGCACCGTGGACTTGCCGGCACCGTTCAGGCCCAGCAGGCCGATCTTGGCCCCCGGGAAGAACGACAGCGAGATGTCCTTGATGATCTGCCGCTTGGGCGGGACCACCTTGCTGACGCGGTTCATGGTGTAGATGTATTGCGAGGACATGGGCTCTCCGAGGGCGCAATCCTGCGCCCGTTCCGTCAGGAACAGTCGCAGTGGGAATGGGATGTCGCCAATTATAGCCGGAAGCGGTGACAACCGCCGGACAGCCCGGCCGGTGGGGCTTGCCGCTGCCTGAATGGGCCGTCAAACGCCCTTGAATGGAAACCGTTTCCAGCCGGAAACCGTTCAGACGCCGTCCGCATGATGGAAACCGTCACTTCCCACCCAGCGAGAAACGCCATGCGCATGAATCGAATTGTGGTCGGTACCGTTGCCGCGCTGCTGGCAGTGGGAACCGTCGCCCCGGCATTTGCCGATGATCACCGTCACGACCGCCGCCCATGACCGTCGCGAGCACCGTGATGACCGCCGGGAATGGCGGGACGACCGCCGCGAGTGGCGGGATGATCGTCGCGAATGGCGCGATGACCGTCGCGAGGCCCGTCACGACCGTCGTTACTACAACCACGGCTACTACCGTCCGGCTCCGCCGCCGCGCGTGGTCTACCGCCCGGCCCCGCGCCCGGTGTACGGCTACGGCTGGCAGCGCGGTCACCGTTACCGCGACTACTACGGCGGCCCGGTGTACGTGGTGAACGATTACAGCCGTTACTCCGTGCGCCGTCCCCCGTACGGCCACCACTGGATCCGCGACGACCGCGGCAACCTGCTGCTGGTCGCCATCGCCACCGGCATCATCGCGGACTTCGTGATCAACGGACGT
The DNA here is from genome assembly GCF_032103445.1 of Stenotrophomonas sp. Taxonomy (GTDB): domain Bacteria; phylum Pseudomonadota; class Gammaproteobacteria; order Xanthomonadales; family Xanthomonadaceae; genus Stenotrophomonas. The sequence goes on from NZ_DAMDFR010000076.1 coordinate 20,741, forward strand.
TAAGCAGGCTTCCCGTAGAGCCGGGCTCGCCCGGCTATTGTTGGATGCGTGCGAACAGCCCTCGGCTGCTGGTCTACGTGTCGGGGGCCATGGAAAATGCCACAGCAACATCAACGGCACCTCCGTTCCGGGGTCATGCGTTACCGGATGTTGGGCATTTCACGGCCGTCGTCTTTCGACCGACGCTACCGGTTCCATGCATTCCGCGAAATCCAGATTGCGTAACCGCGCTGTGCTTTTGATCTTCGATGGCCACCGACTTTCTGTCGATGGCGGGTCGGGGTGGGCTGGAGGGGGCGTGAGCCGCATGGATGCGG